>JADCLI010000001.1 GCA_016803235.1 Pimelobacter simplex
TGCACGATCGGCTTGAGCGGCTTGCCGAGGCCGCCCGCCCCCGACCCGTGCGCGCGGCCCGCGACGACGGCCTTCGTCCCGACCTCGATCACCGTCGACGGCGTCGCCCGCAAGGCACGTGTGCTGGCCCTGCCGCGCGACGCGGCCGGGGTGCCCGGCGTACCGCCCGTGTCCGACAAGCTCTCCTTCGCGTGGGACCGCGGTGGCATCGAGCCGGGGTCCGTCGAGGGGCACGTGCTGCTGAACACCCACACCTGGCCGGACGGCACCGCGATGGGCAACAAGCTGCTCGCCGGGCTACAGGTGGGCGGCCGGATCGAGCTGGCGACCGGCAGAGGCGAGGCCCGGCAGGTGGCCTGCTACCGGGTGACCGAGCGGACCGAGGTGCTCGCCACCGCCGGCTTCCCGGGCTGGGACGCGGTCGACGGTCCGCCGGAGGTCGTGATCGTGGTCTGCTCGGGCAAGCGGCTCGGGCCGGGGAACTGGACCCACCGGACGCTGTGGTTCGCCAGCCCGGCGACTGCTACCTGACCGGTACGGCGACGGCCCGCCCGTTGACCGCCACCGGCAGATGTCGCTCGAGCACGCCCGTCACCACCGCGATCGCCCCGCAGCCGAGCACCATCAGCCCGATCAGCGCCCCGGCCTGGCCGTGCTCGAGCAGCAGCCCGGCGACGACCGGGCCGGCGACCGTGCCGGCCTGCACCGCCGCGGCGTTCAGTGCGTTGTAGCGCCCGCGCAGGTGGTCGGCGGCGAGGTCGTTGTTGATCGCGGGCAGCGTGGGCTGGAGCAGGGTCTCGCCGACGCCGAAGACGATCCCGAAGCCGAGGAGGCCGGTGATCGCGAGGGCGCTGCCGGGAGCCAGCGCACCGGCGCCCATGAGCAGCCAGGCGGCCGCCCAGAGCAGCGCCATCACGGCCAGCACCCGGGTCCGGCGTCGCCCGCGGATCCGGCCCATCACGGTGAACTGGAAGGCCACGATGACGAAGGTGTTGAGGGCGAACCCGAGCCCGATCATCTCGGTCGACAGCCCGGCCTCGCCGCGGGCGAAGGCGGGCAGGCCGACCTCGAACTGGCCGTAGCCGATGAAGGTGGCGACGAAGGTGAGCAGCGTCAGCCAGCGCACGGCGGGGCTGCGCAGGATGGTGCGGTACCCGCCCGCCCGGCCGGCCTCGAGGGTGCGCGGTGGATGGAGCACCCGGCCGTGCAGGTGACGCAGCGGGCCGAGGAAGAGTGCGAGCGGGATCAGGCCGGACGCGGCGTCGGCGAGGTAGATCGTCGTGAAGGTCTCCGGGCGGGCGACGTCGGCGAACAGGCCGCCGACGATGCCGCCGACCCCGAGGCCGAGATTGGTGAGCGCGAAGTTCACGCCGAAGTACTGCTGGCGCACCTCGCCCTCGACCACGGTCGCGATGAGGGAGTTGAACGCCGGCCAGGACGCCCCGAAGTTGACGCCGAGCAGGAGCAGCGCGACCGCCGCGGCGACCGGCGTGGTCGCGAACGCGAGCAGGATCGTGCCGGCCACCATCGCCGACTGGCCGCCGAGCATGACCACGCGGGCGCCGTACCGGTCGGTCAGGGCGCCGCTGGGACCGGTCACCACGAATGCCGAGACGGCGATGAGCGCCATCAGCGTGCCGGAGAGGCCGAGGCCGAACCCGCGCACCTCGTGGAGGTAGATCAGCGTGAAGGGGAGGACCAGGCCGCGGCCGAGCGTCGAGACCGCCACCGTGGACAGCAGCCACCGGCCCTCGGTGGGAAGCGCGGTCCAGAACGACTTCAACGAGATCATGCGTGGACCGTGTGCTTCACACCGGAAACCCTACGGTTGGGAAGGGTTCGCCACGAAATCGTGTGGATTCAAACGACCTCGGTCGTGGGGGACGTCACGTCGGCGCGTCCGTTGGCGGCCGCCGGGACGTGACGCTCGAGCACCAGGGCCATCGCCGCGATGGCCGCGCAGCCCGCCACCATGACCGCGACGTACGCCGCCGCGAGGTCGTGCTCGAGCAGGAACCCCGCGACCACCGGACCGGCGATCGCGCCGCCCTGGAAGGCCGCGGCGGTGATCGCGTTGTAGCGGCCACGGGTGTGGTCGGTCGCGAGGTCGTTGGCCATCGCCGGGACCGTCGGCTGGAGCAGGGTCTCGCCGAGCGCGAACACGGCCATGTAGGCGAGCACGCCGGCGATCGCGAGAGCGCCACCGGGGACGACGCCGGCCGCGCCGAGCAGTCCCCAGGCGACCGCCCACACCAGGGCCATCACCACCATCACCCGCGTGCGCAGGTGGCGCTTGATCCGGTTGAGCACCGAGAACTGCAGCACGACGATGACCACGGTGTTGACGGCGAAGGCCAGGCCGATGGTGCGGGTCGAGACCTCGGCGGCCTGGCGGGCGAAGCCCGGGAAGCCGGCCTCGTGCTGGCCGTAGCCGATGAAGGTGCCGACGAAGGTGAGCAGGGTCAGCCAGCGCACGGCCGGCTGCCTGAGGATCGCGAGGTAGCCGACGCCGGTGGTCCCGCCGTCGTCCTCCGGGGTGCTCGCCCGGCCGTGGACGTGGCGCAGCGGGCCCAGCAGCAGCGCGAGCGGCACCAGCCCGGTCAGGGCGTCGCCGACGAAGATCGCGGTGAACGTGCCCGGCCGGTCGACGTCGGCGAACAGGCCGCCGACCACCCCGCCGACGCCGATGCCGAGGTTGACCAGGGCGAAGTTGACCCCGAAGTACTGCTGGCGCACCTCGCCGCTCACCACCGCCGCGATCAGCGCGTTGAACGCCGGCCAGGAGACGCCGAAGTTGAAGCCGACGAGCACCAGCGCCACCGCCGCCACGGCGGGGGTGGTCGCGAAGGCGAGGATCAGGTTGCCCACGATCATCGCGGCCAGACCGGCGAGGAGCACCGCGCGGGCGCCGTACCGGTCCACCATCGCGCCGCTCGGTCCGGTCACGAGGAAGCCGACGACCGCGATGAGCGCCATCAGGGTGCCGGACAGACCGAGCTCGAACCCGCGGACCTCGTGCAGGTAGATCAGCGTGAACGGCAGGGTCAGGCCGCGGCCCAGGGTCTGGATCGCGACCGTCGACAGCAGCCAGCGGCCCTCGGAGGGCAGGGCCGCCCAGAAGGTCCTCACTTCGGTGGCAGCGTCGCGGCGTACGACGCGCCGCGGTGCACCCACGCACCGAGCGCCTCGTCGGTCGCGACGTCGGCGAGGTCGACGCGCAGCCAGCCGCTCATCGCGCGCCCGCGCATCTCCATCGGGTAGGCCGCCGTCGTGGCGACCAGCTCGTCACCCTCGGCCGGGTCGACGCGCACCATCAGGCCACCCTGGCCGCTGGCCGCGACCGCCATGTTGCCGCCGACCATGAAGCCCAGCCCGCCGAACATCCTCTTCTCGGTCAGCTCCCGGCCGGCGGCACCGGGCTCGTCCGCGAGGAGGTCGCGGACCCGGCCGGCCAGCTCTTCGTCGTACGCCATGACAGCAGGCTAGGACGCGCCGCCGACATCGATCGAGCTGATTTCAGGACGGCTGCCACGACGGGTCGCGGCCGATGAACCCGACCAGCTGGTCCTGCCAGCGTGCATCCTCGGCGACCGGGACCCGCGCACCGTACTGCCCGCTCTGGCGGAGCATCTCGTCGAGCGGTGCCATCCCCTCGACCATCACCCGGCAGCGCTCCTCGTCGAGGGTGTCGTCCTGGCCGGTGGCGCGGGCGAGGTCCCAGGTGTGCATGAAGACGTCGCCGGTGTAGAACTCCGAGATCGCACGGGGGAGCGGCATCTGGGGAAGCCGCGGGTGCGCGAAGGTGACCTCGGCGTTGGCCGGGTCGTCGAGGACGGCCTGGACCGCGGCCGCGTGGTGCTCCCATGCCGCGACCGGGTCGACGTCGAGGTCCGGGCCGGGCGCCAGCTTGATGTCGGAGCCGTCGGCGAGGAACGCCGGGAACCACTCGACGAGGTGACGCACGACGTCGCGCGCCCTCCACTCCTGCACGGGTGTGGGGGCGTCCCACCCGTCCGCCGCCACGCCCCGGACGCGATCGCCGAAAGTGCCCGCGATGCTGCGGTGCTCCTCGGCCGGGTTGCCGGGGATCACTGCTGGGCCCCGGTGAGGGAGGCGAGCAGGCGGTCGAGGGCGGCGTATCCCTCGTTGATCCCGACCTCCATGCCGCTGGCGAGCATGCCCGCGCGCGACTCGAAGTCGTAGACCACCGAGAGCGCCTCGAGCCGGCAGCGGCCGCCGGGCAGCTCGACGAAGACCATCGTGTCGAGGCTGACCGCGTCGGGCATCTCCTCGAAGCCGAAGGTCTGCACGATCTTCTCGTTCTCGTCGACCCGGTGCACCGCGCCGTAGAAGTGCGCGACCTCCTCACCGTCGCGCAGCGCGGTGTAGCGGTACTCGCCACCGGTGCGGATGTCCCACACGTCGATCGCCATCCCGATCGAGTCGGGGCCCATCCACTGCTTGACCAGGTCGGGCTCGACGTGGGCGCGGAAGACGAGCTCGCGCGGGGCGTCGAACTCGCGGACGATCCGGACCGTGGGGACGTCGGGGTCCGCCTCGATCAGGACCTCGGGGGCCGTGCTGCTCGTGGTCATCCTGCTGCTCCTTCGTGTCGCTGCGTGCTCGTTTCGGTGTCGGTGTCCTTGCCCTGCATCCGGGCGAGGACCTGGTCCAGTCGTCGGTAGCGCTCCTCGGCCTGCTGCCGGTAGCGCTCGATCCACTTCGTCATCAGGTCGAACACCTCCGCATCCAGGTGCACCGGTCGCCGCTGCGCGTCACGGCTGCGCCGCACCAGGCCCGCCTCCTCTAGCACCTTGAGGTGCTTGGAGACCGCCTGGAGCGAGACGTCGTACGGCGCCGCGAGCTCGCTCACCGTCGCGTCGCCCGCCGCCAGGCGGGCCACCATGTCGCGCCGGGTCGGGTCGGCCAGGGCGCCGAAGACCCGCGACAGCCGGTCGTCTTGCTCAACCACATGGTTGATTAGACGCCTGACGACCGGCGTTGTCAACCAGTGGGTTGAGGACGACGTCGCGGTTTGGTCCCAAACCGCACGCTCCATCGGCGTGTCGTCGCGGTTTGGGACCAAACCGCAACGACACGCCGCGCCGGATCAGCCCCGCGCCATCGGCGGCTGGACGACGGTCGCGGTGCCGCGCCGGTACAGCAGCGCCCGCCGCCCGCCGGCTTCCGTCGCCTCGCCCCGGACGTCGGTGGGGACGACGAACCCCTCCGTGCCGAGGACCTTCCGCCGGAAGTTGCCGAGGTCCGGAGGCGTGCCCCAGACGGCGGCGTACACGCGGCGCAGCTCGGGCAGCGTGAACGGCTCGGCGACGAACTCGGTGGCCAGCGTGGTGTACTCCAGCTTGGCCCGGACCCGCTCGCGGGCGTCGAGCAGGATCTGGCGGTGGTCGAAGGCGAGGGTGGGTCCGTCGATGTCCGCGGTGCCCTCCAGCAGGTCGTCGACCACCCACCAGCGCGCGTCGGCGGCGTCGGTGCCGGCCTGCGGCTCGGGCAGGTCGGGGGCCAGGGCCACGTGGGCGATGGACACCACGCGCTGGCGGGGGTCGCGGTCGGGGGCGGAGTAGGTGCGCAGCTGTTCGAGGTGGCCGGGGAACCGGTCCATCCCCGTCTCCTCGCGCAGCTCGCGCCAGGCCGCCTGCTCGGCGTCCTCGTCCGGCTCGACGAACCCTCCGGGCAACGCCCACGAGCCCGCGAACGGCTCCTCGCCACGCTCGACGAGCAGCACGGCGAGCGCTCCGTCACGGATCGTGAACACGGCCAGGTCGACGGCGACCGCGAACGGCGGGTGCTCGGAGGTGTAGGTCATCGCCCGACCTCCACGCCGGCCGCGGCCAGCTCCTCGAGCGCCGCCTTCGACGAGTCCGGGGCGACGCCGGCGTGCAGGCCGTCGAGCAGCCGGACCCGGAAGCCGGCCCTCGCCGCGTCGAGCGCGGTGGCCCGTACGCAGTAGTCGGTGGCGATGCCCGTGACGTCGACCTCGGTCACGCCGGCCGCGCGCAGCACCTCGGCGAGCCGGTCGCCCTCGGCGGTGACGCCCTCGAAGGCCGAGTACGCCGGCTCGCCCATGCCCTTGACGACGTGGTGCGTCACCGCGTCGGTGGCCAGCTCCGGCGCGTACTCGGAGCCGGCCTCGCCCTGCACGCAGTGCACCGGCCACGTGGTCACGAAGTCCGGCTCCTCGCCGGGGGCGTGGAAGTGGCCGCCGTTGGTCTCGCCGGCGTGGTGCCAGTCGCGCGAGGCCGCCACGACGGCGTAGTCGCCCGCGTGCGCCGCCAGGTGCTCGCTGATCCGCTCGGCGACCTCGCGGCCGCCCGTGACGCCGAGCGAGCCGCCCTCGACGAAGTCGTTCTGGACGTCGACGACGACCAGGGCGCGGGTGGTGTCCATTGCTGTCTCCTCTCGAAGCATGGTGGTGAGGTACGCCGGACCGGCGGCGACCGTGCGCGCCTCGGCCGGCAGGGTGGCCAGGGTCGCGGCGGCGAAGTCGCGCACCTCGGCGAGCGTCGGCCGGTGCACGACCTCGCCGGCCCGGACCAGTGCGACCTGGACCGGCCGGGCGCCGGGGCCGGGCGGGGGAGCGTCCTGCCCGGTGAACCACTCGGCGACGAGGGTGCCGCCCGCGTCGTACTCGCGGAAGGCGTGCTTGCGGCCGCCGACCGAGCCCTTGTCCTTGGACTTCTTGGCCACCGAGCGCAGCGGCTCGCCGGGTGCGTCGGCGATCGCGACCAGCTTGTAGACCATGCTCGCCGTCGGGTGGCCCGAGCCGGTGGCGACGCGGGTGCCGACGCCGTACCCGTCGATGGGGGCGTCCGCGAGCGCGGTGATCACGAACTCGTCGAGGTCGCTGGTGACCACGATCCGGGTCTGCGTGGCGCCGAGCGAGTCGAGCAGCTGGCGCGCCTTGTGGGACTCCTCGGCCAGGTCGCCCGAGTCGATCCGGACCGCGCCGAGCCCGGTGCCCGCCACCTCGACCGCGGTGCGGATGCCGGCGGCGATGTCGTAGGTGTCGACCAGCAGCGTCGTGCCGACCCCCAATGCCTCGACCTGGCTGCGGAAGGCATCGGCCTCGGTGTCGTGCGCGAGCGTGAACGCGTGCGCCGCGGTGCCGGCGGTCGGTACGCCGAAGCGCCGGCCGGCGGCGAGGTTGCTCGTCGTCGCGAACCCGGCGAGGTACGCCGCCCGCGCGGTCGCGACCGCCGCCTCCTCGTGGGTGCGCCGCCCGCCCATCTCGATGATCGGCCGGCCGCCGGCGGCGTCGACCATGCGGGCGGCCGCGCTGGCGATGGCCGTGTCGTGGTTGAGGATGCTCAGTGCCAGCGTCTCCAGCAGCAGGCACTCCCCGAGCGTCCCGGTGACCGTGAGGATCGGGCTGCCGGGGAAGTAGAGGTCGCCCTCGCGGTAGCCGTCGATGTCGCCGGAGAACCGGAAGTCCGCCAGCCACCGGGCGGTCTCGGCGCCGATGACCCCCTGCTCCCGCAGCCACGCGAGCTCGTCGGCGTCGTAGGTGAAGTGCTCGATCGCCTCCAGCAGCCGGCCGAGCCCGGCGAGCATGCCGTACCGGCGGCCGTCGGGCAGGCGGCGGGCGAAGGCCTCGAAGACCGCCGGTCGCCCGGCGCTGCCGTCGCGCACGAAGGAGTCGAGCATGGTGAGCTCGTAGCGGTCGGTGAGCAGTCCGGTGGTCGGGACGAGGGGGTCCATCGCAGCTCCTCGATGTTGTAGTCATTCTGACTATAACAGGCTTCCTCTAATCTCCCCAGCATGGCGCGCGGGACAGGGGCGGACGAGGCCGCCGACGCCTACGAGCGCCACCTCGCCGTCCACGAGCGCGACCGGCGGCGTGCTCAAGGCTCCTTCTACACGCCCGCCGAGCTCGTCGAGTGGGTGCTCGACCGCGCCCTCCCGCCCCGGGGAAGCGTGCTCGATCCGGCCTGCGGCACCGGGCACTTCCTGGTCGCGGCCGCCCGCCGGCTCGGCGTCCGCGCGGTCCACGGCTCCGACCTCGACCCCGACGCCGTACGGATCGCCCGGGAGCGGCTGCAGGAGCTCGACCCGAGCGTGCCGTCGGCGGAGATCGCCGCCCGGGTGGTGGTCGCCGACGGGTTGACCGCCTGGCAGGACCGGACCTTCGACGCCGTGGTCGGCAACCCGCCCTTCCTCGGCCAGCTGCGACGCCGATCGGCCGGGCGCAACGAGGCACATCGCCGGGAGCTGGGGGCCTACACCGACACCAGTGCGGTGTTCCTGCGCCGGGCGCTCGACCTCGTCGTCCCCGGCGGCACGGTGGCGCTGGTCCAGCCGATCTCCGTCCTCGCCGCGCGCGACGCGGGCCCGGTCCGCGCCGTCGTCGCCGAGCGCGGCGCCGTCACCGACTTCTGGTGCAGCGACCGCCCGGTCTTCGAGGGCACGACGGTGCTCACCTGCGTCCCGGTCGTCCGGATCGGCGCCACCCCGGCCACCGACCCCGACGGCTGGGGCGCCCTCGCGGCGCCCGGGTTCGGCATCCCCGCGGTCTCGCTGCCCGCCGGCGCCGGCACGCTCGGCGACCTCGCGGCCTGCACGGCCGACTTCCGCGACCAGTACTACGGGCTCGCGCCCTTCGTGCACGACCGCCTCGCCGGTGGGGTGCCGCTGGTCACCACCGGCCTGATCGACCCGGCCGAGTCGCGCTGGGGGAGTGTGCCGACCCGCTTCGCCCGCCGCCGGTACGACGCCCCGTCGGTCGACCTCGACGCCCTGCGCTCCGACGGGGCGCTGGCCCGCTGGGCCGAGGCGCGCCTGGTCCCCAAGCTGCTGGTCGCGGGGCAGGGACGCGTGATCGAGGCGGTCGCCGACGAGGCCGGTGCCTGGCTTCCGTCGGTGCCGGTCGTGAGCGTCGTACCCCACGATCTGGACGACCTGTGGCGGCTGCTCGCCGTGCTGCTCGCACCCCCGGTCGTCGCCCACGCCGCCACGCGCTACCTCGGCACCGGCCTGACGCCCGGCTCGGTCAAGGTCAGCGCCCGCCAGCTCGCCGCCCTGCCGCTGCCGACCGATGCCGACGCCTGGGCCGAGGGGGCCGATCTGGCGCGACGGGCCCAGAGGGCGGGGGCGGGCGAGCGGACCGGGCTGCTCGCGGCCGTCGGAGGGGCGATGACCGCCGCCTACGCGGGCGGCGACGACGTCCACGCCTGGTGGGCCGCTCGCGTGCGCCGTACCGATGAGTCCGGCGGCGCCGGCCGGTCCGCCCCTGCATGAGCGAGTTCCTGGCCGACGGAGTCGAGCTGTTCGCGGGCATCTGCGTGCGCGACCACGCGGCGGTGCGCCCCTGGTACGAGGCGCTGCTCGGCGGCCCGCCCACCTTCATGGCCCACGAGAAGGAGTCCGTGTGGGAGGTGGCCCCGCACCGCTGGCTGGTCGTGGAGGAGCGGCCCGAGCGAGCCGGGTACGCCGCGCAGACGCTCTTCGTCGACGACCTCGGCGCCCGGGTGGCCGCCATCGCCGAGCGGGGAGTCGAGCCCGCCGACGAGGAGGTCTACGGCGACGGCGTGCGCAAGGTGATCTACCGGGACCCGGACGGCAACGAGGTCGGCTTCGGGGGCAGCCCCGGAGCCGACCTCGCGGCAGAGCGTTGAGCCGGACCTAGCTGGCGGAGGTGCAGAACAGCTCCGGGTCGGCGACCACGGGCACCGCACCGGGAGCGGTCGGCAGACCGCCGGGGTTCTCGACGGTGAAGGTCAGCCCCACCCGGAACGGCGACGCCAAGGGCACGCTGACGTACTCGGACTGGGTGATGCCGAAGGACTTCGAGTACGCCGGGACGTCGTCGCCCAGCACGGTGATCGTCGCGCGCCCGGCGAGGTCCGACTTGTCGCTGAGGCCGAAGCGCGCGCGCAGGGACACGCAGTTGCGGTTGACGTTGTAGTCGGCGAGGGGTGCGGCGTACGGGCTGACCCAGCCGCGGAGCGCAGGGCCGTACGACGTCGCGTTGATCTCCACGCTCTTCTCGACGCTCCACCCGCTGAACGCGCGGTGCTCGAGCTTGGTCAGGTCCTTCCACTCGTAGACGCCGACGCTCACCTTGGCGGACCTCTTCCTCGGGCCCGCGGCGCTGACGACGCGGTACTTGCGGATCACCGCCGTGGTGGTCCTGTCCTTGAGCCGGTAGCTGCCGTCGGCCTTCACCGCGACCGTGGCCTGGGTCTTCCACGCGGTGCCCTTGCGCTTCTGCTGGAGGGCGACCCTGGTGACCTTCTTGCTTGCCACGGCACCCGTGATGACGACCTTCTTGCCGCGCGGCACCACCGTGCTCCTGGCGGCGATGGTGATCGCCGGCCCGGCGGCGCGGACGGCCGTGGACGAGGTCTGCGGAGAGGTCTGCGGCGAGGTCTGCGGCGAGGTCTGCGGTGTGCTGGCGACAGCGGGGGCGGCCAGGGCGAGGGTGGCGGTCAGCAGCAGTGCCGACGGCCCGGCGGTGAGGAGTCTCATGGGCGATCGATCCCCCCGAGAACGGTTGCCGAAACCCCATCCGTCACTCCGGTCGCACCGGACGCGGGGACCTAGCGGCCGCGCAGCCTCCGGGTCAGCGTCCCGGCGGTCGCGACCACCGCCCCGGCCAGTCGCTCCCGCTGTCGCTCGTCCAGCTCCTCGGTCGGGTAGGTGATCGCCACGCCGGCGACCGGCATCTCGTTGTGGTCGAGGACCGCGGCGGCGACGCTGGCCATGCCGTCGGTGACCTCGCTCTCCTCGACCGCGAAGCCGCGCTGGCGGGTCTCGGACAGCACCGAGCGCAGCGCGGTCGGGGAGCCCGGGCCGACCCCGGTCCGGTCCACGAACGCCGCGCGGTCGGGGTAGAGCGCCCGGACCTGGCTGGCGGGCAGGTGGGCGAGGATCGCGCGGCCGCTCGCGGTCAGGTGCGAGGGCAGCCGGACAC
This sequence comes from Pimelobacter simplex, assembly GCA_016803235.1. Classification (GTDB taxonomy): domain Bacteria; phylum Actinomycetota; class Actinomycetes; order Propionibacteriales; family Nocardioidaceae; genus Nocardioides; species Nocardioides simplex_A. The sequence continues at coordinate 10,931 of JADCLI010000001.1, forward strand.
CCACGTCGGTGACGAGCGGTGGGCGGCCCGGCGCGCGCTCCTCGACGACGTAGAGCACGTCGCGGCCGTGGGGGACCGCGAGGTGGGCGCTGTGACCGGTGCGGTCCACGAGGGTCGCGAGCGGGCGCCGGGCCAGGCGTTGCAGCGGCGCCTGCCGTGAGTAGCCAGACCCCACCTCGAAGGCCGCGACGCCGAGGCCGTAGCGGCGGTCGTCGGCGAGGTGGACCACGAAGCCCTCGTCGGCCATCGCCTGGAGCAGGTGGTAGGTCGTGGACCGCGGGATCCCCAGCTCGCGCGCGATCCGCTCGACGGCGACCGGCTCGGGCTGGCCGGCGAGGAAGCGGAGGACCCGCAGGGCCCGGGTCGCTGCTGGCACCTGCGACACGACGTCCTCCTGTGGTCACCGACGCCCGCCTGAACGGCCGGGTTTGTCTCGGATCTGAGACCGATCATGCCGCGGGACGCTGGTCGGCGCCAGTCCCAGGGCCCAAGATCGAGGCATGGAGAAAGTGACGGTCGGAACGGGCGCGGTTTCGTTCGACGACGTGGTTGCGGTCGCCCGTGGCGGCGCCGCTGTTGTGCTCAGCGACGAGGCCCTCGCCGCGATCGACAAGGCGCGCGCGGTGATCGAGGACCTCGCCGCGTCCCCGACGCCCCACTACGGCGTCTCCACCGGGTTCGGCGCCCTCGCCACCCGCCACATCGCCCCCGAGCTGCGTGCCCAGCTCCAGCGCTCGCTGGTCCGCTCGCACGCCGCCGGCAGCGGCCCCGAGGTCGAGCGCGAGGTCGTCCGCGGCCTCATGCTGCTGCGTCTGTCGACCCTGGCGACCGGCCGCACGGGTGTCCGTCGCGAGACGGCCGAGCTGCTCGCCGGCCTGCTCACCCACGGCATCACGCCGGTGGTCCACGAGTACGGCTCGCTCGGCTGCTCCGGCGACCTCGCGCCGCTCGCGCACTGCGCGCTCGCCCTCATGGGCGAGGGCCCGGTCCGCAACGCCGACGGCGAGCTGACCGACGCCGCGACCGCACTCGCCGCCGCCGGTCTCACCCCGGTCGAGCTGCACGAGAAGGAGGGCCTGGCGCTCATCAACGGCACCGACGGCATGCTCGGCATGCTGGTGCTCGCGATCGACGACCTGACCGACCTGCTCAAGGTCGCCGACATCTCCGCGGCCATGTCGGTCGAGGGCCAGCTCGGCACCGACCGCGTGTTCGCCCCCGAGCTGCAGGCCATCCGGCCCCACCCCGGCCAGGCTGCCTCCGCGGCCAACCTCACCGCGATCCTGCGTGACTCCGGCGTCGTCGCGTCCCACCGGGGTCCCGACTGCAACCGCGTCCAGGACGCGTACTCCCTGCGCTGCTCCCCGCAGGTCCACGGTGGCGTCCGCGACACCGTCGCCCACGCCGTCTCCGTCGCCTCGCGTGAGCTCGCCTCGGCCGTCGACAACCCGGTCGTGCTCGCCGACGAGAACCGCGTCGAGTCCAACGGCAACTTCCACGGCGCGCCGGTCGCCTACGTGCTCGACTTCCTCGCGATCGTCACCGCCGACCTCGCCTCGATCGCGGAGCGTCGTACCGACCGCTTCCTCGACAAGGCGCGCAACCACGGCCTGCCGCCGTTCCTCGCCGACGACCCGGGCGTCGACTCGGGCCTGATGATCGCGCAGTACACCCAGGCCGCGATCGTCTCGGAGCTCAAGCGCCTGGCCAACCCCGCCAGCGTCGACTCCATCCCCAGCAGCGCGATGCAGGAGGACCACGTCTCGATGGGCTGGTCCGCGGCCCGCAAGCTGCGCAAGGCCGTCGACGGCCTGACCCGGGTGCTGGCCATCGAGCTGATGACCGCCGCCCGCGCGCTCGACCTGCGCGCCCCGTTGACCCCCAGCCCGGCCACCGGCGCCGTCGTGGAGCTGCTCCGCAACGCCGGCGTGGGCGGACCCGGCATCGACCGCTTCCTCGCCCCCGAGATCGAAATCGCCCACCAGCTCGTCGCCGACCGGTCCGTGACCGGTGCCGTCGCCAACGTGATCGGAGAACTCGCATGACCACCGACAACCCCCGCCTGCCCATCCACGCCGCGACCGGCACCGAGCTGACCGCGAAGTCGTGGCAGACCGAGGCGCCGCTGCGGATGCTGATGAACAACCTCGACCCCGAGAACGCCGAGCGTCCCGAGGACCTCGTCGTCTACGGCGGCACCGGCAAGGCCGCGCGCAGCTGGGAGGCGTACGACGCCCTCGTGCGCACGCTTCGCGACCTCGAGGACGACGAGACCATGCTCGTGCAGAGCGGCAAGCCGGTCGGCGTCTGGAAGACCAACAAGTGGGCGCCCCGCGTGCTCATCGCCAACTCCAACCTGGTCGGCGACTGGGCCAACTGGGAGGAGTTCCGCCGCCTGGAGGAGCTCGGCCTCACCATGTACGGCCAGATGACGGCCGGCTCGTGGATCTACATCGGCACCCAGGGCATCCTGCAGGGCACCTTCGAGACCTTCGCCGCGGTGGCCGACAAGCGCTTCGGCGGCACCCTCGCCGGCACCATCACCCTGACCGCCGGCCTCGGCGGCATGGGTGGCGCGCAGCCGCTCGCCGTGACGATGAACGACGGCGTCGCGATCTGCGTCGACGTCGACCAGAGCCGGATCACCCGCCGCATCGACCACCGCTACCTCGACGTCCAGGCCGACGACCTGGAGCACGCGCTCGAGCTGGCCGTCCAGGCCCGCGACGAGAAGCGTGGTCTCTCCATCGGCCTGCTCGGCAACGCCGCGGAGATCTTCCCGCGGCTGCTCGAGATGAAGGCCCCGATCGACATCGTCACCGACCAGACGTCGGCGCACGACCCCCTGTCCTACCTCCCCGTCGGCGTGGCCTTCGAGGACTGGCACGCCGCCGCCGAGCGCGACCCGGAGGGCTTCACCAAGGACGCACAGGCGTCGATGGCCGCCCACGTACGGGCGATGGTGGAGTTCCAGGACGCCGGTGCCGAGGTGTTCGACTACGGCAACTCGATCCGCGACGAGGCGCGCAAGGGCGGCTACGACCGCGCATTCGAGTTCCCGGGCTTCGTGCCGGCGTACATCCGCCCGCTCTTCTGCGAGGGCAAGGGCCCGTTCCGCTGGGCCGCGCTCTCCGGCGACCCGGCCGACATCGCCGCCACCGACAAGGCGATCCTCGAGCTGTTCCCCGACAACGAGCGGCTCCACAAGTGGATCGGCATGGCGCAGGAGCGGGTCCACTACCAGGGCCTGCCGGCGCGCATCTGCTGGCTCGGCTACAAGGAGCGCCACCTGGCGGGCCTGAAGTTCAACGAGATGGTCAAGAGCGGTGAGCTCAAGGCGCCGATCGTGATCGGTCGCGACCACCTCGACTGCGGCTCGGTCGCCTCGCCGTACCGCGAGACGGAGGCCATGCTCGACGGCTCCGACGCCATCGCCGACTGGCCGCTGCTCAACGCCATGACCGCGGTCGCCTCGGGCGCGACCTGGGTGTCGCTGCACCACGGCGGCGGCGTCGGCATGGGGCGCTCGATCCACTCCGGCCAGGTCTGCGTCGCCGACGGCACCGAGCTGGCCGCTGCGAAGATCGAGGCCGTGCTGACCAACGACCCCGGCATGGGCGTCATCCGCCACGTCGACGCGGGCTACGACCGCGCCATCGAGGTCGCCGCCGAGCGCGGCGTCCGGATCCCGATGCAGGAGGGCTGATCCACCGTGGACCAGGTTGCTGACTTCGAGCAGATGTGGCGCGACCTCGTGCCCATCGGACGCTCGGCGTCCTCCGGCGGCTACTTCCGCCAGCCGTGGCACGCGGCCGAGCTCGAGCTCCGTGCGTGGTTCCGCGAAGCGGCCACCGCGCGCGGGCTCGAGGTCGAGGAGGACCCCTTCGGCAACCTGGTCGCGTGGTGGGGGCCGGCGGCGGACTTCGCCGCCACCGGCAAGGTCCTGACCGGCTCCCACCTCGACTCCGTCCTCGACGGGGGCGCGTTCGACGGCCCGCTCGGTGTCGTCTCCTCGTTCGCCGCGCTCGACGTCATGCGCTCGCGTGGGGTGCGGCCCACGCGGCGCCTGGGCGTCGCCGCGTTCGTCGAGGAGGAGGGCTCGCGCTTCGGCCGGGCCTGCCTCGGGTCCCGGCTCGCGGTCGGTGCCACGACGTGGGCCGACGCGGCCGAGCTCACCGACCGCGACGGCGTCCGCCTGGGCGACGTCATCGAGGGCGGCGAGTCCACGATGCTCGACGGCGTGGCGACCTACGTCGAGCTCCACGTCGAGCAGGGCCGCGGCCTGATCGACCTCGACGCGCCGGTCGGGGTGCACGACGCGATCTGGCCGCACGGCCGCTACCGCTACGACATCGCCGGTCGCGCCGACCACGCGGGCACCACCCGCATGGAGGACCGCGTCGACCCCATGCTCACCTACGCGATGACCGCGCTGGCCGCCAACAAGCAGGCCCGCGTGCAGGGCCAGCGCGCCACCTTCGGCCGGATCGACGTGCGGCCCAACGGCACCAACGCCGTCCCGTCCCACGTCACCGGCTGGCTCGACGCCCGGGCCGAGTCCGACGCCGCCCTCGCCTCCCTGGTCGGCGAGATCGAGCGCCAGGCCACCGAGCGCGCCGAGCGCGACGGCACGACCGTCACCGTGACCGCAGAGTCGGTCAGCGGCGAGGTCGCCTTCGACGTCGCACTGCGCGACGAGCTCGCGGGACGCCTGGGGGGCGCCCCGATCCTGCCGACCCAGGCCGGGCACGACGCCGGCATCCTGCAGGACGCCGGCATCCCCACCGCCATGCTGTTCGTCCGCAACCCGTCGGGCGTCTCGCACTCGCCGTACGAGAGCGCCGAGATGGCCGACTGCCTCGCCGGTGTCGAGGCCCTCGCGGACTCCCTGACCGGCCTGGTGACCGGGGAGGTGCCGGCATGAGCGCCTTCCTGCTCGAGCACGCGTGGGTCGACGGTCGGGTGCGGGACACCGTCCGGGTCGAGGTCGAGCACGGCCGGATCACCTCGGTCGTGCCCGACGCGACCGAGACCGGCGTACCGCTGCGGGGACTGACCCTGCCCGGCTTCGCCAACACCCACAGCCACGCCTTCCACCGCGCGCTGCGCGGGCGCACGCAGACCGACCGCGGCACCTTCTGGACCTGGCGCGAGCAGATGTACGCCGTCGCCGGGCGACTCGACCCGGACAGGCACTACGAGCTCGCGAAGGCGACGTACGCCGAGATGGTCGCCGCGGGCTACACGTCGGTGGGGGAGTTCCACTACCTCCACCACCAGCCCGACGGGACGCCGTACGACGACCCGAACGCGATGGGCAACGCCCTACTGGCCGCGGCCCGCGACGCCGGCATCCGGATCACGCTGCTCGACACGCTCTACCTGTCCAGCGGCTTCGGCGCCGCCCCGGAGGGCGTGCAGCAGCGCTTCTCCGACGGCAGCGCCGAGGCGTGGCACGAGCGGGTCTCCGCGCTGATGCCGCTCACGGGCGCCGACGCGATGATCGGCGTCGCCGCCCACTCCGTGCGCGCGGTCCCGGCCGAGTCGCTGAAGGCCTTCGCGCCGTACGTCGACGGCGGGGTGCCGGTGCACGTGCACCTGTCCGAGCAGGTCAAGGAGAACGCCGACTGCCTCGCCGCGCACGGCGTCACCCCGACCCGGCTGCTCGCCGACCACGGCTTCCTCGGCCCGATGACCAGCGCCGTGCACGCCACGCACCTCACCGACGAGGACGTCCGGCTGCTGGGCGAGGCGCGGGCGTTCGCGTCGTTCTGCCCGACCACCGAGCGCGACCTCGGCGACGGCATCGGCCCGGCCCGTGCGCTGCAGGAGGCCGGCTCGGTCCTGACCCTGGGCTCCGACAGCCACGCGATCATCGACGCGTTCGAGGAGATGCGCGCCGTCGAGATGGACGAGCGCCTCGCCAGCCGGGCCCGCGGACACTGGACCGCCGCCGAGCTGCTGCTCGCCGGCACCGCCGACGGCCACCGCAGCCTCGGCTTCGCCGACGCGGGCGAGATCGCCGTCGGCCGGCGCGCCGACCTGGTCACCATCGACCTCGCCTCGCCGCGCACCGCCGGCACCGGCGGCGACGAGCACACCGCCGTCTTCGCCGCCGCCGGCGCCGACGTCACCCACGTCGTCGTCGACGGCAGGGTGGTCTTCGACGGCGACCACGACCAGGTGGGCCGCTCGCTCGCCGACGCGATCGGAAGGGTCTGGGCATGAGCCTGCTCATCACCAACATCGGCGAGCTGGTCACCAACGACCCGTCGGCCGCGCAGTCGGGCGACCTGCTCGGCGTGCGCACCGACGCCGCCGTCGTCCTCGCCGACGGCGAGGTGGAGTGGGTCGGCCCGGCCACCGAGGCACCCGCCGCCGACGAGGTGTTCGACGCCCAGGGCCGCGCGGTGATCCCCGGCTTCGTCGACAGCCACAGCCACCTGGTGTTCGCGGGCGACCGCGCGCTGGAGTTCCAGGCCCGGATGGCGGGGGAGTCGTACGCCGCGGGCGGCATCCGCACCACCGTGGCCGCGACCCGCGCCGCCTCCGACGACCAGCTCGCGGCGGGCGTGGCGCGCCACGTCGCCGAGATGCGCCGCCAGGGCACGACCACCCTCGAGATCAAGTCCGGCTACGGACTGTCGGTCGAGGACGAGGCCCGCTCACTGAAGGTCGCCCGCCGGTTCACCGACGAGACCACCTTCCTCGGAGCCCACGTCGTCGCGCCGGAGTATGCCGACGACCCCGCGGCGTACGTCGAGCTGGTCACCGGGCCGATGCTCGAGGCCGCCGCTCCGCACGCATCGTGGATCGACGTGTTCTGCGAGCGCGGCGCCTTCGACGAGGACCAGGCCCGTGCCATCCTCGCCGCCGGTGCCGCGGCCGGCCTCAAGGGCCGGCTGCACGCCAACCAGCTCGGCGAGGGGCCAGGGGTGCGGCTCGCGGCCGAGCTCGGACTCACCGCCGTCGACCACTGCACCTACCTCACCGACGACGACGTGCACGCGCTGCGCGACGCCGGGACCGTGGCGACGCTGCTGCCGGGCGTGGAGTTCAGCACCAAGCACCCGTACCCGTCCGGTCGTCGGCTGATCGACGCCGGCGTCACCGTCGCGATCGCCAGCGACTGCAACCCGGGCTCCTGCTACACCAGCTCGTTGCCGTTCTGCATCGCACTGGCCGTGCGGGAGATGGGCATGACGCCGGGCGAGGCCGTCTGGGCGGCGACCGCCGGAGGTGCCGCCGCCCTCGGCCGCACGGACGTCGGCGTGCTCGTGCCCGGCGCGCGTGCCGACCTGGTCCTGCTCGACGCGCCGACCCACGTGCACCTCGCCTACCGGCCCGGGGTGCCGCTCGTCGCGCGGACCTGGAGCGCCTGACCTCGTCTACGCTGGGGCTGTGAGCCGAAGGCGTGCGACCTGGCTGGCGATCGGGGGTGTCCTCGTCGTCGTGCTGGTGGCCGCGCTCGCGCTCTTCCAGCCGTGGCTGCTGTTCGTCGACGAGACGGCCGACGACGGCGACGACCCCGCTGCGGTCGTCGGTACGGCGAGCGGCGGGCTCGCCGACACCACCGTCCCCTCGGCGTCGGGCGACCAGCAGACCCGCGTCGTGCTCGCGTCGGCCGACTTCATCGACGCCGAGCACGGCACGACCGGTCGCGCCACCGTGTTCCGGCGCAGCGACGGCAGCCGGTTCCTGCGCATCGAGGACCTCGACACCTCCAACGGCCCCGACCTGCACGTGTGGCTGACCGACAAGCCGAGCGGCGGCTCCTGCCAGGGATGCCGTGACTCGTGGGGCATCTACGACGACGACGCCTACGTCCGGCTCGGCGAGCTCAAGGGCAACCAGGGCAGCCAGAACTACGAGATCCCGGATTCCGCCGACCTCTCCGCGATGCGGTCGGTGGTCATCTGGTGCGACCGCTTCAACGTGGCCTTCGGGACCGCCTCACTAGCCTGACCCCGTGCAGCACCTGCGGATCACCTCTCCGAAGGACCTCACCCCGGCCGTCGTCGACGCTCTCCGCGCCGATCCCGCGGTCACCAGCCTCACCTGCGTGCACGGCGCTTCCCTGGTGCCCGAGGGCGACCTGGTCGAGGCGGACGTGCCCCGCGAGGCGGTCAACGACGTCGTCGACGCGCTCCGCGCGATCGGAGTCCCGCAGGAGGGCTCGATCCACGTGGTCCCCGTCGCCACCTGGCTCTCCCAGCCCGCCCTGGACGCGGAGCGTCGTACTCCCGGGTCGTCGGCCGACTCCGTGGTCTGGGCCGACGTCACCCAGCGGGCGTTCGAGGAGTCCGAGCTGAACTGGACGTTCCTCACGTTCATGAGCCTGGCGACGCTGATCGCGAGCATCGCCATCCTCCTCGACTCGCAGATCCTGGTGATCGGCGCGATGGTGCTCGGCCCGGAGTTCGTGCCGGTCGCGGCCCTCGGCCTCGCGCTGGTGCGCCGCCGCCCGACCCTGTTCCGGTACGCCGCGCGGTCGCTCGTCGTCGGCTTCACCGTCGCGATCCTGGTGACCATGCTGGCTGCGTTCGCCGCACGCTGGCTGGGCTGGATCACCGTCGACCAGGTGACGGCGCCGCGGCCCGGCACGGCGTTCATCTACACCCCCGACAGGTGGTCCTTCATCGTCGCCGTCATAGCGGCGGCAGCGGGCGCGCTCTCGCTCACCTCCGCCAAGGTCGGCGGCCTGTCCGGCGTCTTCATCTCCGTCACCACCATTCCCGCAGCCGGCAACGTCGCCCTGGGCCTGGCGTTCGCCCTGCCCGACGAGGTCCGCGGCAGCCTGCTCCAGCTGGTGCTCAACGTCTCCGGCATGGCGGCCGCGGGCTGGCTGACCCTCGCCTTCCAGCAGGCCGTGTGGAGCCGGATGTCCGCGCGACGGGCCCACCTGGTCGCGCGCCTGCGCCGCCATCCCGCCGCGGAGTGACTACCGTGCGGGCATGGAGCAGGACGAGGAGCACCGCGCGCAGCTGGACCGGCTGCGGTTCGTGCAGGCCGTCGCGGAGCACGCCACCCAAGTGGTCGCGCTGATCACCCGCGCCCGCAGCGTGGACGAGGCGGTGGTGAGCGTGTCGCGCCTCCTCGACGTCGACGAGGTCACCGTCATGTCCGGGCTCGCGCAGTTCAACCTGCTCGCCCTGACCCGGCCCGCCACCGAACGACGCGCGGCCCTGTTGGCCGAGCCGTCCTGATCTGGCAGGGCCTCGACGGGCAGTGGCGGGAAATCCCTCGCCCGGCCTGCGTCGGCTCCGGGAGGATGGGGCCATGACGACCGACCAGGCCGCCCCCATCGAGCCCGACACCAAGGACTGGACCTGGGTGCTCGACCGCCCCTGCCCCGACTGTGGCTTCGACCCCGCCGCCGTCGACCGGGCCTCCTTCGGCGACGTGATCCGCGACAACGCGGACTTCTGGGTCGCGGTCCTGGGCGACCCCCGCGCCGGGGAGCGGCCGGCGCCCGCGGTCTGGTCGCCGACCGAGTACGCCTGCCACGTCCGCGACGTCCACCGCGTCTTCCTGGGCCGCGTCGAGCAGATGCTCGCCGCCGACGACCCGCAGTTCGCGAACTGGGACCAGGACGAGACGGCCGTCGCGGAGCGGTACGACGAACAGCGGGCCGCGGACGTCGTACCCGACCTGGTGGCGGCGGCCGACGCCGTCGCCGACGCCTACGACCGGGTGGCCGACGACGCCTGGAGCCGTCCGGGGCGCCGCAGCAACGGCAGCGTCTTCTCCGTGGAGACCCTCGGCAGCTACCACCTGCACGACCTGGTGCACCACCGCTGGGACGTCCGGTGGATCATGGCGGAGTGAGGCACACCGAGTTCTGGGCACGCATGGAGCGCAACCTCGGTGCGGCCTACGCCCACGTGTGGGCCGACAGCTTCGTGATCGGGACGCTCGACCACCGCACCCCGAGCGAGGCGCTCGCCGCAGGCGTCTCGCCCAAGGAGGTCTGGCGCGCGGTCTGGGAGGTCCGCGAGCTCCCGGAGAGCGAGCGGTGACGGGGCTCGCCGAGCCCGACCTGGTCCTGGGCGGGGTGCAGCGCCGCACCGTCCGGGTCCTCGTGCTCACCCAGGCCGTCGGTGCCGTCGGCATCACGATCGGCATCGCCACCGCGTCCCTGCTCGCGCGCGACCTGTCGGGCGCGGAGTCGATGGCCGGACTGGCGCAGACCGCGCAGGTGCTCGGCGCCGCGGTCATCTCCTTCCTGCTGGCGCCGCTGATGGCTCGACGCGGGCGTCGTACCGGACTGATGACGGGCTACGTCGTCGGCGCGGGCGGCGGCCTCACCGCCGTGCTGGCCGGCGTGGTCGGCTCGATGGCGCTGCTGCTCGTCGGCGCGATGATGCTCGGCGCGGCGACCTCGGCCAACAACGCGGCACGGTACGCCGCCACCGACCTCGCCACCGACGAGAACCGTGCGCGGTCGCTGTCCCTCGTCGTCTGGGCGACCACGATCGGAGCCGTCGCCGGGCCGAACCTGACCGGTCCCGCCGGGGCCTTCGCCGGCGCCGTCGGCATCCCCGAGCTGACCGGGCCGTTCGCCATCGGCGCGATCGGCATGCTCACCGCGGCGGTCGTGGTCGGGCTGCTGCTGCGCCCCGACCCGCTGCTCACCGCGCAGCGCGCGGCCTCGCGGGCCGCACCGGGCGTCGTACGGACGGGGTCCTCGTGGAGCCGCGCCGCTGCGACCGTCCGCGAGCGGCCGGTCCTCGGCTACGCCGTCGCCGGGCTGGCGCTGACCCACGCCACGATGATCGGCGTGATGACGATGACGCCGTTGCACATGGAGCACGGCGGCTCGGGCCTCGAGGTGATCGGCATCGTGATCAGCGTGCACGTGCTCGGCATGTTCGCGTTCTCGCCGCTCGTCGGGATCCTCGCCGACCGGGTCGGTCGCCCGCCGGTGCTGGCCGCCGGGGGAGTCGTGCTGCTCGCCGCGCTGCTGCTGTGCGCCTCCGCCCCGAGCGGGATGTCGTGGGAGGTGACCGCCGGGCTGTTCCTGCTCGGCGTCGGCTGGTCGCTCGCGATGGTCTCGGCGTCCACGCTCGTCGCGGAGCACGCACCGCTCGACGTGCGCACCGACGTGCAGGGCGTCTCCGACCTCGTCATGGGCCTGACGGCCGCGGCCGCGGGAGCGATCGCGGGGGTCGTCGTCGGCGTCGCCGGCTACCCGGCGCTCGCCCTGGGCAGCCTGCTGCTGGTCGTCGGCGTGCTCGGCTGCGCGGCGCGGGCGATCGGGGAGTCGCGGGACGCCGCGACACGCCGAGTCGCCTGACCTGACTTCGAACACGTGTTCGGCTAGGTTTGGTCGTACGGCAGCGGCCGGACCGATCGGGTCCCTCGGCTGTCCACAGGTACGACGTCCGGGCGGGTTGTCCACACCCACGGCACGACTGATCAGGTTGTGTCGGGACCTCGCCCTAGCGTCGCCGACGTACCTGGCCCACCACGACACGAAGGATTGAGGACCATGGCTGGAGACGACCGGCAGAAGGCGCTCGAGACCGCCCTGCTCAACATCGAGAAGCAGTACGGCAAGGGTTCGGTGATGCGGCTCGGCGACGACTCGCGCGCCCCCCTGGACGTGATCCCGACCGGGTCGATCGCGCTCGACGTGGCGCTCGGCATCGGTGGCCTCCCGCGTGGCCGCGTGGTGGAGATCTACGGTCCGGAGTCCAGCGGTAAGACCACCGTCTCGCTGCACGCCGTCGCCAGCGCCCAGGCCGCCGGCGGCATCGTGGCCTTCATCGACGCCGAGCACGCGCTCGACCCCGAGTACGCCAAGGCCCTCGGCGTCGACACCGACGCCCTCCTCGTGTCCCAGCCCGACTCCGGTGAGCAGGCGCTCGAGATCGCCGACATGCTGATCCGCTCCGGCGCGCTCGACCTGATCGTCATCGACTCCGTGGCAGCGCTCGTGCCCCGCGCCGAGATCGAGGGCGAGATGGGCGACAGCCACGTCGGCCTCCAGGCCCGCCTGATGAGCCAGGCGCTGCGCAAGATGACCGGTGCCCTCAACCAGTCCAAGACGACCGCCATCTTCATCAACCAGCTGCGCGAGAAGATCGGCGTCATGTTCGGCTCGCCGGAGACCACCACGGGTGGTCGGGCCCTGAAGTTCTACTCCTCCGTGCGCCTCGACGTGCGCCGGATCGAGACCCTCAAGGACGGCACCGACATGGTCGGCAACCGCACCCGGGTCAAGGTCGTCAAGAACAAGGTCGCCCCGCCGTTCAAGCAGGCCGAGTTCGACATCATGTACGGCAAGGGCATCTCCCGCGAGGGCAGCCTGATCGACGTCGGCGTCGAGGCCGGCCTGATCCGTAAGGCCGGCGCCTGGTACACCTACGAGGGCGACCAGCTCGGCCAGGGCAAGGAGAACGCCCGCACCTTCCTCAAGGACAACCCCGACCTGGCCAACGAGCTGGAGAAGAAGATCCTGGAGAAGCTCGGCGTCACCCCCACCGTCGACGGCGACTTCAACGACCTCTCCGACGAGCCGATCGGCGTCGACTCGTTCTGAGGTAGCGCAGCCGACCGTCCGGGCGGCGGGCAACGAGCGACGCCGACCGGGCTGTCTGTGCCCGGCCCGGCCGCACCCTGCGTCCGTCCGCCGTACGAGAGGGCCGCGCCGACCGGGGCCGGTACGGCAGGCCGTCTGTACCCGGACCGGCCGCACCCTGCGTCCGTCCGGGCGCCGCAGGCGCCGTACGAGAGGGCCCGCGCGGCGAATCGGGGTGCCGTCGGCGCTTGGGCGACATCCCCTCACGAAGGTGAGGGGCGCCGACGGCGGGGCCCCCGCTCGGAGCCACGCAGACCCAGCCAGTGAGGAGGCGACGATGCGTGACGAAGAACCCCCCGACGACGACGGCTGGACCGAGGACGCCGACCCCGAGTCCGTCGCCCGCAAGATCCTCCTCGACCAGCTCAGCATCAAGGCCCGCAGCCGCAAGGAGCTCGAGGACCGCCTCGCCCGCCGCAACGTCCCGACCGACGTGACGGCCCGCCTCCTCGACCGCTTCGAGGAGGTCGGGCTGGTCGACGACGAGGCCTTCGCCCGCGCCTGGGTCGAGGGCCGCCAGCGCAGCCGTGGCCTCGCCACCAAGGCCCTGGCTGTCGAGCTGCGCCGCAAGGGCGTCGACGACGACACCACGAAGACCGTGCTGGCCGAGGTCGACCCTGCGCACGAGGAGGAGACGGCAGCGGTCCTGGTCCGCAAGAAGCTGCGCGGCATGCGTGGCCTCGACCCGCAGGTCGCGACCCGGCGACTGGTCGGGATGCTGGCCCGCAAGGGCTACGCGCCGGGTGTGGCGTACGCCGTGGTCCGGCGCGAGCTCGGGGCCGCAGCCGAGTCGATGGACTGCGGTGCAGAATGGGCGGGTGACGACTGACGCGGCGCCGGCGCCCGAGCGCGAGATCCTGACCTACGACCTCTTCGGCACCGCCGTGCGCGACCTCGCGCAGCAGGTGGTCGACGACGGCTTCGAGCCCGACATCGTGCTCGCGATCGCCCGCGGCGGGCTCGGTCTGGCGATGGGCCTGGGGTACGCGCTGGACGTGAAGAACCTGTCGGCGGTCAACGTCGAGTTCTACACCGGCGTCAACGAGCGCCTCGACGTCCCGATGATGCTGCCGCCGACGCCGGCCGCGATCGACCTCACCGGCATGAAGGTCCTCATCGCCGACGACGTCGCCGACACCGGCAAGACCCTCGAGGTGGTCCGCGACTTCTTCGTCGACCACGTCGCGGAGGCCCGCACGGCCGTCATCTACGAGAAGCCGTGGACGGTGATCCGCCCCGAGTACGTCTGGCGCCGCACCGACGCCTGGATCGACTTCCCGTGGTCCTCGACCCCGCCGCTGGTCGACCGGCGCGGCGGCCAGGCGCACTGACATGGCCTTCCCCCTCTTGGACCTGACGTCCACGCTGCGCATCACGCCCGGCAGCCCGATCGACCTGGGTGCGATCGAGACCGACGCCGCCCCCGGCTTCGAGGGCGACAAGAAGGCGGGCGAGGCGGCGCTGCTCGACCTCGGCCCTCACCTGGCGGAGCTGCAGGAGCGGCTGTTCGCCGACGGCAAGTCGGGTGGCCGGCGCAACATCCTGCTGATCCTCCAGGGCATGGACACCTCCGGCAAGGGCGGCACCCTGCGCTCGACGGTCGGCCTGGTGGACCCGCAGGGCGTGCGGATCACCTCCTTCAAGGCACCCACCGAGGAGGAGCGCGCCCACGACTTCCTGTGGCGGATCACCAAGGCGCTGCCTCCGGTGGGCCTGATCGGGGTGTTCGACCGCTCCCACTACGAGGACGTGCTCATCGCCCGGGTCCGCTCGCTCGCGGACACCGAGGAGATCGAGCGGCGCTACGACGCGATCAACGCCTGGGAGGCCGAACTGGCCAGCGAGGGCACGACGATCATCAAGTGCATGCTGCACATCTCCGCCGCCGAGCAGAAGGCGCGCCTGCTCGCCCGGCTCGACGACGAGACCAAGCACTGGAAGTACAACCCCGGCGACGTCGACGAGCGCGAGCGGTGGCCGGCGTACCAGGAGGCGTACGAGATCGCGATCGCCCGCACCAACACCGAGGCCGCGCCCTGGCACGTGATCCCGGCCGACAAGAAGTGGTACCGCAACCTGGCGATCGGCACGCTGCTGCACGACGCGCTGCAGTCCTTCGACCTCGGCTGGCCCAGGGCCGACTTCGACGTCGAGCACGAGAAGCAGCGTCTGCGCGACGAGAAGCCGCTGTGAGCGGCGGGGACAGCGCGAGGATGGAGCAGGTCAAGGTCACCCGGTACGTCACGCCGCTTCGTGAGGGCGGCAGCCTCCCGGGCATCGTCGAGGCGGACGACCTCGGCACCTACGTGTGCAAGTTCCGCGGCGCCGGCCAGGGCACCCGCGTGCTGGTCGCGGAGGTCGTCGTCGCGGGGATCGCGCGGCTGCTCGACGTTCCCACGCCCGACCAGGTGGTGCTCGACCTCGATCCGGAGATCGCCCGCTACGAGGCCGACGAGGAGGTGCAGGACCTGATCAACGCCAGCACCGGGCTCAACCTCGGCATCGACTTCCTGCCGGGATCGTTCGGCTACGACCCGACGAGCGCGCCGGACGCCGACCTGGCCGGCCGCGTGCTGTGGCTCGACGCGTTCACCGCCAATGTCGACCGGAGCTGGCGCAACCCCAACCTGTTGGTCTGGCGCGGCACGCTGCAGGCGATCGACCATGGCGCGTCGCTGTACTTCCACCACTCCTGGTCGGGCGGTCCCGGTGACCCTGCCCGCTTCGCGGCGCAGCCCTACGACGCCTCCGAGCACATCCTGCGCGGGTTCGCCGCGCAGGCACTCTCCCAGGACGCCGGCCTCGCGGCACGCTTGACCGACGACGCCCTGACCCGGGTGCTCGCCGAGGTGTGCGACGACTGGCTGGAGCCGGTGCCGGGCGCGGAGACGCCGGACGCCCTGCGGGAGCGGTACGTCGCCTTCCTGGCCGCGCGTCGAGACGGCGGCCGCGCGTGGCTGCCGGCGCCGGAGATGGCGTCGTGAAGCCCTACCAGTACGTCACGCTGCGCTGCGTCCCGCGCGTCGAGCGCGAGGAGTTCGTCAACGTGGGTGTCGTGCTCTTCTGCCCGGCCGAGGACTACCTCGGCGTCCGCTCGTCGGTCGACCCCGACCGGATCCGGGCGCTGGACGCCGAGGTCGACGTCGACTCGGTCCGGGCCGCGCTCGCCGCCGTCGACCGGGTGTGCCGGGGCGAGGCCCACGCCGGCTTCGGTGTGGGGGTGCGCGCGACGGCGTACGGATCCCGGGCCCAGAAGGACGACGCGAGCACCCGCTTCGGGTTCCTCAAGGCACCGAAGAGCACGGTGCTGCAGCCCGGCCCGGTCCACGGTGGCGTCACCGCGGACCCGGCCCGCACCCTCGAGCACCTGCTGGAGCAGCTCGTCCTCTGAGGACTTGCTCGTCGAGTAGCCCCGTGGCGAGGAACGAGCGCCCGGCACGACTTCGCAAGCTCAGTCGTGCCGGGCTCCTCGATCACCAACGATCGCGCCCGCTGGCGCGGTCGCGATCAGACGGGGACCAGCTCGACCGCGCCGACGGCGTACCGGGCGAGGATCGTGCGGGCGATCTCCGGGTGGGCACCGAGCGGCTCGGACACGGCCACGGCGCCCGCCTCGAGGGCGAGCTCGGTCGCCCGGTCGACCAGGTTGCCGGGCGCCAGGAACAGCGACGCGACGGCGATGTGGCGGCGGCCCTCGGCGCGGAAGGCGCGGACGGCCTCGCCGGTGGCCGGGGGAGCGCTGGTGGCGTACGCCGCGGTGACGGGCAGCTTGTGGTGCGCACCCCACAGCCGGGCGAGCCGGGCGACGGCCTGGTTGGCCAGCGGGTCGGACGTGCCGGCCGCGGCGAGCACGAGCGCGTCGAGCTCGCGCACCCGGGCGTCCTTCAGGGCGTCGCGGAGCCGCTCGTCGAGGACCTCGAGGAAGCGCGCCTCGAGGCCGAGCACGGCCGTGGCGCGGATCTGCAGACCCGGGTGGCGGGTCGTCGCCTCGGCGATCGCCTCGGGCACGTCGACCCGGGCGTGGAACGCCTCCACCAGCAGCAGCGGTACGACGACGATTTCGTCGTACCCCGCCTTCACCAGCCGGTCCACCACGGTGTGGAAGCTCGGCTTGGCGAGGTCGAGGAATGCCTTCTCGATGCGCAGGTCGGGACGCAACGCCTTCGTCGCGTCGACGAGCGCGGAAACGGTGGCGGCCGAGCGCGGGTCGCGGCTGCCGTGGGCAAGGGCGATGAGGGCCGGAGCGGTCATCGTCGGTTCCCCCTTTCCTCCGGGATGCGGGCGGTCATGAGTGGATCCCGCATTCGGTCTTGTTGGTGCCTGCCCAGCGGCCGCTGCGCGGGTCTTCGCCGGGGGCGACCCGGCGGGTGCACGGCGCGCAGCCGATGGACGGGTAGCCGTCGTACACGAGCGGGTTGACGAGCACGCCGTTCTCGGCGATGTAGCGCTCGACCTGCTCGTCGCTCCACCGGGCGATGGGGGACACCTTGACCTTCTGCTTCTTGGCGTCCCAGCCGATCACCGGCGCGATCACCCGGTTGTGCGTCTCGGCGCGACGCAGGCCGGTCGCCCAGGCGTCGTACCCGGCTAGGGAGTCGGCCAGCGGCTTGACCTTGCGCAGGGCGCAGCACAGGTCGGGATCGCGCTTGTAGAGCTCGGGTCCGTACTCGGCGTCCTGCTCGGCCACGGTCTGGACCGGGGTGATCGAGATCAGGTTGACGTTCATCGTGGCCGCGACGGCGTCGCGGGTGCCGATGGTCTCGACGAAGTGGTACCCGGTGTCGAGGAAGACGACGTCGACGCCGGGCACGACCTTCTCGGCGAGGTGCGCCAGGACGGCGTCGCCCATCGAGGAGGTGATGCAGAACCGCTCCCCGAAGGTCGCGGCGGCCCACTCGATGATGACCTCGGCGGGGGCGAGCTCGAGCTCGGCGCCCCAGTGGGACACCAGCTCGCGGAGCTCCTCAGGCGAGCGGCCGGCGGTGTGCGACCCGCGGAACTCGCGGGCGGCACGCGTGGTGGCGGTGGTCATGAAGCACCTCCTTCAGGGGTGCGGGCGGACGGGGCGGCGGGCCCCAGGAACTGGAGGCTGAAGGCCCGCAGGCAGCTGCGGCATTCCCAGCCGCCTGCTTCGCGGGGCCACAGGTCGGTGTCGCCGCAGTAGGGGCAGTGGAACGGCGACGCGGCACGCGCGCCACCTCTGCCGCCCGGCTCGACCGGCCCGTGTGCCATCAGACAGATTCCAGGGTCTTCTCGCCGCGCAGCAGCTCCTCGTCCGCGCGGTGGACCCACTCGTCGAACGCCTCGCCGACGTTGCGGTCGGCGAGGTAGTTGGTGACGATCGTGGTGACGTAGTCGTCGAGGCCGGCACTGGTGACCTTGTGGGCGCGCAGCTTGCGGCCGAAGTTGGCGCGCAGACCGGTCGCGCCGCCGAGGTGCACCTGGAAGCCCTCGACCTGCTTGCCCTCGGAGAGCACCATCTGGCCCTTGAGCCCGATGTCGGCGACCTGGGTCCGGGCGCAGGCGTTGGGGCAGCCGTTCACGTTGATCGTGATCGGGGTGTCCAGGTCCGGGAAGCGCTTCTCGAGCTCCACGGTGAGCAGGCGCGCCCGCTCCTTGGTGTCGACCAGCGCCAGCTTGCAGAACTCGATGCCGGTGCAGGCCATCGTGTTGCGGCGCCAGTTGGAGGGACGGGCGGTCAGGCCGATCGCGTCGAGGCGGTCGAGCAGGCTGTCGGTCTTGTCGCCGTCGACGCCGATCAGCACGATCTTCTGGTACGCCGTCAGGCGGGCACCCTCGACGCCGAACTCGTCCATCAGGTCGGCGAGCTGGACCAGGGCCGTGCCGGAGATCCGGCCGGCCGACGGCGCGAGGCCGACGTAGAACCGGCCGTCCTTCTGCTCGTGCACGCCGATGTGGTCGCGGTGGCCGACGGGCGTCTCGGGCGAGGCGAGGGTCTCGAGCTTCTTGCCGAGGTACTCGTTCTCGAGGACCTCACGGAACTTCTCGACGCCCCAGTCGGCGACCAGGAACTTCAAGCGCGCCCGCGAGCGCAGCCGGCGGTAGCCGTAGTCGCGGAAGATCCCGGCGACGCCTGCCCACACGTCGGGGACCTCGTCGAGCGGGATCCACACGCCGAGCTTCTGCGCGAGCATCGGGTTGGTGGACAGGCCACCGCCGACCCAGACGTCGAAGCCCGGGCCGTGCTCGGGGTGCACGGAGCCGACGAAGGAGACGTCGTTGGTCTCGGGCGAGACGTCCATGCTCGGGTGACCGGTGACCGCGGTCTTGAACTTCCGCGGGAAGTTCGAGAAGTCCTTGTTGCCGATGTAGCGCCGCTCGATCTCGAGCAGCGCGGGCGTGCCGTCGATGATCTCGTCCTTGGCCACGCCGGCGACGGGCGAGCCGAGGAACGGGCGCGGCGAGTCGCCGCAGGCCTCGAGCGAGTGCAGGCCGACGGCCTCGAGCCGCTCCCAGATCTCGGGGACGTTCTCGATCTCGATCCAGTGGTACTGGATGTTCTCGCGGTCGGTGACGTCCGCGGTGTCGCGGGCGAAGTCGACCCCGACGGAGCCCAGCGCGCGCACCGCGTCCGATGCCAGCAGCTTGCCGTCGGAGCGGACCCGCAGCATGAAGTAGCGGTCGTCCAGGTCCTCTTCCTCGAGGGCCGCCGTCTCGTTGCCGAGGATGCCGGGCCGGCGCTGGGTGTAGAGCCCCATCCAACGGAAGCGCCCGCGCAGGTCGGCGGGGTCGATCGAGTCGAAGCCGCGCTTGGAGTAGATGTGGAGGATCCGGTCCCGCACGTTGAGTGGGTCGTCGTCCTTCTTCGACTGCTCGTTCTTGTTGAGCGGCTCGGTGTAGCCGAGCGCCCACTGACCCTCGGCGCGCTTGGGGCGCGGGATCTCGGTGAACTTTGCTCGCTCGGGCTTGTAGCGCAGGTCAGGCATGCGGAGAGGAGGTCCTTCGCTGATGGGCGCGCCGGGAGGTCAGGCGCGCGGCTCGGGTGGATGCGGCGGCAACGTCAGCGGGGCCAACACATCATGCTGCGCGTGCGCCCGAAGTCCACGTGGCGTCGAACCACGAGGTGCGCATGGGTGGCAGCAGTGACCATGTCAATGAGTCTCATCCCTCGGACGCCGGGGCCACAAATCCGAATCTCATTATCTGGAAGCCATTCTCATCATATGGACGGAATGCCCGCTGCGCCGGTCCGTTCAGGCGGGACCTGCGACGCACGTCACACCAGGTGGCGCCTGCCAGCGCGCCAGCACACCCGCGGCACTACGCTGTGCGCCATGAGCGACAACTCCCTCAACGGCGCCCTCGTCAGCAGTGCCTACAACCAGGCCCTGGAGGTCATCGCCTCCGTCGAGCCGCGCATCGCGGACGCGACGCGCCAGGAGCTCGCCGACCAGCGAGCGTCGCTCAAGCTGATCGCGAGCGAGAACTACGCATCGCCGGCCGTGCTGCTCACCATGGGCACCTGGTTCAGCGACAAGTACGCCGAGGGCACCGTCGGCCACCGCTTCTACGCCGGCTGCCAGAACGTCGACACCGTCGAGGCGCTCGCGGCCGAGCACGCCCGCGAGCTGTTCGGTGCCGAGTACGCCTACGTGCAGCCGCACTCCGGGATCGATGCCAACCTGACGGCGTACTGGGCGATCCTCGCCCACCGCGTCGAGGGCCCGTGGCTGGAGAACGCCGGCGTCAAGAACATGAACGACCTGTCCGACGCCGACTGGGAGAAGCTGCGCCACGAGCTCGGCAACCAGCGGCTGCTCGGCATGAGCCTCGACACCGGCGGCCACCTCACCCACGGCTTCCGCCCGAACATCAGCGGCAAGATGTTCCACCAGCAGCAGTACGGCACCGACCCCGAGACCGGGCTGATCGACTACGACGCCCTGCGCGCCAAGGCCAAGGAGTTCAAGCCGCTCATCCTGGTCGCCGGCTACTCGGCGTACCCGCGCCGGGTGAACTTCGCCAAGATGCGCGAGATCGCCGACGAGGTCGGCGCCACCCTCATGGTCGACATGGCCCACTTCGCCGGCCTGGTCGCCGGCAAGGTGTTCACCGGCGACGAGGACCCGATTCCGCACGCCCACGTGGTCACCAGCACCTCGCACAAGTCGCTGCGCGGCCCGCGCGGCGGCTTCATCCTCGCGACCGAGGAGTACGCCCCGAGCGTCGACCGCGGCTGCCCGATGGTGCTCGGCGGGCCGCTCTCGCACGTGATGGCCGCCAAGGCCGTCGCCTTCGCCGAGGCCCGCACGCCCGCCTTCCAGACCTACGCCCAGACCGTCGCCGACAACGCGAAGTCGCTGGCCGAGGGCCTGCAGACGCGAGGCACCAAGCTGGTCACCGACGGCACCGACAATCACATCGTGCTGCTCGACGTGTCCTCCTTCGGCCTCACCGGTCGCCAGGCCGAGTCGGCCCTCCTCGACGCCGGCGTCGTCACCAACCGCAACTCGGTGCCGTCCGACCCCAACGGCGCCTGGTACACCTCGGGCATCCGGATCGGCACCCCCGCGCTCACCAGCCGCGGCTTCGGCGGCGCCGAGTTCGACGCGGTCGCCGACCTGATCGTCGAGGTCCTCAAGAACACCACGCCCGGTACGACGTCCGCCGGTGCGCCCTCGAAGGCCTCCTACGTCCTCGCGGACGGCGTGGCCGACAAGGTCAGGTCGGCGTCGGCGGAGCTGCTCGACAAGCACCCGCTGTACCCCGGCCTCGACCTGTCCTGACGCCTCACCGCCAGGAGTAGCTCACCTCGGGCCGCCCGCCGCCCGCGCCGTACCTCAGGCCGCGGGCGGCGAGCCCCTGGTCGGCGAGGTGCTCGAGGTAGCGCCGCGCGGTGACGCGTGAGCTGCCGACGGTCGTGGCGACCTCGCTCGCCGACAGCTCGCCGTCGGCCTCGCGCAGCGCGGTCGTGACGGCGCGCAGCGTCTCCGCGCTCATCCCCTTGGGGAGCGGCGCTGTCGCGGTCGGCCGCAGCGAGCCGAGCAGCCGGTCGACCTCGTCCTGGACCACCTCGGCCGGCGCGGCGTCGAGCTCGGCCCGGTAGGCGGCGTACTGCTCCAGCTTGGCGCGGAAGGTCGCGAAGGTGAACGGCTTGAGCAGGTAGAGCACGACGCCCTGCCCGACCGCCTGGCGCACCACCTGGGTGTCGCGGGCCGCGGTGACGGCGATGACGTCGCACTGGTGCCCGGCACCGCGCAGGCCGGCCAGCAGCCCGAGGCCGTGGGTGTCGGGCAGGTTCATGTCGAGCAGCACCAGATCGACCGGGGCACCGGCATCGCGAGCGGCGTCGAGGGCCCGGGCCGCCTCGCGCGCCGAGCGGGCGATGCCGGCGAGCGCGAAGCCCGGCACCCGGACGACGTAGGACGCGTGCGCCTCGGCGGCCAGCTCCTCGTCCTCGACGACGAGCACCCGCACGCTCACGACGCGCCGCCCGCGCGCAGCGCGACCGTGAACTCCGCACCGCCGAGCGCGGAGTGGCCGACGGTGACCTCGCCGTCGTGCTTGCGGGCGACCTGGACGACCAGCGCGAGGCCCAGGCCCCGGCCGGTGCCCGGCTCGGCCTTGGTGGTCCAACCACGGTCCAGCACGCGCTCGGCGGCGTCGGCGTCGAGACCTGGTCCGCTGTCGCCGACTCGGACCACCAGGCTCCCGGCGTCGCCCTCGAACGTGACGGCGACCCGGCGCCGGTCGGCCGGGGCGACCGCGTCGAAGGCGTTGTCGACCAGGTTGCCGACCACCGTGACCAGGTCCCGGGCAGGGATCGCCGTGCCGGCCGGGACGGCGCCGGAGATGGTCAGGTCGATGCCGCGCTCGGCGCCCTCGGCCGTCTTCCCGAGCAGCAGGGCGGCCAGCACCGGGTCGTCGACGGCGCCGACGACCCGGTCGGTCAGCAGCTGCGCGACGTGCAGCTCGGCCGTCGCGAACTCGACCGCGTCGTCCGGGCGCCCCATCTCGATGAGGGACACCACGGTGTGCAGCCGGTTGGCGGACTCGTGGTTCTGCGAGCGCAGCGACTCGGTGAGGCGTCGCACGACCTCGAGCTCGCCGGTCACCGAGCGCAGCTCGGTGTGGTCGCGCAGGGTGACGACCGAGCCGACGTCGCGACCGTCCCAGCGGGCAGGGGCGGCGGAGACCACGAGCATCCGCTCGCCCGCGAGGTAGAGGTCGTCGGACTCGGCGGTGTGTCCGCGGGCCGCGGCGACCAGGCCGGGCGCCAGGCCGAGCTCCTCGACCGGCCGCCCGACGACGTCGTCGGGCAGCGCGAGCAGCCGCCGGGCCTCGTCGTTGACCAGCTGGACCCGGCCCTCGCCGTCGAGGAGCAGCAGACCCTCGCGCACGGAGTGCAGGACCGCCGAGTAGTACTCGTACATCCGGGCCAGCTCCTGCTCGCCCATCCCGTGGGTGACCCGGTGCAGGCGGCGGCCGAGCAGCCAGGCGCCGGCGAGGCCGAGCAGCAGCACGAGCAGGCCGCACAGCACCACGATCGTGACATCGCGCCGCAGCCCGCGGTCGATGTCGCTGACAGTGATGCCGACCGACACCAGCGCGACGACGCGGCCGCCGTCCTCGACCGGTACGACGGAGCGCACCGACGGGCCGAGCGTCCCGGTGTACTGCTGGGTGAAGACCTCGCCCCGCGGCGCGGCGCCGAGGTCGCCGACGAACATCCGGCCGATCTGGGCGGGGTCGGGGTGCGTGTAGCGGGTGCGGTCCAGGCCCATCACCACGACGAAGTCGGTGTCGGTGTCGCGCCGGACCTCCTCGGCCCACGGCTGCAGCTCGGCCGTCGGGTCGGCACCGCGCAGCGCCTCGCGCACGGCGGGGGAGTCGGCGACCGTCTGGGCCACGGCCACCGCGCGCTGGGTCGCGCGGCTGCGCGAGTCGCGCCGGGCGTCATACGAAGCCATCAGGATGCCGACCACGACGAGCAGCAGCACCGTGCCGACCTGCAGCACCAGCACCTGGCGTGCGACCGGGCGCTCGCGGAGCAGGCGGGGACGGGGCACGTCGCCATTCTCGCCCAGCCGCGGGCCGCTGATGTGACCTCCGCCACGAACACAACGAACACAACGGTGACGGTCGTCACGACCCGTCGCAGAGTGGCCGGGCAAGCCCAGCCCGGTGACCACCAGGAGGACCCCATGACCAGCACGGCGCGTGGTGCGCGGACGCACTACCTCTACCTCGCGGTGATCGGCGCGGTGCTGCTCGGCATCGCGACCGGTCTGCTGTTCCCCGCCTTCGCCGTCGAGCTGAAGCCGCTCGGCGAGGGCTTCGTCAACCTGATCAAGATGATGATCCAGCCGGTCATCTTCTGCACGATCGTCCTCGGCGTCGGCTCCGTCGCCAGCGCCGCGAAGGTCGGCCGGGTCGGCGGTCTCGCGCTCGGCTACTTCCTGGTGATGTCGACCGTCGCGCTCTCGATCGGCATGCTCGTCGGCAACCTGCTGCAGCCCGGCGACGGCCTGCACCTGACCGCCGAGGCCGCCGCCACCGCGCAGGAGAAGGCGGCCGAGGGCCACGCCGACACCACCGCGTTCCTGCTGGGGATCATCCCGACCTCGATGTTCAGCTCGCTCACCAGCGGCAGCGTCCTGCAGACCTTGCTGGTCGCCCTCCTCGTGGGCTTCGCCCTGCAGCGGATGGGCGCGACGGGTGCCCCGATCATCACCGCGGTCGGGCACCTGCAGCGGCTCGTCTTCCGGCTCCTCGCCATGATCATGTGGGTCGCGCCGGTCGGTGCCTTCGGTGCGATGGCCGCCGTCACGGGCCAGGGCGGCATCGACGCGCTGAAGAGCCTCGCGGTGCTGATGGTCGGCTTCTACGTCACCTGCGTGCTGTTCGTGGTCGTCGTCCTCGGCCTGCTGCTCAAGGTCGCCACCGGCATCAACGTCTTCGCGCTGCTGCGCTACCTGGGTCGCGAGTTCCTGCTCATCCTCGCCACCTCCTCCTCCGAGTCGGCGCTGCCGCGGGCGATCGCCAAGCTCGAGCACGCCGGCATCGACAAGACCACCGTCGGCGTCGTCGTCCCGACCGGCTACTCCTTCAACCTCGACGGCACCGCCATCTACCTCACCATGGCGTCGATCTTCATCGCCGAGGCGATGGGCACGCCGCTCGCGCTCGGCGAGCAGGTCTCGCTGCTGCTGTTCATGATGATCGCCGCCAAGGGCGCCGCCGGCGTCACCGGCTCCGGCATGGCCGTGCTGGCCGGCGGCCTGCAGTCGCACCGGCCCGAGCTCGTCGACGGCGTCGGCCTGATCGTCGGCATCGACCGGTTCATGTCCGAGGCCCGGGCGCTGACCAACTTCGCCGGGAACGCGGTCGGCACCGTCCTGGTCGGGCACTGGACCGGAAGCCTGGACCGGGCCCGGATGGACCGGGTGCTCGCCGGCGACGAGCCGTTCGACGAGACCACGATGGTCGACGACCACGCCGCGCCGCAGTCGGCGCCGCAGTCGGCGCCGCAGGGGGCGGCCGAGCGGGAGCCTCAGCCGGTCTGATCCAGCAGGTCCAGGCAGTGGCGGGCGATGGCTGCCCTCGTGGCGGCCATCGCCCGCAACGCGTCGGTGGGCTCGTCCTCGAGCACCTCGAACGGGATCGCCGACAGGCCGCTGAACACCACGAGCTGCAGCGCGTGCGCCCGGCGGACCGCGTCCAGATCGAGATCGACACCCTCGGCGGCCAGCCCGCCGACGTACGCCGCCAGGCAGCTCTCGTCGCGTTCGACGAGGTCGCCCGCGTCGCGCCGCCCGATCTGGACGTCACCGACGAGCAGCTGCCCGAGGTCGAACCCGACCGGCAGGGCCATGAAGAACCCGAAGTCGATCATCGTGAAGCCGTCGCGGTCGGGCCGGACCAGCAGGTTGTTGGGGCAGGCGTCGCCGTGGCCGGCCAGCACCGGCTGGGCCAGCAGCTCGGCGGTGATCCGGGGCAGCTCGTCGACGGCGGCCAGCATGCGCGGGCGCAGGTCGGTGAACGCGCCGGCCACCAGCGGGTGCTGCCACACGCCGTCGTCGGCGAGGATCGGCAGCACCTGGTGGCCGAGCCGGCCGTCGACGTACGAGCGGACGTCCCACTCCTGGCCGCTCCCCAGTGCCAGGGCCCGGATCCCGGGGCGTGCCGCGAACCGGCCGAGCAGGTGGGCCGCGTGCCGGTACCGCGCGAGGTCCCAGGCGACCTCGGCCACGGGCACCACCTCGAGCCACACGGCGTACGACCCGCCGTCGATGTCGTGGACGCCGACCGCGCGGGGGATCGCCAGTCCCTCGGGGAGGTGGGCGGCGAGGTCGGAGCCGTAGACCGCGCCCTCGGTGCGCCAGGGCACCATCCCGGCCGCCCACTCGCGCACCTCCGGCGGCACCATCTCGAACAGCGGCGAGCGCGACCACTCGTGGACGTGCTTCACGAACAGCCGGAAGTCCCGGGCGTGGCCGTCGACGGCGGCGGTCCCGGTGACCCACCAGCGACCACCCGTCGTGATCGCGGGCAGGACGTAGTCGACCACGCGGGCGTGGGACGAGACCAGCTCGACGTCGTCGACCCCGAGGAGCTCGGCGACCATCGCCGCGAGCACGGCGTCGTCGACGTCGGCGGCGCCGAGAGCGGATCGGTCGTGCACGGTGACCTCCTGGCTGATGCTGAAGGGGAAGCCCGAGCGATGCAGATCACCTGATCGTAGGGGCGTCCGGATCCGCAGCGCAGCGCCTCCGGCCGGATAGCGTGAGGCTCATGGCGGACGACTCGGGCACCCAGGCCGCGTCGTGGGCCCGCCGGCTCGCCCACCTGGTGTGGCGCCTGGTCGTCACGACGGTCAGCTCGTGCCTGAGGTACCGCGTCACCGGCCTCGCCGCCGAGGCCGCGTTCTTCGCGGTCGTCTCGGTGCCACCGCTGATCTTCGCCCTCGCCGGTGGCGTCGGCTACGTCACCGACCACTTCACCGCGGCCCAGGTGGAGGAGGTGCGCCGCGCCGTCGTCGACCTGTTCTCGCGCTTCCTCACCGACACGGCCGTCAACAAGGTGATCCGGCCGACCATGGACGACGTGCTGCGCGGCGGCCGGTTCGACGTCATCTCGCTCGGGTTCGTGCTCGCCCTCTGGTCCGGCTCGCGCGCGCTCAACGTCTTCGTCGACACCATCACGATCATGCACGGGCTCGGCGGGCACCGCGGGATCGTCCAGACCCGGGCCCTGTCCTTCGTGCTCTACATCCTCGCGGTGGTCACCGGCGCGATCACGCTGCCGCTGGTGGTCGCGGGCCCCAAGCTGGTGCGCTCCTGGCTGCCCAACCGGGCCGAGTTCCTGATGGAGTTCTACTGGCCGCTCATCGTGGTGATGTGCGTGTGCTTCCTCGCCACGCTCTACCACGTGTCGGTGCCGGTGCGGACCAGTTGGAGCTTCAACCTCCCGGGCGCGGTGTTCTCCCTGACCAGCTGGATCGTCGGGTCCTACGTGCTGCGCTGGGTGCTGACCGTGACCGCCGAGGACTCCCACTCGATCTACGGCCCGCTGGCCGCGCCGATCGCGATCCTGGTCTGGCTCTACATCGCCGCGTTGGCCGTGCTGATCGGTGCCGGCGTCAACGCCGCCTTCGACGAGGTGTTCCCGCAGGAGACCACGCAGCGGGCGCGCCGGGAGCTGATGGCGCGCCTGCTGCGGCGTCCGACCGAAGCGGTGGAGTAGGTTCCGGGCCGTGGGTGCGTTGAGCGGAGGACCGGCCGAGACCCCCCTGACGGGGCAGGTCGCGCTGCCTGAGCGGATCCGGTCGCCCTGGTGGGAGCTGGGGCGCCGGCTGCTGCTCGCCCTCGGCATCCTCGTCGGCACCGTCCTGCTGGTGTACTTCGACCGCGAGGGCTACCGCGACTCCGGCGACGCGACCGCCGAGGACCCGTTCGGCACGATCTCGCTGGTCGACGCGATCTACTACACGACCGTCACCCTGAGCACGACCGGGTACGGCGACATCTCGCCGGTCAGCGACCCGGCCCGCCTGGTCAACGCCTTCATCATCACCCCGGCCCGCATCGGCTTCCTGGTGCTGCTGATCGGCACCACGCTCGAGGTCCTCGCCCAGCGCAGCCGCGAGCTCTTCCGGATCTCCCGTTGGAGGAACAACATGGGACACCACGTCGTGGTGATCGGCTACGGCACCAAGGGTCGCAGCGCCGTCGAGACGCTGGTCGGCAACGGCCTCGACCGTGAGCACGTGGTGGTGGTCGATCCGAGTCCGGTGGCGCTGGCCGACGCCCACGCCGACCAGCTCGCCGTCGTCACCGGCGACGCCACCCGCCGCGGCGTGCTGCAACGCGCCGGCGTCGCGGAGGCCGACCAGGTCATCATCACCACCGGCCGCGACGACTCCAACGTGCTCGCGGCGCTGACCGTGCGCCAGCTCAACCCCGACGCGTGGATCGTCGCCGCCGTCAGCGAGCAGGAGAACGCTCCGCTGATGCGCCAGTCCGGCGCCGACTCGGTGATCACCTCCTCCGACGCCGTGGGCCGGCTGCTCGGCCTCTCCACGCTCTCGCCCACGCTGGGCACGGTCATGGAGGACCTGCTCACCTACGGCGAGGGCCTCGAGGTGGCCGAGCGCGAGCTGCTCGTCAACGAGGTCGGCATGCCGCCCCAGTCGCTGCCGGACCAGGTGATCGCGGTGATCCGCGACGAGAAGGTCTACCGCTACTTCGACCCGGTCGTGACCCTGCTCGCGCGCGGCGACCGGCTGGTCGTCGTACGCCCGGCCAAGGAGCTGCCCTGGGCGCCGCGTCCTGGCACCCACAACGAGGATTTCGCCACCGACGAGGACTGAGCCGGACCGGCCGGGACCACCGGCGGGACCACTGGTCCTCTCGGACTACGCCGCCCGCCGACGACCGTGCACACCTGTCCCGCGGAGTGGCCGAACCCGGCCGCGTCGCGCGACAGCGGGGCGGCCGACCGGCAGTCTTGGCCGCATGGGGAAGGACTTCGGACCGTGGGTGCGGCATGACTGGTGCCCACGCTGCTACCGCCTGACGGAGCAGACGCGCTGGTACCGCCGGCTGTTGGGGGAGCCGCCCGACCAGCACGAGCGCCGGGTGCGCTGCAACGAGTGTTCGGCCGACCTCGGGCACGCCGCGGCCAGCTGAGGGTGGCGGGGTTGCCCTCGGGCGATCGGGTACTGCGCGTGCGTAGCCCGTATCCGAGGAGGAGGCATCCATGCATCGCAAGAGCACGGCCGAACAGCTGAGGGACGACCTGCGCGACCTCGTCGACGCCGTCGTGCCCGACGTCGAGTCCGCCGTCCACAGCGTCGCGGAGAAGGCACCGCCACTGATCCACCACGGCCGTGCCGCCGCCGTCGAGAAGGGCACCCTCGCCGCGACCTCGCTCGCCCGGCGGATCCCCGACCCGGTCCGTGACCGGCTTCCCGACTCCGTCACCGACCACCTGCCCGCGCCGCAGCGTCGGCGCGGTCGCGCCCTGCTGGTGCTGGCCCTGATCGGCCTGCTCGGTGCCGGGGCCGCCGTCGCCGCGCGCCGCCGCCAGGCCCCACCGCCGCGGCCCGTGCCGAGCGACCTCGACGAGGAGAGCCGGGCCTGACGGCATTCGAACATGTGTTCTATTCTGGCGTCATGGCGGGGGTGCGGCACGTGTGGGTCAGGCTGGCGTTCGTGCCGGTCGAGCTCCCCGGCCTGGTCCTCGACTGGCGCTCGACCGAGCGCGGCTGGGAAGGCCTGGTCTCCTACGTCGACCGTGAGGGCCGGGCGGTGACCGAGTGGCTCGCCGCCACGGCGCTGCGGCCGATCGGCCCGGACCACCGGGCCGGTTCGGCGGCTCGCTGAGGCAGACCGCGCGCCGTCCGACGTCATCTCGTCGTTTCGGCCCCAAGCGGCGGCTTCGGCCACTACCCTCTGTCTCGGTTCCCCAACCACAGCGTGCCCGACGAACCCCACACTCGCCGGGCACCAGACGCCCTGCCCGGCACTGCCGGGCAGGGCGTTCCTCGTGGGGACCGGGCGACCGCGGCGCGGCGGGTAAAGCCTTCGCGAAGTCCGCCTCGACCGCGTGGTGGCCGACCTAGGGTGAGCCAGGACCAGGCGACGGCTCGGGATCGGCCCGGTTGCGACGATGAAGGGATCCCAAATGTCGATCGCGCGACGTCCGCGGCTCGACCCGGCTCCCTGCATCCCTCCTTCCCCGGCCCGTGGCTGTTCCCTGCATCGGGCCGGCCGTGGTGAGGCGTCCCCACTCAGCCTGACCATGGGCGGGTGCTCTCCGGGGAGACCCTGAGTGCCTGTCGGGCCCGGGAGATCCGGGTGTCCGCTCCGTCGCTGGCAGAGCGCGCCTGCGACGGAGCGGACGACGACGTGGACGACATGATGGTCCCGTGGACACCGAGACCCGGACCTACCGCACGGGCGACCGCGACGTCGTCCTCGACCTGACCCGCGACTGCGCGGCATTCGTGGCCGGCCGCGGCGACGGCCTGCTGCACGTCTTCGTTCCCCACGCCACCTGCGGCCTCGCGATCCTCGAGACCGGCGCCGGCAGCGACGACGACCTGCTCTCCCTGCTCGGCACAATGCTCCCCGCCGACGACCGCTGGCTGCATCGTCACGGCACCCGCGGCCACGGCCGGTCGCACGTGCTGCCCGCCCTGGTGCCGCCGTACGCCTCGGTGCCGGTGCTCGGCGGCAGCCTCGCCCTCGGCACCTGGCAGAGCGTGTGCCTCGTCGACCTCAACGTCGACAACCACGAGCGCGAGGTGCGCTTCAGCTTCCTCGCGGGGTGAGTGGGGAATGCATCGGAGGACGACGTGGTTGTGCCCGTCAGCTGGTTCGAACTCATGCCCCCGGGCCTCACCCTTCGCCGCTACGAGCGGCCACTCGCCGAGAGGCGGCTGACGGACCAGTGAGCAGCACCGCGCAGCCACCCGCCGGGTAAGCCCCGGTCCGGGTGGCTGCGCGCGCCTCCGACGCAGCCGGCGCGCGCTCAGAGGAACGCGTGCCCCTCTCCGCGGTACGTCGGGACGCTGGCCACGACCCTCCCGTCGTCGACCAGGTGCAGCTCGTTGACCCGCTCGCAGACCTCGCCGGCCTTGGCGTGCCGGAACCAGACCCGGTCGCCGACGCGCAGGTCGCCGGCACGGGTGAGCGGGGTCTGCGCCTCGCCGGCACCCTCCATCGACGTCAGCTCCAGGCCGGGCGGCCACACGGGCGTGGGGAGCCGGTCGGGGCCGGGGACGCCGCTGGCGACCCAGCCGCCGCCGAGCACGGTGGCGATGTCGGGGGTCGGACGGCGCACGACGCTGGTGACGAAGTACGCCGCCGGCCGGGACCGGAAGCGGCGGTAGCCGTCGAACAGGGTGGGGCAGTAGAGGCCTGAGCCGGCGGCCACCTCGGTGACGGCGTCCTCGGCGACCGTGGTCTCGATGCTGCCGGTGCCGCCACCGTTGACGAACTCGAGGTCGACGACCTCGCGGACGGCGGCGACCGCGGCCCCCCGGCGGCGAGCCAGCTCGGCGATCGAGGCCGCCTGGACCGCACGGACCTGCACGCGGCGCAGCCGCGATCCGGTGTTGTCGCCGAGGCCGGCGACCTGTCCCTCGTAGGCCATCATCCCGACCAGCCGGACCCGCGGCCGGGCCGCGATCGCGAGCGCGAGCCGGCGCGCGGCGCCGGGTGCATGGACCGGGGAGCGACGGGTGCCGAGGTGCACCCGGCCCTGCAGCAGCCGCAGCGACGCGTCGAGGTCGAGGCAGACCCGGATCGGCGGCGCACCCGCGTGGACCGCGCCCTCGATCAGGTCGACCTGCTCGATCGAGTCGACCATCAGCGTCACGCGGGCGGCCAGCCGCTCGTCGCTCGCCAGCGCCTGGAGCGCGTGCTGGTCGGCGGTGGGGTAGCCGACCACGACGTCGTCGCAGGTCTGCGCCAACCACAGCGCCTCCGGCAGCGTGAGCGCGAGGACGCCGGCGAACCCGTCGAGGTCCAGCACCGCGTCGCTGATCGCGCGACAGCGCACCGACTTGGTCGCCAGCCGCACCGGCTTGCCGGCGGCCCGATCCACCAGCGAGCGGGCGTTGCCCGCCAGGGCGCCGAGGTCGACGACGGCGAACGGCGGCTCGAGGTGGGCCGTCGCCGCGGCGAGCGCCGTGACCCTGGCCGCGGGGGTGGTGACGGAAGCGAGGTCGAGCACCCGGGTGGCGCTCATCCGAAGATCCGCTCGACGTGCGCGTTGGTGAAGACGCCGTCGGGGTCGAACCGCTTGCGCACGTCGAGGAAGGCGTCGAACTCGGGGTAGAGCCCACGCAGCGTGTCGGCACCGAGAGTGTGCCGCTTGCCCCAGTGCGGGCGAGCGCCGTAGGCCGCCGCGATCTCCTCGACCGCGGCGAAGTACGCCTGCCACGCCATGCCGGCGTACGCGTGGGCAGCGACGTACGCCGTCGGACGACCGTACGAGGGGCTCAGCATCGCGTCGGTGTCGGCGGCCACGAAGCGCACCTCGAGCGGGAAGTTCACGTCGAAGCCGCGGCGCTCGATCATCGCGAGGAGGTCGGTGATGGCCTCGGTCGCTGCCTCGCGCGGGAAGGCCCACTCCGTCTCGGTGAACCGGACCAGGCGCGGGCTGGAGAAGACCCGGTGGCTGACGTCGACCCGGCTGGACGAGCCGGCCAGCCGGGTCACGGTGCGGTTGAGCCGCGGGATCGCCGAGGGGTAGCGGCGCCCGGCCCGGCACACCAGGTCGAGCACCCGGTTCTCGACGATCACCTCGTCGACGTAGGACCCGACCCGGCCACGGGCGTGGATCGGTGCGTCGGTGCGGTTCAGCTCCTTGGTGAGCGCGTCGCTCGCGTGGGGGAAGACGAAGAACTCGAAGTGGTCGTTGCCCTCGGCGTACGCGTCGAGCTCGGCGAGCACCTGCGCCAGCGGGAGCCGGTCTCGACGCTCGTGGAGGCGGAAGGACGGCACCGTGCGCAGGGTGTACGCCGTCACGACGCCGAGCGCGCCGACGCTGACCCGGGCGGCCCGCAGGTCGTCGCCGGCGACCTCGACGATCGCGCCGTCGGCGGTGACCAGCTCGGCGGACTCGACGAACGTGGCGAGGTTGCCGAGCCTCGAGCCGGTGCCGTGGGTCGCGGTCGAGATGGCGCCGGCCACGCTCTGTGCGTTGATGTCGCCGAGGTTGGCCACGGCCAGGCCGTGGGCGTCGAGCAGGTCGTTGAGGTCGTGCAGCCGGGTGCCGGCGGCGACCCGGACCAGGCCGGTCGCGCGGTCGACGTGGTGCAGACCCGTCAGCCTGTCGAGGGAGACGAGGGTCCCGTCGGTGAGGACGTTGTCACCGAAGGCGTGCCCGGCGCCCACGACGCGGACCACCTCGCGCCGCTCGGCGGCGCCGCGGACCGTCGAGGCCACCTCGGCGACCGACGACGGCAGGGCGCGCCGAGCCGGGTTGCAGCTCTGGTCGCCGGTCCAGTTCCTCCACATGGCGACCACCCTGCCCCGGCCGGGCGTACGCGTGAAGCACGGGAATGCGCACTCACTCACATCAGGTCGGTTGTCAATCGATAGCATCACCGTCATCGACCTCCAGACCCGCAAGCTCCGCTACTTCCTCGCGGTGGCCGACGAGCTGCACTTCAGCCGCGCGGCCGCACGGGTGTTCCTCACGCAGCAGGCGCTGAGCCGGCAGGTCAAGGAGCTGGAGGAGGAGCTCGGGGTCCAGCTCTTCGACCGGACCACGCGCAGCGTCGCGCTCACACCGGCGGGGGAGACGTTCCTGGTGGCGGTCCGCGAGGTGCTGGATCGGTTCGACGACGCGGTCGCGACCGCGCGGCGTGCCGATCGGCTGCTGAGCGGCCGGATCCGCCTCGGCTTCGTCCCCGGCGCGGCGCTCGAGCTGACCGCGCCGATCATGGCGGCGTTCCGCGCGGCACACCCGGACGTCGAGGTGGAGATGCGGGAGTTCCCCGCCAGCGACCCCTCGGCCGGGCTGGCCTCCGGTGTCACGGACGTCGCCTTCATCCGGTTGCCCCAGGGCACCCAGCGGATCGAGACCGAGGTCCTCTTCACCGACCCGGTCGTCGCGATGGTCGCCGAGGACCACCCCCTCGCATCGCGGACCACGGTTCCCGTCCGCGACCTGGTCTGCCACCCGATCACGCTGTCCGACACGACCGACGAGGTCTACCGCGCCTTCTGGGGCCTGTACGACGCCCGCGAGACCCCCGGCACCTTCGTCCCCGTGTCGTCGGTGACCGAGGAGACCTCGCTGGTCTCCGCCGGCGCGGCGATCGGCGTGACCGGGGCCGCGGTGATGACCTACGCGCCCCTGCCCGGCCTCCGATTCCTCCCGGTCGAGGACTGGCCGGGCTCGAGGGTCGCCGTCGCCTGGCACGTCGGCGAGCGGTCGGCCGCCGTCGCTCGGTTCGTCGACACGGTGTGCGCCGTACGCGACCGGGAGCAGGAGCTGGTCGAGCGGATCGAGGCGCGCGGGAGGGTCTAGGGCCCGGTCAGGCGGGAGCGAGGACGATGTCGAAGCGCACCCGCGACCAGGGGCCGTCGATCTCGCGGCCGCCGGGAGTGGGCGCGCCGGCCGGCTGCCGCTCGAAGCTCTTGACCAGCGAGTCCTTCACGCCGAACACCGAGTCGCGGTCGAGCAGCTCGTCGCCCTCGACGAAGATGTGCGTGACCAGCGTGCGCCGCCCGGGCGCGGTGACCATGAAGTGCAGGTGCGAGGCGCGCATGGGGGAGCGGCCGGTGGCGGCGAGCATCCGGCCGACCGGCCCGTCGTGGGGGATCGGGTAGGGGGTCGGCGTGATCGCCCAGAACGCATAGCCTCCGTCCGGGCCGCTGAGCAGGTGGGCGCGCGCGGCGGTGCGGTCGTCGTCGTACTGGACGTCGTAGAAGCCGTCGTCGTCGGCCTCCCACACCTCGATCCGCGCATCGGGCACGGGGTTGCCGTCGGTGTCGGTGACCGTGCCCTCGACCCAGCACGGCTCGCCGGCCGCGCCACCGGCGATGTCACCGCCGGACTCGATCCGCGGCGACCCCTCGACGAAGAACGGTCCGAAGACGGTGGCCTCGGTGGCGTCGCCGTGGGCCTCGTTGTTCATCGCGATCGTCTGCATCGACGCGCCGAGGACGTCGGAGAGCAGGATGAACTCCTGGCGTCGCTCGTTGGTGACGTGACCGGCGTCGGTCAGGAAGCCGATCCCGGTCTCCCACTCCGCCTCGGTCAGCCGCACCTCGCGCAGGAAGGCGTGCAGGTGCCGGGTCAGCGCCTGCATCACCTGCTTCAGGCGCGGGTCGGCGGTGGCGTCGAAGGAGCGCAGCACGCGCTCGACCAGGTCCTGCTCGCGGGCCTGCTGCTCGGCGGAGACGGGCGTGCTCATGCGGGATCGGCTCCTTCCCAGACCGCGCGCAGGAGCGCGGTGAGGTTCTCGGTGGTGACCGGCGTCGGGTTCGATGGTGGTACGACGGGCAGCACGGCCGCCACCGCGTCGGCGACCTGGTCCTCGCGGAACCCGTGGTCGCGCAGCGCCCTCGGCGCACCGACCGTCGCGCGCAGCTGCTCGAGCCCGGCCAGCGCGGTCGGCGTACCGAAGGCGGCGGCCAGGCGGGCATCCGCCTCGGGTGCGTTCGGGACGTTGAGCGCGAGCACGTGCGGCAGGACCGCGGCGTGGGTCTGCGCGTGCGGGAGGTCGTAGCGGCCTCCGAGGACGTGGCAGATCTTGTGGTGCAGCCCGGATCCGGCGGACGCGAACGCGACCGCAGCCAGGTAGGCGCCGTGGATGGTCTGCTCCCGGCCCTCGATCGAGTGCGGATCGGCCACGACGTGGGGGAGGCCGATGCGCAGTGCGCGGGCGCCCTCGGCGGCGAGGGCCGCGTTGATCGGGTCGGTGCGCGGGGCCCACAGCGAGTCGACGCAGTGGGCGAGCGCGTTGAGCCCGCTGGCCACGGACAGGTCCACGGGCAAGCCGGTCATCAAGGTCGCGTCGTACACGACGGCGCGGGGGAGCACCCGTCGGTCGACCCCTGTCGTCTTGACCGCGCCCTCGGTGAGGCCCCACACGTCGGTGGCCTCCGAGCCGGCGTAGGTCGTCGGGACGGCGACGATCGGGAGGCCCGTCGTGAGCGCGACCGCCTTGCCGAGCCCGGTCGTGGAGCCGCCGCCGACGGTGACGATCACGTCGGCCTCGGCGGCGTCGGCGGCGGCACGCGCGCGGTCGGCGACCTCGACGGGGACGTGCATGACCACGTCGTCGTACGTCAGCGCCACGGGCAGTCCTGTGGTCACCGACTCCGCGAGCCCGGCCTCCCGCTCGGAGGCGATCACCATGACCCGCGTCGCGCCGAGGAGAGTGACCTCCTCGGCGACCGCGGCGGTCGCCTCGCCGGACGCGAGGCGGACCCGCTGGGGCAGGGTCTCGTGCACGAACCTCATGCGTCCCGCCCCAGCACGGTGCTGAGCGCGGCGTGGAGGGCCGCCTCCGGGTCGTCGGCGAGGGTCGGGGCGCGCCAGGCGATGTGCTTGTCGGGACGGACCAGCAGTGCGCCGCTCTCCTCGACCTCGCGCAGCTTCGACCAGTCGTAGTAGAGGTCGGTGACCTCGCGGCCCGGCCCGATCACCACGCTCGCCAGCGGTACGCCGAGCTCGGCCGCCACCTTCTCCGCCGCCGGCGCCCAGTCCTCGCCGGCGACGCCGGTGATCAACGTCCAGCGGTCGTACGGTGCGAGGTCCATCAGCGCGAGCTTCGTGACACTGTCGCCGACCCACGCGTGCGGCAGGTGGGCACCGGGCGAGGTCGACATGACGTGGAAGAGGTCCTCGTCGGCGCTGGCCGCCGGCCGGCTGCCGTCGGACACGATGGCCCGCGACTGGTAGAACTGCCCCAGCTCCACGCCGTGCGCATTGAACTCGTAGTTCTTGCGGTCCATCGCCGTGACCAGCGCCGCCCGCCGGGCCGCGCCTTCGGGCGTGTTGTCCTTGCGCTGCTCGATGACTGCCGCCATCTCGGCCGGGTCGGTGAGCCCGGTGATGCCGAGGGCGTCGAAGATCTCCGCGAACTCCCGGGCGCTCCGGTTGGCGCGGGTGACGATCCGCTTCGCGACCGGCGCGCGCTCCTCGGAGTAGCTCTCCAGCAGGCTCGGGTCGGCCTCGCCCCTGAGGACCGCGGCCAGCTTCCAGGCGAGGTTGTAGGAGTCCTGGACGGAGGTGTTGGAGCCGAGGCCGTTGCTCGGCGGGTGCCGGTGGATGGCGTCGCCCACGCAGAACACCCGTCCGCGCTGGAGATGCGTCGCGTACATCTCGTTGACGCCCCACAGCGAGTGTCCGGTGATCTCCGGCTCCAGGTCGGGCATGCCGAGCAGGTCGCGCACGATCCGCGCGGCCTCGGCGTCGTCGAGGTGCGGTGGCTCTTCGGTGATGTCGTACCCCCACACGACCAGCCACTCGTTCCACGGTCGGACCATGCGGACCAGCCCGGTGCCGATCCCGCCGACGTTGGAGCCGGGCTGGATCACCCAGTAGAGGACCGAGGGCCGGTGGTCGACGTACGCACTGATGTCGGCCTTGAAGGTGATGTTCATCGACCCGGCGATGTCCATCGCGCCCTCGAACGGCAGGTCGATGTCGGCGGCGACCTTGGAGCGCGCACCGTCGGCGCCGACCAGGTAGCGGCAGCGGATCGTGTACACGTGGCCGGTCAGCCGGTCGCGCACCCGCACGTCGACCTTGTCGTCGTCCTGCTCGTGGGAGAGGTACTCGGTCGAGAAGCGGGCCTGGGTGCCGCGCTCGGTCGCGTTGCGGACCAGGATCGGCTCGAGATAGGTCTGCGGAATGTCGACGGTCAGGCACGGCGAGGCGAGCTGGTAGTCCGCCTCGCGGTCCGGGCGCGTGCCCCAGGTGTGGATGCGGCCGATCTCCTCACCTGCGATGCTCGTGCAGAAGACGGTGTCGCCGCACAGCTCGTGGGGCGTCGCGTCGGCGAGCACCTGCTGCTCGATGCCGAGGTCGCGGAAGACCTCCATCGCGCGCTGGTTGGTGATGTGGGCGCGCGGGGTGTTCGCGGTCCAGCGGTACTTGGTGATCATGATGTTCGAGACCCCGAGGGTGCTCAGGAGGAGCGCCGCCGCGGCGCCGCCGGGGCCTGAGCCGACGACCAGCACATCGGTCTCGACCACGTCCTCGACCGTGGGCAGCTCGGTGTCGGCGATCCCGTCGTTGAACTCAGCCATGTCCCGAGACTGGGGCCCTGGGTGTGGCGGCCGCCACACCCTGCGTCCGTGATGGCGGAAATGCGCACCTCGCCACCGCGGCCCTGGCGGATAGGTGGTTGACGTGTCATCCTTTCTTCATGAGGGCGGTTCCGGAGCCTCGGGTCTTCGAGGTCGGTGACGTGGCCGAGGTCGACGCGTGGGAGCGGCACAACGCCGAGGCGCTGATCGAGCTTGCCTGCGCGATCCCCGCCGGGCGCTTCCGTGCGAGGGAGGTCAACCTCCAGGTCGACCGGGTGCGGGTGGCACACGTCGCCGGCACGCCGCACGCGGTCGCCCGCGACGCCGCCCTCGTGGAGTCCCGGCCGGTCGACGCGATCGCCGTGTACGCCGCGCTGCGCGGCGAGGCGCTGCTCGAGGCGGGTGGTCGGCGCCGGGTCATCCGGCCGGGCCAGCTGCTGGTGTGCGACGTGGATCGCCCGTTCCTGCGCGGCTTCGGGCACGGGCTCGAGGAGCTCGCGGTCAGCATCCCGCGGCTGCTGTTCACCGAGGTCACGGGCTTGGCCTCGCTCGACTCGCCGCTGGTGTTCGACGCCGCCGGTGCCGGCGCGGACCCGCATGCCAAGGCGCTGGTCCAGCTGGTCGGGCGCTCCGTGGCGGCCGACCTACGGGTGCCCGCGGACGAGCGTGCCGTGCTCGAGCTCGTCTCGGTCCTCGCGACCGGCTCCCGGGGCTCGCTGGCGCTCGCCCACCGCGCCGCCGCCCGCGCGTACATCGACGACCACCTCACCGACCCGGCGCTGTCGGCTGTGGACGTCGCCGCGGGCGCGGGCATCAGCGAGCGTCAGGTGTCGCGGATCTTCGCCGACGCCGGAACGTCGGTCCCGCGCCAGATCCTCGCCCGCCGCCTCGACCTGGCCCACGCCCTGCTCGCCTCGGGGACGGGGGAGCGCACCGTCGACGTCGCCGCCCGCTGCGGGTTCGCCTCGGCGTCGTACTTCTCCCAGGCGTTCCGTCGGCGCTTCGGCGTCAGCGCCGGCGAGGTGCGTCGACGAGCCGCGCCGCGCGGTGGGGGGAAATGAGAATCGGCCCCTGACGCTGCGCACTCGCAGGCCGGGGCCGTCTCTTCTGGTGGGCGATACTGGGTTTGAACCAGTGACCTCTTCCGTGTCAAGGAAGCGCGCTACCGCTGCGCCAATCGCCCCTGTGGAGTTGTCTTGTGAGGTGGGTACGGGATTTGAACCCGTGTACACGGATTTGCAGTCCGTTGCCTCGCCTCTCGGCCAACCCACCGCGGCGGCCCTACACACTGGCCTGGTCAGGCAGTGGGTCTGACCACTCCGAGCGGACGACGAGGCTCGAACTCGCGACCTCAACCTTGGCAAGGTTGCGCTCTACCAACTGAGCTACGTCCGCATCGCACCGCCTTGCTTGCCTCTCGGCCCGCCCTGCGGTGCGTTGAGAACATTAGCCGATCGCCTGAACGGCGCCAAAACGGGGGTCCACTTCCGGCATGTCGCCGGTTCGTCAGGCGTGGATCGGGGGTCTCGCGGCCCCTGTCGGGCGGGCGGTCATCGACCGGCGAGCAGGCCCAGGCAGGCAGCGACGAAGGCCGCGACGTCGAGCACCACCCGGAGGTGGTTGGCGCGCACCCACCGCTCCTCCGCGAACTCCGCCCGCGCGAGCGCGACGTCGATCGTCGCCGGGTCGCCGGCCGCCTTGAGGCGGTCGTTGAGCGGCAGGTGCACGGCCGCGGTGATCGCGACCACGACCAGGTGCAGGACGAGGGCGGCGAGCAGCCAGCCGAGGGCCGCACGCCACTGCTCGGACAGGCTCAGCAGCGCCGCCACCGCCAGCAGCACCGGCGCCCCGATGAAGCTGCCGAGCAGGAAGACGAGGTTGATGATCGCCCGGTCCATCGCCTGGAAGGCGCCGACGAAGGTCCGGTCGTCGGTACGCCGCAGGCCCGGCATGACCGTGTGCGCGTAGAGCAGGAACACGCCTGCGGACAGCCCGGTGCTCACGGTCGCCAGGACCAGGACGACGTCGCGCATCACCGGACGGCCGCGCCGACCACGCTGAGCGAGACACCCTCGCCGATCCGGTAGGGGTTGGTCGCGAGCAGGGCGCCGAGCACCCGGCGCATCCGCGAGATCTCGGCCCGCACGGTCACCTGGCGCTGGTTGTCGCCGTACAGGGCCTGGCTCAGCCGGCCCGCGGACACGCCTGCCGCGCCCGCGGCGGCGATGGCCGCGAGCAGCTCGGCGTGGCGCGGGGTCAGCGCCACCCGCCACGGGGACTCACCGCCGCGGACCTCGAGGGTGGCCGGCGAGGTGCCGAGGTCGAGCACGGCCGTGAGCGCGTGCGCGGAGGCGGAGGGCCGGATCAGCCAGCCGCCGCGCAGGCGCTCGGGCAGGCACAGCCCCAGACCCGGTACGGCGAGCGCACGGTCGGGTTGCGGGGCCTCCACCCGGTCGCGCACGGCGACGCCCTGGTGGGCCGCGACCCAGCCGTGGTCGTCGACCACGAGCAGCGGTCCGTTCGCGCCGGAGAGCAGCGGCTCCGCCGTACGCCGCAGCTGGTCGAGGCGCTCCTCGTGGTGGCGCCACAGCCGGGCCTCGGCGAGCCGCACCGACGCGGTGACCAGGGCCTCGATCGCCGGGTGCAGCGTGAGCGCGGGCCCGCTGACGTCGACGATGCCGAGCAGCGAGCCGTCGATCGGATCGTGGATGGGGGAGGCGGTGCAGTACCAGGGGACCTGGGCGTTCTCGAAGTGCTCGGCCGAGAACAGCTGCACGGGCGCCGCCTCGGTGAGGGCGGTGCCGATCGCGTTGGTGCCGACGGTCGCCTCGGTCCAGGTCGCGCCGTCGGTGAACCCGAGCCCGTCGGCCTGCCGCTTCACACGCGGCGAGCCGCTGCGCCACAGCACCACGCCGTCGGCGTCGGCGACCACGACCAGGTAGCTCGAGGCATCGGCGGCGCTGAGCAGCAGCTCCCGGATCTCGTCGATCACCAGTGAGAGCCGCGACGTACGACGGCGCTCCTCGACGTCCGAGGGCGGCAGCGGGTCGCGGCCGTTGCGGCCGTCGGGGTCGATCCCGAGGCTCAGCACGCGGGTCCACGAGCGCGCGACCACGGCCCGGGGCCGCTCGGGCGGCGCGGAGCCGGAGAGCACCGCGTCGTGGATACGGACCAGGTCGCGGGCCCGCATCGCGAGGTCGTGCGTGGCCATGTCACCACCGTAGGCGGTGCGATGTGATCGAGGCCACATGCAACAACGTGCAACGGTTCCCGGCGCCGGGCGTCCGGCGGTCTGCTTCTCGGCATGACCCAGCTCGACGACCGGCCCGTCACGACGGCCGACACCGACCCCGCCACCGCCTGGTTCGCGGCCTTCGAGGACGCCCTCGCCGCCCGCGACATCGACCGCGCCGCCGGCCTGTTCGCCGCGACCAGCTTCTGGCGCGACCTGATCGCCTTCTCCTGGAACCTCACCACCGTCGAGAACCCCGACGGCGTGGCCGACCTCCTCGCCCACACCCTCGACCGGGTCGACCCGCGCGGCTTCCGGCTCACCGAGCCGGCCGACACCGCCGACGGCGTCACCACCGCCTGGTTCGAGTTCGAGACCGCTGTCGGGCGCGGGCGCGGCCTCGTGCGCGTGGTGGACGAGGACGGCCCGAAGGCCTGGACCTTCCTCACCACCCTCTACGAGCTCAAGGGTCATGAGGAGCCCAGGGGCGTACGACGCCCGATGGGCGCCGTGCACGGCGCGACCAAGGAGCGGGTGACCTGGCTGGAGCAGCGCCAGGCCGAGGACGCCGCGCTCGGGGTCGACACCCAGCCCTACGTCCTCGTCGTCGGCGGCGGCCAGGGCGGCATCGCGCTCGGCGCGCGGCTGCGCCAGCTCGGCGTACCCGCCCTCGTCATCGACAAGCACCCGCGCCCCGGCGACCAGTGGCGCAACCGCTACAAGTCGCTGTGCCTGCACGACCCGGTCTGGTACGACCACCTGCCGTACCTCAAGTTCCCCGACAACTGGCCGGTCTTCGCGCCCAAGGACAAGGTCGGCGACTGGCTGGAGTTCTACACCCGGGTGATGGAGGTGCCGTACTGGTCGAACACGGTCGCCACCAAGGCGTCGTACGACGAGAGCGCGGGGGAGTGGACCGTCCACCTCGAGCGCGAGGGCAAGCCGCTGGTGCTCAAGCCCACCCACTTGGTGATGGCGACCGGCATGTCCGGCAAGGCCAATGTGCCGTCGTACCCGGGTGCCGAGGTGTTCCAGGGCGAGCAGCACCACTCCTCGCAGCACCCCGGCCCGGACGCGTACGCCGGCAAGAAGGTCGTCGTGATCGGCAGCAACAACTCGGCGTTCGACATCTGCGGCGCCCTGTGGGAGACCGGCGCCGACGTCACGATGGTGCAGCGCTCGTCGACGCACATCGTCAAGAGCGACACCCTGATGGACATCGGGCTCGGCGACCTCTACTCCGAGCGCGCGGTCGAGAACGGCGTGACCACCGAGAAGGCCGACCTGATCTTCGCGTCGCTGCCGTACAGGATCATGCACGAGTTCCAGATCCCGCTGTACGACAAGATGCGCGAGCGCGACCGGGACTTCTACGACCGGATGACCGCCGCCGGCTTCGACCTCGACTGGGGCGACGACGGGTCCGGGCTGTTCATGAAGTACCTGCGCCGCGGCTCGGGCTACTACATCGACGTCGGCGCCGCCGAGCTCGTGGCGAACGGTGACGTCAAGCTCGCCCACGGCCAGGTCGATCACCTGACCGAGACCTCCGTCGTGCTGGTGGACGGGACCGACCTCCCGGCCGACCTCGTCGTCTACGCCACCGGCTACGGCTCGATGAACGGCTGGGCCGCCGACCTGATCAGCCAGGAGGTCGCCGACCGTGTCGGCAAGGTGTGGGGCCTCGGCTCGGACACGACCAAGGACCCTGGACCCTGGGAGGGCGAGCAGCGCAACATGTGGAAGCCGACCCAGCAGGAGAATCTCTGGTTCCACGGCGGCAACCTGCACCAGTCGCGCCACTACTCGCTGTACCTGGCCCTCCAGCTCAAGGCGCGGCACGTCGGCATCGACACCCCCGTGCACCGCCTGCAGGAGGT
Organism: Pimelobacter simplex; assembly: GCA_016803235.1. GTDB lineage: Bacteria > Actinomycetota > Actinomycetes > Propionibacteriales > Nocardioidaceae > Nocardioides > Nocardioides simplex_A. Next base: position 53,870 of record JADCLI010000001.1, read on the forward strand.
CCACCACCTCGGCTGACCCGCTCCTGAGGTGAGCCCGGGAAGCCCCGATGTGAACCGCGGTCGCGAGATGCGTTAGAGTCTCCGACCGCGGTTCCTATCGGTTCCGCGTCCGGGCGATTGGCGCAGTGGTAGCGCGCTTCGTTCACACCGAAGAGGTCACTGGTTCGAACCCAGTATCGCCCACCGGAAGCAGCAGAGCCGCGCTCGACGAGCGCGGCTCTGCTGCTTTTCCGGGACGGTCCCGTCCTGCTCGGTTCTCCGGACAGCACGCGTGCGCCGCCCTACGCTCCAGCGCCATGAAGAGTCGTCGTGTCGCTGCCGTCCTCGCCACCGCCGCCCTGCTGGCGCCCGCCTCGCTCGCGCTCGCCGGGCCTGCCGACGCGGCCGGTCCGAAGACCTACCGGAACTGCACGGCCCTCAACAAGGCCTACCCGCACGGCGTCGGCAAGCCCGGAGCGGTCGACAAGACCTCGGGCACGAAGGTCACGAACTTCACTCGCAACGCCAAGCTCTACAAGGCCAACGCCAAGAGCGACCGTGACAAGGACGGGATCGCCTGCGAAAAGGCCTGAGCCTGCCGGCTCAGGCGTCGGCGGCCGCGCCCTTCTCGGTGGTGTCGCCGGCCGTGCTCAGCCGGCCGCCGGTGTCCTCGAGGTGGGCGCGGACGAACCAGTGGAAGAGCTCCAGCTGCTCGGTCTGCGCGATGAACATGTCCTGGGTGACCAGGTCGAGGTCGTCCAGCTCCTTGATCCCGTCCCGGTAGGTCGTGATCACGCCCTGGTACACCACGTCGAGAGCGGCGAGGTGCTGCTGGGTGGTGCCGCGGCCGATGTCGTAGTCGTCCCACAGCCGGCGGTCCACGAGGCCACCCGGGGTGCCCTGGGGCGAGCCGCCGAGGGTCGCGATCCGCTCGGCGAGCGCATCGGCGAAGCCACGGACCGTGTCGACCTGGGGGTCGAGCATCTCGTGGACGGCGATGAAGTGCGGGCCGACGACGTTCCAGTGCACGTGCTTGAGCGTGAGGTGCAGGTCGGTGCACGCGTCGAGGCGGCTCTGCAGGAGCTCGACGACGCGCAGGGCCGCCTTCTCGTCGAGGCCGGGCGTGGTGAAGTGCAGGGTCGAGGTGGATGTCATGGTCCCTCGGTACGCGCTCGGCGATGGTTCACACGGTCGGTGCGACGGGGCGCCGAACTGCCGCGCGGCGAGCGGGGTCGGCTCGGTACGATCGTGACCCGGCGTGCCGTCCGGTCGCGCCGCCACCCGTGAACACTCGAGGGAGTCCTTCCGTGCCCGACATCAAGGTCGCCGTACTCAGTCCTGACGCGCGCCAGGAGGAGACGGTCACGGAGGGCACCAAGGCCTGGGAGCTGTTCCGCGAGGAGGCCGACGTCATCGCGGTCCGGGTTTCGGCCGGCTCGACCAGCGAGCCGGTGCTCAAGGACCTGTCCTACGCGCTCGCCGACGGCGACGAGGTGGAGGGCGTGCTCATCGGCAGCCCCGACGGCCTCGACATCCTGCGGCACTCGACCGCCCACGTGCTGGCACAGGCGGTGCAGCAGGTGTTCCCGGAGGCGAAGCTCGGCATCGGCCCGCCGATCCAGGACGGCTTCTACTACGACTTCGACGTCGAGACCCCGTTCGTGCCCGAGGACCTGGTCAAGCTCGAGACCGCGATGCGCAAGATCATCAAGGAGAACCAGCGTTTCGACCGCCGGGTGACCACCGACGAGGACGCGCTCGTCGAGCTGGCCGACGAGCCCTACAAGGTCGAGCTGATCGGCCTCAAGGGCAACGCCGGCGAGGCCGCGGAAGGTGCCGCGGCCGAGGTCGGTGCCGGCGAGCTGACCATCTACGACAACATCAACCGCAACGGCGAGGTCGCCTGGAAGGACCTCTGCCGCGGTCCGCACCTGCCGACCACCAAGCGGATCCCCGCGTTCAAGCTGATGCGCAGCGCGGCGGCGTACTGGCGCGGCGACGAGAAGAACAAGCAGCTCCAGCGCATCTACGGCACCGCCTGGCCCAGCAAGGAGGAGCTCGACGCCCACCTGCACCGCCTCGAGGAGGCCGAGCGCCGCGACCACCGCAAGCTCGGGCGCGAGCTCGACCTGTTCTCGTTCCCCGACGAGATCGGCTCCGGCCTGCCGGTCTTCCACCCCAAGGGGGGCGTCATCAAGCGGGCGATGGAGGACTACGTCCGTGAGCGGCACATCGCCGAGGGCTTCGAGTACGTCGGCACCCCGCACATCGCCAAGGAGGGGTTGTTCTACACCTCCGGCCACCTGCCCTACTACGGCGAGGGGATGTACCCCGCCCTCGACGTCGACGGCATGGAGTACCGCCTCAAGGCGATGAACTGCCCGATGCACAACCTGATCTTCCGCTCCCGGCAGCGCTCCTACCGCGAGCTGCCGCTGCGGCTGTTCGAGTTCGGCCACGTCTACCGCCACGAGAAGTCCGGCGTGATCCACGGCCTGACCCGGGTGCGCGGCTTCGCTCAGGACGACTCGCACTCCTACGTGACCCCGGAACAGGCCCCGGCCGAGGTCGAGCACCTGCTCAACTTCATGCTCAGCCTGCTGCGCGACTTCGGCATCGAGGACTTCTACCTGGAGCTGTCGACCCGCGACGAGTCCAAGGACAAGTTCATCGGCTCCGACGAGGACTGGGCGAAGGCGACCCAGGTCCTCGAGGACGTCGCCCGCGCGACCGGCCTCGAGCTCGTCCCCGACCCGGGCGGCGCGGCGTACTACGGCCCGAAGATCTCGGTCCAGGCCAAGGATGCGATCGGCCGCACCTGGCAGATGGGCACGGTGCAGTACGACTTCAACCAGCCCTCGCCCGACCGCTTCAACCTGGAGTACGTCGCCGCTGACGGCAGCCGTCAGCAGCCGGTGATGATCCACTCGGCCAAGTTCGGCTCGATCGAGCGCTTCATGGGCGTCCTCGTCGAGCACTACGCCGGTGCCTTCCCTCCGTGGCTGGCCCCGGTCCAGGTCCAGGGCATCCCGATCGCCGAACGGCACGTCGACTACCTCCACGAGGTGGCCGCCGAGCTGCGCAAGCACGGGATCCGGGTCGAGATCGACGAGTCCGACGACCGGATGCAGAAGAAGATCCGCAACGCCCAGCTGCAGAAGGTGCCGTTCATGGTCATCGCCGGCGACCAGGACCTCGAGGCCGGTGCGGTCAGCTTCCGCTACCGCGACGGGCGCCAGGACAACGGCGTGCCGATCGCCGAGGCGGTCGCGCGGGTGGTCGCCGCCGTCGAGTCCCGCGAGCAGGTCTGAGCCGTGGGCGGCGCCGGTCGCCGCGTGGCGCTGCCCTGTGCCGCCACGGCGCTGGCGGCCCTGCTCACGGCCGGGCTGACCGGCTGCGGCGGCTCCTCCCCGTCCGGGGCGCCGCCCAGGCCACCGGTCAGCACGCCGACCGCCTCCGAGACGGCCGTCGACGGCGCGCCCGCCGGTGACGCCGGCGACCCCGGCGCCGACGCCAGCGACCTCGCCAAGCTCGCCGAGGAGGCCGCCCGCGGTGCCGGCCAGGGGCCGACCAGCGACATCGCGCCGCGCGACGGCGAGGTGCTCGGCGGTGACGTCAGCTGGCCGCAGTGCCCGCCCGGCACCGGCATCCCCGAGAAGCAGGGCCTCGGCATGCCGATGCCCCTGCCGGAGGCGGAGTACGTCGTCCTCGGGCTCACCAACGGTCCGGGGTTCACGCCCAACCCGTGCCTGGCCGACCAGGTCGCGTGGGCGAAGGCCAACGACGTGCTCGTCTCCGTGTACGCGGTGTCCAGCTACCCCAGCAAGGACGCGCTGCGCGAGCACGGCACCGACGGCCCGTACGACGCCGGCGACCGGCTCGGGAGGCTGCGCAACGTCGGCTACCAGCAGGCTCGGTTCAACATCGGCACCATGGGCCAGGTCGGCCTGGTCAGCCCGATCGTGTGGATCGACATCGAGCCGGTGCCGAACTTCGACTGGAGCACCGACCTGCAGGCGAACGCCGCGGTCATCGAGGGCGTGGCCCGCGGCTACGTCGACGCCGGGTTCCGGATCGGCGTCTACTCCACGCCCCACCTGTACCGCCGGGTCGTGGGGGACCTGAGCCTGGGCGGCGTGCCTGAGTGGCGGGCCGCCGGCCACACCTCCCGGGCGGAGGCACTGAACCGCTGCGGTCCCGACTGGTCGATCCAGGGCGGCCTCGCCGTCATGGGACAGTGGGTGGAGCAGGACCGCGACCAGAACCTCACCTGCCCGGGGATCGCCGCCGACCTCGGTCGCTGGTTCCACCGGTTCCGGTGACCGAGCACGAGGTCGCGATGCGACGTGAGAGGGTTTCGTCATGACCTCGGAGGGTGTGGGCAACGAGCCGCTCGACGGGCGTCGGCGACGCTGGCAGGAGCACAACCAGGTGCGCCGTCAGGTGATCATCGACGCCGCGATCGCCGTGCTCGAGCGGCAGTCGCCGGGGGAGGAGGTCCAGGTCCAGGCGGTCGCCGACGAGGCCGGGATGAGCCGGACCGTGATCTACCGGCACTTCGAGGACCGGTCCGACCTCGACCGCGCCGTGCAGCGCGAGATCTGCGACCAGGTCGGCAGCGAGCTGCTGCCCGCGCTGTCCTACGACGGCACGCCCGACCAGATCATCCACCGCATCGTCGGCAGCTTCATCCGCTGGGCCGAGGCACACCCCACGCTGTACTGGTTCGCCGAGCGGGACCTCGCCGGCTGGGGACCGAGCCCGCTGAGCCAGGCCGTCGAGCAGGTCGCCGAGGGCATCGAGGGCATCATGGCGATCGTCGTCGCCGCGATGGGCGTCGAGCTCTCCGAGGACGACCGCGCCGCCCTCGACCCGTGGGTCTTCGGCATGATCGGCGCCGTGTTCGCCGCGGTACGCCGCTGGCTCGAGCGCGACGTCCGCGAGCCCGGCATCGACGCGTGCATCGCGATCCTGTCCGAGTCGATCTGGCTGCAGATCAACGGCATGGCGCTCTCCCGCGGGCTCAACCTGCCCGACCTCCCGGTGGCCGACCTGCTCCAGGCGCTCGGCCCGGCCGACGGCGACAGCGGCGCCGAGGGCGGCGCATGAACCAGTCCACCACCGGGCCCGACGGGCTGGACCGGCTGTGGACGCCGCACCGGATGGCCTACGTCCGTGGCGAGGCCGACGACCCGGCGGAGGAGCCGGCACACGCCGAGCCCCGTCCGGCGTGCCCGTTCTGCCGGATCACCGCCGACCCGGCGACCTCCACCGACGACGAGCTGGTCGTGGTCAGGGGGCGCACGGCGTACGTCGTGCTCAACCTGTACCCCTACAACCCCGGCCACCTGATGGTGCTGCCCTACCGCCACGTCGCCGACTACCTCGACCTCGACGACGAGGAGACCGACGAGGTGACCGCGCTGACCAAGGCGGCGCTGCGCACGATCCGCGCGGTCTCGCAGCCCCATGCGTTCAACGTCGGGCTCAACCTCGGGGGTGCCGCAGGAGGCTCGCTGTCGGGACACCTGCACCAGCACGTCGTACCCCGCTGGTCGGGCGACGCGAACTTCATGACCGTGATCGGCGGCACCAAGACCCTGCCGCAGCTGCTGGGCGAGACCCGCGATCTGCTCGCGGCGGCCTGGTCGGGGTAGGTTTCGCGCCGTGCTGGATCGCTTCAAGGAGTTCTGGGCCGGGACCGTGCTGCACCCCGTGGTGCGGCTGTTCATCCGGCTGGGCATCAGCCCCGACGCGGTGACCCTCGTCGGCACCCTCGGGGTGAGCGCCGGTGCCCTGATCTTCTTCCCGCAGGGCGAGCTGCTGGTCGGCGTCCTGTTCATCACCGCCTTCGTGTTCAGCGACCTGATCGACGGCCGGATGGCCCGCGAGACCGGTCGGGTCTCGAAGTTCGGCGCCTTCTGGGACTCCACCCTCGACCGGATCGGCGACGGTGCGATCTTCGGCGGCCTGGCGCTCTACTTCGCCGGCACCGGCCCGGGCCAGGGCGACAGCTACCTCTACCTCTGCGTGACCCTGTGGTGCCTGGTCATGGGCTCGGTCACCTCCTACGCCCGCGCGCGCGCCGAGTCCCTCGGGATGGACGCCAAGGGCGGCATCGCCGAGCGGGCGGACCGGCTGGTCTCGATCCTCGTCATGACCGGGCTGAGCGACCTGTTCGACCTGCCGATCCTCATGTACGTCACCCTCTGGGCGCTGGCCCTCGCGAGCACCTACACGGTGGCATTCCGGGTGCTGAAGGTACGCCGCCAGGCGCTCGCGTCCGAGGGTCAGCCCCCCGTGTGACGCACCGGCCGGCCGCCGTACGATTGATCACATGAGCGAGCAGCAGGAGCACGGCACCACCCGGGTCAAGCGCGGCATGGCCGAGATGCTCAAGGGTGGCGTCATCATGGACGTGGTCACCCCCGAGCAGGCGAAGATCGCCGAGGACGCCGGCGCGGTCGCCGTGATGGCGCTGGAGCGGGTCCCCGCGGACATCCGTGCCCAGGGTGGCGTGTCGCGGATGAGCGACCCCGACATGATCGACGGCATCATCGAGGCCGTCTCGATCCCGGTGATGGCAAAGGCCCGGATCGGCCACTTCGCCGAGGCCCAGGTGCTGCAGTCCCTCGGTGTGGACTACATCGACGAGTCCGAGGTCCTCACGCCCGCCGACTACGCCAACCACATCGACAAGTGGGCCTTCACGGTTCCCTTCGTGTGTGGTGCGACCAACCTGGGTGAGGCGCTGCGCCGGATCACCGAGGGCGCGGCGATGATCCGCTCGAAGGGCGAGGCCGGCACGGGTGACGTGTCCAACGCGGTCACCCACATGCGCACCATCCGTGCCGAGATCCGCCGCCTCGGCTCGCTGGCCGACGACGAGCTGTACGTCGCCGCAAAGGAGCTGCAGGCGCCCTACGACCTGGTCGTCGAGGTCGCGCGCACCGGCAAGCTTCCGGTGGTGCTGTTCACCGCGGGCGGGATCGCCACCCCGGCCGACGCGGCGATGATGATGCAGCTCGGTGCCGAGGGCGTGTTCGTCGGCTCGGGCATCTTCAAGTCCGGCAACCCGGCCCAGCGGGCCGAGGCGATCGTGAAGGCGACGACCTTCTTCGACGACCCCGACGTGGTCGCGAAGGTCTCGCGCGGTCTGGGTGAGGCCATGGTCGGCATCAACGTCGAGGAGCTGCCTCAGCCGCACCGTCTCTCCGAGCGGGGATGGTGATCGGGGTCTGCCTGGCCGAGCACGGCTGGTGACCCCGGGCGGGACGATCCCGCCCAGATCTTGACGCCGAGGGCGTGGCAACGTGTGAGCGTTGCCACGCCCTCGGTAAAATTCTGGGTCCTTGGTCCCGATTCCCCTCCGCCGCCGTGGCCGGCTGTGGTCCCCTTCGTCCTGGATCGCGGGGCGCTCCCTGCGCCGCGACCACGACAACCAGACCTGGGGACAACAGGCATGGGGACTGGAGATTCGATGAAGAAGACGACGAAGGGCGCGCTCGCGGCGGGAACCGCAGCCGTCCTGCTCATGGGTGGTGCGGGCACCCTGGCGTACTGGACCGACGACGACACGATCACGGGGACGAGCATCTCCAGCGGTCACCTCACGCTCGACGCGACGGCGTGCAAGGGCACGACCGGCTGGCTGCTCGAGGGCGCCGCCTTCGACCCCACCACCGACACGCTGATCCCGGGCGACATCCTGACCAAGACCTGCGACGTCGTCGTCAACGTCAAGGGCACCCACTTCACGCAGGTCGACATCGAGGCGACCACGCCCTCCGGTGCCGTCGGCGCGGCCCCCTGGGACGAGCTGACCGTCGCTGCGACCGTGAGCGGCTCCGCGACCGGCGCCGACGACGTCGCGGTCAGCCAGGGCGACAACGACGTCCCGGTGGCGATCACGGTGACCTGGCCCTACGGCAGCGAGGACAACGGCCTCAACGGCGACCTCACGACCGCGCTCGGCGACATCGCGATCACCGCCGTCCAGGACCACCAGGCCGACCCCAACTGATCCACGCCGGCCGTTGTTCTCATGGATCCGGCAGGTCGTCGCCTGGCTGGTGATCATCGGGGTGGTCGCCGTCCTGGCAGCCGCGGTCGTCGTGCCGCGGCTAGCCGGGGCGACGCCCTACACCGTGCTCACCGGCTCGATGCGACCAGCCCATCCGCCGGGAACGCTGGTGGTCGTCCGGCCGGTCGACCCCGAGGACCTGGCGGTCGGCGACATCGTCACCTACCAGCTGGAGTCGGGCGAGGAGACGGTGGTCACCCACCGGATCGTCGCGATCGGCAACCAGCTGGACGGCGACCTGGTGATCACCACCCGGGGCGACGCCAACGAGGTCGTGGACAAGGAGCCGGTCAAGCCGGTCCAGGTCCGGGGACGCCTGTGGTACGCGGTGCCCTACCTCGGCCACGTGAACAACGCCCTGACCGGACGACAGCGCCAGCTCGCCGTGCTGGTGGTGTCGACCGGTCTCGTCGGGTACGCCGCCTTCATGTTCGTCGGTGCGGTCCGCGACCGCCGACGGGCACGGCAGGCGGTCGCCGCTGACGACCTCGACGGCGCCGATCTCACCGGCATCGCCGAACAGCACGACACCCCGGCCCCGGCCGAGAGGCCGGAGCCGGGGCGGCAGCGGGGCCTGCGGGTCCCGCTGCTCACCGCGATCCTCTCGCTCGCGGCCCTGCTCCTCCTGCTCCGCCGCCACACCGGGCGCGGACACCACTGACACCCAGGAAAGGCCTGCCGATGATCCGCCGACTCGCCGCGCTGGTCGCCGCAGCCGTGCTCGCTGTCGGCGTGGCAGCCGCGCCGGCACATGCGGACGACGAGATCGGCCTGAGCCGCGACGGCCTCACCTGGGTCCCTGCGCTGACGACCCCGCTCTACGAGGCGGGGTTCACCTGGGTCCCCGGCGACGTCGAGGAGCGCAGCTTCCGGGTCCGCAACGACGGCCCCTCCGCTGGTGAGCTGTTGGTCGACGTCGTCGCCAGCGACCCGCAGGCGCTCCTCGCCTCGCCCGACTTCCTGCTCGAGGCCCGGGTGGGCTCGGGCCCCTGGGTCGAGGTCGCGCCCGGTACGACGCGCCTGCAGCCGGCCGTCCTCGACGTACCCCGGGGAGCCGACACCAGCGTGACCGTGCGCGGCACCTTCCGTGCCGAGACCACCGGCCACATGGACGAGATCGCGCCGTTCGACGTCCGCGTCACGCTGTCCGAGGACGGCGACATCGGCGGCGAGGAGGACGAGGGTGGCGGGGACGACGGGGACGACGGGGAGGTCGCCGGCGGCGCGCTGCCGGACACCGGAGGCCGGTTCGGCGTCGGCGTGCTCTGGCTGGCGGCAGGACTGATCGGCGCCGGCATCGCCCTGGTGCGTCCCGGGCGGACCCGGCGTGAGGAGGTGGCCCGTGGCTAGGCAGGAGAGACACCCGGCCCGGCACCGCGCGGGGCGCGGCGGATGGTTCGGGCACGGCCGCACGAGGGCGCTGCTCTCCGCGGGCCTGCTCCTCGGCACCGGAGCGGTGGCGACGTCGGCGTACTGGACCGACCACGACACGGTCGCCGGCACGCCGTTGCGCAGCGGCTCGCTCCACATCGACCTGGAGAGCAACGTCCGGGTCCGGCCCGAGACGATCGGCAGCTGGGGCGACCTCTCGCTGGGCAACCTCGCCAACGGCACCGACCGGGCCGCGATCATGACGGTCACCAACAACAGCCGGGGCCCGGCGAGGATGTCCTACCGGGTACAGGCCGGAGCCCCCAACGCACTCGGCGCGGCGCTGCGGCTCACGGTCCGCCGCGGCGGCACGATCAGCGGGGGCACCTGCACCGGAGGAGCTCTCATCGGCGCCGCCGGCGCCACCCTCGACGGCTTCGACCAGGCCATGGACGTGACCCTGATGCCCACGCAGTCGCACCACCTCTGCCTCCAGGTCAGCCTCCCGGCGGGCTCGAACCTGGCGCCGAGCTCGACCTCGACGGTGACCTTCACCTTCCCCGCGAAGCAGGAGCCCTCGTGATGTCCGGTACGAAGCGGGTCGCGCGCGAGGCGGTGCTCTGGCTCGGTGGGATCCTGGGCGCCGCCTGCCTGGTGTCCCTCCTCGCGGGCTGGGCCCTCAACGTCACGCCCCTGGTCTTCTCGTCCGGCTCGATGAGCCCGGCGTACGACGCGGGGGCGCTCGGCATCGCCCGCCAGGTCGACGCGGCCGACCTCGCCGTCGGCGACGTGGTCAGTGTCCACGACGACTCCGGCGCCCGGGTCACCCACCGGGTGGTGGCCATCCACGAGCAGGGGGATGGCGCCGTCCTCACCCTGCGCGGCGACGCGAACGACGTCGCCGATCCGCAGACCTACCTGGTCGAGTCGGCCGACCGGGTCGTCCTGGGCCTCCCGTACGCCGGGTACGTGCTCAACGCCGCCGCCAGCCCGTTCGGGCTCGGGGTCGCGCTAGTGCTCGTGACGGGGCTGTTGCTGCTCGGGTTCGGCCGCGGGCAGCGGCTGGTCCCGGTCGGCCTCGTCGCGACCCTGGTCGCCGGCATCGGGCTCGGCGCGAGCGGCGTGACGCCGTGGGCGTTCACGTCGGCGTACTGGACCGACACGGCCCGGGCGACGGTCGCAGCCACCACGCCGGCCGCGGTCACGCACCAGCAGCCGACCTGCACCTCGAAGCAGGGCAACGGGCAGGACAAGGAGGAGGCCAGGCTCACCTGGACCGGACTCGGCGCCCAGTACGAGTACTACTGGGAGCTGTGGAAGGGCACCAGCCCGGGCGGCACCCTCTACTCGTCAGGCACCCTGAACCCGGTGAACCCGCCGTCGACGGTCACGCTGATGTTCGGCATCGTGTCCGGCGGTGGCGGCAACGACAGCTACTACGCCAAGGTGTGGACCCGACTGGTCAGCAACCACTCGAACGTCGGCTCGCCCACCACCACGCTGCTGCACTCCGGCCCGCGGCCCAACGGCCCGAACTGGTGGATGTACTGCGGCGGGGTCTGAGCACCCCGGACGAAAGTCCTCAACCGGTCCGCGGCGGGGCCGATGAAGGAGCATGACCACCCGTCCTCGTGACCCACGGCGCCGCCGGAGCCTCGTGCTCGCCGCGGCCGGGGCGACGGCTGCGACCATCCTGGTGCTCGGCATCAGTGGCACCTTGTCCAGCTGGACCAGGGCGATCATCACCAACGACGACAACACCGTCGAGGCGGCGCAGTCGCTGGTCCTGCAGGAGACCGGACCGGGCAGCGTGGTGTGCACCTCCACCGACGGTGGTGGGTCGGGCAACAGCGCGGCCTGCTCGACGATCGACAAGTACGGCGGCACCGCGGTGCCGCTCGGGCCCGGCGACCACCAGACGGTCACCGTCACCCTCGAGAACACGGGCACCGGGAGCGGCGGCCTGACCCTGACGCCGGGCACCTGCGCGACCTCCGGGGGCAGCCCCACGGCGTCGGCAGCGCTCTGCGACATCGCCACGGTCACCGTCGTGTGCACCACGCCGAGCACCGTCGACACCACGACCGCCCCGGTCGCCCTGTCCGCGCTCGCGGAGCTCACGGTCGCGACCACGCTGGCGCCGGGGGAGTCCACCGGCTGCACCTTCGACGTCGCGCTGCCCGCCTCCGCCTCCCCGCAGGTCGGTGGCCAGGTCGCGACCCAACCTCTGGTCTGGACGCTGAGCTGAGGAGGCTCACATGGCAGCACACGCGGCTCGCAGGCACGCCGAACGACGACGTCTCCGTCCGGGTCCACGTGGCCTGGTGCTGGGCGCCAGCGCCCTGGCCGCCGTGCTGCTCGTCCTCAGCGTCAACGGCACGCTGTCGGACTGGACCAGTGCGGTCATCTCCAACGACACCAACACCGTCGCCAGCACGAGCGCGGTGATCCTCCAGGAGGTGGGACCGGACGGCACCGCCGGGCACGTCTCCCAGACCTGCCGCTCGAGCGACGCCGCGACCAACAGCGCGACCTGCACCACGATCAACAAGTACGGCGGCACCACCGCCCCGTTGAGCCCCGGCGGCAGCCAGGTCACCGACGTCGTGTTCACCAACCTCGGCGCGGCCGACGCGTCCAGCTTCGTGCTCACGCCGGGCACCTGCACGTCCACCCCGGCCAGCGGTACGCCGACCCCGAACAACCTCTGCACGACCGACCTCACGGTCGCCGTCAGCTGCTCGAACGGATCGACGTACGCCGCCGGCTCCGCGTGGACCGACCTCGTCCACCCGGCCGGCCCGGCCGCGGGCATCCCGACCCTGACCCACGCCGCGGGACTCGCCTCGGGGGCGTCCGCCACCTGCCGGTTCACCGTCGCGCTGCCCGCCAACGCCTCGGTGCTGAGCCAGGGCGTGACGGTCAGCCACCCCTTGAGCTGGACCCTGAACAAATGACCCGGCCGGGCCGGTGGACGCTGCTGGTCGGGGGAGCGGCGCTGCTGGGCCTGGCGGCCGGAACGTCGGGGACGCTGTCCGGCTGGACGGCCGGGTCCGTCGCCAACGCCACGGACACCGCCGCCGTCGGCTCCCTCTCGGTCACCCACGCCTACGGCGCGACGTCGTGCGCCGGTGGACCGCGCACGGCTGCGGTGACCTGCGCGCCCGGCCTCACGCCGGCGACGGGCGCGCCGGCGAGCAGCACCGACGCGATCACGAACACCAGCGGGCGGGCGATCACCCAGAGCCTGACCGCCGCGTCGTGCGCGCCCGTCCAGCTCGTCAACGCCCAGCAGGCGGCCGACCCGCAGCTGCCGCGCAACGCGGTCGCCTTCCGGCAGCCCGACCCCTGGGGCACGGCGGCGTCGGCGTCCTTCAGCGGCACCGGCTACGCCTCCGACATCGCCGGCGCCCAGTCCGGCGGGCTGCTCGGCCTCCTCGGCACCAGCTACTCGGTCGGTGTGTGGTTCAACGCCGCGGACGCCCAGGGCGGCGGCCTGATCAGCCTCGACGCCAGCCGCGCCGACACCGCGTCGGCCACCGGCAACCCGATGCTCTGGATCGACACCGCCGGCCGCGTGCGCTTCGCGGCCAGCAGCACGTTGACGACGCTCACCGGCGTGAGCCCGGCGTCGTACTCCTCGGGCTGGCACCACGCCGTGCTGACCGTCGACACCTCGGGCACGCTGACGCTGACCAAGACGGTCCGGCTGTACGTCGACGGCGTCCAGGTCGCCAGCGCGTCCGGCCTGACCCTGCTCACCTCGACGAGCGGCTACTGGCACCTGGGCTGGGCCGACTTCACCGGACTCACGGCGCCCACCTCGGCGTACTTCCACGGCCGGCTCTCCGGCGCCTTCGTCAACTCGACCTCGGCGTTGTCCGCCGCGGCGGTCGCCGCGCTGGCCGGCCACGCGAGCGCCGACGCCTACCGGTCCGCGCTCGGCGCCCAGGCAGGCACCGCGTCGGTGTGGATGCTCGGCGACGACGGCGTGACGACGTACGCCGGCGCGCTGCCCGGCAGCATGGCCAACCCCTGTGGCCAGGTCAACGTCAGCCTCACCTTCACCAACCCGGCCGCCACCATCGCGTCGACCAGCCTCACGAACCTCGTCGCGCCCGGCAACAACCCCCGCCCGATCGCCGCCCCGGCGGCAGGGCAGACCCAGGGCCTGACGATCAGCACCACCCGCGGGGCGGGCTACAGCACCGACATCACCGGGCTGCGGCTCCTCGTGCCGTTGAGCCTCGGCTACGGCACGAGTCCCGCCACCGGGTGGAGCATGGTGATGCAGTGGGGCGGCCATCCCGGGGACGTGTTCCTGGCATGACGGCCCGCCGGCTGCTCGTCGTCGTGCACTGGTCCCTGCTGGCCGTGCTGGTGGCCGGTGTCGTCGCGGCCGGTGCGTGGCGGCTCGGCGGCGGTCGCTGGGAGCGGGTCGAGACGGCCTCGATGGGCACGGTGGCTCCGGTCAACACGCTGCTGTGGGTCGAGCCCGTCGACGCCCGGCAGCTGCGGGTGGGCGACTTCGTCACCTTCCGCCCGCCAGGCCGTCCCGAGCTCAGCTACAGCCACCGGATCGCCGCGATCCACGACGACGGCAGCTTCGAGACCCAGGGCGAGATCACCGCTCGCGACCCGTGGCGGCTCACCGCCGACGACCTCGTCGGCCGGGTCGTGATGCGCTGGTACGGCGCCGGCTGGCTCGTCGTCGCCGCACCGATCCTGCTCGGGGGCGGCCTGCTGCTGTGGCTCCTCGTCCGCTCCCTGCGCGACCGGTCGTGGCGGCTACCCGTCGCGATCGTCGGCACCGCACTGGTGATCAGCGTCGCGATCGTCGTGCACCGGCCCTTGGTCCGCGCGCAGGAGCTCGGGTTCGGCGAGGTGCCGGGAGGTGCCCGGGCGACGTACGTCTCGACCGGGCTGGCTCCCGTGCGGCTCCAGGCCCACCGCGGCCCCCACGTCGACCTGCGCGACGGCGAGGTCGGCTCGGTGCTGATCACCCACCGCGACCGCGAGGGGCGCTACGGCATCGCGATGAGCCCGCGGGTCCCGTTCTGGTGGTGGATCGTGCTCGTCGCGGCGTGCTTCGTGCCCTCGCTGGGGAGCCTCGCGCGGCCCGGCCCTAGGATCGGTGCCCATGCCCTCGATCGGAGTCTTCGCGCTGCAAGGTGACGTGCGCGAGCACCTCCAGACCCTCACCGCCCTCGGTGCCGACGCCTTCTCCGTACGACGCCCCGCCGAGCTCGAGCGCTGCGACGGGCTGGTCCTCCCAGGAGGCGAGTCGACGACCATGGCCAAGCTCGCGCGGACCTTCGAGCTGCTCGAGCCGCTGCGGACCCGGGTCCGCAGCGGGATGCCGACCTTCGGAACCTGCGCGGGCATGATCCTGCTGGCCGACCGCATCGAGGGCGGCACCCCCGACCAGGAGACCATCGGTGGCCTCGACGTCACGGTGCGGCGCAACGCGTTCGGTCGCCAGGTCGACTCCTTCGAGGCCGACCTGCCCTTCGCCGGCCTGGCCGACCCGGTGCACGCCGTCTTCATCCGGGCGCCCTGGGTCGAGCGCACCGGCCCCGACGTCGAGGTGCTCGCCGAGGCGCAGGGCCACCCCGTCGCCGTACGCCAGGGACACCTGATGGCGACCTCCTTCCACCCCGAGGTCGACGGCGACGGCCGGGTGCACCGGTACTTCCTCGACATCGTCCGGTAGTTCAGCCGACGTTCCCGGTCCCGTCGCCGGGACGACGTCACGGCACGCCATCGTCGCCGGGTGCGGCACGAGTGGATGGACGGGGTGCGCGGCCTCGCGATCGTCGCGGTCGTGCTCTTCCATGCCGAGCTCGTGGCGGGGCCGCTGACCTGGCTGTCCGAGGTCAACCAGGAGCTGGCGCACGTCCGGATGCCCCTGCTGGTGGGGCTGTCCGGTCTGCTGCTGGCCCGCTCGCTGGCCAAGGGGCCGCGGCGCCACCTGGCCGGCAAGGTGCGGGCGGTGCTCTGGCCCTACCTGGTCTGGGCGACGCTCGACCTCACCCACGTCGTCGTCGACCGGCTCGTCGCCCGCGAGCCGCTGCCGGCCGACCTCGCCCGACTGGCGGTCTACAACCCGGCGAGCTACCTGTGGTTCCTCGCCTTCCTGTTCTGCTACCACGTCCTTGCCACGCCGATGCCGGCGTGGCTGCGCAGCGTCGCCGGACCGGTGCTGGTGCTGGTCGGCGGCACGATCGAGTCGAGCGACCTGCACCGGTTCGTCGCCCTCGCCGGCTGGTTCCTCGTCGGCGACCTGCTCGGCCGGGTGGCCGGGCCGCGGGTCCCGAGGTCCGTGGCGGCGGCCGTCGGCGAGGTCCGGTGGGGCGTGCTCGCGCGGATCGGGCGCCAGTCGGTCGTCTACTACGCCTGCCACCTGCTGGTCATGGTGTACGTCGTGCGGCTGGTCCGCGAGGCCGGCGTGGACGATCCACGGCTGGTCGTGCCGGTGGCGGTCGTCGTACCGCTGGCGGTGGGGGCGGCCCTCGTGCGCCTGCGCCGCCACCGCTGGGTCGACGCGCTGTTCGTGTGGCCCCGGGTAGACTCCACGGCCGGCACCGAGCAGAGCGGTGCCGATGCGCACCGAGACCAAGAGGGACGGGAATGTCTGGCCACTCCAAGTGGGCGACCACGAAGCACAAGAAGGCCGCGATCGACGCCAAGCGCGGCAAGCTCTTCGCGAAGCTGATCAAGAACATCGAGATCGCCGCGAAGATGGGTGGCCCCGACCCCTCCGGCAACCCGACCCTGTTCGACGCCATCCAGAAGGCGAAGAAGCAGTCGGTGCCCAACAAGAACATCGACTCCGCGGTCAAGCGCGGCGGCGGTCTCGAGGGTGGCGGCGTCGACTACGAGACGATCATGTACGAGGTCTACGGCCCCCAGGGTGTCGCGCTCCTCGTGGAGTGCCTCACCGACAACCGCAACCGGGCCGCGATGGAGGTCCGCACCGCGGTCACCCGCAACGGCGGCACCATGGCCGACCCCGGCTCGGTCTCGCGCCTGTTCACCCGCAAGGGCGTCGTGGTGGTCGCCAAGCAGCAGGAGGCCAAGGAGGTCTCCGAGGACGACCTGCTCGAGGCCACCCTGGACGCCGGTGCCGAGGAGGTCGCCGATCTCGGCGAGAGCTTCGAGGTCCAGTCCGAGGCCACCGACGTCGTCGCCGTCCGCACCGCGCTGCAGGACGCCGGGATCGACTACGACTCGGCCGAGGTCCAGTTCGTCGCCACCATGGACATCCCGGTCGCCGACCCGACCGCGGCCGGCAAGGTGTTCAAGCTCGTCGACGCCGTCGACGACCTCGACGACGTGCAGAACGTGTTCACCAACGCCGACATCCCCGACGACGTCCTCGACCAGATCGAGGACTGACCGGAGGTCGAGGAGGTCGCGCAGCGACCGTCCCGAGACCGGCGTGTCCCGCCGCCACGGCGGGACGCGGTCGTCTACCTTGGGGTCCGAACACATGTTCGGACGAAAGGTGCTGACGTGCGCGTGCTCGGGATCGACCCGGGGCTGACCCGCTGCGGCCTCGGCGTGGTCGAGGGCTCGATCGGCCGTCCACTCACGCTGGTCGACGTGAGCGTCGTGCGCACCTCCGCCGAGCTGGCCGTGCCCGAGCGGCTGGTGAGCATCGAGCGGGGCATCGATGCCCGGCTCGACGAGTACCAGCCCGACGCCGTCGCGATCGAGCGGATCTTCGCCCGCTCCGACGTCAGCACGATCATGGGCACCGCCCAGGCCGCCGGCATCGCCATGGTGTGCGCGGCCCGGCGCGGGCTGCCCGTCGCGCTGCACACGCCGAGCGAGGTCAAGGCGGCGGTGTCCGGCAACGGCCGCGCCGACAAGGCCCAGGTCGGCGCGATGGTGGCCCGGATCCTGCGGCTCGGTGCGCCGCCGAAGCCTGCGGACGCCGCCGACGCCCTCGCGCTGGCCATCACCCACATCTGGCGTGGCGGCAGCCAGGCCCGGATCGACGCGGCCCTCGCGGCCGCAGGAAGGCGGACCCGGTGATCGCGTTCGTCCGCGGCCAGGTGGCCGCCCTCACCCTCTCCAGCGCCGTCGTCGAGGTCGGGGGAGTCGGCCTCGAGCTGATGTGCACCCCGGGCACCCTCGCCCAGCTGCGCACCGGCGCCACGGCCACCCTGCCCACGAGCATGATCGTGCGCGAGGACTCGCTGACCCTCTACGGCTTCGCCGACGAGGAGGAGAAGACGATCTTCGAGCTCGTCCAGACCGCCTCCGGCGTGGGCCCCAAGCTCGCGCAGGCCATCGTCGCGGTGCTCTCGCCCGACGGCGTGCGCAACGCGATCGCCTCCGACGACGTGCGCACCCTCACCAAGGTGCCGGGCATCGGCCAGAAGGGCGCGCAGCGGATCATCCTCGAGCTCAAGGACCGCATCGGCGTCGCGCCCGGCGCCACCGCTGCCGGACCGGTCGCCGACGCGGCCTGGCGCGACCAGGTGCACCAGGGCCTGGTCGGCCTCGGCTACAACGCCAAGGACGCCGACAAGGCCGTCGACGCGGTCGCGGGCGAGGCCGGCGCGGCTCCCGACGTACGGCTGCTGCTGCGGGCGGCCCTCCGCGCCCTGTCGAAGGCCTGAGAGGCTGACCCATGCCCTTCCACGAGGACGACCTCGAGGCGGCGGAGGACCTCCACCTCCGCTCGTTGACCGCCGCCGAGGCCGAGGGCGACGAGCGAGCGGTCGAGGCCGCGCTCCGCCCACGCAGCCTCGACGAGGTGGTCGGCCAGTCGCGGGTCCGCGACCAGCTCGGCCTGGTCCTCGAGGCCGCCCGGCAGCGGGGGAGGGCGCCCGACCACGTGCTGCTCTCCGGCCCGCCCGGGCTCGGCAAGACCACGCTCGCCATGATCATCTCCCACGAGATGAACGCGCCGCTGCGGATCACCAGCGGACCGGCGATCACCCACGCCGGCGACCTGGCGGCGATCCTGTCCGGCCTGGGTGAGGGCGAGGTGCTCTTCGTCGACGAGATCCACCGGATGTCGCGCCCGGCCGAGGAGATGCTCTACCTGGCCATGGAGGACTTCCGGGTCGACGTCGTCATCGGCAAGGGCCCCGGCGCCACCGCCATCCCGCTCGAGCTGCCGCCGTTCACCCTCGTCGGCGCGACCACCCGCGCCGGGCTGCTGCCCGGACCGCTGCGCGACCGGTTCGGCTTCACCGCCCACCTGGAGTTCTACGAGCCCGACGAGCTCGACCGGATCGTGCGCCGCTCCGCCGACCTGCTCGGCGTCGACCTCGCTCCCGACGGGTCCGCCGAGATCGCCGGCCGGTCCCGTGGCACGCCCCGCATCGCCAACCGGCTGCTGCGCCGGGTCCGCGACTACGCCCAGGTGCGCGCCGACGGCGTCGTCACGCGCCCGGTCGCCGAGGCGGCCCTCGACCTCTACGAGGTCGACGAGCTCGGTCTCGACCGGCTCGACCGCGCCGTCCTCGAGGCGCTGTGCCGGCGCTTCGGCGGGGGACCGGTCGGGGTCTCCACGCTCGCCGTCGCGGTGGGCGAGGAGCGGGAGACCGTCGAGGAGGTCGCCGAGCCGTTCCTGGTCCGCAACGGCTTCCTCGCCCGCACCCCGCGGGGCCGGATCGCGACCCCCGCCGCCTGGATCCACCTCGGGCTCACCCCGCCCGCGCTGCCGTACGACGACGCCGGGCCGACCCTCTTCGAGGACTGACCTGCAACGATCCGGCACCGATCCGGTGCGGATTGCCCCGCCGACCCGTGTTTCCCGAGGGTCCGTGGCTACACTGACCGGCGGTCCCGGGGACGGCTTCGTCCTGCGGTGTCCGTCCGTGCCCTTTGGAGAGGTTTGTCTGTGAAAGACGCTGCGTCCCTGCTGCCGATCGTGGCGATCGCGGCCATCTTCTGGCTGCTGATCATCCGCCCCGCCTCGCGCCAGCGCAAGGAGGCCGCCTCGCTGCAGGCGTCCCTCACCGTCGGTGACGACGTGATGCTGACCTCCGGCATCTTCGGCACGATCACGGGCGAGGCGGACGACCACCTCGAGCTCGAGATCGCACCGGGAGTCGTGATCCGGGTCGTGCGGGGTGCAGTCGCGTCGGTGCGCCGCGACGCCGAGACGGCGACGGACGGCTCCGAGACCGCGTCCGCTGACCCGACCGACCGTTCCGACGAGGAAGAGGAGCGCTGAGCATGGCGTCCCGCCGTCCGCGCCCTGGGCGCCACCTGATCGTCTTCTTCCTCGGTCTGGCCGTGCTCTACGGCCTCACCGCGCTCTCGCAGGCCGGGGTCAAGGACCCCGAGACGCCCTGGCGGCCCGCGCTGGGCCTGGACCTGCAGGGCGGCACCCGGATCACCCTGACCGCCGAGAAGGCTCCGACCAAGGAGAACCTCGACGAGGCCCGCCGGATCATCGACCAGCGGGTCAACGGCTCCGGTGTCGCCGAGGCCGCGGTCACCACCCAGGGCGGCCGCAACATCGTGGTCGAGGTGCCCGGGAAGACCCAGAACCGCGACCAGCTCGAGGAGACGGTCAAGCGCCAGGCACAGCTGCGCTTCCGACTCGTCGCCTGCTCCGACATCCGCCCCGCCGGCTGTGAGAGCAGCACGCCCGGCGGCATGGGCCTGGGCCGGGCTCCGCTCTCGCTCGCCGAGGACGACCCGACCGACGGTGCCACCGACGGTGCCACCGACAGTGCCACCGACAGTGCCACCGACGCGGCGACCGACAGCCCTGCGACCGATGCCTCGACCGACGGCTCGACGGACGCCCCGGCCGACGCTCCGACGGACGCGCCCAGCGACGCTCCGACGGGTGCGCCGACGGCCGAGGACCCGGCCGGTGACGGTGCGAAGTGGACCGTCGCGGACGACATCGCGTGGTCCCGCAGCCCCGACCAGGCAGCGATCGCGCTGTACAACGGCTACACCTGCGACGCCAAGGGCGTCGTGGTCGACGCCGACGGCAAGCCGGCCGACCAAGTCGACGACCCCGACCAGCCGCTGGTGGCGTGCACGGAGCCCGAGAGGGACGCGGAGGGCAACGAGGAGACCCCGCCGATCAAGTTCCTGCTGAGCCGCTCCGTCGTCGAGGGCACCGAGCTCGACGACGCCAGCGCCCAGACCCCCCAGAACGGCGTCGGCTGGGTCGTCGCCATCGAGATGGGCAACAGCAAGGAGCGGGCCCACCCCAAGGGCTCCGCCGGCGCCGCCTCCGACTTCGAGGCCGTCACCCGTGCCTTCGCCGGCACCGACGAGCAGTTCGCGGTCGTCCTCGACGGCCAGGTGCTGACCTACCCGGTGCTCAACAGCGTGATCACCGACGGTCGCTCGCAGATCGAGGGCGACTTCAGCGAGCAGGAGGCGCTCGACCTCGCCAACAGCCTCAAGTTCGGTGCCCTGCCGATCAAGTTCAACGACCAGCAGACCTCCGTCGAGGAGATCGGGCCGTCCCTGGCCGGCAACCAGCTCTCCGCCGGCCTCACCGCGGGGGCCATCGGCCTCATCCTGGTGATGCTCTACTGCCTCTTCTACTACCGCGGGCTGGGCCTGGTGGTGGTCAGCTCGCTGTTCGTGGCGGCCGCCGTCACCTACGCGATGGTGCTGCTGCTCAGCAAGACGGCCGGCTTCACGCTGACCCTGCCCGGCATCGCCGGTCTGATCATCGCCGTCGGCATCACGGCGGACTCGTTCGTCATCTTCTTCGAGCGCATCCGTGACGAGATGCGCGAGGGCAAGTCGATGCGGGTCGCGGTCGAGACCGGCTGGGCCCGCGCCCGGGTCACCCGGATCGCGGCGAACACGGTCCAGATCCTGTCCGCCCTGGTGCTCTACATCTTCGCCACCGGCGCGGTGAAGGGCTTCGGCTTCGCACTCGGCCTGACCACGCTCATCGACCTCGCCGTGCTCTTCTGGTTCACCAAGCCGATGGTGTCCTGGCTGGCGCAGTTCAAGGCCTTCAACTCCGGGCACAAGCTGTCCGGCCTGAGCAAGGAGACGCTGGGCATGGACATCACGCCCTCTCGCCCTCGTCGCACCGCTGTCGCGGGAGGTGACGCCTGATGGGCAGGATGTCCCGCCTGGGCAACGAGCTCTACCAGGGCGGCCGGTCGATCAACTTCGTCGGCAAGCCGTGGCTCTTCTACGCCATCTCGGCCCTGCTGGTCGCCGCCGCGGTCCTGGTGCTCTTCCTCAAGCCGCTCAACATGGGCGTGGAGTTCACCGGCGGCACCACGGTGTCGGTCCCGGTCGGCGCCGGCAACGCCACCCAGGCCACCGCCGACGACCTGCGCGAGACGGTCGCCGACTCCGGCATCGAGAACGCCGAGAACCCGACGGTCACCACGGAGGGCGACTCCTCGCTGACCATCCAGGTCGAGAACCTCACCGAGAAGCAGCGCGGCGAGATCTCCGCGCTCGTCCACGAGCAGTTCCCGCAGGTCGACGAGGGTGACCTGTCGGTCCAGGACATCGGCCCGAGCTGGGGCCAGGAGGTCGCCAAGCGCGCCGCGATCGGCGTCGCCATCTTCCTCGTCCTCGTGGTCCTGTTCATCTGGGGCTACTTCCGCGAGTGGCGGATGTCGGTGGCCGCCTTCATCGCGCTGTTCCACGACGTGATGCTGACGGTCGGCGTCTACGCCCTGTCGGGGTTCCAGGTCACCCCGGCGGCGGTCACCGGCCTCCTCGCGATCCTCGGCTTCTCGCTCTACGACACCGTCGTCGTGTTCGACAAGATCAAGGAGAACACCACCGTCCTCCGCAAGAACACGCAGTCGTACGCCGACGCGGCCAACCTCGCGGTCAACCAGACCCTGGTGCGCTCGATCAACACCTCGATCGTCGCGCTGATCCCGATCGGCGCGATCCTCTACGTCTCCGCCGTGCAGCTCGGCGCCAGCTCCCTGCAGGACCTCGCGCTCGCGCAGTTCGTCGGCATGGGCGTCGGCGTCTACTCGTCGGTCATGCTCGCCCCGCGCGTGCTGGTCCACCTGAAGATGCGCGAGACCGAGGTGCAGATCCAGGCGCGGCGGGCCAAGGCCAAGCAGCGCGCGCTCGCCGACCGCTACGCCTCGGTCCCCGTCGCCACCGACGACGCCCCGGTCGCCGGCCGCCGCGGCGAGGACCCCGACGCGATCCCGGACGAGCTCCTCGAGGACGAGTTCGAGATCGAGGTCGAGGACGCGCCGGCTCCGCGCCGGGGCACCCCGAGCACCGACGCCGTCGGGAAGGGCCGCGTGGTGCCGACCAGCAGCCGCCCCGTCAACGAGAGCGGGAGCGCCGGTCGCAAGCAGCCGGTGCGGCAGGCGCGCTCCAAGCGCGGCAAGAAGTAGCGCGGTGACCGTTCGCGACGACCTCCGCGAACGCGCGGTCGACGCCCTGACCCGGCTGGTCCGCGACATCGCCGACTTCCCCGAGCCCGGGATCGTCTTCAAGGACATCACGCCGCTGCTGGCCGACCCGGCCGGCTTCGGCGCGGTCGTCGACGCGATGGCCGCGGCCGGGCGTGACGAGAGCGGCGCGGTCGTCGTCGACAAGGTCGTCGGCATGGAGGCGCGCGGGTTCATCCTCGCGGCGCCGGTCGCGCTCGCCCTCGGAGTCGGCTTCGCCCCGGTCCGCAAGGCCGGCAAGCTGCCGCACCGCACCCACCAGGTCGACTACGCGCTTGAGTACGGCGAGGCGGTGCTCGAGCTGCACCAGGACGCCGTCGCGCCGGGGGAGCGGGTGCTGCTGGTCGACGACGTGCTCGCCACCGGCGGCACCGCGGGGGCGACCTGCGACCTGGTCCGGCGCTGCGGCGCGGAGCCGGTCGGATTCGCGGTCCTGATGGAGCTGGGCTTCCTCGACGGGCGTGCGCCGCTGGGCGGCGTACCCGTGCATGCGCTGCAGACGATCTGAGGCCAGCACTAGACTGACGCCATGACCGAGGAGCGCACGACGCCGCGGGTGCCGACGGCGCCCACCCCGGTCCCCAGCGAGCCCGGCGGCGGGCGCGGCGTCCGCGCCCGGCTGGCCCGGATGGGCAACCGGAGCCAGGTCGGCAACCCGGTCCTCGAGCCGCTGTTCCGCGCGGTGCGGGCCAACCACCCGAAGGCCGACCTCCAGCTCCTGGAGCGGGCCTACCTCACCGCCGAGCGGCTGCACGCCGAGCAGAAGCGCAAGAGCGGCGACCCCTACATCACCCACCCGCTCGCGGTGACCACGATCCTCGCCGGCATCGGCATGACCGAGCCGACGCTCGTGGCCGCGCTGCTGCACGACACGGTCGAGGACACGCCGTACACCCTCGAGGAGTGTCGTCGCGACTTCGGTGACGAGGTCGCGCTGCTCGTCGACGGCGTGACCAAGCTCGACAAGGTCGTCTACGGCGATTCGGCCAACGCCGAGACGATCCGCAAGATGATCGTCGCGATGTCGCGGGACATCCGGGTGCTGGTCATCAAGCTCGCCGACCGGCTCCACAACATGCGCACCCTGCGCTTCGTCAAGCAGTCGACGCAGGAGCGCAAGGCCCGCGAGACCCTCGACATCTACGCGCCGCTGGCCCACCGGCTCGGCATGAACACGATCAAGTGGGAGCTCGAGGACCTCGCGTTCGCGACCCTCCACCCGAAGATCTACGACGAGATCGTGCGCCTGGTCGCCGAGCGCGCGCCGTCGCGCGACTCCTTCCTGGCCGAGGTCATCTCCCAGGTCGAGAAGGACCTGCGCGAGGCCAAGATCAAGGCGACCGTGACCGGCCGGCCCAAGCACTACTACTCGATCTACCAGAAGATGATCGTCGGCGGCCGCGACTTCTCCGACATCTACGACCTCGTCGGCATCCGCATCCTCGTCGAGGAGGACCGCGACTGCTACGGCGTCCTCGGCGTCCTGCACTCGCGGTGGAACCCGGTCCTGGGCCGGTTCAAGGACTACGTCGCGATGCCGAAGTTCAACATGTACCAGTCGCTGCACACCACGGTCATCGGCCCGCAGGGCAAGCCCGTCGAGATGCAGATCCGCACCTTCGGGATGCACCGCCGGGCCGAGTACGGCGTCGCCGCGCACTGGAAGTACAAGGAGGACGGCCGCGCCGGCAACGACACCGACAAGCCCGGCGACCTCGACGACATGAGCTGGGTGCGCCAGCTCCTCGACTGGCAGAGCGAGGTCGAGGACCCGGGCGAGTTCCTGGAGTCGCTGCGCTTCGAGATCAACCAGGCCGAGACCTACGTCTTCACCCCCCGTGGCGACGTCATCGCCCTGCCCTCCGGGTCGACCCCCGTCGACTTCGCGTACGCCGTGCACACCGAGGTCGGCAACCGCACCATCGGCGCCCGGGTCAACGGCCGGCTCGTCCCGCTGGAGTCGACCCTCGAGAACGGCGACGTGGTCGAGGTCTTCACCTCCAAGGCCGAGGGCGCCGGCCCGTCGCGCGACTGGCTGAACTTCGTCAAGTCGCAGCGCGCCCGCTCCAAGATCCGCCAGTGGTTCACCAAGGAGCGGCGCGAGGAGGCGATCGAGCGCGGCAAGGACGAGATCGCCAAGCTCATGCGCAAGGAGGGCCTGCCCCTCAAGCGCCTGCTCTCCCACGACTCGCTGACCCTGGTCGCCTCGGCGTTCCGGCTCACGGACGTGAGTGCCCTCTACGCCGCCGTCGGCGAGGGCAACCTGGGCGCGCAGACCGTCGTACGCAAGGTGATCGAGCTCCACGGCGGCGACGAGGGCGCCCAGGAGGACCTCGCCGAGGCCGTCACCATCACCGGGCGCCGGGGCCGCCCCCGCCGTCCCACCAGCGGCGACGCCGGCGTCATCGTCACCGGCTCACCCGACGTCTGGGTCAAGCTCGCCAAGTGCTGCACCCCGGTCCCGCCCGACGCGATCCTCGGCTTCGTCACCAAGGGCGGGGGAGTCTCGGTGCACCGCAAGGACTGCACCAACGCCGCCAGCCTGCTCGCCCAGCCCGAGAAGCTCGTCGACGTCGAGTGGGCCCCCACCGGCCAGTCGACCTTCCTGGTCAACATCCAGGTCGAGGCCCTCGACCGCTCCCGGCTTCTCTCGGACATCACCATGGTGCTCTCCGACGCCCACGTGAACATCCTGTCGGCCAACCTCACCACCTCCCGCGACCGCACCGCGAAGTCCCGGTTCACCTTCGAGATGGCCGACGCCAAGCACCTCGACACCGTCCTCAACGCCGTCCGCTCCGTCCCCGGCGTCTTCGACGCCTACCGCGTCACGCAGTAGCGCCGTCGTTGCAGGAATCGCCGGTCGACCGGCGATTCCGTCACTGGGCGGGCGTTGCAACGCGCGACAAGCGACAGAAGTGCACGTCAAGCAGCCGTGACCGGGCGTTGTCCACAGGCCGAGTTGCTGGAGAGGGCGATTTGTCGGCGCGGGTGTGCACTGTCGTCCCATGCAGATCCCTTCCGACGACCCGCGTCTTCTCCGGATCGACCTACGAGCTGAACTTGTGCGTCTGAGCCATACCGACAGGTCGCTCGCCGCAGCCGTGCGCCGCGGCGAGCTGGACCGACCACGGCGCGGCGCGTACGTATCGGCGCTCGAGTGGGCACGGCTGTCCTCTGAGCAGCGTTACGCTGTGCGAGCCCGCGCGGTCGAACGACAGGCTCGCACCGACGTGGTCCTCAGCCACACCTCCGCAGTGCCGTTCTACGACGGTCCCCTCTGGGGACAGTCGCTGGACGACGTGCACGTCACGCGTCGGGACGGTCTCACCGGTCGCAAGGAACGCGGCGTCCGGCAGCACCGCGGGCTCCTGCGAGATGACGACGTGGTCGCCGCCCACGGCTTCCACATCAGCTCGCCGGCGCGCACGGTGCTCGAGTGTGCCACCGTGGCGTCGGTGGAGGCGGCGCTGGTGGTGGCGAACGACTTCCTCCACCGTGGCCTCGTGACGCCACGAGAGCTGGACGAGCGCTACGACGAGGTGATGGCACACTGGCCGCGGTCGTTGGGGACCTCCGTCGTCCTGCGCCTGGCCGATCCGCGGATCGAGTCCGTGGGGGAGAGTCGGACCTGGTACTTCCTGTACCGGTCGAGCCTGCCCAGGCCGATTCCGCAATTCGAGGTCTGGGACTGTCAGGAGCTCGTCGCCAAGCTCGACTTCGCGCTTCCGGAGCACGGCATCTGGCTGGAGTTCGACGGGAGGGCCAAGTACGAGCGGTACCTCCGGCCGGGCGAGTCGCCTGCGGACGCAGTCGTCCGCGAGAAGCTGAGGGAGGACCGCGTCGCAGAGCTGACCGGTTGGCGCTGCCTACGGATCACCTGGACCGACCTGGCGGACCCGGCGCGGCTGGCCACTCGGATTCGCGCGCTCATCGAGTCTGTTGCCCGTGCGACGCGGCGCGCGAGCTGATTCGGGGTGGGCTTGTCGGGTGTTTCCTGCGCTTGACCTGCGTTGCAACGGCCGACAAGTGCAGGAATCGCCGGTCGACCGGCGATTCCTGCACCAGCACTCAGCAGGTCAGCTGAAGTCCGCCGACGCCTTCTTGGCCATCTCGAGGAACGACCGGCGCCCCTCGAGGTTCTCCTCCAGCTCGCGGACCTTCTTCTCGTCACCCCGCGCCCGGGCGGCGTCGAGCTTGGCCTCGGCCTCGGCGATGGCGGCCTCGAGCTTGGAGACCATGTCGTCGGCGCGGGCCGACTTCTCGGGGTCGGTACGACGCCACTGGTCGTCCTCGGCGCGGCGGATGACCTGCTCGACGGTCCGCATCCGGCCCTCGAGGTCCTTGATCCGGTCCCGCGGGACCTTGCCGGCCTCGTCCCACTTCTCGGCGACGACGCGGAAGGCGGCCTTGGCGGCGGCGAGGTCCCCGGACGCCTCGAGCTCGGCGGCGATCGCCTCCGCCTCGACCAGGAGTGCCTCCTTGACGACGGCGTTCGCGGCGAACTCCGTGTCGAGGGCGGCGTTCGCGGCGTCGCGGGCGCCGAAGAAGGTGTCCTGGGCGCCACGGAAGCGGCGCCAGAGCTCGTCGTCGACGGCCTTCGGGGCCGGGCCGGCGGCCTTCCAGTCGCGCATCAGGTCGCGGTAGCGCCCCGACGTGGGGCCCCACTCGGTCGAGGTCGACAGCGCCTCGGCCTCGGCGACCAGGCGCTCCTTGATGACGCGGGCGCCCTCGCGCTTCTCGTCCTGCTCGGCGAAGTGCGACTTGCGCGCCTTCGTGTACGCCGAGCGCGCGGAGGAGAAACGCCGCCACAGCTCGTCGTCGGCGGCCTTGTCGATGCGGGGGAGCTTCTTCCACTCCTCGAGGAGCTCGCGCAGCCGGTTGGCGCCGTTGCGCCAGTCGCGCCCGGCGGCGATCTTCTCGGCCTCACCGGCGAGTCGTTCCTTCTCCGCCCGTGCGTCGGCGACCCGCTGGGCCTTGGCGGCACGGCGGGCGTCGCGCTGGGTGGCGATCACCGGGCCGAGCTCGTCGAGCTTGCGCACCAGCGCGGCGATGTCTCCGACGGCGTGGACGTCGACGAGCTGCTCGCGCACGAGCTTGACCGATGACGCCGCCTCCTCGGGCGACAGCACGCCGGTCAGCACTCGTTGGTGGAGCAGGTCCACCTCGAGCGAGAGGTTGTCGTACCGCTTGGTGTAGAAGGCCAGAGCCTCCTCGGGTGTCGCGTCGGGCATCTGCCCGACCGCCCGCTCGCCATCGGTCGTCTTCACGTAGACGGTGCCGTCGTCGCCGACGCGGCCCCAGTCGGAGGTAGTCACAGTGGCCCATGCTAATCAAAGCCGGAGCGCTCGATAGGCTGGGCCGGTGCTGATCGCCGCTTTCCCCGCCGGACCGTGGGGCACCAACTGCTACGTCGCGGCCACCGCACCGGGCGCGGAGTGCGTCGTGATCGACCCCGGCAAGGACGCCGCAGCGGGCGTCGCCGAGGTCGTCCGTGAGCACCGGTTGAAGCCCGTGGCCGTCTTGTTGACCCATGGCCACATCGACCACATGTGGTCGGTCACCCCCGTCGCCGGGACGTACGACGCCACGGCGTGGATCCACCCGGGCGACCGGCACCTGCTCGCGGACCCGATGGCCGGCATCTCCCGCGAGTCGGCCGGCATGCTGCTCGGCGGCGACTACGAGTTCACCGAGCCCGACGACGTCGCCGAGCTCACCGACGGCGCACGCCTCGAGCTGGCGGGCCTGACGTTCCTCGTCGACCACACCCCGGGACACACCGAGGGTTCGGTCGCCTTCCGCACCCCCTGGGAGCAGGGTCCCGACATCTCCGAGGTGATGTTCTCCGGCGACCTGCTCTTCCAGGGCTCGATCGGCCGCACCGACCTGCCCGGCGGCGACCACGCGAAGATGCTCCGCTCGCTGGCCACGAAGGTGCTGCCGCTGGCCGACGACGTCGTCGTGCTCCCCGGTCACGGCGAGCAGACCTCCATCGGCCGCGAGCGCGCCACCAACCCGTTCCTGCTCGACCTCCTCGACTCCGGCGACGCGGGTCGAGTCACCCGAGGACTGTGATCCCCTGATGGCCAAGCCGACTCCGCTCAGCGGATTCCCCGAGCTCCTCCCTGCCCAGCGGTACGTCGAGCAGCAGGTCGTCGCGACCTTGGCGCGCACCTTCGAGCTGCACGGGTTCGCCAACGTCGAGACCCGGGCCGTCGAGCCCCTCGACCAGCTGTTGCGCAAGGGCGACACCTCCAAGGAGGTCTACGTCCTGCGCCGCCTCCAGGAGGACGACAGCTCGAAGGACAAGGGGATCGGGCTCCACTTCGACCTGACCGTCCCCTTCGCGCGCTTCGTGCTCGAGAACGCCGGCAAGCTCGAGTTCCCGTTCCGCCGCTACCAGATCCAGAAGGTGTGGCGCGGCGAGCGGCCCCAGGAGGGACGCTTCCGCGAGTTCACCCAGGCCGACATCGACATCGTCGGGCGCGACACGCTGCCGTTCCACCACGACGTCGAGGTGGCCCGGGTGATGCTCGAGGCACTGGGCCGCCTGGACTTCCTCCCCGGCTTCCGGCTGCAGGTCAACAACCGCAAGCTCATCCAGGGCTTCTACGCCGGCCTCGGGGTGACGGGCGAGGGCATCGACGAGGTCATGCGCCTGGTCGACAAGCTCGACAAGCTCCCGGCCGAGAAGGTCCGCGAGCTGCTCCTCACCGAGGCGGGCGTCAGCGAGGACCAGGCCGACAAGGCGCTGGCGCTGGCCACCATCCGGGCCAGCGACGACTCCTTCGTCAAGCAGGTCCGCGACCTCGGCGTCAGCCACGAGCTGCTCGACGAGGGTCTCGACGAGCTCGCGACCCTGGTCCGTGCTTGCGCGCCCCTCACGACCGAGCGCACCCGCATCGAGGCGGACCTGTCCATCGCCCGCGGCCTGGACTACTACACCGGCACGGTGTTCGAGACCCGCCTCGACGGCTACGAGTCGCTCGGCTCGATCTGCTCCGGCGGCCGGTACGACGCCCTCGCCTCCGACGGGCGCACGACCTACCCCGGCGTCGGCATCTCCCTCGGCCTCAGCCGCCTTCTCGTCACGCTGGTCCAGCGTGGGGTGCTGACCGCCGACCGTTCGGTGCCGAGCGTCGTGCTGGTCGCGGTCACCGACGAGGAGTCGCGCGCCGAGGCCGACGCGATCGCCACCGCCCTGCGGGCACGGGAGATCCCGTGCGAGGTCGCGCCCACGGCCGCGAAGTTCGGCAAGCAGATCCGCCACGCCGAGCGGCGCGGCATCCCGTACGTCTGGTTCCGCCAGGACGACGGCACGAGCGAGGTCAAGGACATCCGCTCCGGAAACCAGGTCGCCGCCGATCCGGCGACGTGGCAGCCTCCGAACGAGGACCTGCGACCGCAGGTCGTCACCACCATTGATGAAGGGGAATCCAAGTGATCCGCACCCATGTCGCCGGCGACCTGACTGCGCCGGCGAACGTCGGCCAGACCGTGACCCTCACCGGGTGGGTGGCCAACCGGCGCGATCACGGCGGCGTGGCCTTCATCGACCTTCGCGACGCCTCAGGTGTGGTCCAGGTCGTCATCCGCGATCCCGAGGTGGCGCACCCACTGCGCAGCGAGTTCTGCCTCAAGGTCACCGGCGAGGTGGTCGAGCGCACCGAGGGCAACATCAACCCCAACCTGCCGACCGGGCACTACGAGGTCGTCGCCAACGACGTCGAGGTGCTCAGCGCCGCGGCGCCGCTGCCGTTCCCGATCAGCGACCACGTCGAGGTGGGGGAGGAGGTGCGCCTCAAGCACCGTTACCTCGACCTGCGCCGCAGCGCGCCGGGCAACGCGATCCGGCTGCGCAGCAACGTCAACAAGGCCGCGCGCGACGTGCTGGCTGGTCACGACTTCGTCGAGATCGAGACGCCCACGCTGACCCGCAGCACCCCCGAGGGCGCCCGTGACTTCCTGGTGCCCGCGCGCCTGCAGCCCGGCAGCTGGTACGCCCTGCCGCAGAGCCCCCAGCTGTTCAAGCAGCTGCTGATGGTCGCCGGCATGGAGCGCTACTACCAGATCGCGCGCTGCTACCGCGACGAGGACTTCCGCGCCGACCGCCAGCCCGAGTTCACCCAGCTCGACATCGAGATGAGCTTCGTGACCCAGGACGACGTGATCGCCCTGGGCGAGCAGATCGTCGCCGCCCTCTGGAAGCTGATCGGGTACGACGTCCCGCTGCCCCTGCCGCGGATGACCTATGCCGACGCGATGGCCCGCTACGGCTCCGACAAGCCCGACCTGCGGATGGGCCTGGAGCTGGTCGAGTGCACCGACTACTTCAAGGACACCCCGTTCCGCGTCTTCCAGGCGCCGTACGTCGGCGCCGTGGTGATGCCCGGCGGAGCGAGCCAGCCCCGCAAGCAGCTCGACGCCTGGCAGGAGTGGGCCAAGCAGCGCGGCGCCAAGGGCCTGGCGTACGTCCTGGTCCAGGAGGACGGCGAGCTCGGCGGTCCGGTCGCCAAGAACATCACCGACGAGGAGAAGGCGGGCCTGGCCGCCCACGTGGGCGCGCAGCCGGGCGACTGCATCTTCTTCGCCGCCGGACCGGTGAAGTCCAGCCGCGCGCTGCTGGGCGCGGCGCGCCTCGAGATCGGCCGCCGCGGCGGTCTCCTCGACGAGAACGCCTGGAGCTTCCTGTGGGTCGTCGACGCACCGCTGTTCGAGCCCGCCGACGAGGCCACCGCGGCCGGTGACGTCGCGGTCGGCGGGGGAGCGTGGACCGCGGTCCACCACGCCTTCACCAGCCCCCAGGACCTCGAGACCTTCGACACCGACCCCGGCAACGCCCTCGCCTGGGCCTACGACATCGTGTGCAACGGCAACGAGATCGGCGGCGGCTCCATCCGTATCCACCGCGAGGACATCCAGAAGCGGGTCTTCGAGGTGATGGGGATCGGCGAGGCGGAGGCCGAGGAGAAGTTCGGCTTCCTGCTGGAGGCGTTCAAGTTCGGCGCGCCCCCGCACGGCGGCATCGCCTTCGGCTGGGACCGTGTGGTCGCCCTGCTGGCCGGCACGGACTCCATCCGCGACGTCATCGCGTTCCCGAAGACCGGCGGCGGCTACGACCCGCTGACGGCCGCGCCGGCGCCGATCACGCCGGAGCAGCGGAAGGAAGCCGGTGTGGACGCCCGTCCGACGGAGGAAAACAAGGCCTGAGGCCTGTCCGCCGGACGGTTTGCCGGGCGTCGAGACCAAACCGTTACCGCGTCGCTATCGCCTTGACGCACCTGGTGCGCCTAGTGTCACGGACGGCGCGAGGCCACTGTGGCCCGCGTCGCATCCGTGACACGCGGCGACGAGGTGAAGATGACGATCCCGGGCTCCGAGCTGGAGATCCACGAGACCGAGACCCCGGTCGAGGACGACGCAGTCGTCTCGGTCGCCGGCAGGTCCCCGACCCAGCTGGCCATCGCCCGGTTCCGGGCCGACAAGCTGTCGATGATCTCGTTCGTGCTCTCGGCGTTCATCATCGTCTGCGCGATCGCGGCGCCGATCCTGGTCGCGTTCGGGGTCCTCGAGCCCAACGTCCAGCACCAGGACCTGCTGTCGAGCGACGGCGTGGTCCCCGAAGGCGCCTTCGGTGGCGTCTCGTGGAGCCACCCGTTCGGCATCGACCCGGGCCTCGGTCGTGACCTGCTCGCCCGCCTGATGCTGGCGATCACGTCCTCGCTGACCATCGCCCTGACCGGCACCATCCTGACGGTCATCATCGGCGCCGTCCTCGGCATCGTGGCCGGCTTCTCCGGCGGCTTCATCGACGCGGTGGTCGGCCGGATCATCGACCTGACCCTGTCGTTCCCGCAGACCCTGATGCTGCTGGCGCTGTCCGGCCCGGTCGTGGTGATGATGCGCCAGGACATCGCCGACTTCCCCGGACTCGGCTTCTTCAGCAACGCGGACCTGTCCAACGGCGCGTTCGTCATCGTGATCCTCGCCGCCTTCGGCTGGCCGCCGGTGGCGCGCGTGGTCCGCGGCCAGGTCCTCTCGATCCGCGAGCGGGAGTTCATCGAGGCGGCCCGCCTGCTGGGCGCGTCCCGGCGCCGGCTGTACTTCAAGGAGGTGCTGCCCAACGTCTGGGCGCCCGTCCTGGTCTACGTCACGCTCCTCGTGCCGGCCTACATCTCGGCCGAGGCGGCGTTCAACTTCCTCGGTGTCGGCATCAAGCCGCCGACGCCGACCCTGGGCAACATCCTCGCCGACTCGGTCAGCTACACCAGCGCCGACCCGACGTACTTCTTCCTGCCGGGCGCGCTGCTCGCCCTCATCGTCGTGGTGTTCAACCTCGTCGGTGACGGTGCCCGCGACGCGCTCGACCCCAAGTCGAACCGATAACAGCATCACCCCAGACCCGGTGCTCCGCCGACATCACACGGGACCCGGAGCACTGCGGCGCCGGCCGGGCCGGCGTCACTCACCGAAAAGGAGATAGTTGGATGGCCTTCAAGAAGCCATTGGCCGCCGTGGCTGCCACGGCGCTCG
Source organism: Pimelobacter simplex (assembly GCA_016803235.1). GTDB lineage: Bacteria > Actinomycetota > Actinomycetes > Propionibacteriales > Nocardioidaceae > Nocardioides > Nocardioides simplex_A. Next base: position 87,233 of record JADCLI010000001.1, read on the forward strand.
CGGCGACACTCGCCGCGTGCGGTGGTGGCAGTGACGACGGCAACAACAGCGGTAGCAGCGGGGGCAAGGCGGAGAAGGGTGGCGACGCCATCTTCCTCGTCGGCGTCCGCAACGTCGAGCACTGGGACCCCCAGCGCATGTACATCGGCCGTGACCTCAACAACTCGGGCCGGCTGTTCTACCGCAGCCTGGTGGCGCTGCCCGCGTCCAACGACCCGGTCGAGGGCACCACGCCGGTTGCCGACCTCGCGACCGACACCGGTACCACCACCGATGGCGGCAAGTCCTGGAGCTTCACCGTCAAGGACGGCGTGAAGTGGGAGGACGGCAAGGACATCACGTGTGAGGACTTCAAGTACGGCGCGTCGCGCAACTTCGCGACCGACGTGATCATCGGTGGTCCCGCCAACTACCTGTTCACCTACCTGGACATCCCGACCGGTGACGACGACCTGCCGGCCTACAAGGGTCCCTACACCAAGAAGGGCCAGGAGCTGTTCGACAAGGCCGTCACCTGTGACGGCAAGACGATCACCTACCGGTTCAAGAAGGCGTGGCCGGACTTCCCGCTGTCGATCGCGCAGCTGCGGTACATGGACCCGTACCGTGCCGACCTCGACAAGGGTGACGCGAACAACTTCGTGATCATCTCCAACGGTCCCTACAAGCTCGACGGCACGTGGAAGGAGGGCACCGGCGGCAAGTTCGTCCGCAACGAGAACTGGGACGCGTCGACCGACCCGATCCGCAAGGCCTACCCCGACACCTGGGACTTCCGCGAGGGGGACACCGACGAGGCGATCTACGAGCAGCTGCTCGCCGACTCCGGTGACGCGCAGTACTCCGTGACCGAGCGTCGTCTCCCGCCGGCCCTGTTCAGCCGCAAGGACGAGGCCGGGGACCGCTACACCCAGGTCGAGTCGCCGTACGTCGACTACGTGCTGCCGAACTTCAACTCCGAGGTCTTCAAGGACGCCAACTGCCGCGAGGCGCTGAAGCTGGCGACCGACCGGGCCGCGTGGATCAAGGCCGGTGGTGGCGAGGAGTACTTCACCCCCGCCGACTCCGTCATCAACCCGGGCGTCCCCGGCTACAAGCCCAACCCGGCCTTCGAGGCCATGGGCGAGTCCGGTGACACCGAGGCTGCCAAGGCCGCGCTCGACAAGTGCGCCGCCCCGAAGCCGGTGAAGATCAAGTTCACCTACTCGGGTGGCACCCCCACCTCCGACAAGCAGGCCTCCGCTCTGAAGGCCGGCTGGGACAAGGCCGGCTTCGAGACCGAGCTGGACCCGCTGGAGGACACCTACTACTCCGTGATCCAGAAGCCGGACGCCGACTTCGACGTCACCTGGGGTGGTTGGGGTGCTGACTGGTCGTCCGCCGGCACCGTCATCCCGCCGCTGTTCGACAGCCGGATCAACCTGACCGGTGACTCGAACGGCAACGACTACGGCAACTACCGGGGTGGCCCCGAGGTCAACCAGATGATCGACGACGCCTACGCCGAGCCCGACCTGGAGGCGGCGGCCGAGAAGTGGGCCGCGGTGGACGCCAAGCTGGGTGCCGACGTCGCCTACATCCCGCTGGAGATCACGATCTTCAACTTCGTGCACGGAGGCAAGATCACCGGCTACGCCAACAACGTCTCGGTGAACGGCTACGCCGACCTCGCCGTGATCGGCGTGGAGAACTGATTCTCCGCTAGCCACACATGACAGTCGGGGGTCGTCCCCAAGGCGGCCCCCGACTGTCCGTGCCCGACGGTCGTCTCCTCCCACACTGAGGTTCCCTGTGCTCGCGTACGTCATCCGCCGCCTCTTCGCCGGCGTGATCATGCTCATCGTGATGAGCATCGTCACCTTCGCCCTGTTCTTCGCCTCCCCGATCGACCAGGCGTCCTTCATCTGCGGCAAGAACTGCTCTGCCGCCCAGAAGAAGCAGACCGCCGCCGCGATGGGCTACGACGACTCCTTCGCCAACCAGTGGGCGGACTTCGCCAAGGGCGTCGTCCAGGGACGCGACTACCCCGACGACCCCAAGCTCCGCGAGACCGCGCCCGAGACGATCGTCCACTGCGAGGCGCCCTGCCTGGGCTACTCCCGCGAGCGCGGCGACACGGTCACCAACCTGATCAAGGACACCTTCCCGGTGTCCTTCTCGCTGGCGGTCTCCGCCTTCATCCTGTGGATGGTCGGCGGCGTCCTGCTCGGCGTCACGGCAGCCCTGAAGAAGGGCTCCATCATCGACCGCGGCCTGGTCGGGCTCTCGTTGATCGCCTATGCCTTCCCGACGTTCTTCGTCGGGCTCGTGCTCTACAAGTTCGTGGCGATCAAGTGGGGGCTCACCGAGATCCCGCGCTACACCTCGATCGCCGAAGGCGGTGTCGGCGGCTGGCTCTCCAGCCTGACCCTGCCCGCGATCACCCTGGCGTTGTTCTTCATGGCCGCCTACGTCCGCATGACGCGCTCCTACGTGATCGAGTCCTTCCAGGAGGACTACGTGCGCACCGCCCGGTCCAAGGGCCTGCCGGAGCGCACGGTGACCTACAAGCACGCCCTGCGGGCGGCACTCACTCCCATCGTGACGATGGCCGGCCTCGACTTCGCCGGCCTGATGGGCGGCGCGATCATCACCGAATCGGTCTTCAACTACCCGGGCATGGGCAAGCTGGCGGTGCGGGCGAGCTCCGACTTCGACCTCCCGACCACCGTCGGACTCGTGATCCTGCTGGCCACCTTCGTCATCCTGGCCAACATCATCGTGGACCTGTTGTACGCCGTCATCGACCCGCGCGTGCGGCTGGGCTGAGAGGAACTCCCGGAATGTCCACCACCTCCCCGTCCGCCTTCGCCACGACGGACACGGCGGCCGCGCCGCTGCTGTCCGTGCGTGAGCTGCAGGTCCACTTCCCGACCCAGGACGGCCTGGTCAAGGCCGTCAACGGCCTGACCTTCGACCTCGACCGCGGCAAGACGCTCGGCATCGTCGGCGAGTCGGGCTCCGGCAAGTCCGTGTCGAGCATGGCGATCATGGGCCTGCACCGCGGCACCAACGCGCAGCTGAGCGGTGAGATCGTCCTCGACGGCGTCAACCTCCTCGACATCAGCGCCGAGGAGATGCGCAAGAAGCGCGGCCGCGAGGTCTCGATGATCTTCCAGGACCCGCTGTCCGCGATGCACCCCTACTACACGGTCGGCAACCAGATCGCCGAGGCGTACCGGGTGCACCACGACGTGTCCCGCAAGGTCGCCAAGCAGCGCGCGGTCGAGATGCTCGACCGCGTCGGGATCCCCAACCCCGACAAGCGGGTCAACGACTACCCGCACCAGTTCTCCGGCGGCATGCGCCAACGCGCGATGATCGCGATGGGGCTGATCAACGACCCCAACCTGCTCATCGCCGACGAGCCCACCACGGCGCTCGACGTGACCGTCCAGGCGCAGATCCTCGACCTGCTGCAGGACCTGCAGCGGGAGTTCAACTCGGCGGTCATCATCATCACCCACGACCTCGGCGTCGTGGCGGAGATGGCCGACGACGTCTTGGTGATGTACGCCGGCCGGGCCGTCGAGTACGGCCCGTGCAAGGAGATCCTCACGCACCCGGAGATGCCCTACACGTGGGGTCTGCTCTCCAGCGTGCCGGACCTCACCGGCGACACCGAGGCGCGGCTGATCCCCATCCCCGGCAACCCGCCCAGTCTGCTCAACCCGCCGTCCGGCTGCCCCTTCCACCCGCGGTGCCCGCACCGCGAGAAGGTGCCCGGCGACCTGTGCCGCACCGAGCTGCCCCTGCTCGTCCCCGGCCAGCGCGGCGAGAGCCACACCAAGCGCTGCCACCTGCCCAACCCCGACGCGATCTACGCGGCCGAGGTGCTCCCGGTCATCGCACCGGACCTTGCCGGCGACACCGCCGACGCCGCCGAGGAGCTGTGATGACGAACGAGACCATCAACCCGGGCAACCAGGACTCCGAGGAGGCCGCGCCGGTGGCGCACGTCGAGGGCCACGGCGCCGCGGTCGCGCCCGTCGACGCCAAGCCGATCCTCGAGGTCGACCAGCTCCGGATGTACTTCCCGGTCAAGTCGCCGGGCCTGATCCGTCGTACCGTCGGCCAGGTCCAGGCCGTCGACGGCGTGTCCTTCCAGGTCGCCGAGGCCACCTCGCTCGGCCTGGTCGGCGAGTCGGGCTGCGGGAAGTCGACGACCGGCCGCCTGATCACCCGGCTCTACAAGCCGACGGCGGGTGCGATCCGGTTCGAGGGCCAGGACATCGCGCAGGCCGGGCCGGCCGAGCTCAAGCCGCTGCGTCGCGAGATCCAGATGATCTTCCAGGACCCGTACACCTCGCTGAACCCGCGCCAGACGGTGGGCTCGATCATCGGCGCGCCGCTCGCGATCCACAAGATCCTCCCGAAGGACAAGATCCTCCCGCGGGTCCAGGAGCTGCTCGAGGTCGTGGGCCTGAACCCCGAGCACTACAACCGCTACCCGCACGAGTTCTCCGGCGGCCAGCGCCAGCGCATCGGCATCGCCCGTGCGCTCACCCTGCAGCCCAAGCTGCTCGTCGCCGACGAGCCGGTCTCCGCGCTGGACGTGTCGATCCAGGCGCAGGTCATCAACCTGCTCCAGGACATCCAGAACGAGTTCGGGGTCGCGTTCCTCTTCATCGCCCACGACCTCGCGATCGTGCGGCACTTCTGCCCCGAGATCGCGGTCATGTACCTCGGCAAGATCGTCGAGATCGGCGACCGCGACTCGATCTACGGCAACGCGCACCACCCCTACACCCAAGCGCTCCTGTCGGCCGTCCCCGACGTCAAGCAGGCCGCCACGGGCGGCCGGATCGAGCGGATCCGGCTGCAGGGCGACGTCCCGAGCCCGATCGACCCGCCGTCCGGCTGCCGGTTCCGCACCCGCTGCCCGATCGCCCAGGAGATCTGCGCCCGGCACGAGCCGCCGTTGCTCCAGATCGGCCGCAAGCACAAGGTCGCCTGCCACTTCCCGGGTCGCCTCGGCCAGGCGCCGCACGAGCCCCTGACCGCCGGCCTGCTCGGCGTCGACGCCGAGGGTCGCCCGGACCCGGGCGCCAGCCCGAGCACCGACCTGATCGAGCAGCCCGGGTACGCCGACACCTGGTTCGACCTCGACAACAAGTCGATCGGGCGCGCCTGACGGGTTGTCCACGCTGCTGGCTAGGCTCTCTCGTCGTGGATGACGAGCCCCAGCTGTTCGACACCCCGGGGTCCCGGGGGAGCACGTCGGGCGGCTCGCTCGCCGACGCCGCGCACGCCTCCGCGCCGCTGGCCGTGCGGATGCGCCCGCGCACCCTCGAGGAGCTGGTCGGGCAGGAGCAGCTGCGCGCTCCCGGGTCGCCGCTGCGGCAGCTGGTCGAGGGCGATCAGTCGCTCTCGCTGCTGCTGTGGGGACCTCCGGGCACCGGCAAGACCACGATCGCCTCGATCATCAGCCAGCAGACCGGCCGGCGCTTCGTGGAGGTCTCGGCCGTCTCCGCCGGCGTCAAGGAGGTCCGGGCGGCGATCGACGCGGCCCGGCGCCAGCTGGTGGCGACGGGGGAGGAGACCGTCCTCTTCGTCGACGAGGTGCACCGGTTCAGCAAGGCCCAGCAGGACGCGCTGCTGCCCGGCGTCGAGAACCGGTGGGTGACCCTGGTCGCGGCCACCACGGAGAACCCGTCGTTCAGCGTCATCTCGCCGCTGCTGTCGCGCAGCCTGCTGCTGCGCCTGCAGTCCCTGACCGACGACGACATCGCCGCCGTGCTCGACCTGGCCGTCGCCGACGAGCGGGGCCTCGGCGGCGAGCTGGTCCTCGACGAGGCGGCGCGCGACCACATCGTGCGGCTGGCCGGCGGCGACGCCCGCCGCTCGCTGACCTACCTCGAGGCCGCCGCCGGGGCGGCCCGCAGCAAGGGCAGCAGCACGATCGACGTGGAGACGGCCGAGACCGCGGCCGACCAGGCGGCCGTGCGCTACGACCGCGACGGCGACCAGCACTACGACGTCGTCAGTGCGTTCATCAAGTCGGTCCGCGGCTCCGACGCCGACGCCGCCCTGCACTACCTCGCCCGGATGATCGAGGCCGGGGAGGACCCCCGGTTCATCGCCCGTCGCCTGATGATCCTCGCCAGCGAGGACATCGGGCTGGCCGATCCGACCGCGCTGACCACGGCGGTCGCCGCGGCGCAGACCGTCCAGCTGATCGGGATGCCCGAGGCCCAGCTCACCCTGGCCCACGCCACCATCGCCCTCGCCGTGGCGCCCAAGTCCAACGCGGTGACCACCGCGATCTTCGAGGCCGTCGCCGACGTGCGTGCCGGCAAGATCGGCCAGGTCCCGCCCCACCTGCGCGACGCCCACTACGCCGGCGCCACGTCGCTCGGCCACGGTCAGGGCTACGTCTACAGCCACGACGCGCCCTTCGGCGTCGCCGAGCAGCAGTACGCGCCCGACGTGGTGCTCGACGCGGCCTACTACCGGCCGACCGAGCTGGGCGCCGAGGCCGCGGTCAAGCAGCGGTGGGAGCGGGTACGCCGGATCATCCGTGGCCGGACGAGCAAGTAGTCTTGTCCGTCGTGACCTCCGACCTCGCCGTCCCGACCTGGCTGGTCGTGCTGACCCTCGTGGCCGTCGTGGCGCTCGGGGTCGCGGCGTACCGGCTGTCCCGGTCCGTGCGCCAGGCCCGCGACCAGACCGACGCGCTGCTCGCCGCGGCCGCCCAGGACGCCGACGCGCTGCGCGAGCAGCTGGCCGGCATCGAGGCCGAGCTGGAGCTGCGCCAGGAGGCCGGGCGCCACCAGGTCCGCACCCCGGTGGCGGTCGTCGACGACCGCGAGTACGTCATCACCGACCTCGGGCAGGAGCAGGGCCCACGGGTCCCCGCGCGCGTGGTGCCGGCCCCGATGTTCGCCGACATCCTGCTGCGCGAGAGCGTCATCAAGACTGCGGCCCTGGCCGCCGGCCTGCGCCGGGCGCTGTCGCCGGAGGTCCGCAACCGCATCAGGTTCGAGATGAAGCGCGAGGTCAAGCGCTCCCGCAGGGAGCGCAGGCTGGTGCTCAAGGCCGCGCGACGCGACCTCGAGTCGCGCCAACGCTCGGCGCTGCGCCCCGACCTGGAGGTCTCGTCGTGAGGGCCGGCGTCTGGTTCGCCGCCGGCGCCGCCGCCGGCGTCTACGGCATGGTCCGGGTCCGCCGCCTCGCGGAGGCGTTCACGCCCGACGGCATGCGCGACCGGATCGGGGCGGCCGTCGTGGGCGCCCGGATGTTCGGCGAGGAGGTCGCCCGCGGCCAGGCCGCGGCCGAGATCCACCTGCGCCAGCGCTTCGACGGCGCCGACGCCGGTCCGCCCCAACTCATGAATCCCCAGCCCAGCAAGGAAGGCACCCGTTGAGCGAGCAGTACCTGAGCAGCGCGGAGATCCGCAACCGGTTCCTCGCCCACTTCGAGGCGCGCGGCCACACCGTCGTACCGTCGGCCTCGCTGCTGCTCGACGACCCCAACCTGCTCTTCGTCAACGCCGGCATGGTGCCGTTCAAGCCCTACTTCCTGGGCCAGGAGACGCCGCCGTTCCAGCGCGCGACGAGCGTGCAGAAGTGTGTGCGCACCCTCGACATCGAGGAGGTCGGCAAGACCACGCGGCACGGCACCTTCTTCCAGATGAACGGCAACTTCTCCTTCGGCGACTACTTCAAGGAGGGTGCCGTCCAGTTCGCGTGGGAGCTGATCACCAACTCCCAGGCCGACGGCGGCTTCGGCTTCGACCCCGACCGGATCTGGGTCACCGTGCTCCCCGAGGACGACGAGGCACGCGAGGCGTGGAAGCGGATCGCGGGCCTGCCCGACGAGCGCATCCAGCCGCGCGGCCTCAAGGACAACTACTGGAACATGGGCGTCCCCGGCCCGGGTGGCCCCTGCAGCGAGATCTACATCGACCGCGGTGCCGAGTTCGGCCCCGACGGTGGCCCGGAGGCCGACGAGGACCGGTTCCTGGAGATCTGGAACCTGGTCTTCATGCAGGAGGAGCTCAGCGCCGTCCGCGCCAAGGACGACTTCGACATCGCGGGACCGCTGCCGAGCAAGAACATCGACACCGGCATGGGCCTCGAGCGGGTCGCCTACCTGCTCCAGGGCAAGCACAACATGTACGAGATCGACACGGTCTTCCCCGTCATCGAGAAGGCCATGGAGCTCTCCGGGAAGAAGTACGGCGCCCCCGGTGCCGACGGCCACGTCGACGACGTCCGCTTCCGGGTGGTCGCCGACCACGTCCGCAGCTCGCTGATGCTCATCGGTGACGGCGTCACCCCGGGCAACGAGGGTCGCGGCTACGTGCTGCGCCGGCTGCTGCGGCGTGCGGTGCGCAACATGCGCCTGCTCGGCTACCAGGACCCGTCGCTGCCCGAGCTGCTGCCGGTCTCGCGCGACCGGATGGGGGAGAGCTACCCCGAGCTGGTGTCCGGCTGGGACCGGATCGCCCAGGTCGCGTACGCCGAGGAGGAGGCGTTCCGCAAGACCCTCCAGGCCGGCACCCAGATCTTCGACCTGGCCGCGGGCGAGGTGAAGGGCGCGGGCGCCTCGACCATCCCGGGCGACAAGGCGTTCGCGCTGCACGACACCTACGGCTTCCCGATCGACCTCACCCTCGAGATGGCCGCCGAGGCGGGCCTCAGCGTCGACGAGACCGGCTTCCGGCAGCTGATGGCCGAGCAGCGCGAGCGGGCCAAGGCCGACGCGCGCGCCAAGAAGGGCCAGCACGCCGACACGGCCGCCTACCGCGACATCCTCGACGCCCACGGCCCCACCGAGTGGCTCGCCTACGAGACCCTCGAGACCGAGTCGAAGCCGTTGGCGCTGCTGCGGGAGGGCGCCGCCGTCCCGGTCCTCGCCACCGGTGAGATCGGCGAGCTGGTCCTCGACCGCACCCCGTTCTACGCCGAGTCCGGTGGCCAGGTCGCCGACGCCGGCGTCATCGAGTACGAGGGCGGCGCCCTCGAGGTCCTCGACGTCCAGCGTCCGGTGCGCGGCCTCGTGGTGCACCAGGTCCGCGTCGTCGACGGCGAGCTGCCCGCCGACGCGCGGCTCCTGCACGCCAAGGTCGATCCGCAGTGGCGCATCGGCGCCCGGCAGGCGCACTCCGGCACCCACATCGTGCACGCCGCGCTGCGTGAGGTGCTCGGGCCCACCGCCCTGCAGTCCGGCTCCTACAACCGCCCGGGCTACCTGCGCCTCGACTTCGGCTGGCTCAACGCGCTGTCGCCCGAGCAGGTCCGCGAGATCGAGCAGGTCTCCAACAACGCGCTGCGCGCCGACCTGCCCGTCGGCTGGCAGTACATGACCCTCGGCGAGGCCAAGGACTGGGGCGCGATCGCCCTCTTCGGCGAGACGTACGACGACCAGAAGGTCCGCGTCGTCGAGATCGGCGGCCCGTGGTCGCGTGAGCTGTGCGGCGGCACGCACGTCGAGCACTCCAGCCAGGTCGGCACCATCGTGGTGACCGGCGAGGCGTCGGTCGGTTCCGGCAACCGCCGCATCGAGGCCCTGACGGGTGTCGAGGGCTTCTCCTACCTCGCCCGCGAGCGTGACGTGGTGGGCCAGCTCTCCACGCTGCTCAAGACCCAGCCCGGCGACATCGTCGGCAGGGTGGGCGACCTCGTGGAGCGGCTCAAGCAGACCGAGAAGGAGATGGAGAGGATCCGCCTCGCCCAGCTGCTGGCGGGCGGCGCCGCGCTCGCCGAGGGCGCGCGCGACGTCAACGGCGTGCGCCTGGTCGCCCAGCGTCTCGACGGCGCCGCGGGCGGCGACGTGCGCACCCTCGCCACCGACGTCCGGGCCCGGCTCGCCGGCGACGCTCCCGCGGTCGTCGTCCTGATCGGCGCGGCCGACGGCAAGGCGGCCATCGTGGCAGCACTCAACGACGCGGCCCAGGCCCGCGGCCTCGCCGCCGGCGACCTCGTCCGCGCGGCGGCGCCCTTCCTCGGCGGCAAGGGCGGCGGCAAGGCCGACATGGCGCAGGGCGGTGGCACCGACGTCTCCCGGATCGACGAGGCGCTCGCTGCCGTGACCGCCGCGGTGGCGCAGGGCTGAGCAGCATGAGGCACGGCGTCCGCCTCGGCGTCGACCCGGGCGACGCCCGGATCGGCGTCGCCCGCAGCGACCCCTCCGGGATGCTGGCCACCCCGGTCGAGACGGTGCGCCGTGGGAAGGGCGACCTGCGCCGGATCCACCAGCTGCTGCGGGCGGAGGAGGACTCCTCCGGGGTCCTCGAGGTCGTGATGGGCCTGCCCCGCTCGCTCGCCGGCGGCGAGGGCCCGGCGGCGCTCAAGGTCCGCGAGTTCGCCGGACGCCTGGCGAAGCGGATCGCGCCCGTCCCCGTGCGCCTGGTCGACGAGCGTCTGACCACCGTGACGGCGGAGGCTATGCTGCGCGACCAGCGCAAGGGAGCGAAGCGCCGAGCCGTGGTCGACCAGGTCGCGGCCGTCGTGATCCTCCAGCAGGCGCTGGATGCAGAACGCGCGACCGGCATCCCTCCGGGGGAGCTGGTGACCCCCACGCCCGAGGAGACGCATGACTGAGCCGCTTCCGGATCAGGTCGATGACGCTGGCCACGACATCCTTCCCGGCACGCCGGCCGGCGGACGCCGGCGGGCGGAGAGGAAGCGTCGAGGCGGCTGCCTCCCGATGCTGCTCGTCGTCGTGCTGTTCTGTGCCGTCGTGGCGTGGTTCGCCCGCGGCGCGATCTCCGACGTGAAGGACATGTTCGCCGGGCCGGAGGACTTCGCGGGCCCCGGCAGCGGAGAGGTCACGTTCGTCATCGATCCCGGGCAGACGGTCGGCTCGATGGGCGCCGAGCTCGAGGACCTCGGCGTGGTCGCCTCCTCGGAGGCCTTCGTCGACGCGGCTGCGCAGGACGACCGGTCCACGCGGATCCAGGCCGGCACCTACCTGCTCCGCAGCGAGATGAAGGCCGCCGACGTCGTCGCGATCCTGGTCGACCCCGCCAACGTGTCGACGGCGACCGTGACGGTCCCCGAGGGACTGCGCGTCGTGGACATCGTCGACCTCCTCGCCAAGAAGACCGACTTCACGAAGAAGGACCTCAACGCGGCACTGCGGAGCCCCGACCTCGGGCTGCCCGACTACGCGGGCGGCAACCCCGAGGGCTACCTGTTCCCCGCGACGTACACGATCAGCCCCGACGACACCGCCGCCGGCCTGCTGGCGTCCATGGTGGAGCGGTGGCGCCAGGCCGCCGAGGACACGGGCCTCGACGCCGCCGCCCAGCGGCTCGGCTACACCCCGCACGAGCTGATGACCATCGCCTCCCTGGTGCAGGTGGAGGGCAAGACGCCCGAGGACATGGCGAAGATCGCGCGGGTGGTCCTCAACCGCGTCGAGAACCCGGGCACCGCCGGCCAGACCGGCCGGTTGCAGATCGACGCGACGGTCGACTACGCGCTCGACCGCAAGCTCACCGTCGGCCTCACGCAGGACGAGCGTGACGAGACGGACTCGCCGTACAACACCTTCCGGGTGGCCGGCCTGCCGCCGGGCCCGATCAGCGCGCCGGGTGACGACGCGATCATGGCGGCCGCCAACCCGCCCGAGGGTGACTGGTACTACTACGTCACGGTCAACCTGCGCACCGGTGAGACGAAGTTCGCGGCGAGCTACGACGAGTTCCTCGGCTACCGCGACGAGCTGCGCGACTACTGCGAGAACGAGTCGCAGGGCGCCTGCTGATGGGGCACCGCTTCGGCGTGGTCGGCGACCCCGTGGAGCACTCCCTGTCGCCCGTGCTGCACCGCGCGGGATACGCGGCCCTCGGCCTCGACCTGAGGTACGACGCCGTGCGGGTCCCGGCCGGTGCGCTGGCCGGGTTCGTGGCCGGCCTCGGTCCCGAGTGGCGGGGCCTCTCGGTCACCGCGCCGCTGAAGCGGGAGGCGCTGGCGCTGGCCGACGAGGTCTCCGGCCTCGCCGTGCTGGCCGGCGGCGCCAACACCCTGGTGCGGACCCCGGGCGGGTGGTCCGCCGACAACACCGACGTGCCGGGCGCGGTGGCGGCGATCAGGGAGCGCTTCGCCGGGATCCTGAGGTCCGCGACGATCCTCGGTGGCGGTGCGACCGCCGCCAGCGTCGGCCTCGCGCTCGCCGACCTCGGCATCGGCGAGATCACCGTCGCCGCCCGCAACCCGGTCAACGCCGCGGAGGCGGTGGCCGCGATCGAGCGGCACCCCTCGGCGCCCCGGGTGCTCCTCGTCCCGCTGGACGAGGCCGGCCCGGCCGGAGGCGTCCTGGTCTCCACCGTCCCCGCCGCTGCCCAGACCGATGGCCTGATCGGGCGCGTGCTGCCCGCGGACGTGGTCTTCGAGGTCACCTACAACGAATGGCCCACCCCGCTGGTCGCCGCCGCCCTGTCCGCGGGAGTGCCCGTCGTGTCCGGGCTGGACCTGTTGGTGCACCAGGCCGTCCACCAGTTCGCGATGTTCACCGGTCACGACGGGCCACTCGCCGCCATGCGCTCGGCGGGCGAAGCCGCGCTCGCGGCTCGGTAGGTTCCTCGCCATGGAGCTGCTCCCCGCCCTGGCCTGCGCGCTCATCGGCGCGGTGAGCGGACTCCTCGTCCCGAACCTGATCGCGCTGTGCCCCGAGCCGGAGCACGACCCGGCCGAGAACCCGGAGGACTACCCGGACCACGTGCCGTTCGCGGAGCTCGCCGCCCGGCCCGGCCTGCGGCTGCGCAGCGCGCTCGCGTGCGGGCTCGCAGCCGGCGTGCTCGGCCTGGTGCTGGGCTGGGGCTGGGGCCTGCTCTGGCTCCTGGTCCTCGTCCCCGTCTGCTGCGCGCTGACGGTGATCGACTACGTCACCTGGTACCTCCCGTCCCGCCTGATCCGGCCCTCGTGGCTGGTGACCGGCATCCTGGTGGGCGTGGTCGCGCTGGTCCTCGGCGAGCCGAGCGTGGCGCTGTGGGGCCTGGTCGGGTTCGTCGGGCTCGGCGGCTACTACGGCCTGATGCGGCTGGTCAGCCCACGGGCGATGGCCGGCGGGGACGTCCGGCTGGGCGCGCTGCTCGGCATCGCGCTCGGCCCGTTCGGCGCGCCCGTCCTGTTCGCGTCGGTGCTCGCGGCCGCGGTCCTGGGCGTGCTCGGGATGGTGCCGATGCGACGCAGCGGGACGATGATCCGCCGCCGGGTGCCGTTCGGGCCCTTCCTCGTGCTGGGCGCACTGGTCGCCGTCGTCGTGGGACAGGTCCTCGGCGGCTGAGCCCACCGTGGGAGACTGGTGCCCATGTTGCGCTGGCTGACCGCGGGGGAGTCCCACGGCCCCTCCCTGGTCGCGATCCTCGAGGGCCTGCCGGCCCACGTCGAGGTCACGACCGATGACATCTCCGACTCGCTCGCCCGTCGTCGCCTCGGCTACGGCCGTGGCGCGCGGATGAAGTTCGAGGCCGACGAGGTCACCATCACCGGCGGCGTCCGGCACGGCCGCACCCAGGGCGGTCCGGTCGCGGTGCAGGTCGGCAACACCGAGTGGCCCAAGTGGGAGACCGTGATGGCGGCCGACCCGGTCGACCCCGCCGTGCTCGAGGCGCAGGCCCGCAACGCCCCCCTCACCCGCCCGCGCCCCGGCCACGCCGACCTCGCGGGCATGCAGAAGTACGACTTCGCCGACGCTCGCCCGATCCTCGAGCGTGCCTCCGCTCGCGAGACCGCGGCCCGGGTCGCGCTCGGACGGGTCGCCAGCAACTTCCTCGAGCAGGCCACCGGCGCGCGGATCGTCAGCCACGTGCTGGAGATCGGCGGCGTGCGCACGCCGTCGCGCGAGCTCCCGACGCCCGACGACGTCGCGCGCCTCGACGCCGACCCGGTGCGCTGCCTCGACGCCGACGGCTCCAAGCTCATGGTCGAGCGGATCGACCAGGCCCATAAGGACGGCGACACGCTCGGCGGCGTCGTCGAGGTGGTCGTCCACGGCCTGCCGCCGGGCCTCGGCTCCCACGTCCACTGGGACCGCCGCCTCGACGCGCGCCTCGCCGGCGCGCTGATGGGCATCCAGGCGATCAAGGGCGTCGAGGTCGGCGACGGCTTCGAGCTCGCCGCGACCCCCGGCTCGCTCGCCCACGACGAGATCGTCCCGACCGACGACGGCCTGCGCCGTGTCTCCGGCCGTTCCGGCGGCACCGAGGGCGGCATGACGACCGGCGAGATCCTGCGCGTCCGCGCGGCGATGAAGCCGATCGCCACCGTGCCGCGCGCCCTGCGCACCGTCGACCTCGCCACCGGCGAGGAGGCGGTGGCCCACCACCAGCGCTCCGACGTGTGTGCGGTCCCGGCGGCGGGCATCGTCGCCGAGGCGATGGTCGCGCTGGTGCTCGCCGAGGCGGTGCTCGAGAAGTTCGGCGGCGACTCGGTCCAGGAGACCCGGCGCAACGTGCAGTCGTACCTCGACACCCTCCGGTTCAAGTGACCGGTCGCGTGACCGGCGGGCCGCGTGCGGTTCTGATCGGCACCATGGGCGCTGGCAAGACCACGGTCGGCCGGCTGCTCGCCGAGCGGCTCGGGGTCGGGTTCGCCGACACCGACGAGCTGGTCGAGGCGCAGCACGGCAAGTCCGTCCAGGACATCTTCGTCGAGGACGGCGAGGCGACCTTCCGCGCGCTCGAGCGGGCCGCCGTGGCGCGAGCGCTCGACGAGCACGACGGCGTGCTGTCGCTGGGTGGCGGAGCGGTGCTCGACCCGGCCACCCAGGCGCTGCTCGCGGCCCACCGGGTGGTCTTCCTCCGCGTCGGGCTCGCCGACGCCGTCAAGCGGGTCGGCCTGGGCTCGGGGCGCCCGCTGCTGCTCGGCAACGTCCGCGCGCGGGTCAAGCAGCTCCTCGACGAGCGCGCTCCGGTCTACGCCGGCCTGGCCCGGATCACCGTCGACACCGACGGCCGCGAGCCCGCGGAGATCGTGGCCGAGATCCACACCGCCCTCGAGGAAGACACCCACCGCTCATGACCGACCCCACCGCCAGCTCCGTCATCAAGGTGAGCGCCGCCGCGCCGTACGACGTCGTCGTCGGCCACGGCGTCCTCGACCGCCTCCCCGGGCTGCTGCCCGCCGGTGTCCAGCGGGTCGCGATCATCACCCCCGAGTCCCTCGAGGACCTGCTCGAGCCGTTCGCCGACCTGCTCGAGGGCCTCGACGTCGTCGTGCTCCAGGTGCCCGACGGCGAGGAGGCCAAGAACTGGGAGGTCGCCGCGGCGTGCTGGGAGTCGCTCGGCGAGGAGGGCTTCACCCGCTCCGACGCCGTCGTCACCCTCGGCGGCGGTGCGACCACCGACCTCGGTGGCTTCGTCGCTGCGACCTGGCTGCGCGGTGTCGCGGTCGTCCACGTCCCGACCACCGTGCTCGCGATGGTCGATGCCGCGGTCGGCGGCAAGACCGGCATCAACACTCCCGCCGGCAAGAACCTGGTCGGCTCCTTCCACGAGCCCGCCGGCGTGCTGTGCGACCTCGCACTGCTCGAGACGCTGCCGCGGGCCGAGGTCGTCGCGGGCCTCGGCGAGGTCGTCAAGTGCGGCTTCATCGCCGACCCGCGGATCCTCGAGCTGGTCGAGTCGACCGACCCCGCGACGTTGACGCCGGAATCGCCGGTGCTGCGCGAGCTGGTCGAGCGGGCGATCCGGGTCAAGGCCGACGTCGTCGCGGACGACCTCAAGGAGACCGGGGGTGTCGACGGCCACCCTGGCCGCGAGGTCCTCAACTACGGCCACACCCTGGCCCACGCCATCGAGAAGGCCACCGACTACTCCGTCCGGCACGGCGAGGCCGTCGCGCTCGGGTGCGTGTACGTCGCCGAGCTGGCCGCCCGCGCCGGGTCGCTGTCGCCGGAGGTCGTCGCCCGGCACCGTGCGGCCTTCGGCCGGGTCGGGCTCCCGACCTCCTGGAGCGGCGCCGACTTCGACACCCTGCTGACCACGATGCGGGTCGACAAGAAGGCCCGCGGCAACCAGCTGCGCTTCGTCGTGCTCGAGGACCTGGCGAAGCCGGTCGTGCTGGCCGGGCCGTCCGAGGCAGACCTGCGGGCGGCGTACACCGCCCTAGGATCCGGGGCATGAGCAAGCGCGACGTCTACGTCCTCAACGGCCCGAACCTGGGCCGGCTCGGCAGGCGGCAGCCGGAGATCTACGGCACCACGACGCACGTCGACCTCCAGGACGTCCTGATGCCGCGGTGGGGCAAGGAGCTGGGCCTTAGGGTCCACTTCTCGCAGACCAACCACGAGGGCGAGATGCTCGACCGGCTCAACAGCGCCGCGGACCGCGCCTGGCCGGTCGTGCTCAACGCGGGCGCCTGGACGCACTACTCCTACGCGCTCTACGACGCCTGCGCGCAGCTGACCGCGCCCCTGGTCGAGGTGCACATCAGCGCCCCGTCGAAGCGCCCCGAGGAGTTCCGGCACACCTCGGTCGTCACGCCCCACGCCGCGAAGGTGATCGAGGGCGAGGGCATCGACGGCTACCGCCAGGCGCTGGAATTCATCGCAGCGCACCCCGCGCACTAGAATCGACCGCTGGCCCGGACCTCCGGCTTCCGGAGCCTCCCGATCTTCGACATCTGCAGAGAAGGCTGATTCATGGCAACGACGAACGACCTCAAGAACGGCATGGTTCTCAACCTGGAGGGCCAGCTCTGGCAGGTGGTCGAGTTCCAGCACGTGAAGCCGGGCAAGGGTCCCGCGTTCGTCCGCACCAAGCTCAAGCACGTCGAGTCGGGCAAGAACGTCGACAAGACCTTCAACGCCGGCACCAAGGTCGAGACCGCCACGGTCGACCGCCGCTCGTTCCAGTACCTCTACAACGACGGCACCAACTTCGTCTTCATGGACGTCCAGGACTACGACCAGGTCGAGGTCGACCCCGCCATCGTCGGCAGCGCCGCCGGCTTCCTCCTGGAGAACCAGGAGGTCATCCTGGCCACCAACGAGGGCCGCGTGCTCTTCATCGAGATGCCCGCCTCGGTCGAGCTCCTCGTCTCCTACACCGAGCCCGGCGTCGTCGGCGACTCCGCCACCGGGCGCACCAAGCCGGCCACGCTCGAGACCGGCGCCGAGATCCAGGTCCCGCTCTTCATCGAGCAGGGCGAGAAGATCAAGGTCGACACCCGTGAGGGCGGCTCGTACCTCTCGCGCGTGAAGGGCTGATCCCCCTCGTGGGAGCCCGGACCAAGGCCCGCAAGCGCGCCCTCGACGTCCTGTACGCCGCCGACCTGCGCGGCGAGACGGGTGTCGAGGCGCTCGACCGGGTGACCGCCGAGGGCGAGCCGCCGGCGAACCCCTACACCGCCGTCCTCGTCCGCGGCGTCACCGAGCGTCGCGAGCGGATCGACGAGGTGCTCGAGGAGTTCTCCACCGACTGGAGCCTGACCCGGATGCCCGCGGTCGACCGCAACGTGCTCCGGATCGGCGTCTGGGAGCTGCTCTGGGCCGACGACGTCCCCGACACCGTCGCGGTGACCGAGGCGATGGGCCTGGTCCGTGAGCTGTCGACCGACGAGTCGCCCTCGTTCGTCAACGGTGTGCTCGGCGCGATCCAGCGCAAGAAGGCGACGCTGGTCTGACGACCACCCTCGTGCCAGTGTGGGGCCATGCCGGACACCCTGGAAGCTGACGTCGTCGTGATCGGGCTCGGGCCGGGCGGGGAGCATCTCGCCGCCTCGCTGGCCCGAGCCGGGCTCTCGGTGGTCGGCGTCGACCGCCGCCTGGTCGGCGGCGAGTGCCCGTACTTCGGGTGCATCCCGTCGAAGATGATGATCCGCGCCGCCGGCACGCTCGCCGAGGCCCGGCGCGTCGGCGCCCTGGCCGGCGCCGCCGAGGTGAGCCCCGACTGGACCGTCGTCGCCGACCGGATCCGCGACGAGGCCACCGACGACTGGGACGACAAGGTCGCCGTCGAGCGGCTGGAGAGGGCCGGCGCACGCTTCCTGCGCGGCCACGGCCGGCTCGACGGGCCCGGCCGGGTGGTGGTCACGACGGCCGACGGCGAGGTCGCGATCACCGCGCAGCGCGGCGTCGTGCTCAACACCGGGACCGAGCCGGCGGTGCCCCCGATCCCGGGACTCGCAGGGACGCCGTACTGGACCAACCGCGACGCGGTCCGGGTCCGGGACCTGCCGGCCAGCCTGGCGGTGCTCGGCGGGGGAGCGATCGGCTGCGAGCTGGCCCAGGCGTTCGCGCGGTTCGGCGTCGCCGTGACGGTCATCGAGGCGTTCGACCGGATCCTCGGACCGGAGGAGCCCGAGGCCAGCGCCATCGTGCGTGCGGCGTTCGAGGCCGAGGGCATCACCGTGCGCACCGGAGTCGGCGTCACGGCCGTCTCCCACGAGGGCGCCTTCAGCATCGGACTCGCCGACGGTACGTCGGTCGGTGCCGACGCGCTGCTCGTGGCGGCCGGTCGGCGCGTCAACCTGGGCGACGTCGGCCTGGACACGGTCGGGCTCGACCCCGACGCCCGGGCGATCGAGGTCGGCAAGCGGATGCGGGTCAAGGGCGCCAAGCGGCTGTGGGCGGTCGGCGACATCACCGGCAAGGGCGCGTTCACGCACATGTCGATGTACCAGGCCGACGTCGCGATCCGCGACCTCACCGGCGAGGACGGACCGTGGGCCGACTACCGCGCCGTCTCGCGGGCGACCTTCACCGACCCCGAGGTCGGCTCGGTGGGGCTGACCGAGCAGCAGGCGCGCGCCGCGGGGATCCGGGTCGGTGTCGGCACGGCGGCGCTGCCGGAGTCCAGCCGCGGCTGGCTGCACAAGGTCGGCAACGACGGGCTGGTCAAGGTGGTCGTGGACCTCGACCGTGGGGTGCTCGTCGGCGCGACCGCGGTCGGCCCCTCGGGTGGCGAGGTCATCGGGATGCTCGTCACCGCCGTCCAGGCCAAGGTCCCGCTCGCCAAGCTGCGGCGCATGCACTTCGCCTATCCCACCTTCCACAGGGCGATCGAGACCGCGCTGTCCGCCGTGTCCTGACCGGCGGTCCGGGGGTAGGTTGGCGGGCGACCGCTGCCTATCTCGGAGGTACACGTGAGTCACTCGTCGACCGACCCCCTGACCGACCACCTGTCCGACCCGCTCACCGACCCGATCGGTGAGCGGCCCGCCGCGGAGCCGGCGACGCCCCCGCCGGCCGACGAGCACACCGCCGTGCGCGGGATGCTCGCACCCCTCGGCCCGCCGCCGGTGGGCCCGCCACCGATGAGCCCGCCGCCGAGCGTGGCGCTGCCGCCCGCCGTACCCGCTCCGGCCGCGGAGCCGCGCCGGTTCATGACGGCCACCGACTTCCTCGACCGTCGCGACAACCACTCGACCCTGGGGCCGGCGACATGGGGCTGGCGTGGACGGGTACGCCGCTGGACCGGTGGCCTGGTCAAGCCCGCGATGGGTGCCGCCGAGCGGTCCTACGAGGCCGACCGGGCCGCGATCCAGAAGGACTTCGACGGCCCGCGCACGATCGCATTCGTCAACCCGAAGGGCGGCGCGGCCAAGACCACCGGCGTCCTTGCCGCCGGGTACACCTTCGGCACCGTCCGTGGGGGCGGCGTGATCGCCTGGGACAACAACGAGACCCGCGGCACCCTCGGGATCCGCGGCACGCGCGGCGCCCACCGCAACACCACCCGCGAGCTGCTCGAGGACCTCGAGCGGTTCACCGACGTCTACCAGTCCCGGATCGGCGACCTCGGTGCCTTCGTCCGCTCCCAGGGCGATGCCCACTTCGACGTCCTCGCCTCCGACGAGCGCCCCGACGTCACCGGTGTCATCCACGCCGACGACTTCGCGGCGGTGCACGCCCTGCTGGAGCGCTTCTACCGGATCCTGCTGATCGACACCGGCAACAACCTGAGGGCCGAGAACTGGCTCGCTGCCGCCGGCGCCGCCGACCTCCTCGTGGTCACCAGTACGGTCCGCGAGGACACCGGCTACAGCGGGCTGTGGATGCTGGACGCGCTGCAGGACGCGGGCCACGAGAACCTCAAGTACAAGACCATCACGGTTCTCTCCGACCCGAGCCCGAAGGTCGACGAGGCGCTCGCCCGCGACCTCGTCCAGGTCTACGAGCAGCGCACCCGCGGGGTCTACCGGGTGCCCTACGACCCGGCCCTGGTCTCCGGCTCGGTCGTCCCGTACTCCCAGCTGTCCGCCGGCACCCGGCGGTCGTGGCTGCGGGCGTGCGCGGCGATGGCGACGGCGCTGTAGGTCGGTCGCCACCCCGGATCGACGACCGCGCGACGGGTACCTCCCGCGGGTCAGCAGACCGACGACGAGAGGAGCCCACGATGGGTCTCGACGACAAGCTGAGCAACAAGACCGAGGAGATGACCGGCAAGGCCAAGGAGGCCGCCGGCAAGGCCACCGACGACGAGGACCTCGAGGCCGAGGGCAAGGTCGACAAGGCCAAGGGCGACATCAAGCAGGCCGGCGAGAAGGTCAAGGACGCCTTCAAGTAGGTCGGCGACCGGTCGCGGAGGGACCCGGTGTGGCCGGGTCCCTCCGTCACGTCGTGGTGGCCCGCGGCACACCGCACCCGGTTCGCCCGGATCCCGGACCACCGGGTAGGGTGAGCGCAGTTCGACATCCTTTAACGAGCCGTCCAGTGAGGCGGAGAAGGAGGGCCGTTCAGCCTTGCCTGCACAGCAGACCTCGAAGGCACACGAGGGCACCGACGCCGGGCGCGTCGTCCTCGACGCCGGCGACATCAGCCGGGCGTTGATCCGCATTTCCCACGAGATCCTCGAGCGCAACAAGGGCGCCGAGGATCTCCTGCTTCTCGGGCTCCACACCCGCGGCGTCCCGCTCGCGCGCCGCCTGGCCGACAACATCGCCCAGGTCGAGGGTACGACGGTCGCCACCGGCGAGCTCGACGTCACCATGTACCGCGACGACCTGCGCTCCAACCCGACCCGCGCGCCGCACCGCACGCAGGTGCCGGCCGGCGGCATCGACGGGAAGACGGTCGTGCTGGTCGACGACGTCCTCTACTCCGGGCGCACCATCCGGGCCGCGCTCGACGCGCTCTCGGACCTGGGCCGACCGGCCGTCGTCCGCCTGGCGGTGCTGGTCGACCGCGGCCACCGGGAGCTCCCGATCCGTGCCGACCACGTCGGCAAGAACCTGCCGACCGCCCGCAGCGAGCGCGTCAGCCTGCGGCTGGTCGAGACCGACGGCGAGGACGAGGTGCGCATCCAGTGAACAAGCATCTGCTGAGCATCGACGACGTGAGCGCCGGCGACATCCAGGAGATCTTCACCACCGCCGCGGAGATGCACGACGTGCAGAACCGCCAGGTCAAGAAGCTCCCCGCGCTGCGCGGCCGCACCGTGATCAACCTGTTCTTCGAGGACTCCACCCGCACCCGGTCGAGCTTCGAGATCGCCGGCAAGTGGCTCTCCGCCGACGTGATCAACCTGTCCGCCAAGGGCAGCAGCGCGAGCAAGGGCGAGTCCCTGCGCGACACCGTGCTGACCGTCACCGCCATGGGCATCGACGGCCTGGTCGTCCGCCACGGCGCGAGCGGCGCCGCCGAGCAGATCAGCCGCTGGATCGACGTCCCGGTCATCAACGCCGGCGACGGCACCCACGAGCATCCCACGCAGGCGCTGCTCGACGGCTACACGCTCACCCGCAGGCTCGGCACCCTCGAGGGCAAGCACGTCGCCATCGTCGGCGACCTGACCCACAGCCGGGTGTTCCGCAGCAACGTCAAGAGCCTCACCAAGCTCGGCGCCACGGTCACCGCCGTCGCCCCGCCGACCCTGATGCCCGCGGGCGTGGGGGACTGGTCGAAGGCGGCGGGCTTCGCCACCAGCTACGACCTCGACGAGGTGCTCCCTCAGGCGGACGCCGTGATGATGCTGCGCGTCCAGCGCGAGCGGATGAGCGGCGGGTTCTTCCCGACCGCGCGGGAGTACACCGTCGGCTACGGCCTGACCCGCGACCGGCTCGCCGTGCTCGAGCCCGGCACGCCGATCCTGCACCCCGGCCCGATGAACCGCGGCCTGGAGATCTCCGCGGACGCCGCCGACGCCCTGGACTCGCTCGTGCTCGACCAGGTGTCCGCAGGTGTCGCCGTCCGCATGTCCGTGCTCTACCACCTGCTCGCCGGTGAGGAGACCAGCGCATGAGCATCCTGATCAAGGGCGCCACCCTTCCCGACGGTACGACGAGCGACGTCCTCGTCCACGACGGCACCGTCGCCGAGCTGGGCGCCATCAGCACGAAGGCCGACCGGACGATCGACGCCGACGGCCTGCGGCTGCTGCCCGGCCTGGTCGACCTGCACACCCACCTGCGCGAGCCCGGCCGCGAGGACGCCGAGACCGTGCTCACCGGCTCCCGCGCCGCCGCGGTCGGCGGCTACACCGCCGTCCTGGCGATGGCCAACACCCACCCGGTCACCGACACCGCCGAGGCCGCCGAGCGGGTCCTCGACCTCGGCCGCACCGCCGGCCTGGTCGACGTGCAGCCGGTCGGCGCGGTGACCAAGGGACTCGCGGGCGAGGAGCTCGCCGAGCTCGGCCTGATGGCCCGCAGCCGCGCGAAGGTGCGCGTCTTCTCCGACGACGGCAAGTGCGTCCACGACCCGCGGGTGATGCGCCGGGCGCTGGAGTACGTCAAGGCCTTCGGCGGCGTCATCAGCCAGCACAGCCAGGACCCCTCGCTGGCCGGCCCGACGGCCTGCTGCCACGAGGGCGAGCTCTCCGGACGGCTCGGGCTGCCCGGCTGGCCCGGCGTGGCCGAGGAGGTCATCGTCGCGCGCGACGTCATGCTGGCCCGCCACACCGGCAGCCGGGTCCACGTCGCCCACGTCTCGACCGCGGGCAGCGTCGAGGTGGTCCGCTGGGCCAAGTCGCAGGGCATCGACGTCACCGCCGAGGTCACGCCGCACCACCTGCTGCTCACCACCGACCTGCTCACCGGCTACGACCCGACGTACAAGGTCAACCCGCCGCTGCGTCCCGACGAGGACGTCCGGGCGCTGCGCGAGGCCCTGGCCGACGGCACCATCGACGCCGTCGCCACCGACCACGCTCCGCACGCGCGCCACGACAAGGAGCACGCCTTCGTCGACGCGGCCTTCGGCATGCTCGGCCTCGAGACCGCGCTCCCCGTCGTCACCACCGTGATGGTCGAGAGCGGCCTCCTCGACTGGGCCGGTGTCGCCCGCGTGATGAGCGCCAACCCGGCCCGGATCGCGGGTCTCGACGCCGAGCACGGCCGGCCGATCGCTGTCGGTGAGCCCGCCAACCTCACCCTGGTCGACCCGACGACGAAGGTCGTCGTCGACCGCGCCGCCAGCGTCTCGCTGAGCCGCAACAACCCCTGGCACGACCGCAAGCTGACCGGTCGCGTCGTCGCCACGCTGCTGCGCGGCACGCCGACCGTCCTGGAAGGAGAACTGGCATGAGCGGTTTCGAGGCTCGCTTCGCTCGCACCTCAACCACCGGGGCGTTGCTCGTCCTCGAGGACGGCCGCACGTTCCACGGCGAGGCCTACGGCGCCGAGGGCGAGACCTTCGGCGAGGCCGTCTTCAACACCGGCATGACCGGCTACCAGGAGACGCTGACCGACCCGTCGTACCACCGCCAGGTCGTCGTGATGACGGCCCCCCACATCGGGAACACCGGGATCAACGACGAGGACCCGGAGTCGAAGCGGATCTGGGTCGCCGGCTACGTCGTCCGCGAGCCCGCCCGCATCCCCAGCAACTGGCGCTCCCGGCGCAGCCTCGACGAGGAGCTCAAGGCCCAGGGAGTCGTCGGCATCTCCGGCATCGACACCCGCGCGCTGACCCGTCACCTGCGCGAGCGCGGCGCGATGCGGGTCGGCATCTCCACCGTCGAGACCGATCCCGCCAAGCTGCTGGAGCGGGTCAAGGGATCCGCCGAGATGTCCGGCGCCAACCTGTCCGAGGCCGTCTCCACCGGCGAGGCGTACGTCGTGCCGGCCCAGGGGGAGAAGCGGTTCACCGTGGCCGCGCTCGACCTCGGCATCAAGGACATGACGCCGCAGCGGATGAGCGAGCGCGGCATCGAGGTCCACGTCCTGCCCGCCACGGCGAGCATCGACGAGGTCCTGGCCGTCGGCGACAACGGGCCGGACGGCCTGTTCTTCTCCAACGGCCCCGGCGACCCGGCCGCGACCACCGGCCAGGTCGAGCTGCTCCAGCAGGCGCTGGAGCGCGAGCTGCCGTACTTCGGCATCTGCTTCGGCAACCAGCTCTTCGGCCGCGCGCTCGGCTTCGGCACCTACAAGCTGAAGTACGGGCACCGCGGCATCAACCAGCCGGTGATGGACCTGACCACCCGCAAGGTGGAGGTCACCGCCCACAACCACGGGTTCGCGGTCGACGCCCCGGTCGACGCCCCGACCGAGACGCCGTACGGCACCGCGACGGTCAGCCACGTGTGCCTCAACGACGACGTCGTCGAGGGTCTCGAGCTCCGCGCGGAGGGCAGGCTCAAGGCCTTCTCCGTCCAGTACCACCCCGAGGCCGCCGCCGGACCGCACGACGCGGCGTACCTCTTCGACCGCTTCACCACGCTCCTGGAGGAGAACGCCTGATGCCCAAGCGCGAAGACATCAAGTCCGTCCTGGTCATCGGCTCCGGCCCGATCGTCATCGGCCAGGCGTGCGAGTTCGACTACTCCGGCACCCAGGCCTGCCGGGTGCTCAAGGAGGAGGGCCTGCGGGTCATCCTGATCAACTCCAACCCGGCGACGATCATGACCGACCCGGAGTTCGCCGACGCCACCTACGTCGAGCCGATCACCCCCGAGTTCGTCGAGAAGGTCATCGCCAAGGAGCGCCCCGACGCGATCCTGCCGACCCTCGGTGGCCAGACCGCGCTCAACGCCGCCATCGCCGCCCACGAGAGCGGCGTGCTGGAGAAGTACGGCGTCGAGATGATCGGCGCCAGCTTCGAGGCGATCCACCGCGGCGAGAACCGCGAGCTGTTCAACGCGATCGTGCACAAGGTCGGCGGCGAGGTCGCTCGCTCCTTCGTGTGCCACTCGATGGAGGAGGTCGAGAAGGCCGCCGCCGACCTCGGCTTCCCGATCGTCGTGCGCCCGTCCTTCACCATGGGCGGCCTCGGCTCCGGCATCGCCTACGACGAGGAGGACATGCACCGCATCGCCGGCGCGGGCCTCTCCGCGTCGCCGACCACCGAGGTCCTCATCGAGGAGTCGATCATCGGCTGGAAGGAGTACGAGCTGGAGGTGATGCGCGACAAGGCCGACAACGTCGTCATCATCTGCTCGATCGAGAACTTCGACCCGATGGGCGTGCACACCGGCGACTCGATCACCGTCGCGCCCGCGATGACGCTGACCGACCGCGAGTACCAGCACCTGCGTGACCTCGCCATCGGCATCATCCGCGAGGTCGGCGTCGACACCGGCGGCTGCAACATCCAGTACGCCGTCAACCCCGCCGACGGCCGGGTCATCGTGATCGAGATGAACCCCCGCGTCTCACGGTCCTCCGCCCTGGCGTCGAAGGCCACCGGCTTCCCGATCGCCAAGATCGCCGCCAAGGTCGCCGTCGGCTACACCCTCGACGAGATCCCCAACGACATCACCCAGGAGACCCCGGCCTCCTTCGAGCCCACCCTCGACTACGTCGTGGTCAAGGTCCCGCGGTTCGCCTTCGAGAAGTTCCCGACCGCCGACCCGACGCTGACCACCCACATGAAGTCGGTCGGCGAGGCGATGGCCATCGGCCGCAGCTTCACCGAGGCACTCAACAAGGCGCTGCGCTCGCTGGAGAACAAGCGCGCGCCGTTCGACTGGGCGTCCCCGGTCGGCGACAAGGCCGCGCTGCTCGAGACCATCAAGGTCCCGCACGACGGCCGCCTGCAGGAGGTGATGCAGGCGATCCGCGCCGGCGCCACCCAGGAGGAGATCCACGCCGCCACGAAGATCGACCCGTGGTTCGTCGACCAGGTCTTCCTGATCGACGAGGTCGCCCAGCAGGTCGCCGCCACCGAGACGCTCGACGCGGGTGCGCTGCGCCTGGCCAAGCGCCACGGCCTCTCCGACGCGCAGATCGCGGCCATCCGTGGGCTGCAGGAGTCCGAGGTCCGCATCGCCCGGCAGACGCTCGGTGTCCGGCCGGTCTACAAGACGGTCGACACCTGCGCCGCGGAGTTCGCCGCGGCGACGCCGTACTACTACTCGTCCTACGACGAGGAGTCCGAGGTCCAGCCGCGTGCCGAGGGCAAGCAGGCCGTCATCATCCTCGGCTCGGGCCCGAACCGGATCGGCCAGGGCATCGAGTTCGACTACTCGTGCGTCCACGCCAGCCTCGCGCTGGCCGAGGCCGGCTACGAGACGATCATGGTCAACTGCAACCCGGAGACCGTCTCGACCGACTACGACACCTCGGACCGGCTCTACTTCGAGCCGCTCACGATGGAGGACGTGCTCGAGATCTACGAGGCCGAGAAGGCCGCGGGCCCGATCGCGGGCGTCATCGCGACCCTCGGTGGCCAGACGCCGCTCGGTCTCGCGCAGGGGCTGCAGGACGCGGGCGTGCCGATCGTCGGCACCAGCCCGGAGGCCATCGACCTCGCCGAGGAGCGCGGCGCCTTCGGCCGCGTGCTCGCCGACGCCGGACTGGTCGCGCCCAAGCACGGCACCGCTGTGTCGTACGACGAGGCCCAGGCCATCGCCCACTCGATCGGCTACCCGGTGCTGGTGCGGCCGTCGTACGTCCTGGGCGGGCGCGGCATGCAGATCGTCTACAGCGACCAGGCGCTCGAGGCCTACATCAACGCCGCGACCGAGATCAGCCCCGACCGGCCCGTGCTGGTCGACCGGTTCATCGACGACGCGGTCGAGATCGACGTCGACGCGCTCTACGACGGCACCGACCTCTTCCTCGGCGGCGTGATGGAGCACATCGAGGAGGCCGGCATCCACTCCGGCGACTCGTCGTGCGCACTGCCGCCGATCACCCTCGGCAACGCCGAGATCGCCCGGATCCGCGAGGCCACCACGGCCATCGCCGAGGGCGTCGGCGTGCGCGGGCTGATCAACATCCAGTTCGCGCTCGGCGCCGACGTGCTCTACGTGATCGAGGCCAACCCGCGCGCGTCGCGCACGGTCCCGTTCGTCTCCAAGGCCACCGGCACCCAGCTCGCCAAGGCCGCGGCCCGGCTGATGCTGGGCGAGTCGATCGCCGAGCTCCGCGCCGCCGGCGTGCTCCCGGCCGAGGGCGACGGCGGCACCCTGCCCGCCGACTCGCCGATCGCGGTCAAGGAGGCGGTGCTCCCGTTCAACCGGTTCCGCACCAAGGACGGCCAGTTCGTCGACACCGTGCTCGGCCCGGAGATGAAGTCGACCGGCGAGGTGATGGGCTTCGACGCCGACTTCGGCACCGCGTTCAGCAAGTCCCAGGCCGCGGCGTACGGCCCGCTGCCGACGTCGGGCAAGGTGTTCGTCTCCATCGCCGACCGCGACAAGCGCACCATGATCTTCCCGACCCGCGTGCTCGTCGACTACGGCTTCGAGATCCTCGCGACCCAGGGCACCGCCGAGGTGCTGCGCCGCAACGGCATCCAGGCCACCGTCGTGCGCAAGCACTTCGAGGGCAAGGGACCCGACGGTGAGCCCACGGTGGTCGACATGATCCTGGCCGGCGAGATCGACCTGATCGTCAACACCCCGCACGGCTCCACCACGTCGTCCGGTGGTGGCGGCGACTCCCGCATCGACGGCTACGAGATCCGCTCGTCGGCCGTGCTCACCGGGACCCCCTGCATCACCACGGTGCAGGGCCTCGCGGCGGCCGTGCAGGGCATCGCCTCCGTGCGGGCCGGCTCGATCGGCGTGCGCTCCCTGCAGGAGTGGAACGCGGAGTGAGCCTCTACGACAAGGTCTTCGAGCACGTCCTGGTCAAGATGGACGCCGAGAAGGCGCACCACCTGACGTACGACGCGCTGCGGGCCGGCGGGCCGCTGCTCACCCGCGCCCCGATCCCGGGCTCCGCCCCGGTGACGGCGATGGGGCTGAGCTTCCCCAACCGGCTCGGCCTCGCGCCCGGCTTCGACAAGAACGCCCAGGTCTACGACCGGATGGGCGCCTTCGGGTTCGGGCACGTCGAGATCGGCACGGTCACCGCGCTCGCCCAGCCCGGCAACCCGAAGCCACGGCTGTTCCGGCTGCCCGAGGACCGGGCGATCGTCAACCGGATGGGCTTCAACAACGACGGCGCCTCCGCCGTCGCCGCCCGGCTGGCGACGCGGAGGCGGAAGCCCGGCGGACTCGTGCTCGGCGTCAACATCGGCAAGTCCAAGGTCGTCCCCGACGACGACCAGGCCGCCGTCGAGGCCGACTACGAGACCTCGACCCGGCTGCTCGCGCCGCACGCCGACTACCTCGTGGTCAACGTGAGCTCGCCCAACACCCCCGGCCTGCGCAACCTCCAGGCGGTCGAGAAGCTCGCGCCGCTGCTGGCCCACGTGCGTCGGACTGCCGACCAGGTGACGTCCGCTCCGCTGCCGATGCTGGTCAAGATCGCGCCCGACCTGTCCGACGACGACGTGCTCGCCGTCGCCGACATGGCTCTCGACCTCGGCCTCGCCGGGATCATCGCGACCAACACCACGATCTCCCGCGACGGCCTGCGCACGCCGGCCGCGAAGGTCGAGGAGATTGGTGCGGGCGGCCTGTCCGGCGCACCCCTCACGCGGCGCGCGACCACGGTGCTGCGGCTGCTGCGCGACCGGGTCGGTCCCGAGCTGACCCTGATCGGCGTCGGCGGGATCAGCACGCCGGAGCAGGCTCGCGAGCGCGTCGCGGCGGGAGCGGACCTGGTGCAGGCCTACAGCGCCCTCATCTACGGTGGCCCCGGCTGGCCCCGGCAGATCCTCAAGGGGCTGTGAGAGAGGACGTGCGATGAGTTACGGGGACTACCAGATCGAGCTGTACCTCGGTGCTCTCGGCGGGGTGCTCCCCGCGCACCCGTTCGACCATGCCGACCTCGAGGCCCGCGCGCTCGCCGCGCTGCCGCCGGAGCTGCGCACGTACGTCGCCGGGGGAGCCGGCGACGAGGCGACCCAACGCGCCAACGTGGCGGCCTTCCAGCGCTACGCGATCGTCCCGCGGATGCTGCGCGCGTCGGCCGATCGGGACCTGTCGGTCGAGCTGTTCGGCCGGACCCTCGCCAGCCCGCTGCTGCTCGCCCCGGTCGGCGTCGTCGGGATCTGCACACCCGACCAGCACGGCGACGTCCACGCCGCGGAGGTGGCGGCGGCGACCGGCGTACCGCTCATCGGGTCGACGCTGATGAGCGACCCGCTCGAGGACGTAGCCGCGGCGGCCGGCGACACGGGCACGTGGTTCCAGCTCTACACGCCGAGGAACCGCGACCTCGCGGCGAGCCTGGTGCAGCGCGCCGAGAGGGCCGGCTACGAGGCGATCGTGATCACCCTCGACACCTGGGTGCCCGGGTGGCGGCCGCGCGACCTCGCCAGCGGCAACTTCCCGCAGCTGCGGGGCAAGGCGCTGGCCAACTACACCTCCGACCCGGTGTTCCAGGAGATGACCGGCCCGGACCCCGACCCCGGCACCGTCGTGATGACCTGGGTCGGCACCTTCGGGCACCCGGTCACCTGGGAGGACCTGCCCTGGCTGCGGTCGCTGACCGACCTCCCGATCGTGCTCAAGGGGATCTGCCACCCCGACGACGCCCGCCGCGCGCTCGACGAGGGTGCCGACGGGATCTACTGCTCCAACCACGGCGGCCGGCAGGCCAACGGCGGGGGAGCGGCGCTCGACTGGCTGCCCGACGTGGTCACCGCCGTCGACGGCCGGGCCCCGGTCGTCTTCGACTCCGGTGTCCGCACCGGCGCCGACGTCGTCAAGGCGCTCGCGCTGGGCGCCGACGCCGTCGCGATCGGCCGGCCCTACGTCTACGGCCTCGCCCTGGGGGGCGTGCCCGGCGCGGTCCACCAGGTCCGCGCCCTGCAGGCCGAGGCCGACCTGATCATGGCCGTCGACGGCTACCCCGCCCTGGCCGACCTCGGCCCCGACGCATTGCGGAGAGTCCCCTCATGAGCTTCGGTTCCCGCCTGCACGCCGCCGTGGCCGACCGCGGCCCCTTCTGCGTCGGGATCGACCCGCACGCCGGCCTGCTCCGCGCGTGGGGGTACGACGACGACGTCGCCGGACTCGAGCGGTTCGCCCTCGGCGCGGTCGAGGCGCTCGCCCCCCACTGCAGCATCGTGAAGCCGCAGTCGGCGTTCTACGAGCGCTTCGGCAGCCGCGGCGTGGCCGTCCTGGAGCGCGTGATCGCCGAGTCCCGGGCCGCGGGCGCGCTGGTGCTGCTCGACATCAAGCGCGGCGACATCGGCTCGACCTCGCAGGCGTACGCCGACGCGTACCTCGACCCCGCCTCGCCGCTCGCCTCCGACGCGGTCACGGTCAGCCCGTTCCTCGGCTTCGGCTCCCTGCAGCCCTTCGTCGACACCGCGGTCGAGCACGACGCTGGCCTGTTCGTGCTCGCGGCCACGTCCAACGCGGAAGGCCCCGAGGTGCAGGAGGCCGTGACCGGGGGACGCAGCGTCTCGGGCACGATGCTCGACCACCTGCGACGGCTCAACGACGGCGCGGTCCCGCTCGGCTCGTTCGGTGCCGTCGTCGGCGCCACCCTCGAGGACGACCGCGGCCTCGACCTGGCGTTCAACGGCCCGATCCTGGCCCCCGGGTACGGCGAGCAGGGCGGCACCACCGCCGACATCCGCCGGATCTTCGGGGCCAGCGCCGGCAACGTGCTGGCCAGCTCGTCGCGGGGCGTGCTGCGGCTCGGTCCCGACGCCGCTGCGATGCGCGAGGCCGTGCTCCGCACGAACGACGAGCTGCGCGCACTCCAGGGCTGAGCGTGCGGCGCAACCTGCTCCTCGTCGCGGCCCTGGCGGTGGCGGTGCTGGTCGGCCTCCTGCTGCTGCGCGGCGGCGAGGAGGATCGGTTCGCCTCCTACTGCGAGGTGGTCACCGAGCACCGCGAGGACGTCGGCGCCGCCCTGTCCGCCGGGCCGACCACCGGGCTGCTGCGCGCGCTGCCCAGCTTCGAGGAGCTCGCGGAGGAGTCGCCCGACGACATCCGGGCCGACTGGACGCTGGTCGTCGAGCGGATCACCGCGCTGGAGGAGGCCCTCGACGGCGCCGGGGTGGACCCGGCGACGTACCGCTTCGACCAGCCGCCCGCCGACCTGTCGGCCGACGACAAGGCGGCGATCGACGCCGCCGCGGCCCGGCTGGGTGCGGCGGACACCGCCACCGCGCTCGCCCACGTCGAGCAGCAGGCGCGCGACGTCTGCAAGACGCCGCTGAGCACGTAGCGGGCGTCGCGCAGGCCGATCCCCGGCCCCGCATTGCCCGCTCCGTCGGGCAATGGCTAGATTGGCCGACGGCGGCTCCGCCCGCTTGCTGCCCCGTTGACCGAAGGACACCGCACCCGTGGCTCTGCCCCCGCTCACCCCCGAACAGCGTCAGGCTGCCCTCGAGAAGGCAGCCGCCGCCCGCCGGGAGCGGGCCGAGGTCAAGAACCGGCTCAAGAACTCCGGAGCCTCCATCCAGGAGGTGCTCCAGCAGGGCCAGGTCAACGAGGTCATCGGCAAGATGAAGGTCCTCGACCTGCTGCAGTCCGTGCCGGGTCTCGGCAAGGTGCGCGCCCGCCAGGTCATGGAGCGCCTCGGCATCGCCGAGTCGCGCCGGGTGCGTGGGCTCGGGGCCAAGCAGGTCGCCGCGCTCGAGCGCGAGTTCGCCCCCGAGGCATGAGGATCCAGTGACGGCGAAGCTCTTCGTCCTCGCCGGACCCACCGCGGTCGGCAAGGGCACGGTCGCTGCTGCGATGCGCGAGCAGCACCCCGAGATCTACCTGTCCGTCTCGGCCACGACCCGCGCCCCCCGGCCCGGGGAGGTCGACGGGGTGCACTACCACTTCGTGTCCGCCGAGGAGTTCGACCGCCTCGTCGCCGAGGGGCAGATGCTCGAGTGGGCGGTCGTGCACGGCGTGAACCGGTACGGCACCCCCCGCGGCCCCGTCGACGAGGCGCTCGCCGCGGGCCGGCCCGCGCTGCTCGAGATCGACTTGCAGGGCGCCCGGCAGGTGCGGGAGTCCGCACCCGACGCGGTCTTCGTCTTCCTCAAGCCGCCGTCCTGGGAGGAGCTGGTGCGCCGGCTCGTCGGCCGCGGCACCGAGGACGAGGAGGAGCGGGAGCGCCGGCTGGCCACCGCCCGCGACGAGCTCGCCGCCGAGGCGGAGTTCGACGTGACCATCGTCAACCGGGAAGTTCACGCTGCCGTCGAGGAGTTGGTAGCCTTGATGGTTGGTCCGCGCTGATCGCCCGGCCCAGTTGTCTTCTGACCGCCCATCATCTGTGAGGCCTCTTCACGTGTCTGCCCCGAACATCGCCGCCGAGGGTGTCACCAACCCTCCCATCGACGACCTGCTGTCCAAGACCGACAGCAAGTACAAGCTGGTGCTCTACAGCGCCAAGCGCGCGCGGCAGATCAACGCCTACTACTCGCAGCTCGGCGAGGGCCTGCTCGAGTACGTCGGCCCGCTCGTGGAGACCCACGTCCAGGAGAAGCCCCTCTCGATCGCGCTGCGCGAGATCAACGAGGACCTGCTGACCTGCGAGGACATCGACCCGGCCGAGCTCGCCGCTGAGGCCGCTGCCGCTGCGGCCGCCGCGGAGGCCCCGGTCTCCGACGTCGAGTGATCTGACGCGCATGACGTCGGCTGCGTCGTCGGCCGGGTCCCGCCCCCGGGTGGTGCTCGGTGTCGCCGGTGGGATCGCCGCCTACAAGGCGTGCGAGCTGCTCCGCCGGTTCACCGAGTCCGGCCACGACGTGACCGTCGTACCGACCGCGGCGGCACTGGAGTTCGTCGGCGCGCCCACCTGGGCCGCGCTGTCGGGCAAGCCGGTGTCCGCCGAGGTCTGGGACGGCGTGCACGAGGTGCCCCACGTCCGGCTGGGGCAGACCGCCGACCTGGTCGTCGTCGCGCCAGCGACGGCCGACCTGCTGGCCAAGGCCGCCCACGGGCTGGCCGACGACCTGCTCACCAACACCCTGCTCACCGCACGCTGCCCGGTGGTGCTCGCCCCGGCGATGCACACCGAGATGTGGGAGCACCCGGCGACCGCCGCCAACGTCGCCACCCTGCGCTCGCGCGGCGTCCTCGTCGTCGAGCCCGCCGAGGGCCGCCTCACCGGTGCCGACACCGGCAAGGGCCGGCTGCCCGAGCCCGCCGAGATCTTCGAGGTCGCGCGCGACGTGCTGGCCCGTTCGCAGGCCGGCTCCTCCAGCGCCACCGGCGCCCTCGATCTCGCCGGGTGCCACGTCGTCGTGTCCGCCGGGGGCACCCGTGAGCGCCTCGACCCGGTCCGCTTCCTCGGCAACCGGTCCTCGGGCCGGCAGGGCTACGCCCTGGCCCGGGCCGCCGTCGCCCGCGGCGCCGAGGTCACCCTCGTCGCCGCCAACGTCGACCTGCCCGACCCGGCCGGTGTCAAGGTGGTCCGCGTCGAGTCGACCGCCGAGCTGCGCGACGCCGTGCTGAGCGCGACCGCCGGCGCCGACGCCGTCGTGATGGCCGCGGCTCCGGCCGACTTCCGCCCGACCCAGCTGTCGGACGTGAAGATCAAGAAGGCGGACGACGGATCGGCTCCGTCGATCACGCTGCAGCAGAATCCCGACATCCTCAAGGAGATCTCGACCCACCGGGCCCGCCCGGACGCCGTGATCGTCGGGTTCGCCGCCGAGACCGGCGACGCCACGGGCAGCGTCCTCGACCTGGCTCGCGCCAAGCTGGCCCGCAAGGGCTGCGACCTGCTCGTCGTCAACGACGTCAGCGGGGGAGCGGTCTTCGGGAGCGCCGACAACGAAGCGGTGATCCTGGGCGCAGACGGGTCCGCGGTCGACGTACCGCACGGCTCGAAGGCGGCCCTCGCCCACCTGATCTGGGACCAGGTCGTCACCCGACTTTCCTGAGACTCCCAGGCATCACCTCCGACGGTCCGTATCGTTGGAACACAGCCCATCAGCCCCCCAACCAGGAGTTCCCACCACCATGACCGGACGTCTGTTCACGTCGGAGTCGGTGACCGAGGGTCACCCGGACAAGATCGCCGACCAGATCAGCGACACCGTGCTCGACTACCTGCTCGAGCACGACCCCAAGAGCCGGGTCGCTGTCGAGACCCTGCTGACCACCGGCCTGGTCGTCGTCGCCGGCGAGGTGACGACCGAGGCGTACGCTCCGGTCGCCCAGCTGGTGCGCGAGAAGATCCTCGAGATCGGCTACGACTCGTCGGACAAGGGCTTCGACGGCAACTCCTGCGGTGTGCAGGTCGCGATCGGCGCGCAGTCGCCCGACATCGCGCAGGGCGTCGACACCGCCGAGGACGTCCGCCTCGGCGGATCGTCCGACGAGCTCGACAAGCAGGGCGCGGGCGACCAGGGCCTGATGTTCGGCTACGCCTGCGACGACACCCCGGAGCTGTTCCCGCTGCCGATCAAGATCGCGCAGACCCTCGCGGAGAAGCTCACCGAGGTGCGCAAGGACGGCACGCTGTCCTACCTGCGCCCCGACGGCAAGACCCAGGTCACCATCGAGTACGACGAGGACGACCGGGCCGTCCGCGTCGACACCGTGGTGCTGTCGACCCAGCACGCCGAGGACGTCACGCAGGAGCAGATCGCCGCCGACATCACGGCCAAGGTCATCGAGCCGGTGCTCGAGCAGTTCAAGACCAGCGTCCCGTTCGACGGCTACAAGCTGCACATCAACCCGACCGGCAAGTTCGTCGTCGGTGGCCCGATGGGCGACGCCGGACTGACCGGCCGCAAGATCATCGTCGACACCTACGGCGGCATGGCCCGCCACGGTGGTGGCGCGTTCTCCGGCAAGGACCCGTCCAAGGTCGACCGCTCGGCCGCCTACGCCATGCGCTGGGTCGCCAAGAACGTCGTCGCCGCGGGCCTGGCCCGTCGCTGCGAGGCCCAGGTGGCCTACGCCATCGGCGTCGCCAAGCCCGTCGGTGTCTTCATCGAGACCTTCGGCACCGGCGTCGTCTCCGACGAGAAGATCCAGGAGGCGGTGCTCGAGGTCTTCGACCTGCGTCCCGCCGCGATCCTGCGTGACCTCGACCTGCGTCGCCCGATCTACGCCAAGACGGCCGCCTACGGCCACTTCGGTCGCGAGCTCCCCGAGTTCACCTGGGAGCGCACCGACCGCGCGGACGCGCTGAAGGCCGCCGCGGGCATCTGATCCACCGACCGGGCGCGAACGGGCCCGGGATCTGCGTCGACCCGGCAGAAACTGACCTCCGAGAGGCCACTTTCTGCCGGGTCGGCTCGTTTTCGCGGCTCCTTCGTGCCGGGTCGGCGATGGGTCGGGGCCCGCTGGTAGAACTTCCGCCATGACCCCCACCCCCGACGAGCCGGCGCTGGAGCTGCCCGGTCTCGTCCGGGACCGGGCCGCCGAGGGCCGGGCCAAGGCCGCCGCCACCCGCGCGCGGAAGGCGGCCGAGGCCGAGATCGCCGAGGTCGACCCGGTCGCCCACGTGGTGCTCGACCTGCCGCTGGCCCACCTCGACCGCACCTTCGACTACGCCGTGCCGGCGGCGATGGCCGACGGCGCCGTGCCCGGGACCCGGGTCAGGGTGCGCTTCGGGGGCCAGGACGTCGACGGCTTCGTCGTGGCCCGCGCGGCCGCCTCCGAGCACGACGGCCGCCTCGCGCCGCTCAAGCGACTGGTCAGCCCCGAACCGGTGCTCAGCCCCGCCGTGGCGGCGCTGTGCGCCAAGGTCGCGGAGCGGTACGCCGGCGTGAGCGCCGACGTCCGGCGGCTCGCCGTGCCCCCGCGTCACGCCACGACCGAGAAGGAGCCGACGCCGCCCGAGCCGGCCCTGGCCCACGACGTCGCGGCGGCCGACCGCGCCTGGGCCGCCTACCCGGCGGCCGCTCCCTTCCTCGCTCACCTGCGCGAGGGCCACCCGCCGCGGGCCGTGTGGTCGGCCGGCCCCGGGGAGGACTGGCCGGCGCTGCTCGCGCACCTCGCCGGCGCCGCGCTGGCCGCTGGCCGCGGGAGCCTGGTGTGCCTGCCCGACCACCGCGACGTGGCCCGCCTCGACGCCGCGCTCACCGCCTTGCTGGGCGAGGGGCACCACGTCGCCCTGCACGCCGACCCGGGCCCGGCGGCCCGCTACCGCGAGTTCCTCGCCGTCGCCCGCGGGCAGCGCCGGATCGTCGTCGGCACCCGGTCGGCCGCCTTCGCCCCCGTGCGCGACCTGGGCCTGGTCGTGGTGTGGGACGACGGCGACGACCTGCACGCGGAGCCGCGGGCGCCGTACCCCCACGTCCGGGAGGTGCTGCTGCTGCGCGCCGAGCACGAGCGCACCGCCGCACTGGTCGGCGGGTTCGCCCGCACCGTCGAGGCCCAGCACCTGCTCCACACCGGCTGGGCCCGCGAGATCGCGCTGCCCCGCGCGGCGGTCCGTGAGCGCGCCCTGATCGGCGTCAGCGGCGCCAGCGACGTCGCGCTCGACCGCGACCCCACCGCCGGCGCAGCGCGGGTGCCGAAGGAGGCCCACGACGCGCTGCGATGGGGCCTGGAGCGGGGGCCGGTGCTGGTGCAGACCCCGCGGGCCGGCTACGCGCTGCGGCTGGCGTGCGAGCGCTGCCGCACCCCCGCGCGCTGCACGGCCTGCGCCGGTCCGCTCGAGCTCACCGGTCCGACGACGCCGCCACGCTGTCGCTGGTGCGCGACCGAGGCGCCGGCCTGGTCGTGCCCGGAGTGCGGCGCGAGCGGCCTGAGGGCTCCGGTCGTCGGCGATGCCCGCACCGCCGACGAGCTCGGTCGCAGCTTCCCCAAGGTCGCGGTCGTGTCGTCCTCGGGCGACAAGGTCCGGTCCGAGGTCGGGCCCGAGCCGCGGATCGTGGTCGCCACGCCGGGCGCCGAGCCGGTCGCCGAGGGCGGGTACGCCGTCGTCGTGCTGCTCGACACCTGGTGGGCGCTGGGCCGCGACAGCCTGCGCGCGCCCGAGGAGGCGCTGCGCCGCTGGTGCAACGCCGTCGGGCTGGTCGCACCGGG
Source organism: Pimelobacter simplex (assembly GCA_016803235.1). Lineage (GTDB taxonomy): Bacteria > Actinomycetota > Actinomycetes > Propionibacteriales > Nocardioidaceae > Nocardioides > Nocardioides simplex_A. The sequence goes on from JADCLI010000001.1 coordinate 124,386, forward strand.
CGGTCGCGCCCTCGCCGTGGGAGACCCGGGGGTCCCCGCGCTGCAGGCGCTGGTGCGCTGGGACGGTGCCGGCTTCGCCGTGCGTGAGGCCGAGGAGCGGCGCGAGGCCCGGCTGCCGCCGGCCGCCCGGATCGCCACGGTCACCGGGCCGCCGGGCGCGCTCGACGACCTGCGCGCCCTCCTCGAGCTGCCCGCCGCCGCCGAGGTGCTCGGCCCGGTGCCGACGCGCGACCCCGACGCGGAGCGGCTCGTGCTGCGGGTGCCCCGGGCCGACGGAGTGGCGCTGGCGCGGGCGCTGGGGGAGGCCCAGCGGCTGCGCTCGGCGCGCAAGCTGGAGCCGGTGCGGATCCAGGTCGACCCGTGGGAACTGTGAGCGCCGGACAGCGCCTCGATAGGCTGACGCGGTGGCGATCCGACCCATCCGACTCTTCGGCGACCCCGTCCTGCGCAAGCCCGCGATCGAGGTCGTCCACTTCGACGCCGAGCTTCGCCAGCTGGTCACCGACCTGACCGACACCATGCTCGACGCGCCCGGCGCCGGACTGGCCGCGCCCCAGATCGGCGTGGGCCTGCGGGTCTTCACCTGGTATGTCGACGGCGAGGTCGGCCACCTGGTCAACCCGACGCTGCGGCTGTCCGACGAGACCCAGGACGGCCCCGAGGGCTGCCTGTCGCTGCCCGAGCTGACCTACGACTGCCTGCGCGCGCTCTCCGTGGTCGCCAGCGGCTTCAACATGCATGGCGACCCGGTCACGATCGAGGGCTCCGACCTGCTCGCCCGCGCGATCCAGCACGAGACCGACCACCTCGACGGGATCCTGTTCATCGACCGCCTCGACGAGGCGGGTCGCAAGGCCGCGATGCGCGAGATTCGCGAGTCCGAGTGGTTCGGTCTCGACAAGCCGACGATCAGGGTCTCGCCGCACGCGACGGGAGGCTTCGGCCGATGAGGGTCGTCTTCGCCGGCACCCCCGAGGTCGCCGTCCCCGCGCTCGACGCGATCGCCGCGTCCGGCCACGATCTGGTCGGTGTCGTCACCCGTCCCGACGCCCCCGCCGGCCGCGGACGGAAGCTGACGCCGAGCCCGGTCGCGCAGCGCGCCGAGGAGCTCGGCGTGCCCGTGCTCAAGCCGGCCCACCCCCGCGACCCCGACTTCCAGGACGCGTTGAAGGCGCTGGAGCCGGACTGCTGCCCGGTGGTGGCCTACGGCGCCCTCATCCCGCGCAGCGCGCTCGACATCCCGGTCCACGGCTGGGTCAACCTGCACTTCTCGGTGCTCCCGGCCTGGCGCGGCGCGGCCCCGGTGCAGCACTCGATCTGGGGAGGCGACGAGTACACCGGCGCCACCACCTTCCGGATCGTCGAGGCGCTGGACGCCGGCCCGACCTTCGGCGTGATGACCGAGCGGATCCGGCCCACCGACACCGCCGGCGACCTGCTCGGCCGGCTGGCCGAGGGCGGCGCCGGCCTGCTCGTCGCGACCCTCGACGGCATCGCCGACGGCTCCCTCGAGGCCCGCGAGCAGCCCGCCGACGGGATCAGCCTGGCGCCCAAGATCAGCGTCGAGGACGCCCGCGTCGACTGGAAGGAGCCGGCGGTCGGCGTCGACCGGCGCATCCGCGCCTGCACGCCCGGCCCCGGCGCCTGGACCACCCTGGACGACGAGCGGGTCAAGCTCGGCCGCGTCGAGATCGTCACCGACGGCCCCGACCTCGCGCCCGGTGCGATCCAGGTCGGCAAGTCCGAGGTGCTCGTCGGCACCGCGAGCGCCCCGGTCCGGCTCACCGAGGTCAAGGCGTTCGGCAAGAAGCAGATGGGCGCGGCCGACTGGGCACGCGGCGTACGACTGCCGGAGACCGCACGCTTTGAGTAGGCAGTCCTCGAGCGGGCAGAAGCGGCGGGCGGTCGACCCGGCCCGGCTGGCTGCCTTCGAGGTGCTGAAGGCGGTGCGGGTCGACGACGGCTACACCAACCTGCTGCTGCCGGCGACGCTCGCTCGCCACGGCCTCACCGGTCGCGACGCCGCGTTCACCACCGAGCTCGCCTCCGGCACGATCCGCCGCCGGGGCACGTACGACGCCGTGCTGGCCGCCTGCATCGACCGGCCGCTGCGCAAGGTCGAGGCCAAGGTGCTCGACGCGCTGCGCCTCGGCGCCCACCAGCTGCTGGCCATGAGGGTCCCGACGCACGCGGCGATCGACACGACCGTCACGCTGGTCCGCGACCAGGTCAACCAGGGCGCCGCCGGGTTCAGCAACGCGGTGCTGCGCAAGGTGGCCGCCCGCGACCTCGAGGCCTGGCTCGCCGACGTCGCACCCGACGACCTGGCGGTCGCGCACAGCCACCCGGCCTGGGTGGTCGAGGAGCTGCGCCGCGCCCTGGGCGAGCGAGCCGGCGAGCTCCCCGCGCTGCTGGCGGCCGACAACGACCCGCCCCGGGTGACCCTGGTCGCCCGGCCCGGCCTGGCGACGCCCGACGAGCTGCCCGGCACGCCGACCCCCTACTCGCCCTTCGGCGTCGTCCTCGACGGCGGCGACCCGGCCACCGTCGCGGCGGTGGCGCAGGGCCGCGCGGGTGTTCAGGACGAGGGCTCCCAGCTGGTCGCGCTCGCCCTGGCGTCCGCGCCCGTCGGAGGCCGCGACGAGCGCTGGGTCGACCTGTGCGCCGGCCCCGGGGGCAAGGCGTCCCTGCTGGCCGCGCTCGCCGCCGAGCGGGACGCGCACCTGACCGGCGTCGAGCTGCACCACCACCGCGCCCGCCTGGTCGCGCGTGCGGGCGCGACGAGCGGGGGACTGGCCGGTGTCGTCCGGGCCGACGCGACGCGGGCGCCCTTCGCCGACGCGAGCGCCGACCGGATCCTGCTCGACGCGCCGTGCACCGGGCTCGGCGCGCTGCGCCGGCGCCCCGAGGCACGCTGGCGACGGCGGCCCGCGGACGTGACCGAGCTGGTCGGGCTGCAGCGGGCGCTGCTGGCCGAGGCGGTCCGGGTGCTGCGCCCCGGCGGAGCGCTGCTCTACGCGACCTGCTCGCCGATCCTCGCCGAGACGGCCGAGGTCGTGACCGCGACTCTCGCGGAGCACCCCGAGGTCCGGCTCGACGACGCGGCCGCGCACCTGCCCGCCGTACCGGACGCGCAGGGGCCGCTGCCCGGCACCGTCCAGCTCTGGCCGCACCGGCACGGCACCGACGCGATGTTCCTGGCCCTGCTGCGCCGTCAGTAGGGCGGCTCGAGCAGCCGGGAATCACCACGACTGGTTGACGGTTCAACCAGTCATGAAGAAGATCGGGTTCCTCTCGTTCGGCCACTGGACGCCGAGCCCGCACTCGCAGACCCGGACCGCGGCCGACACGCTGCTGCAGTCCATCGACCTCGCCGTCGCGGCCGAGGAGCTGGGGGCGGACGGCGCGTACTTCCGGGTGCACCACTTCGCCCGCCAGCTCGCCAGCCCGTTCCCGCTGCTCGCGGCCATCGGCGCGCGCACCAGCCGGATCGAGATCGGCACCGGTGTGATCGACATGAGGTACGAAAATCCCATGTACATGGTCGAGGACGCCGGCGCCGCCGACCTGATCTCGGGCGGCCGACTGCAGCTCGGCATCTCCCGCGGGTCACCCGAGCAGGTGATCGACGGCTGGCGGTACTTCGGGTACGAGCCCGCCGAGGGCGAGACCGAGGCCGACATGGCGCGCCGGCACACCGAGGTGCTCCTCGAGGCGCTCAAGGGCGAGGGCTTCGCGCAGCCCCACCCGCGCCCGATGTTCGCCAACCCGCCGGGCCTGCTGCGCCTCGAGCCGCACTCCGAGGGCCTGCGCGACCGGATCTGGTGGGGTGCGGCGTCGAACGGCACCGCTCGCTGGGCTGCCGAGCTCGGCATGAACCTGATGAGCTCCACGCTCAAGGAGGACGAGAGCGGCCAGCCGTTCCACGTCCAGCAGGCCGACCAGATCCGCGTCTTCCGCGACGCCTGGGCCTCGGCCGGGCACGCCGGCACGCCACGGGTGTCGGTCAGCCGCTCGATCTTCCCGCTCGTCTCGGAGGAGGACCACGTCTACTTCGGCGGCCGGCCCGACGACGACCAGGTCGGCCAGATCGACAACATGCGCGCGATCTTCGGTCGCTCGTACGCCGCCGAGCCCGACCGGCTGGTCGAGCAGCTGCGCGAGGACGAGGCCATCGCCGAGGCGGACACGCTGCTGCTCACCGTGCCCAACCAGCTCGGCGTCGACTACAACGCCCACGTGCTCGAGTCGATCCTCACCCACGTGGCGCCGGAGCTGGGCTGGCGCTGACCTGCGCCAGGAACCGGCGGATGGTGTCGCGGCTGCGGGTCAGGCACTCGATCCTCTTCTCGAGGCCGACGAGCTCCTCCGCCAGGAGGCCGGCGACCTCCACGGAGCAGGTGGGCTGCTCGAGCGCGCAGGCCGCCTCGGCCTCGAGCAGCACCTTGACCAGCCGGGTGGGGACCCCGGCCTGCACCAGGCCGGCGATCCGCTCGATCCGCTCGACGTGGGACTCGGAGTAGGTGCGGTAGCCGTTGGGCAGCCGGTCCGCGCTGAGCAGGCCCTGCTGCTCGTAGTAGCGGATCAGCCGGGTCGCGACTCCGGTGCGCTCGGCCAGCTCGCCGATCCTCATCGGGGACTCCTCATGTCTGCTGCCTCACATCCTCGGGACCGGACCTTGACATTGACATCAGTGTGAAACTCTAGCGTCGAGTCATGGCACTCACCACCCTCACCCCGCACCCGACGCCCGCATCCGACCGGCTGCCCTGGCCGGTCCTGCTCACCCTCGGCGGCGCCACCCTCGTCATGGTCACCGGCGAGATGCTCCCGACCGCCGTCCTCGGCCCGATGAGCCGTGGCCTGGGGGTCTCCGAGTCCGCCGCCGGGCTGCTGGTCAGCATCTGGGCCGCGGTCGTCGTGGTCGCCAGCATCCCGCTGGTCCGGCTCACCCGCGGCCTCCCGCGCCCGGCGGTCATCGCGGGCAGCCTCGTCGCGTTCGCCCTGGCCGCCGCGGCGACGGCCCTCGCGCCGTCGTACGGCGTCGTGCTCGTCGCGCGCACCCTGGGAGCCGCGGCGGTCGGCCTGCTCTGGTCGACGGTCAACGCGCACGTCGCGGACCTCGTGCCGGACCGCCTGCTCGGGCGGGCGACGTCGGTGGTGCTCGGCGGGGCGACCCTCGGGATGGTGCTGGGGACGCCGGTGGGGCGGCTGGTCGCGGACCTCGCCGGGTGGCGGACCTCCTTCGCGGTCCTGGCCGGCGCGAGCCTCGTCGCGGCGCTGCTCGTCGTGCGCCTGGCGCCCGCCGCCCACGCGGCGCCGGTGAGCCGCCACCAGGACGCCGCGGCGGCCGGGTCCCCGCGGGCGATGGTGGTGGTGACCCTGCTCGTCGCGCTGGCCCTGGTCGGTCACTACGGCGCCTACACCTACATCACCCGCCTCACCGGGCCGCCGGCCCTCGCGCTGCTGGTGTTCGGCCTCGCGTCGGCGGTGGGCGTCGTGCTGGCGGGACGTGTCGAGCGCACGGCGCTCGGTCTCGTGATCGCCTCCGTGCTCACCGCGGGCGCTGTCCTCGCGGTCGGCGCCGTCGGCAGCCTCGCGCTCGTCGCGCTCTGGGGCGTCGCGTCGGGCGCACTGCCGCCGTTCGCCCAGACGCTGATCCTGCGCCTCGCCGGGCCCGGCCACCGGGCGCTCGCCGGCGCCCTGATCCCGGTCCTGTTCAACGGGGGGATCGCGGTCGGCGCCGCGCTCGCGTCCGGGGTGGTGGCGGCGTACGGCGTCCGCGGGCTCGGGCTGCCCGCCGCCGTCCTGGTGCTGGCGGCCGCGGCCGGGCTGGCCCGCGCCACCCGTCGGTGAGCGTCAGTCGAGCCAGACCAGGCCCTAGCATGCCGAGCGAGAAGGCGTCGGTCGTGCTGACGGCGACGGTGATGCCGCGCAAGTCCTCGGTCAGGGTGCCGAAGCCGTCGGACCACCAGGCCTCGATCCGGTCGGTGGGACCCGAGACGAGGGCGACGTACCCGGTGCCGGTGGCGAGGTGCTCGAGGTCGGGACGCTCGCCGCGGAGCCGTTCGCGTGGTCGGGGCCGGCAGCCGGCGGCCCGACGTCGGCGTCGGTGAGGTCCCGCTGCCACTCGCCTGAGCTCCTCCGCGAGGTGAGGGTCACCTGTCAGCAGCATCGCCGCCTGGTGGAGCGGGGTGCCGGTCTCGCGCACGAACGCGGAGAACTCCTCGGCCTGCCGGTCTGCCTTCACACCCATCTGACGCTCCGGGACCCGGTCCGCGTGACAGGTCAGTCCAGCACGTGGCGCAGGTAGCGCCGCGGGTCGTCGAGGTAGCGGCGCCAGTGCTGGACCAGCTCGAGCTCCTCCCACGTCGTACGACGCAGGCCCCAGTCGCCCACCTCGAGGATCGTCGCGCCCGGCATCGCCGCCAGCACGGGGGAGTGTGTCGCGCACAGCACCTGCCCGCCCGCGCTCACGACCCGGTCCAGGACCGAGATCAGCCCGAGCGAGGAGGAGAACGAGAGCGCGGCCTCGGGCTCGTCGAGGCAGTAGAAGCCGGGGGAGTCGAAGCGGGTGCGCAGCACCTCGAGGAAGGACTCGCCGTGGCTCATCTCGTGGAAGACCGGTTCGGGGCGGCTGCCGGGGTTGTCCTCCAGGAAGCTGTACCAGCCGTGCATCGTCTCCGCGCGCAGGAAGAACCCCCACCGGCCGGCGCCGAGCCCGCGCTGGATGCGCAGTGCCCGGTGCAGCGGCGACTCCGACTCGCGCGTCGTGTGGTGTCCCTGGTTGGTCCCGCCCTCCGGCGAGAGCCCGTAGGCGACCGCGACCGCCTCGACCAGGGTGGACTTCCCGGAGCCGTTCTCCCCGACCAGGAAGGTGACGCCCTTGGCCAGCTCCAGCCCGTCGCGCACCACCTGCGCGACCGCGGGGATCGTCATCGGCCACTCGCCGGGGTCGAGCCGGTCCTCCGCGCTGATGCTCACGACGGGCGGCTGGTCGAAGTCCACGGGCCCACGCTACGCACCGACCACTAGGTTGACGGGATGCAGCCCTGGCAGCGCCGGACCACCCGGATCGCCTACGAGAACCCGTGGATCCGCGTCCGTGAGGACGAGGTGGTGCGGCCCGACGGCAGTGACGGGATCTACGGCGTCGTCGAGGTGCGCCAGCCGGCCGTGTTCGTCGTACCGCTGACCGACGACGACGAGGTCGTGCTCGTCGAGGTCGACCGCTACACGACCGGCGAACGGGCCTCGCTCGAGCTCCCGGCCGGCGGCGCCGACGGCCAGGACCCGCTCGTCGCCGCCCAGCGCGAGCTGCGCGAGGAGACCGGCCTGGCGGCGTCGCAGTGGCAGGAGATCGGCCGGATGAACGCCCTGATCGGCGTGGCGGACGCGCCCGAGGTGGTCTACCTCGCCCGCGGCCTGGCGTACGTCGGCGACGACGCCATGCTGGAGGACGGCATCCGGGCCGTGCACCGGGTGCCGCTCACCGAGCTGCTCGCCCGGGTCGGCCGGGGCGAGATCACCGACGGTGAGAGCCTCGCGTGCCTGCTGCTCGCGCTGGTGGCGCTCGGCCGCGCGGGCTGACCGGTACCCTCAACAGCCATGGCGTCCCCCGCGGTGGAGATCGAGGTCGAGAACCGCGTCGTCCGGGTGAGCAACCCCGACCGCGTCTACTTCCCGGCGATCGGTGCCACCAAGCTCGACCTCGTCGAGTACTACCTCGCCGTCGGCGACGGGATCGTCAACGCGCTGTGGGAGCGCCCGTGCATGCTGCACCGCTTCCCGAAGGGCCTCGACGGCGACAAGGTGCACCAGAAGCGGCTGCCGGCCGGGGCGCCCGACTGGGTGGAGACGGTGCAGCTGTACTTCCCGCGCTGGCAGCGCACCGCCGACGAGCTGTGCGTGACCGAGCTGGCGTCGGTGATCTGGGCGGTGCAGATGTCGACGGTCGAGTTCCACCCGTGGAACAGCCGCCGCGGCGCCACCGAGATGCCCGACGAGTGGCGCATCGACCTCGACCCCGGCCCGGCGGCGACCTACGACGACATCCGCAAGGTCGCCCACGTCGCCCACGAGGTGCTCGACGAGCTCGGCGCCGTCGGCTACCCCAAGACCAGCGGCAGCAAGGGCCTCCACGTCTACGTGCGGATCGAGCCGGAGCACGACCACAAGGGCGTCCGACGCGCCGCGCTCGCCTTCGCCCGCGAGGTGGAGCGCCGTGCGCCCGAGCTGGTCACCACCACCTGGTGGAAGAAGGACCGCGACCCCGCGTCGGTCTTCGTCGACTACAACCAGAACGCCCGCGACCACACGATCGCGGCGGCGTACTCGGTGCGCGGGCTGCCCGATGCCCGCGTCTCGACCCCGATCCGCTGGGACGAGGTGGACGACGCCGACCCCCGCGACTTCACGATCCGCACCGTGCCCCAACGGTTCGCCGAGCTCGGCGACCTGCACCACGACATCGACGACCACGTCTTCGACATCGGCCCGCTGCTGGAGTGGGCGGCCCGCGACGACGAGGCCGGAGCGGCCGAGCCGCCGGCCGACGCGCCCGCGGAGTAGGTTGCGCAGGTGACCCTCGATGCCGCTGCGCTGGACGCCCGTGACCCCCTCGCCCCGCTCCGTGCCCGATTCGTCGGAGCGGACGGACCGGTCGTCTACCTCGACGGCAACTCGCTCGGCCGCCCGCTGCGCGCGACGGCCGAGCGGATCCGCTCGTTCGTCGAGGAGGAGTGGGGCGGTCGGCTGATCCGCGGCTGGGACGAGCGCTGGTTCGACCTCCCGCTCACGCTCGGCGACCGGCTCGGCGAGGTCGTCCTCGGCGCCGCTGCGGGCCAGACCGCGGTCGGCGACTCGACCACGGTGCTGCTCTACAAGATGGTCCGTGCGGCGGTCGCCGCCCGTCCCGGGCGCGGCGAGATCGTCGTCGACCGCGACAACTTCCCGACCGACCGGTACGTCGTCGAGGGGGTCGCCGCCGAGTGCGGGCTCACGGTCCGGTGGATCGAGGCCGACCCGGACGGAGGGGTGACCCTCGAGGACCTGGCGCCGGTGGTCGGACCCGACACCGCGCTCGTCGTGGTCAGCCACGTCGCCTACAAGTCCGGCTACCTCGCCGACGTCGCCGCTCTCGCCAGGCTCGCCCACGACGCCGGCGCCTGGATCCTGGTCGACCTGTGCCACTCCGGCGGCTCGGTGCCGGTCGAGCTGGACGCGTGGGAGATCGACGTCGCGGTCGGCTGCACCTACAAGTACCTCAACGGAGGCCCGGGCTCACCCGCCTTCGGGTACGTCGCCGCCCGGCACCTCGAGGACGGCACCTTCGCCCAGCCGGTGCAGGGCTGGATGGGGGCCGCGGACTCCTTCACGATGGGGCCGTCGTACGCCCCCGCCGCGGGCATCCGGCGGCTCCTCAGCGGCACCCCGCCGATCCTGGGCATGCTCGGCCTGGAGGACATGCTCGACCTGATCGCGGAGGCGGGGATGGACGCGGTGCGGGCCAAGTCGGTGGCACTGACCGAGCACGCCGTCGCGCTCATCGACCGCGACCTGCCCGAGGTCAGGATCGCCTCGCCGCGCGATCCCGCGGTGCGCGGCGGGCACGTCACCATCGCGCACCCGCGGATGCGCGAGGTGACCGCAGCGCTGTGGGAGCGCGACGTCATCCCGGACTTCCGGATGCCCGACGGGCTGCGGATCGGGCTCTCGCCGCTGTCGACCTCGTTCGCCGAGGTGGCGGCCGGCGTGGACGCGATCGGTCAGGCGCTGAGCGGCTGAGTCGGCTGGTCGGCCCGGTCCGACCGGTCCGACCGGTCCGGGTCCGCGAGGGCGGCGCGCAGGTCCCGGGCGTGCGCGTGCAGGATCACGGCGGCGAAGCCGTTGCCGCACGCGTCCTCGTGGTCGGCCTCGCGGTCCCACTCGTCGGCCAGCCGACGGGCCTCCGCCCGCGGGTCGGCCAGCAGTTCGCGCGCTGCGGCCCGCTTGCGGGCCTCGCTGTTCATCATCGGCATCGTGGGCCTCCCCCCGGGAAGTGCTGTCCCCTCCATGATCGGCCGGGGGAGGCGGTCGCGGAGCGAAATCGGTGGATCGGGTCCCGGCTCCCTAGACTGGCCGCCCGTGGGCCACATCCAGATCACCCCGTCCATCCTCAACTCCGACTTCGCGCGGCTCGGTGAGGAGGTCGCCCGGATCCCCGGCGCCGACTGGGTGCACGTCGACGTCATGGACAACCACTTCGTCCCCAACCTGACCTTCGGTCCGGCGATGGTCGAGGCGCTGGCCCGGGTCAGCCCGGTGCCGCTCGACGCCCACCTGATGATCGAGGACGCCGACCGCAACGCGCCGGCGTACGTCGAGGCGGGCTGTGGCTCGGTCACCTTCCACGTCGAGGCCGCCAAGGCCCCGGTCCGGCTCGCCCGCGAGATCCGCTCGGCCGGAGCCCGCGCCTCGATGGCGCTCAAGCCCGCCACACCGATCGAGCCCTACGAGGACCTGCTGCCCGAGCTCGACATGGTGCTGATCATGACCGTCGAGCCGGGCTTCGGCGGCCAGAGGTTCCTCGACCTGTGCCTGCCCAAGATCCGCCGTGCCCGCGCGCTGATGGACAAGCACGGCGTCGAGACCTGGCTCCAGGTCGACGGCGGCGTGTCGCTGGAGACCATCGAGCGCTGCGCCGAGGCGGGCGCGGACGTGTTCGTGGCCGGCTCGGCCGTCTACTCCGCGGAGGACCCCGACGCCATGGTCGCCGCGCTGCGAGCGAAGGCCGACGCCGCGCGTTCCTAGCGCTCAGAGGTCCGGCGGCGCCCCGACCTCGACCGGTACGTCGGGCCGGTTCTCGCCGATCCAGGCGAGCAGCTCCTGGAGCGGCCCCAACGCCTCCGTCCCGACCACCGCCGTCAGCGCTGCCGAGGGCGGGGAGATGCCGAAGGCCTGCGCCAGGTCGGCGCTGGTCCGCGGCGTCCCGTCGACGGTGATGTCGCCGTCGTGGCGTGCCACGAAGCGCAGCACGGGCAGGTGGACCGCCTCGTCGACGTACGGGGGCACGACCTCCCACCAGCGCACCTCCACGAGCGCGACCGCGGGCCAGGTGAGCAGGGCACCGACGTCGGGGCCGCGCACGGTGACGCCCACACCGTCGAGGTGGACGTCGGTGGGGTGCCGCAGCCGCGGCCTGCGGGCGAGCCGGCCGAGGCCCCAGCCGAGGACGACCAGGCCCGCGAGGGCGAGCATCAGGGCACTCAGCCGGTCGTCGGTGTCGAGATCCCGGACGGCGATCGCGACCAGGGGAGCGACGAGCAGCAACACGCCGACGGGGACCGCCACCACGACGCTGGGCGGGCGGCCGCCGGCGGGTGCGGGCAACCGGACGTCCATGGGCCGCACCCTAGCCTTGGCGACATGGACCACCCGCCCGTCGTCGCCGCGATCCACCTCGCCAAGGCGACCCGGCTGCCGATGCAGTCGAAGGACGAGGTCGAGGTGGAGACCGGGCGGGGGATCGTGGGTGACCGCTACCACGGCACGAGGCACCGCCACGTCACCGTGCAGAGCCGGGAGACGCTGGACGAGGCGGCCGCGGCCTACGGGCGCCCGGTGCCCAGCGAGCTGACCCGCCGCAACCTGACGATCAGCCGCGGTGTCGTACCGCGGGACCCGGGGGCCCGGATCCGGGTCGGGGCGGTGCTGCTCGAGGTGGTCCGGGTCGCGGCACCGTGCCGGCTGCTCGACGACACGATCGGCGCCGGAGCGCAGGAGGCGCTCCGGCGCCGCGCCGGGACCGTGTTCCGCGTGCTCGAGGGAGGGACGATCCGCGTCGGCGACCCCGTCGACCTCGAGGTCAGCTCTCCAGCGCCGCGTCCAGCGTGATCGGCACGGCGGCCAGCGCCTTGCTCACCGGGCAGCCGACCTTCGCGGCCCCCGCGGCCGCCTCGAAGGCCTCCGCGTCGAGCCCCTCGACCTCGGCGCGGACCGTCAGGACGATGCCCGAGATCTGGAACCCGCCGGCAGGGTCGGGGCCGAAGCTCACGTCGGCGGTCACGTCGAGCGCGATCGGCGTGCCGCCCGCCTTCTCGATCTGGCCCGACAGCGCCATGGAGAAGCAGGCCGAGTGAGCCGCAGCGATCAGCTCCTCGGGACTCGTGGTCCCGTCGGCCGCGTCGGAGGTCCGCCTGGGCCAGGAGACGCTGAAGGTGCCGGCGCCCGAGGAGGTCAGCTCGGCCTGGCCGGTGCCGTCCATCAGGCCGCCGTTCCAGGCGGTGCGTCCGGTGCGAGTGGGCATGGGTGGGTCCTTTCGTCGGTGGACCCGCCCAACGTAGCGCCGGCAGCTAGGCCAGCGACAGCACGCAGTCCGCGAGCACCGGGGAGCCGTCCCGCTCGCCGCCGTCGATGCTCGCCGACCCGATCACCGACGAGCCGTCGCGCCACCCGGCGACCCGGATCGTCTCGCCCGGGAACACCACCCCGGCGAAGCGGCCCGTGAAGCCGCCGACCCGGGTGGCGTCGCCGCCGAGCAGGCCGTCGGTGAGCTCGCGCAGCACGATGCCGTAGGAGCACAGCCCGTGGAGGATCGGCGCCGGGAAGCCGGCCGCCTTCGCGAAGCCGGGGTCGGCGTGCAGCGGGTTGCGGTCGCCGCACAGCCGGTAGAGCAGGGCCTGCTGCGGTGTCACGGTGTACGACGACACGTGGTCCGGTTCGCGGTCGGGCACGACCACCGCGGAGGCCGACCCGCGCTCGCCTCCCCAGCCGCCCTCGCCCTTGACGAAGATGGACGAGCGGACCCGCCACAGCTCCTCGCCGTCGGGCGAGGTGGCGACGCCCTCCTGCCAGATGACCGCGGCCTTGCCCTTGTCCCAGACGTCGGTGAGCGTGGTGCGCACGGTGGCCGTACCGGAGGTCGGGAGCGGGCCGGAGACGGAGATCGACTGCGAGCCGTGGACCACCTGGGCCAGGTTGATGTCGCACCCGGGCAGGTCGAGCGGCGGCGGGTCGGTCTCGTGGAAGGTCGGGGCCACGACGCCGAAGGACGGCAGCACCTGCAGCGCCGCGTCGTCCAGGGTGTACCGCAGCGCGGCGGCGGACAGGTTGTCGCCGGGACGTGCGCCCGCGCCGATGCCGAGGTGGTAGAGCAGCACGTCGGACTCGGTCCACGAGAAGGTGCGGGAGCCGAGGTCGGCCCCGATCGCGATGGACGGGTCAATCGGCATGGGCGATGTCCTCTGCGGCGAGATATCCGAACACGATGGCGGGACCGATGGTGCCACCCGGACCCGGGTAGGTGTTGCCCATGACGGCCGACGAGACGTTGCCGGCGGCGTACAGGCCGGGGATGACGGTGCCGTCCTCGCGCAGCACGCGGGCCCGCTCGTCGGTGACCAGGCCGCCCTTCGTGCCGAGGTCGCCGGGGACGATCTTGACCGCGTAGAACGGGCCCTTCTCGATCGGCGCGAGCGAGCAGTTCGGCTTGACCGTCGGGTCCGAGTAGTACTTGTCGTAGGCCGACTCGCCTCGGTGGAAGTCCTCGTCGACACCCGCGCGGGCGAAGCCGTTGAACCGCTCGACGGTCGCGTCGAGCGAGCCTGACGGGAGGCCGACCTTGGCGGCCAGCTCCTCGAGGGTGTCGGCCCGGGTCACGACGCCCTCCTTGTACCAGCGGCCCGGGAACGGCTGCCGGCCGGCGACGCCGGCGAACAGGTAGCGGTTGCGGTAGGTCTGGTCGAAGACCATGTACGACGGCACGTGGTCCACGCCGGTCGCCTGGCCCTTGTAGATCTCGTGGGTGGCCTCGACGTAGGGGAGTGCCTCGTTCATGTAGCGGGCGCCGGCCGAGTTGACGATGATCGAGCCGGGCAGGTTGCGCTCGGCCAGGCAGAACCAGGCGCGGCCGGGGAGCGGGATGGTCGGACCCCACCACGCGTCGTCGAGCAGGTCGGTGGCGGCACCCGCCGCCGTGCCGGCGAGCAGGCCGGCGCCGGTGTTGGACGCGGCACCCGTAGACCAGGCGGACGAGGTCGGCTGGGGCAGGAACTTCTCGCGCAGCTCCTGGCTGTGCTCGAAGCCGCCCGAGCCGAGGATCACGCCGCGCCGGGCGCGGATCTCGCGGCGCTCGCCACCGGACTCGACCACGACGCCGACCACGCGGCCGTCCTCGACGACCAGGTCGAGCAGGGCGGTGTCGTAGACGACCGGCACGCCGGCGTCGACCAGGCCCTTGCGCAGGCCGATCGCGATGGCGTTGCCCATCGCGAACATCCGCTTGCCCGTGAGGATCGCCAGCAGCCGCTTCACCATCACCTTGACCATGGTCAGCGGGCCGCGGACCGTGCGCAGGCCGAGGCTGAGCTTGCGGAAGTCGGCCTGGGTGACGATCAGGTTGGCCGGCGCCTTGGTGTACGGCGGGTGCAGCCGGTCCAGCTCGTCACCGAGGAAGCGGGCGTCCATCGGGACCGGCTCGACGCTGCGTCCGCGGGGGCGACCACCCGGCTGCTCGGGCAGGTAGTCGGCGTACTCGGGGACCCAGGTGAAGCGCAGCGGCGTCTTCTCCTTGAGGAAGTCGAGGACCTCCGGGCCGCGGTCGAGGTAGGTGTCGCGCCGGACCTTGGGCACGACGTCGCCGACGATCGCGTCGAGGTAGGTCTTCGCCGCCTCGCGGTCGTCGTCCTCGACCTGGCCCGCGGCGCGCAGCGCGTAGTTGCCGGGGATCCACACCCCGCCACCGGACCGGGCGGTCGACCCGCCGAAGTGGGCGCTCTTCTCGACCAGGACGGTGTCGAGACCCTGGTGGGCCGCGGCGAGCGCAGCCGACATGCCGGCACCGCCGGCGCCGACCACGACGACGTCGTAGGAGTCCTTCATGGCCAAAACTGTAACAGGTTCTAGTCCGGCGACCGGTTCGGCCTCCGGGGTTTCGGTCCTCGCGGTGTGGGCACTTCCCGAAAGGCACCATTCGTCACAACTCCTGCTTGGGGGGAATCACATGAAGAAGCTGAATGCACTCGGGTGCGCCTTCGCGGCCACGCTTGCCCTTGGTACGGCGGCGCCCGCCCTGGCGGCGGACCTCGGCGGCACTCCGAAGAAGGACAAGATCGTCGGCACCGCCGAGGCCGACCAGATCCTGGGCATGGGCGGCAAGGACAAGCTCTGGGGCGGCGAGGGTGGCGACCGCATCGAGGGCGGCACCGGCAACGACAGGATCGACGGCGGCAACGGCGACGACTGGTACCTCTCGGGTGGCGACGGCAAGGACAAGATCTTCGGCGAGGCCGGCCGTGACCACCTCGAGGGAGGCCTCGGCAACGACAAGATCAACACCGGCGACGGCGCCGACTCGGCCTCCGGCGGCGAGGGCAACGACAAGCTGCGCGCCGGCAACGGCGACCCGTCCCGGCCCGAGACGCGCTTCGACGAGGCCACCGGGGCCGAGGTCCCCGACGGCTACGTCGGCGCCTCGATGGCCGGCGACGAGGGCAAGGACAAGCTCTGGGGCGGCTTCGGCAACGACAACCTCAGCGGCGGTGACGACAACGACAAGCTGAGCGGCTCCGAGGGCAGTGACGAGCTCGAGGGCGGCTCCGGCAACGACCAGCTCAAGGCGGGCAACGGCTACGACTGGCTCTTCGGCGGGACGGGCGAGGACAAGCTCAAGGGCGCCGCTGGCGACGACTTCCTCGGCGGCGGCGCGGGCAAGGACAAGGTCATCGGCGGAGCGGGGAACGACCGCTTCTACGAGCCGGCCGGTGAGGGCGACGTCATCAAGGGCGGCGCGGGCAACGACCTGCTCGGTGACCCGGAGGGCGGCTACCTGACCGGTCTTGTCAAGGCCATCGGCGGCGCGGGCGACGACACCCTCGTCATCGCCGACCCGGTCGACGGCACGGTGGTCAAGCCGGGGGCCGGCAACGACAAGGTCTACGTCAAGAACCCCTACAAGGGCATGACGATCAAGTGCGGCGGCGGCGTGGACACGATCTACTTCAACGTCAAGGTCAAGAAGGTCAAGGCCAAGGGCTGCGAGACCGTGGTCATCGGCAAGGACGCGCTGCACTGGGACGCGGAGGGTGCCCAGGACGTGTGGTGGCGCCAGCTCGGCTGATCTCGACCTGAGCCCGTGCAGCGGGGCGTCGGACCCTCGGGGGCCGGCGCCCCGTGTGCATGTCCGGTGCATGCCCGGGGTGGTGCCAGTCGTCGTCGGCCGGCTGGATAGGTTGACCAGACGCCGGACGCCGGGCGCCTCGTCGTACCGGCTCGGTCGACCATTCGCTACGTCTTGGGAGCACGGATGAAGAAGATGAAGGCGGTCAGCTGCGCGCTCGCGGCTGCACTCACGCTGGGCACGGCCGCGCCGGCCCTCGCACAGGACTACGTCGGCACGCCGAAGAAGGACAAGATCACCGGCACGCCCGGCGACGACAAGATCATGGGCCTGGCCGGCAAGGACCGGCTCGCCGGCGGTGACGGCGGTGACCGGATCGAGGGCGGCGAGGGCAACGACAAGATCCGTGGCGGCAACGGTGACGACTACCCGCTCCTCGGCGGCGCCGGCAACGACAAGATCTTCGGGGAGGCCGGCAACGACGGCATCCTCGGCGGCCTCGGCAACGACAAGATCGACACCGGCGACGGTGCCGACGACGCCGACGGGCAGCAGGGCAACGACAAGCTCCGCGCCGGCAACGGCGACCCGGCCCAGCCCGACCCCAACAAGGGTGGCTACCGCGGAGCGACGCTCGCGGGCGGCTCCGGCAACGACAAGCTGACCGGTGGGTCGGGCAACGACTACCTGTACACCGGTCCGGGCGACGACAAGGCCAACGCCGGCGGCGGGAACGACGTCACGTTCGGCGACGAGGGCGACGACAAGGTCGCGGGCGGCGACGGCGACGACTCCGTCTACGGCGACGCCGGCGACGACAAGGTCAAGGGCGGCACCGGCAACGACTACGTCTCCGGCGGGGACGGTCGCGACAAGGTCCTCGGCGGCGCGGGCAACGACCAGTTCTGGGAGGACGCCGGCGAGGGCGACGTGCTCAAGGGCGGCGCCGGCAACGACACCTTCGGCGGCCTCTACGGCCTGCTGTCCGGCACGTTCAAGGCCATCGGTGGCGCGGGCGACGACGTGATCTTCGCCGGCGACGTCGACCGGGCCGCGGTGATCAAGCCCGGCGCGGGCAACGACAAGGTCTACGTCAAGAACCCCTACAAGGGCATGAAGATCAAGTGCGGTGCCGGTCTCGACACCATCTACTTCAACGTGAAGGTGAAGAAGGTCAAGGCCAAGGGCTGCGAGACCGTCGTGTACGGCAAGGACCCCTACCACTGGGACGCCGAGGGCACCCAGCCGGTCTGGTGGCGCTCGCTGGTCGGCTGAGGCCGTTCGAGCGCGTCCACGGGGCGTCGGACCTGCGGGTCCGGCGCCCCGTTCGCGTTGTGGGGGACCCCGCTTGTGCCAAAAGTAGAACCTGTTCTAATCTGGGTGCAGCACACACTGTCGCAGACACAGGAGCTCCCATGAACCAGGACTTCACCCCCGAGGTGACCGCCGTCCTCGACGGCGTGCGTGACCTCCTCCCCACCATCCGCGAGCGGGCCGAGGAGGGTGAGCGCCTCCGGGTCATCCCGGACGCCTCGATCAAGGAGCTCGAGGAGACCGGCTTCTTCCGGCTGCTCCAGCCGAAGCGGTACGGCGGCATCGAGGCCGACCCGGTCGCCTTCTACACCGCGGTCCGCGACATCGCCTCGGCCGACGGCGCCACCGGCTGGGTCTCCAGCGTGGTCGGCGTGCACCCCTGGCAGGTCGCCCTGTTCGCCGACGAGGCTCAGCAGGCCGTGTGGGGTGACGACCAGAGCGTGCGGCTGTCGTCGTCGTACGCCCCGACCGGCAAGGCGGTCATCACCGAGGGCGGCTTCACGCTCTCCGGCAAGTGGAGCTTCTC
This sequence comes from Pimelobacter simplex, assembly GCA_016803235.1. GTDB lineage: Bacteria > Actinomycetota > Actinomycetes > Propionibacteriales > Nocardioidaceae > Nocardioides > Nocardioides simplex_A. Next base: position 142,322 of record JADCLI010000001.1, read on the forward strand.
GTCCGGGTCCGACCACTGCAGCTGGGTGCTGCTGGGCGGGCTCGTGTTCAACGAGGAGGGCCAGGTCGTCGACTTCCGCACCTTCATGGTCCCGCGGGAGAAGTACCAGATCGTCGACGTGTGGAACGTCGTCGGCCTGCGCGGCACCGGGTCCAACGACATCGTGGTCGAGGAGACCTTCATCCCCGAGGCGTTCACGCTCTCGATGGGGGAGACCGGCCAGTGCAAGGGCCCCGGCCAGGCGGTCAACGGCAGCGACCTCTACAAGCTGCCCTTCCACTCGATCTTCACCTCGACCATCGCCACCCCGATCATCGGCATGGCGAAGGGTGCGTACGCCGAGCACGTCGAGATGCAGCAGAAGCGCGTGCGCGCGGCCTACCTCGGCGAGAAGGCGTCCCTGGACCCGTTCGCCGCGGTCCGCATCGCCCGGGCCTCCTCGGAGATCGACGCCGCCTGGGCGCTGCTGATCAACAACATCCGCGAGGAGCAGGCCCACGTCGCCAAGGGTGAGCAGATCCCGCTCGAGCTCCGGTTGCGGGTGCGTCGTGACCAGGTGCTCGGCACCGCCCGCTCCATCGAGGCGATCGACACCCTCTTCGAGGCCTCCGGCGGCCGGGCGCTCGCCGAGGGCACCTACCTGCAGCGCGCCTGGCGCGACGCCCACGCGGGCCGGGTCCACGCGGCCAACGACCCCGAGCGGGCGCTGCAGATGTACGGCGGCCAGCAGTTCGGCCACAAGGTCGACCCGGGGATGTACTGATGGCCATCGCTTCGCACTGTGGTCAGGAGGAGACCCGTCGGTCCGCGAAGGCCGGTGACATCACCCTGAACTACTACGAGGCCGGCCCCGAGGGCGGCTCCTCGGTCGGCGGCGGCCTGCCGTTCGTGCTCCTGCACGGCGGCGGGCCCGGCGCGTCGGCATGGAGCAACTTCGGCTCGGCGCTGCCGCGCTTCGCGGCGAGCTTCCGGACCCTGCTGGTCGACCAGCCCGGCTTCGGCGCCTCGGACAAGCCGGAGGTGAGGGCGAACTACTTCCGCCACTCCGCGTCGTACCTCGTCAAGCTGCTCGACGAGCTGCAGATCGAGCGGGTGCACCTGCTCGGCAACTCGCTGGGCGGCGGTACGGCCATGCGGTTCGCGCTGGAGTACCCCGACCGCGTCGGCCGGCTGGTCCTGATGGGCCCGGGCGGCCTGTCGGTGAACCTGTTCCACGCGGACCCCACCGAGGGCGTCCAGCGGCTGATGGACTTCAGCATGAACCCCAGCCGCGAGGCGCTGCGCGCGTTCATCTCCACGATGGTCGTCGACCAGGCCCTGGTCACCGACGAGCTGGTCGAGGAGCGCTTCGCCGACGCCACGGCGCCCGGTTCGCTGGAGGCGATGCGGTCGATGGGCGCCTCGTTCTGGAACCCCGAGTGGGCCGAGGACGGCATGCTCTGGCGCGAGGCGCACCGGCTGCGCAAGCACACCCTGCTGACCTGGGGCCGCGAGGACCGGGTGAACCCGCTCGACGGAGCGCTGGTCGCCCTCAAGCAGATCCCCAAGGCGCAGCTCCATGTCTTCCCCAACTGCGGTCACTGGGCACAGATCGAGGCGGCTGAGGAGTTCGCCGAGATCTGCACCGCCTTCCTGGCCCGCCACAAGGAGCGTTCATGACGATCGACATCAAGTCCATGGGCTACATCCGGGTCGCGAGCACCGACCTGGACGCCTGGGCGACCTTCGCCGGCAAGGTGCTCGGCCTCGCCGAGGGCCGCGGACCCAACCCCGACCACCAGTACTGGCGCATCGACGCGGTCTCCGCCCGCGTCGTGGTGTTCCCCTCCGACGTCGACCAGCTCGACTGCACCGGCTGGGAGCTCGCCGACCACCAGGCTCTGCAGTCGGCGCGCGAGCACCTGCAGAAGGCCGGCGTGGAGTTCGAGGAGGGCACCCGGGACGAGCTCGACGAGCGCCGGGTGCAGGAGCTGATCCGGTTCCGTGACCCGTGGGACAACGTCTTCGAGCTCTTCCACGGCATCACCTACGAGGCGCGACCCGTCGTGACGCCGTACGCCGCCACCTTCGTCACCGGTGACCAGGGCATGGGCCACATCGTGGTGCCGGTGCTCGACGACGTCGAGGCGCTGCGCTTCTACACCGAGGTGCTCGGCTTCCGGCTGCGCGACTCGATGAGCATGCCGGGCGAGTTCGTCGGCAAGGAGCCGGGCAGCAAGGTCTGGCTGCGCTTCCTGGGCGTCAACCCCCGCCACCACTCCCTCGCCTTCCTGCCGATGCCCAACCCGAGCAAGTGCGTGCACGTGATGCTCGAGGTCGACAAGCTCGACGACGTCGGCCGCGCGCTCGAGCGGGTCCGCAAGCACGGCGCGCCGCTCTCGGCGACGCTCGGCCGGCACATGAACGACGAGATGATCTCCTTCTACGTGAAGTCGCCCGGCGGCTTCGACGTGGAGTTCGGCACCGAGGGCATGACCGTCGACGACGCCCGCTGGGTGGCGCGCGAGTCGACCGCCGTCTCGTACTGGGGCCACGTCTTCGGCGGTCAGTGAGGGCCGAGGTGGAGACGACCACTAGCGTGAGTGACGTGAGCGAGATCCCTGAGGGCATCAGCCCCGACGCACGGGAGACCTGGCCGCACCCCGAGCTGATCCAGTCCTGGCTCGGGGACGCGGAGGTCGACTTCGAGCTGCGTCCCGGTGAGGAGGTCGCGGTCCACGACGACCCGGAGGCCCAGGCCGCCGCCCGTCGGTTCCGCGACACCCTCGGCTGCTTCGCGTCGGGGATCACCGTGATCACGACGATGAGCGGCGACGAGCCGGTCGGGATGACCTGCCAGTCGTTCGCCAGCGTCTCGCTCGACCCGCCGCTGATCACCTTCATCCCGGCGCGCAGCTCGCGCGCCTGGCCGGCCATCCAGCGCTCCGGCCGGTTCTGCGTCAACGTCCTCGCCGCCGACCAGGAGCAGGTCTCGGGCCAGATGGCGACGAAGGGCATCGACAAGTTCGCCGGGATCTCCTGGCGGCCGGCCGAGGCGACCGGCTCCCCGGTCATCGACGGCACCCTGGCCCACCTCGACTGCACGATCCACGCGGTCTACGAGGGCGGCGACCACTTCATCGTGGTCGGGAGGGTCGAGCACCTCGAGGCACACCCCGAGGACGCCGCGGTCGCCGAGCCGCTGCTCTACTTCAAGGGCCGGTACCGCACCACGGACTCGTGACCCGGCACCCGTCCGGGCGTTGATCCCCTGATCGAGGACGACGAACCGGTCTGGGGGATCGATGAGGATGCGCAGGTCGCTCGCACCGGTGGCCGTCGCCGCCACCCTCCTCGCCACCCTCCTCGCCACCCTCCTCGCCACCCTCCTCGCCGGGCCGTTCGTGCCGGCTCCGGGCGCCGCGGCCGCTGACCCGCGCCCGACACCGGTCGTCCAACCGGTGGCCTCGGCGGGGGTGCGGGACTTCTGGACGCCGCGGCGGATGCGCGAGGCCGTCCCGCTCGACCTCGACCCCGCCGGGGAGCAGGTCCTCGCCGGCGCGACGCCGGGGGCGCGACGGGTCCCCGCGCAGGCGCCCTCCGGCCTGCGCAGCACCGGCAAGCTGTTCTTCAGCGACGCCGGCGGCACCGCGGTCTGCTCCGCGTCGTCGATCAACACCCCGGGACGCAACCTGATCATCACCGCGGGCCACTGCGTCCACGGGCTCCGGATCGGGTGCCAGATCCTGTGCGGGTCACGGCACTACTACGGCAACTTCCTGTTCGTGCCCGGCTACGACCACCAGGTCGCGCCCTACGGCACCTGGGTCGGGGTCCAGGTGGTCGCCCAGCCGCAGTGGGTGGCGCGCGAGGACGAGTCCCACGACCAGGCCCTGATCGCGGTCGCACCCGTCGGCGGCCAGAACCTGGTGGACGTGGTGGGTGGCAACGGGCTGGCCTGGAACTACCCGGCCCGCGAGGACGGGGTCCGGATCGTGGGCTGGCCGGCCCAGGCGCCGTACGACGGCCAGAGCAGGCAGGAGTGCCACGGCCCGACCATCGCGAGCACGGTGTCGGACATCGCCTCGGACGCGGAGATGTCGTGCCCGATGACGGGCGGTGCCAGCGGCGGTCCCTGGTTCGTCCGGATGGCCAGTGCGGACACCGGCTTCATCTTCGCGGTCACCTCCCGGCGTACGACCTCGGGGCCGGCGGTGCTGCTGGCCACGCCGCTGGACTCCAGCATCGAGGCGCTGCTCGGCGCCGCCCAGGTCGCGGCGCGACCGGTGACCGGACGGGTCGACGCCCGGCTCGACGCCCGGCCCGACGCCCGCCCCGCACGCAGGCCGCGGCTCCGACTGGTCGCCACCGCGACGTCGGTCGGCTACGGCGAGCCCTACCGGCTGGTCGCCGAGACCCGGCGGGTGCGGCGCATCGTGCTGCAGGTCCGTGCCGTGCCGGGTGCCCGGTGGCAGCGCATCGCACGGGCGCGGGTGCACGGCGGCGTCACGGTGTTCGACCAGGCGCTGCCGCCAGGGACGCGGTGGTACCGCGTCAAGGCGCGGGGCTCGAAGCGGCACAGCAGGCCCGTCGCCGTGACCGTCGGCCCGTGTCCGCTGCCGCTGGACCGCAGCCCGGGTGTGGTGAGCAACACCCGCTGCACCAGCCCCGTCGGCTGACCGGACGGCCGCCCGTCGGGCACCATCGAGGAACCATGCACAGCCTGGACCCCACCGAGGACTTCGCGATCCGCCTGGTGCGGCGCTTCCTCCTGCTCTGCGAGCACCCGCGCACCCGGCAGCGGATGCTGCGGCTGGTGCGGCAGTCGACACGGGTGGGCCCGGACGCGCCGAAGCTGTACGGCTGGATCAACCGGGCGGTGCTGCACCCGCGGTTCCAGCCGGTCGTGGAGCGGCGGGCGATGTCGGCGATGAAGGCCGAGCTGGTCGCCTCACAGCTGATCGGGCTCGCGATGACCCGCTACGTGCTGCGGATCGAGCCGCTGGCCTCCGCGCCGGTCGACGAGGTGGTCGCGATGGTGGCGCCGGCGATCAACGCCGCGCTGCAGGGGCCGGACACATTCACGGGCGTGGTGGGCGGCGACGCACCGGAGCCGGTGGTCGCCGCCCGGCGCCCGAGGCTGCTCAGAGCTCCACGGCTGCCCGGTGCCGGTGCGGTGCGCCGTACAGCTGCCCGAGTGCGTGTGCGCGCTTGAACACCAGGTGGGCGTCGTGCTCCCAGGTGATCGCGATGCCGCCGTGGAGCTGGACGCACTCGCTGGCGGCGAGGGCGGCCGTCTCGACGGCGTACGACGCCGCGGAGTGGGTCAGGAACGCCGCCTCGGCCGGGTCGGTCTCCGCGTCGGCGAGGGCGTACGACGCCGCCCAGCTCGCCGAGCGGGACATCTCGACCCGCGCCAGCAGGTCGGCCATCCGGTGCTTGAGCGCCTGGAACGAGCCGATCGGTCGGCCGAACTGCACGCGCTCCTTGAGGTAGTCGACCGTCATCTGCAGGGCCCGGTCGGACAGGCCGACGGCGAGGGCGGCCACGGCCGCGGCACCCACGAGCTCGGCGCGGGCACGCGCCGCGTCGCCGTCGCCGATGACCGTGACCTCGGCGCCGGACAGGTCGAGGTGGGCGAGCCGGACGCTCTGGTCCATCGACTCGGCCCAGGTCGCGCTCGCGCCGGTCACCTCGACCAGGTCGTCGCCGCGGACGGCGAGGACCACCGCGGCACGGTCACCGTCGAGCACCGGGCCGTCGTCGAGCGCGATCGTGGCGATCTCGCCCGCGGCGATGCCCGGGAGCAGGCGCTTCCTCGCGTCCTCGGTGCCGCCGGCGAGCAGTGCCTCGGTGGCCACCGTCGTGGCGAGCAGCGGGTTCGGAGCGATCGTGCGGCCGAGCTCCTCCAGCACCACGGCGGTCTCGAAGAAGGTCACGCCGACGCCGTCGTACTCCTCGGGCACGGCGAGCGCCGCTACGCCGATCTGCTCGCACAGGGTGGCCCAGAGCGCCTCGTCGTACCCGGTCTGCGAGGTCGACGCCGCGCGGACGGCGGCCGAGTCTGCACGCTTCTCCAGCAGGCCGCGGACGGTCGCCGCCAGCTCGGCCTGCTCCTCGCTGAGCTCGAACTGCATCACGCGCTCCGGAGGGTCTCGAGGATGCGGGCGCGGTGCTCGCCCGGCGTGCCCCAGGCGGTGACCAGGGCGCGGATCTTGGTGATCCAGACGCTGAGGTCGAACTCCTGGGTGTAGCCGATCGCGCCGTGCACCTGCAGGCCGGTACGGGAGGCGAGGTACGCCGCGTCCGCGCAGGCCACCTTGGCGGCCGACACCGCGCGCCGGGTCGGGTCGAGAGCGGCGCCGTGGACCAGCGGACGAGCGAAGTCGAGCGCGATCCGCACGTCGGCGAGCTTGTGCTTGATCGCCTGGTAGGAGCCGATCTCGCGGCCGAACTGCTTGCGCTGCTTGACGTAGGTGACCGCATCGGCGAGCACCCGCTCGCCGGCGCCCAGCAGCTGGGCGGCGGTGGCGAGCACCGCGAGGTCGTACGCCGCCGCGAGGTCGCCGTGCGCGACGGCCTCGCCGGGGGTCACGTCGAAGAGGTGGCGGCTGCGGTCGACGGAGGTGTGGGCGGTCCCCGCGGTCGCGGAGTGCAGGGTGCCGTCGACGACGGCGTACACCGCGTCGGCGACGTCGGCGTCCAGCGCGCGCGGCATCGCGACCGTGGCGACGCCCTCCACCTCGGCGCCGAGCGCGACGGGGAGGTAGGCGGCGGCCTCGACCCAGGGGCCGGGCACGGCGTGGCGACCGAGTGCCTCGAACGCGACGCAGACCTCGACGGGGGAGGCCTCGGTCGCGAGCATGGTGAGGCCCTGCTCGGCCAGCCGCTCCCAGAGCCGGAGCCCGGCGGCGTGGTCGCCCTCGGCCCAGCTGCGGGCCGCGGCGACGCAGTCCGCAGCGGCCAGCAGGGACTCGAGCGAGGCGGCGAAGTCCTGCTGGTCGGTGGTGAGCTCGAACTTCATTTCTGGACTCCCTTGGGCTCACGCGGCAGACCGAGGATCCGCTCGGCGATGATGTTGCGCTGGATCTCGTTGGTGCCGGCGTAGATCGGGCCGGACAGCGAGAAGGTGTAGCCGTCGAGCCAGCGGGACTCCAGCTCGGCGTCGGGACCGAGCAGGTCGAGCGCGGTCTCGTGGAGGGCGACGTCGAGCTCGCTCCACCACACCTTGTTGACCGATCCGGCCGCGCCGATGTCGCCGCCGTCCTTGAGCCTGGTGACCGTGCCCCAGGTGTAGAGGCGGTAGGCCTCGGCCTTGAGCCAGGCGTCGACGACCCGGTCGGCGACGCGCGGGTCCGGCTTCTCGTCGTACAGGTCGAGGAGGCGGTCGGCGGCTGCGGTGAACCGACCGGGAGAGCGCAGCGAGAGGCCGCGCTCGTTGCCGGCCGTGCTCATCGCCACCCGCCAGCCGTCGCCCGGCGCGCCGAGCACGTCGGCGTCGGGCACGAAGACGTCGTCGAAGAAGACCTCGGCGAAGCCCTCCTCGCCGTCGAGCTGCGCGATCGGACGGACCGTCACGCCCTCGGCGTCCAGCGGGAACAGGAAGTAGGTCAGGCCGGCGTGCTTCTGCGCCTCCGGGTCGCTGCGGAACAGGCCGAAGCCCCACTGGGCCAGCGCCGCACGCGAGCACCAGATCTTCTGCCCGTTGAGCACCCAACCGCCGCGCTCGTCGTCACGACGGGCAGTCGACTTGAGGGAGGCGAGGTCGGAGCCGGCCTCGGGCTCGCTCCAGCACTGCGCCCAGACCCGCTCGCCGGTCGCCATCGACGGCAGGAAGCGGTCCTGCTGCTCGGGGGTGCCGTGCTCGAAGATGATCGGGGCCAGCAGGAAGATCCCGTTCTGCGAGACACGCAGGGGAGCGCCGGCCCGGTAGTACTCCTCCTCGAAGATGATCCACTCCACGAGGGACGCCTCGCGGCCGTGGTACTCCTTCGGCCAGGACACGACCGACCAGCGCTCGGCGGCGAGCTTCGCCTCCCAGGCCTGGTGCAGGACGAAGCCTTCCGCGGTGTCGAGGGACGGCAGCGGCTCAGCAGGCACATTGGCCGCCAGCCAGGCGCGAGCCTCGGCCTGGAAGGCCAGCTCGGACTCGCTCAGTTCGAGATCCATGTCAGTTCGGGTTCCTCATCGGCGTGGAGGTCGTCACAGTCGAAATGTAGGCCCGGGCGCTGCCCGAACCAAGCATTTGCTTGGTAGGGTACCAGCCATGAACCTGACCGAGGGGCCTGAGGACCGCGCTTTCCGCGCAGAGATCCGGGAATGGCTCGGCGACCACCTGACCGGCGAGTGGGCCGCGCTGCGCGGGCTCGGCGGCCCCGGCCGCGAGCACGAGGCGCACGACGAGCGCCTGGCCTGGAACCGCCACCTCGCCGAGCACGGCTGGACCGCCGTCGGCTGGCCCACCGAGCACGGCGGCCGCGGGCTGTCGCTGTGGCAGCAGGTCATCTTCCACGAGGAGTACGCGCGGGCCGACGCGCCCGCCGGCGTCAACCACCTCGGCGAGCAGCTCCTCGGCCCGACCCTGATCGCGTTCGGCACGCCCGAGCAGCAGCAGCGGTTCCTCCCCGAGATCGTCGGCGTCCGCGAGCTGTGGGCCCAGGGCTACTCCGAGCCGGGCGCCGGATCCGACCTGGCCAACGTGCAGACCCGCGCCCGCCTCGACGAGTCCACCGGCGAATGGGTCATCGACGGCCAGAAGGTGTGGACGTCGCTGGCACACCTGTCCGACTGGTGCTTCGTCGTCGCGCGCACCGAGGCGGGCTCCCAGCGCCACCAGGGGCTCTCCTTCCTGCTCGTGCCGCTGCGCCAGGACGGTGTCGAGGTGCGCCCGATCGAGCAGCTCACCAGCGGCTCGGAGTTCAACGAGGTCTTCTTCACCGGTGCCCGCACCTCGGCCGACCTCGTCGTCGGCGAGCCCGGTCGTGGGTGGGGCGTCGCGATGGGCCTGCTGGGCTTCGAGCGCGGCGTGTCGACGCTCGGCCAGACCGTCGGCTTCGCCCGCGAGCTCGACAGCGTCGTGGCCCGTGCGAAGGAGAACGGCTCGATCGACGACCCGGTCGTCCGCGACCGACTCGCCACCCTCAAGACCGAGCTCGCCGTCATCCGCAGCTTCGCGCTGCGCGCGCTCGCGCTCGTCGAGGGCGGCCAGGACTCCGCCGCCGGAGGTGGCGCGGGCTCGATCTTCAAGCTGGCCTGGGCGAACTGGCACCGCACCCTCGGTGAGGTGGCGATGGACGTCGCCGGCCGCGACGGGCTGCTGGCGCGCGGCGGCTCGCCGTACGACCTCGACGACCACCAACGCCTCTTCCTCTTCTCGCGTGCTGACACGATCTACGGCGGCAGCGACGAGATCCAGAAGAACATCCTCGCCGAGCGCGTGCTCGGCCTTCCCCGCGAACCCAAGGGAGCTTGACCTCAATGACTGCGATGCGACCCGAGCAGCCCACCCCCGACTACGTACCGGGCCACGACCTGCTCGCCGGCAAGGTGGTCGTCGTGACGGCTGCCGCCGGCGCGGGGATCGGTGCGGCCGTCGTCCGCCGGGCGCTGGAGGAGGGCGCGAAGGCCGTCGTCTTCAGCGACACCCACGAGCGTCGCCTGCAGGAGGCCGAGGCCGCGCTGGCCGAGGAGTTCGGTGCCGACCGCGTGCGGCAGCTGGTCTGCAACGTGACCAAGGAGGAGGACATCACCGCCCTCCTCGACGCGGCCGAGGAGTTCGGCGGTGTCGACGTCATGATCAACAACGCCGGCCTCGGCGGCACCGACTCGATCCTCGAGGTCACCGACGAGGTCTGGAACCGGGTCATCGACATCACCCTGACCGGCACCATGCGGGCGACCCGTGCGGTCGGGCAGCGCTTCGTCGCCGCCGGCAAGAAGGGCGTCATCGTCAACAACGCCTCCGTGATCGGCTGGCGGGCCCAGGAGGGCCAGGCCCACTACGCCGCGGCGAAGGCGGGTGTGATGGCGCTGACCCGCTGCTCGGCGCTCGACCTCGCACCGCACGGCATCCGCGTCAACGCGGTGTCGCCGTCGCTGGCGATGCACCCCTTCCTCGAGAAGGTGACCTCGCCCGAGCTGCTCGTCGAGCTCAAGCAGCGCGAGGCCTTCGGCCGCGCCGCCGCACCCTGGGAGGTCGCCAACGTGATGGTCTTCCTCGCGAGCGACTACTCGTCGTACCTGACCGGCGAGGTCATCTCCGTCAGCAGCCAGCACGCCTGAGCTCGTCCACCCTCTACGCAAGGAGTCCCGTCATGGCTGAGGCCTACATCGTCGACGCAGTCCGGACCGCCGTGGGCAAGCGCGGTGGCGCGCTCGCCGGCGTCCACTCCGCCGACCTCGGCGCCCACTCGCTCGCCGCGCTCGTCGAGCGCACCGGCATCGACGCGGGTGCCGTCGACGACGTGATCCTGGGCTGCTGCGACACCATCGGGTCCCAGGCCGGCGACATCGCCCGCACCGCGTGGCTCGTCGCGGGGCTGCCCGACCACGTCCCCGGCGTCACGATCGACCGCCAGTGCGGATCGTCGCAGCAGGCCGTTCACTTCGCGGCCCAGGGCGTCATGTCCGGCACCCAGGACCTCGTCGTCGCGGGCGGCGTGCAGAACATGAGCGCCATCCCGATCTCCGCCGCGATGATCGTCGGCCAGCAGTACGGCTTCTCCACGCCGTTCGCCGAGTCGCCCGGCTGGGTCAAGCGGTACGGCGACCAGGAGGTCAGCCAGTTCCGCTCCGCCGAGATGATCGCGGAGAAGTGGGACGTGTCCCGCGAGGACATGGAGCGGTTCGCGCTGGCCTCGCACGAGCGGGCCAGGGCCGCGATCGCCGAGGGCCGGTTCGCGAACGAGATCGCGCCGTACGTCCTCGAGGACGGCAGCGTCTTCGACACCGACCAGTGCCCGCGGGAGACCTCGCTGGAGAAGATGGCCGGCCTCGAGCCGCTCGCCCCCGGCGGTCGGATCACGGCCGGCGTCGCCTCGCAGATCTGCGACGGCTCCGCCGCGGTGCTCGTCGCCTCCGAGCAGGCCGTGAAGGACCACGGCCTGACGCCGCGGGCCCGGATCGTGCACCTCTCGGTTCGTGGCGACGACCCGGTCTGGATGCTCACCGGCCCGATCCCGGCGACGAAGCACGCGCTCGCCAAGGCCGGCATGACGATCGACGACATCGACCTGTTCGAGTGCAACGAGGCCTTCGCCTCGGTCGTGCTGGCCTGGATGAAGGAGACCGGCGCGCCGCACGAGAAGGTCAACGTCAACGGTGGCGGCATCGCCCTCGGCCACCCGATCGGCGCCACCGGCGCCCGGCTGATGACCACCCTGCTCAACGAGCTCGAGCGCACCGGCGGCCGCTTCGGCCTGCAGACGATGTGCGAGGGCGGCGGCCAGGCCAACGTCACCATCATCGAGCGTCTCTGAGATTTCCGCGGTTCGACGCGGAACCCGGGTGCACCCTCCCCACGTAAGGGAGGGTGACACCTGAAGGGAGCCGCGATGCGCAACCAGCGTGACGACGCGTTCGACGAGTTCGCGACGACAGCGTGGCCACGGCTGCACCGCATCGGCTACCTGCTGACGGGCGACCACCACCTCGCCGAGGACCTCGCACAGGCGGCACTGGTCCGCACCTACTCCTCCTGGAGTCGGGTGCGCGCCGGTGACGCGCCGGCGTACGCACGCCGGGTGCTGCTCAACCTCAACATCGACCGCTTGCGCCGCAAGCGGGTCATGGAGGTCGGCGATGCCGCGCTGGACGTCGTACCGGTCGCCGGCGGGTCCACGCCCGGCTCGACGGTCGAGGACCGCGACCAGGTCGTGCGGCTGCTCGCCGGGCTGACCGAGCGCGAGCGGCGGGTGGTGGTGCTGCGCCACTACTGCGACCTGAGCGAGGCCGCCGTGGCGGCCGAGCTCGGCATCGCTCCGGGCACGGTCAAGAGCGCGCTGTCGCGCGCCCTCGCCAAGCTGCGGGTGTCGATCACCGAGGACACCGACGAGCTGAGGGGTGCGTTGTGAGCGATCGAACCGTCGCCGAGCTGGAGCAGCTGCTGACCGGGACCGGCCCGTCGGCGCCCGGGCCCGACCTGGACCTGATCCGTCGCCGGGGGCGGGGCCGCCGCCGGTTGCGCCGAGCGGGTGCGGCCGGTGGCGTGATCGCCGGCGCCGCGCTGGTCACGGTCCTCGCCGTGGCGGTGACGGGAGGCGCCGAGCGCGCCGCCGACCCGGTCGCGCCGCCGAAGGCGCCGGCGTCGTCCCGTGCAGGTCTGTCCGAGCTCGCCCAGCGGGCGCTCGCGGAGATCCCCGGTGCCGAGCAGGTCTCGCCGTCGATGGTCTCGATCCCGGCACCGGGCCGCCGGTCGATGCCGGGCAGCGACGCCGAGGTGCACGGCGAGGCGGTCCAGCTGCCCGAGCAGGCTTACGCCGGGGTGACCATGTTCGAGCGCAAGGACGTCCCGGCCTGGCTCTACGACGGCACCGAGGCGCTCGAGAAGGCCGAGGGCGACGAGCAGACCGGCTACCCGGTCGGTACGACGGACCTCACCGGCATCGGCGTCGACCTCGGACCGCGCTACCTGGGATGCGTCACGACCGAGGGGGCGGGGGAGCTCCCCGCGGGCGAGACCTGCTACCCCGCGATGGTGACCCGCCAGGGTGACGGGTGGAGCTACGAGTGGGGGATGGGCACCGAGCGCTTCCTCGAGCCGGGCGCCCCGATGGAGGTCTTCACCACCGACGCCGTGGTCGACGGCAACGCCGGCACCCTGGCCATCGCCGGGCTCGACGGCACCGGCGTGGCCCGCGCGGTCTTCGTGGGCACCGACGGCACGCAGGTCGAGGGCACGGTCCTCGCCGGCACCCTCGTCCCCGGGGAGTCGATGTTCTTCGGGGAGGTCCCCGGGCCGTTGGCCCGGGTGATCGCGTACGACGCCGCGGGCACCGTGATCGAGGACCACCCGTTGCGTGAGTGCAAGGACCCGGTCGACTGCGAGGTTCGCTGATTCCAGGCTGGGCTCAGCGGCGTCGGCGCCGGCGGCGCTCGGTCTCGAAGACCAGCCGCCGGATCCGGTCGCCGTGGACGCCCGGGTCGACGAACGCGATCCCGACCCCCAGGCCGCCGCTGGCGAAGCGCACGTGACGCACCACCCGGGCCGCCTGGACGAGGTTGTCACCGTCGACCCGGGTCGTGGCCTCGACGGCGGTGCCGACCGGCGGCGGCTCCGTGCGCACGCTCGCCATCAGGCCGCCCTCGCTGACGTCGACCACGACGCCGAGCAGCTCGGCGGGCTCGACCGCGTCGACCGCCCCCGCGGGCTCGTCGAGTACGTCCGTGGCCGGCTCGGGCGTCTCGGGAGTCTCGGGCGTCTCGGGCGTCCAGCGCAGCAGCACCGGCATCGAGATCCGGGCGCGGAAGAAGGCCCGCTGCTGCAGCCGGGCCGCGGGTGAGCTCGGCCGGAGCAGCCACACGTCGCCGTACGCCCGCCGGCCGGGCCGGGTGCTGACCGGGCACTCCATCCGGCCGAGCGGGTAGGTCCACGCCAGGGTGACGTCGAAGTGGTGCTCGCGCGGGTCCAGGCCGGCCGGACAGGCGACGACCAGCGTCGTCGATCCGTCGGGCTGGGGCTCGAGGTCGAGCACCTTCGTCTCCAGCGCGACCGGCTCGCCGGCCGTCGGACGCAGGGTGAGCGCCACCGTCTGCAGCACCGCCGGATGCACGTCGGGCGGGACGTCCGTGTGCTGCATGCCGACCTGATCGGCCGCGGATCGTCGTACCTGAGGACTGGTTTCGACGCGCGGACGCGACCTCGTAGGCCCGGTCGCGCGCTTGCTCACCTCCCCGGCCCCACGCCGTGCCGTCGTACCTCGGGCGCGGCTGGCCGGTGATGTCGGAGGGGCCTGGTTCGATGGGCGCATGATCGATCACCTCGGCATCAACTGCGCCGACCTCGCCGCGTCCAAGGCCTTCTACGACCAGGTGCTCGCCCCGCTCGGCTACGGCCGGGTCCTCGACCACGACGTGGCCGTGGGCTACGGGCCCGAGGGCGACCCCGCGTTCTGGCTCAGCAGCTATGCCGACATGCCGCCGCAGCGCGAGGTGCACGTCGCGTTCAAGGCAGCCGACGTCGCGGCCGTCCACGCCTTCCACGAGGCTGCCGTCGCCGCCGGCGCCGAGGTGCTCCACGAGCCGCGCCCGTGGCCGGAGTACCACCCCGGCTACTACGGCGTCTTCGTGCGCGACCTCGACGGCAACAACATCGAGGCCGTGTTCCACGGCCACGTCGCCGACGCCTGATGACCGCCGACCTCTCCGCGCTGCTGGCCCGGGGCGGTTGGGACCTGGTCGACCCGCGTCCCGTCGCGGCCGAGCACCCGGACACCTTCGAGATGCCCTCCGCCGGGGACCTGGCGGGGCTGCGTCCCGGCAGCCTGGTGCGGGCGATGTTCGAGGTCGTCGACATCGCGGACGTGGCGCGCGACGGCCTGGCGCCGTACGACGCCGCGGGGCGCCCCGTGCTGGTGCCCCACGTCGAGCGGATGTGGGCGGTGGTCACCGAGGTGGTGGGGGAGGCGGTGGTGTGCGTGCTCGACAACCAGCCCTATGCCACCCACACCCACCTGCAGGTCCACGACCGGCTCGAGCTGCCGCTGACCCACCTGATCGCCACCGACCGCCCGATCCCCGACCTCGACGGCCTGCTCGCCGTCGTCAACCGCCTGGCCGGTGACGACGACCGTCCGCACGGTCCCTCGACACCGGTCGACCCGCTCGCCGCTCCGCGGATCCGTGCGGACCAGCAGGCGATCTGCGACCGGGCGGGCGTGCGCGCCGAGCCGCCGTCGCTGTTCGGCGCGGCCCTGCTGGCCCGCAACGTGACGCCGGACGTCGCGGTGCTGCACGGCGCACGGTTCGACCCGGACCCCGCGCGGCGGGACACCGGGTGGGTCTTCTTCTCCGGCGACGACTTCGAGGAGGTCGCCCGGACGGTCGGGTTCGACGTGGTGACCCTGCAACAGGCGCACCGGGCCCACCCGGCGATCCAGCCGCGCTGGGTACTGCCCGTCGGTTGGGGCTTCACCCTCGCCGACGGGGTCGACGACCTCTACCCGGCCGACATCAGCGACTGACGGCTCACAGGACCGTCCACCAGAGGCCGACGATCCCGGGCACCAGGCCGAGCAGCAGCCACGGCGAGCGCCACGAGCGGCCGTTGATGACGAGCGTGGCGGCGATGCCGCCGACCATGAAGGCGACGGCGATGACGTTGAGGCCGACCCGGGCGTCGGTCCGGTCCGCCGCCACGTGGTCGGCGGCGATCACGAACCCGGCCGAGAGGTGCAGGATCGTGGTGATGACCAGCACCGACACCACGCGCCGCTGCACCCGCTGGAGCCGCTCGAGGTCCTTCGGGTCCGGGGCCTTGCGAGGGGCGTTCGGGTCCATCAGGTGACGGCGACGGGGCCCGGCCGCACTCGGCCGTGACTCCGGCGACGACGTCTGGTTCACCCGTTCAGGATATCCAGTGGCGCCGGTGCGGGCCGCATCGGAGGCTGGGTACATGGACATGGCGCCCTTCGGTCCCGACGACCACGACGACCTGGTCGCCTGGACCGACCTGGCCAACACGATCAGCGCCGCGGACGCTCCTGGTCGATGCGGGAGACCGTGCTGCGGGCCCAGGGACGGTTCCGCCACGGCTGGGACGGCGAGCCGGAGTCGCCGTACCTGCTGCGGGTGGGCGGCACCGTCGTCGCCTGGGGCTCGATCGCGACCAGCGACTACGACAACCTCGACCTCGCGTTCCTCACGGTCGGAGTGCACCCCGACCACCGTCGGCGCGGACACGGCACCGCGGTGCTCGACGTCCTGTACGCCGAGGCGCGGCGGCGTGGGCGGACCAGCCTGGTGGCCGAGGCCTGGGAGAGCGCGGCCGGTGACGGTTTCGCCGTCCGGCACGGCTTCGAGCGCCGGTTGGCGGCCGTCAACCGCCGCCAGCTGCTCGGCGAGCTCGACCCGGCAGCGCTCGACAAGGCGTACGACGCCGCGCTCCCGCACGCCGCCGACTACGCGCTCGAGCGCTGGCCGACGCCCACGCCGGACGACCGGCTGGACGACCTCGTCGTCATGTCCAGCTCGATCAACGACGCCCCGACCGACGACCTCGACTACGAGGACGAGGTGTTCTCGCCCGAGCGGATGCGCGCCTACGAGGAGGCCTGGGTGGCCCGGGGGCTGCGCCCGTACCGACTCGTGGCCCGCCACCTCCCGAGCGGCGAGCTCGCCGGCCAGACCTGCGTCGGCGTCCTCGAGTCCGACCCGACCTGGGGCCAGCAGGACGACACCACCGTCACCCGTCCGCACCGTGGCCACCGGCTCGGGCTGCTGCTCAAGATCGGCATGCTCCGCTGGCTCGCCGAGGCCGAGCCGGCCCTGGAGCGGATCGACACCTGGAACGCGGAGTCGAACGACCACATGATCACCGTCAACGAGGTGCTCGGCTACCGGGTCATGGGCCGGGAGTGGGCCTACCAGCGTTCGCTGGGCTGACCTACCCGTAGCGGTGCGTCTTGGCGGCGTGCCCCTTCTCGCGCGTGCACGTGCGTCCGCTGATGTTGCGGTGACCACACAGGCTCTCGTCGGGCGCGGCGGACTCCGCCGGCTGGGCCTTCCTGGCGGTCTTGGCAGCGGGAGCCGGCGGCGGTGCGACGGGAACCGCCTTCGGTCGGGCTGCAGGCTTGGCGGCCCTGCTGCGCTCCTGCTCGAACCGGGCCTCGCGCAGGGCCCGCACCGCATCCAGCTTGCTCATCGATCACTCACCCGACAGACCCTAGTGAGGACGTCCGACACAAGGTGGACGCGGTGCCGGCCACGACGTGCGTGACGCGTCACACGACGTACGACGACGCCCGCTTCAGCTCGCCGGCCGCCTCGACGACGATCCGCTCGACCAGCTCCTCGCAGCTCGGCAGGTCGTCGATCACGCCGACGACCTGGCCGCTGGCGAGCACGCCGGCGGAGGTGTCGCCCTCGACCAGGCCCGCGCGGAGCATGGTCGGGGTGTTGGCGGCGAGCGCCATCTGGCCCAGGGTGCGTCCCTGCGCCTTCTTCATGGAGCGGCCGTCCTTGAGCAGCTGGCTCCACGACATCCCCGAGGACCTCTTGAACTCCAGCGTGCGACGCGCGGTGGGGCCGAGGCGGCGGACGGCCGAGGTCTCCTCGAGCGACTCGACGAGGTCGGTGCGCAGCATCCGGTGCGGCATGCCGTCGACCTTCGTGGTGACGACCGTGTCGGCCAGGCCCTTCGACAGGTACAGCTCCTTGACCGCCTGCGGGACCGCGGAGTCGCGGGTCAGCAGGAAGCGGGTGCCCATGCCCACACCGGCGGCGCCGTAGGACAGGGCAGCGGCGAGGCCGCGACCGTCGAAGAAGCCACCGGCGGCGATGACCGGGATGTCGACGGCGTCGAGGACGGTCGGCAGCAGCAGCGTGGTGGGGACCGCGCCGGTGTGGCCGCCGCCCTCGCCGCCCTGGACCATCACGGCGTCGGCGCCCCACGAGGCGACCTTGACCGCGTGCTTGGCCGCGCCGATCGACGGCATCACGACGATGCCGTGCTCCTTGAGCTTCGCGATCAGCTCCGGCTTCGGCGCCAGCGCGAAGGACGCGACCTTCACGCCGTGGTCGATGAGCAGCTGGCAGCGGTCGGCGGCGTCACCGGCGTCGGCGCGCAGGTTGACGCCGAACGGCTTGTCGGTGCGGCCCTTGACCTCGATGATCGCGGCCTCGAGCTCGGCGAAGGTCATCGTCGCCGAGGCGAGGATGCCGAGGCCGCCGGCATTGGCGGTGCCGGACACCAGGCGCGGTCCGGAGACCCAGCCCATGCCGGTCTGCACGACGGGGTGGGGGACGCCGACCAGGTCGGTGAACGGCGTACGGATCTGCTGATCAATCATGGGGGACCTCCTTGAAGCGAAGACCCTTCGGGTCCAGCATCTCGCGGATGAGGAGCAGCTCCTCGTACGACGGCTCGCGGGTGACCGGCACCTCGGCCGGCACCTCGAGGGTGAACCCGGTGGCCGCGACGACCTCGTCGACGGTGACGCCCGGGTGCACCGAGACCAGCCGCATGGTGCGCTCGGCGCCGCCCATGTCGAGGACGGCGAGGTTGCTGACGATCCGGTGGATGTCGTTGAACCGCGACGCGGCGGTCCCGGCCGCCGCGGCGCGGGTCGGGCCGACGCCGGAGACGATGTCGACCTGCTCGACGAAGACCCGGGTGGAGTGCTTCGGGACCCAGTACGACGTCCGGTTGTTGACCGTGTTCCCCGGGGCGCCGCGCGAGCCGAGCAGCTGGCGCTTGGGCTGGGCGAACGGGCCGATCGCGGAGATGTTCTGGTTGCCCTCGCGGTCGACCTGGGTGGCGCCCATCATCACGTGGCGCTTGCCGTACGCGACGACGTCGAAGACGCGGCGGAACGGGATCCAGCCCTCGACGACGTCCTTGCCGCCCAGCGGCGGGGTGCCGCCCATGAAGACCGACTCGCCGTCGCTGATCACGAGGTCGGGGTTGGAGGTCAGCCGGGCCAGCCGGACGCCGAGCGTCGGCAGCAGGCCCATCGGGCTGGCGAAGATCTCGCCGTCCTCGCTGAAGGCGTCCGCGATCGCGGCGGCGCAGACATCGGCGCGGGTGTAGTCGCTCACTGGGCGTTCTCCTCGGTGAAGGCCTGCACGGCTGCCTGGTACGACGCCTCGTCGCCCGCGAGGAAGCGGTCGTGGAACGCCTGCCACTCCTCCTCGGAGCCGGCCGCGGCGGCGGCGTACGCCCGCTGGAACCTCTCGTCGCGCTCGTAGTCGGGCGTGCAGGTGGTGAAGTGCGCCCCGTTGGGCGTCTCGACGACGCCGGAGACCATCATCCGGCTGAGCAGCAGCCGCTGGACGGGCGTGTCGACGGTGAGGCCGGCGGTGTCGACGACCTGCTCGACGCTGAGGTACGTCTTGTCGGCGGCCATCGCGAACAGGTCGTCGAAGTACGGGTCCGGTCCGAGGTACGACGCGTTGCCGTGCTGGTCGGCGCGGTTGAGGTGCACCAGCGCGGCGTCCAGCTTGAGCGCGGGGACGGCGACCAGCTCCTCGGGGCCGTGGCCCTCGTCGTAGGGGCTGGTGACGGTCTTGAGCCACGGGTTGTTGACCAGGACGTCGGAGCCGAGCCCGGCGCGCATCGGGAGGAACGGCAGGCGCTGCGCGGCGGCGCGCAGACCGGTCTGGAACATGCCCTCGTCGAGCTCGACGATCTCCGGGATGGACGCGGACTGGCGGGCGCGCTGGAAGTTCGGCTCGAGCGGGACGGAGTCCAGCGAGACGAACGCGTAGACCAGCTTGCGGATCTTGCGCGCGCGGGCGAGCAGGCCCACGTCGGCGCCGCCCCAGCTGACGATCGTCAGGTCGGTGAGGTCGGAGTTGTAGATCGCGCGGACCAGCGCCATCGGCTTGCGCCGCGGGCCCCAGCCGCCGATGCCGATGGTCATGCCGCTCTCGAGGCTGCCGACGACCTCGTCGATCGACATACGCTTGTCGCGCGGCTTGCGGTTGCTGCTCATCAGGCCCCCTTGGCCTTCTCGGTCCCGGCGAAGTCGTCGCGCAGCTCGTCGCTGACGCCCATCAGGTTGAGCTCGAAGGTGAAGCCCTGCTCCCAGCGGTACGACTTGTTGACGTCGATCGGGTCGATGCCGTTGAGCGCCTCCTTGGCGGCGCGGATCACCTTCGTGTTCTTGGCGGCGATCTCGCCGGCGACCTTGAGGGCGGCGTCGAGCAGCTCCTCGCGCGGGACGACCTCGAGCACGGAGCCGAACTGGACCAGGTCCTTGGCGGGGATGGTGCGGGCGGTGAAGTAGAGGGTGCGCATCATGTGCTGCGGGACCAGGCGCGCCATGTGGGTCGCGGCGCCCAGTGCGCCCTGGTTGACCTCGGGCACACCGAAGAACGCGTCGTCGCTCGCGACCACGATGTCGGCGTTGCCGACCAGGCCGACGCCGCCGCCGACGCAGAAGCCGTTGACGGCCGCGACGACGGGGACCGAGCACTCGTAGACAGCCTTGAAGGCGGCGAAGCAGCCCTTGTTGGCGCCGAGGAGGGCGTCGAACCCGGTGGTGTTCTGCATCTCCTTGATGTCGACGCCGGCGTTGAAGCCCTTGCCCTCCGCGCGGAGCACGACGACCTTGGTCGCCATGTCGGCGCTGGCCTCGTCGAGGGCGGCGGCCACGTCGAACCAGCCCTGGACGGTGAGGGCGTTGACCGGGGGAGCGTTCATGGTGACGACGCGGATCCCGTCGGGCCGCAACTCGCTGGTGACTGTCATGCCGGCATGCTACCAAGCATTTGCTTGGTATTGTGTGTCCAGTCCCGACTCCGAGTGGACGAACCCCGATGTCGTAGAGGAGACCGAAGTGAGCAGGTTGCTGGAGGGCCGGGTCGCGATCGTGACCGGTGCCGGACGAGGCATCGGGCGCGCCCACGCGCTCGAGCTGGCGCGCCACGGCGCGAAGGTGGTCGTCAACGACTTCGGCGTGTCGGCCGCCGGAGAGGGCACCGACGAGTCGCCCGCCCACCAGGTCGTCGCCGAGATCGAGGCGATGGGCGGCCAGGCCGTCGTCAACGGCGCCGACGTCGCCGACTTCGCGGCTGCCGAGGCCATGGTCCAGCAGGCGATCGACACCTTCGGCGGCCTCGACATCCTGGTCAACAATGCGGGCTTCCTGCGCGACCGGATGCTGGTCAACACCAGCGAGGAGGAGTGGGACGCCGTCGTCCGCGTCCACCTCAAGGGCCACTTTGCGCCGCTGCGCCACGCGGGTGCGTACTGGCGTGCCGAGGCCAAGGAGGGCCGCCAGCGCGCGGCCCGCGTGATCAACACCTCGTCCGGTGCCGGCCTCCAGGGTTCGCTCGGCCAGACGACGTACTCCGCCGCCAAGGCGGGCATCGCCGGCATGACCCTGGTCGCCGCAGTCGAGATGGGCAGGTACGGCGTCACCGTCAACGCGATCGCCCCGGTCGCCAAGACCCGGATGACCGAGGGCGCCTTCGACACCTCCGCGATGGCGCTGCCCGAGGACAACTCGCCCGTCGTGGCCTGGCTCGCCTCCGAGGAGGCCGGCGACGTGACCGGTCGGGTCATCGAGATCGACGGCTCGGTCATCACCGTCGAGAACGGCTGGACGCACGGTCCCTCGCGCGACAACGGCTCCCGCTGGGAGGCCGAGAAGGTCGGTCCCGCTCTGCGGGATCTGCTCGGCGAGGCGCCCACGCCGGAGCCGGTGTACGGCACCGCCTGAGGCGCCAGTTTCACCGGCTGGCCGGTGAAACTCTGGGCCCGCTGGGATCGCACCCACTTGCCATGTTCGAACAGATGTTCGAACATGGGTGGGTGAGTGTTCGCCCCCTCGAGATCGACGACCCGCGTGCGGTCGTGGACCAGCTGCGCGGGCGGATCGCTGCTCTCGAGGGCGGTCCGACCCGGCTGCTGGTGCCGATGGTGCCCGAGCTCGCCGACCTGGTCCAGCTGCGCACGGGCGGTGTCTACGGCGTCGACTCGGCGACCCTCGGCCTGGCGTTGGCGGCGGGTGCCTCCCAGGCCGGGGAGTGGGTCGGCTTCACGGGCTGGGACGACTTCGGCGCCGAGGCTGCCCAGCAGCGCGGGATCGTCCTCGGGCGCACGGTGCTGGTCCCCGCGCCGGGGGAGCACTGGCTCGAGGTGACCGCGGCCCTGGTCGACGTCCTCAAGGTCGTGGTGCTGCGTCCGCCCGGTGGGGTCGACGCGAAGTCCGCCTCGCTCCTCGAGGCTCGGTTGCGGGCCAGGTCGGCGGTGCTGGTCGTGCAGGGCGAGTGGCCGCGCTGTGATGCCCGGATCAGTGCGGAGCAGGTGGCCTGGGAGGGCATCGGTCACGGTCGCGGCCGGCTGCGCGAGCGTCGCACGACCCTCGTCGCGCGCGGCGGCGGACGGGTGTCGGTGCGAGCGGACGTGGTGCTCTGATGCGCACGATGGTCCTCTGGTGCCCCGACTGGTCGGTGACCGCCGCGCTGCTCGAGCGTGCCGACGGGCTGCCCGACGAGGTCCCGCATGCTGACGTGGCGGCACCGGCCGTCGTGCTGGCCAACAACAAGGTGGTCGTGTGCAACGCCGCCGCCCGCGCCGAGGGCGTCCGGCGCGGCCATCGCCGCCGTGACGCCCAGGCCCGTTGTCCCGAGGTGGTGCTGCTCGACGCCAACCCCGACCGGGACGCCCGGTGGTTCGAACCGGTGCTGGCGGCGGTCGAGACCGTGCGACCGGGTGTGGCGCCGTTGCGGCCCGGGCTGCTCGCCGTCCCCGCTCCGGGACGCTACTTCGCCCGCCGTGGTGCCCAGGTCGACGGCGAGGAGGCGGCGGCCGCGGTCCTCGCCGAGCACCTCGTCGAGGCAGGGGTGTGGGACAGCCGGTTCGGCGCGGCCGACGACCTCTACACCGCCGAGCGCGCCGCCAGGGAAGCGCCGCCCCAGGGATGCCTGTCGATCCCCCCGGGCTCCTCGGCGGAGTTCCTGCGCGGTCTTCCCGTCACGGTGCTCGCCGACGACGGGCCGGAGGGTGCCGAGCTCGCCGACCTGCTGCGCCGGCTCGGACTGGTGCTGCTCGCCGACTTCGCCCGGCTCGGCGCCGGCGAGGTCGCCAACCGGTTCGGTGGCTACGGCACCGACGTGTGGCGCCGGGTGCAGGGCCGGGAGGTGACCCGGCTCGCCTCGCGCACACCACCGCCCGAACTGGCCTGCGAGATCGCGTTCGAGCCGCCCCTCGACTCCGCCGAGGCGGTCACCTTCAGCGTCCGCACCACGGCTGAGCGGTTCGTCACCGGGCTCGCCGAGCGCCAGCTGGTGGCGACCTCGGTGCGGATCGAGGCGGAGTTCGAGGAGGGGGTCTCCGCCCGGACCTGGCTGCACCCGCGCTGCTTCACCTCCCGGGACCTCGTCGACCGGGTGCACTGGCAGCTCCAGGCCGGGATGGCGTCCTCGGGCCTGCGTAGCCGCAAGAGCACCGGCGAGACGATCACCTCCGGGGTCACCCTGGTCCGCTTCCTCCCCGACGTCGTCGAACCTGCCGGCGACCACGCCGACGGGCTGTGGGGCGGGGGTGCCGAGGAGCAGGTGGTGCGGGGCGTCGCCCGGGTCCAGGCGATGGTCGGGTACGACGCCGTCCGGGTCCCCGTCCTGCAGGGCGGGCGCGGTGCCGCCGACCGCCAGGCCCTGGTGCCCTGGGGGGAGCGCCCGGTCGGGCTGCGACCGGTCGACCGCCCCTGGCCCGGCCGGATCCCCGGCCCGGCGCCGAGCCGGGTCTTCGCCGTGCCGCTCGAGGCCGAGGTCGTCGACGAGGCCTCGGTCCCGGTGGCGGTCACCGCGCGGGGGATGGTGACCGGGGAGCCGTGGCGGATCCGGCTCGGCAGGCACTGGTGCCCGGTCGCGTCGTGGGCCGGGCCGTGGCCGGTCGACGAGGGCTGGTGGCTGGCGTCGTCGACCGGCGCGTCGGGCTCACCCGGCTCGGGGCGGGCTGCCCGGTTCCAGGTGGTCGGCGTCGACGGCCGTGCCTGGCTGCTGTGCTGGCGCGCACCCGGCACCTGGGAGGTGGAGGCGGCCTATGACTGAGTGACCAGCAGGGCGATCACAGGTAGTCGCCGGCCGCCGGAGCCGTCGGTCGCCACCCGCCCTCGGCCGCCCGTGCGAGCAGCGCCTCGGTGGTCACGGCGTCCCGCGTCTCGAGCACTGTTGCCCGCACGAGCTCCTTGAGGTCCGCGCCGGTCGCACCCTCGGTGGCGCGTGCCACCGCCGGCAGGTCGAGCGGTGTGGTGCACCACGCGAGGTAGCGCCCGAGGATCGCGAGCCGACCCTCGACGCCCGGCGCCTCCATCCGGATCACCGTGTCGAAGCGCGAGGAGCGGCGCGCCGCCTTGTCGATCTTGCGGTGGTCGTTGGTCGAGGCGATGACCACGACGCCGGTGCGGTCGGCGAGCCCGCCGTCCATCACGTTGAGGAACTCGCGCAGCCGGTGCGGGTTGGTCTGCCCGCGCTCGCCGGCGATCAGGTCGAGGTCGTCCATCAGGATCAGGCAGGGCGACAGGTCCGCGGCGAGGTCGAAGAGCTCGGTCAGGTAGTGCTCGGTGACGTACGTACCGGGGACCAGGACGGTCGTCGTACCGTGCAGCTCGCGGGCGACGACGGTGCCGAGCTGGGTCTTGCCGGTGCCGGGCGGACCGACGAGCAGCAGCCCGGTGCTGGTGCCGAGCCCGCGCGCGGCCAGGTCGGGAGCCAGCTCCAGCACCCGGTGCACGCTGCGGTCCACGGTGTGCCACACCGACGCGTCGAGCTTGAGCAGGTCGCGCGACGCCGCCGGGGGAGTCCAGCGCTGGAGGACGAGGCCCCGGTTGCTGGACGCGACCCGGTAGCTGCCCTGCCGGTACGGCGAGTCGGTGGTGCGGCAGCGGCGCAGGAAGCCGTCGAGCACGTCGGGCAGCCCGTCCGCGTCCTGGGCGCGGCCGATCAGCTCGACCTCGGGGCCGAACCGGTCGGGGACGAGCCGGACCACGACGGGCAGGGCGGCCAGCGTGCCGGCGGGCAGGGCGACCGTGACCGCGCTGAACGCACGGACGTCGCCGTGCGCGCCGGGCACGGTCTCCGACATCGCCGGCCGGGACAGGAAGGCGCCGACGTGCTCGGCGTGCCACCGGGCCTGCGCCTGGAACAGCCAGTGACCGACGGAGTGCGCCACCGGCGGCTCCAGCACCTCGGTGAGCACGACCAGGTCGGCGACGTCGACGCCGAGCCGTGCAGCGGCGTGGTCGTAGGGCGAGGGCTCGCTCTCCTCGCGACGCGCGAACTCGCGGTCGATCGCCGTGGCAAGCAGCCGCAGGGCAGGGGCAGGCGCCTCGGCGAGGAGGTCGAGGGCGTCGATGTCGGTCATGTTCACCACCTTCGGTTCGGTCGGGGACGGGCACGGGGCACAGTCGGCCAGTGTGCGGCGGCGGACGCCCTCGACGCCACTGGATATCCGGGGTGGCCCCGTCCTACCCTGCTGGAGGAGGGCGTGACACCTGGAGGACCGCATGGGACGCACCGGCAAGCCGACCGACCTCGTCGGGCGCAACCTTCGGGCGCTGCACGGCGCGCTCGAGCACAGCGTCACGATCCAGATGACCCGGCTGCAGGCCCTGATGGACGACCTGGTGGCGCGGGGTTCGCTGACCCGCGCGGAGGCGCCGACCACCTCCTGGGACAGCTGGTCAGCACGGGCAAGGCGTACTCCCAGGCCCTGCTCCAGGTGCTCGACACCGTGCGCCAGTCCCCGAGCCTGCCGGTACCGAGCCTGCCGGTGCCGAAGCTGCCCCTGCCGAAGCTCCCGGTGCCGAGCCAGCTCATCCCCGGACGGCGGCGGACCGACCAGGAGCCGACGGACGACCCCGAGGTTCCGGGCACCGTCGAGTCGCTCGTCGTCCCCGACCTGGACGCCCTCACCGTAGCGCAGGTGAAGGCCCGGCTCGCCGGGCTGGGGCCCGATGAGCTGCGCCGGCTCCGCGAGCGCGAGGCCGCCGGCAAGAACCGCAAGGGCGTGCTCGGCGAGGTCGACCGGCTGCTCCGGGACTAGCCCGCCGAGCCGGCGGCGACGAAGCCGTCGTCGGTGAGGACCGGCACGACGCCGTCGGCGGCCAGGTGCGCCGCCGCGGCATGCCGCGCCTCGGGCGAGAGCAGGCCGGACGCCGTCGCCGGGAGTGCGTCGAGCACTGCACCCGCACCCCAGGGGTCCTCGAGCGGCGTCCGGGCCGGCCTGTAACGGATCCGCGACCCGTTGCGCTGTGAGGGGAGGAAGACCTCGGGACACCAGGAGAGTGGGGAATCGTGAAGCACGCGTGGGGCAGGTCGGTCGTCGGTACGAAGGGGCTGGTCGCGTCGGCGGTCGCGGTGCTGCTCGGTGCGACGCTGCTGGTCGTCGCACCGGGACGGATCCCCGCGGCGCAGGCCGCGCCCGACCCGGCGTACGTCGTGACGCCGGGCATCGTGTTCAACCACCCGTTCCGCAGCGCGAAGAAGAAGACCAAGATCCAGCGCCGCATCGTCAGGACCGTCAAGAACGTCCCGGCGGGGGAGACGATCCGGCTGATGACCTGGAACTTCGACTCGCCCCGGCTGACCAAGGTCTTCGTCAATGCCCACAAGCGCGGCGTCTCGGTGCAGATCATCATGTCCCGCGGCCTGGCCAAGGGGCAGGGACCGGGGCGCTCGTACCCGACCCTGCGCAAGGAGCTGGCCAAGGGCAGCGCGGACCGGCCCAAGGCACTGCGCAGCTGGATCCGGACCTGCTCCTCGACGTGTCGCGGCAAGGGCGGTGCGATGCACTCCAAGCTGATGCTGGTGAGCCGATCGGGGGCGACGAGCTGGATCGCGATGCAGGGGTCCGGCAACCTCACGGGCGCCGCAGCGGTGCAGCAGTTCAACGACTGGACCACGATCACCGAGAACCAGCCGCTCTACGACGGCTGGATGACGATGTGGAAGCAGGCGAAGAAGGACAAGAACACCAAGCCGCTGCGGTTCACCGTGCCGAGCACCACCACCCCGGGCTCGACGATCACCTCGATCTTCGCGCCCCACAGGAAGAAGCAGGACCCGGCGCTGAAGGTGCTCAACCAGGTCCAGTGCACGGGCGCCACCAACGTCCCCGGCGGGCGGACCAGGGTGCGGATCGCCAACGCGGTGTGGGGCGACGAGCGGGGCGTCAAGGTCGCCCGCAAGGTGCGGGCCCTCGCCAACGAGGGCTGCGACGTGCGCATCGTGTTCATGATGATGCCGCTGAAGATCCGCAACATCCTGCGCGGCCTTCCCGCGAAGCAGATGGTCTACATCACCGGCGCGACGGCCAACAAGTTCAAGGACCGCTACGTCCACCTCAAGGGACTCTCGGTCCAGGGCAACCTCGCCGGCCGCACCGACGGCAACGCCGTGCTGTCGAGCAGCGAGAACTGGACCCGGCTCGGGTGGCACTCCGACGAGCAGAACGTGATCTTCTGGGACGATCCCGCCCTGGCCAGCAAGTACGCCGACCAGGTCGACCTGATCTACGCCCAGGCGCCGCGCAACCTCAACAACTACGCCCCGTCCGCCGACCCGAACGGTCGGATCGTGCCGGGCACCGCGTTCCTCGCGCCGAAGGACTACCCGTTCGAGGAGCTCGAGCTGCACTGACGCGGCTCACCCGCCGGGCGTCTGGCTGCTGTCCCGGCGGGTCCCCTCGGGGTCGTCGGTGCGCTCCTCCGAGTCCTCCAGGATCGCAGCAGCCTGGCCCTCGGGATCGTCGCTGCCGGCCTCCTGCTCCTCGGGCAGGAGCTCGGCGCGCTCGGTCACGCGCTCGTCGTCCCGGTGCTCGTCGTGCTGGTCGTCCGCTGTGCCACCCATGGTGGCGACGTACCCGGTGCTCGCGGGCGCACACGGCCCGCACGGCCCGCACGGCCGCCGCGGCGCGGCCGACGCCGGTCAGTGCTCGAGCGTGGCGTCCCAGCGGTTGGCGATCAGCTTGAAGCTGGGGGTGTCCTCGAGCGACGTCATCGCCTCGTAGATGCGCTCGTACTGGGTCGAGGCGATCCGCCAGACCCCGTCCGGGTCGCGGCGGTAGGTGTCCACGTAGTACCCGCCGCCCCGGATCTGGACCTTGAAGTCGGGGACGATCACGGTGTCCTCGAAGGCCCACGACCCGGTGGCGGTGTCGCCGTCGACGTCGACCTCGGGGTGGTTGGCGATGTGGATCGTGACGATCCCGGGGCCGAGGTTCTTGGCCATGTAGTCGACGACCGCGGCGCGGCCGGCGAAGTGCAGCGGCTCGCCCATCGCCTGGGTGCCGTACCTCGCCTCGACGTCCTCGGCCAGGCAGTCGGCGTACTCGTCCCACTTCTTGAGGTCGAGCGTGCGGAAGTAGCGGTGCTTGAGGCGCTTGATCTCCTCGATCGCGACAAGGTCCATGGCGGCACTGTAGAACGTGTTCTAGAAATGGTCGAGGGTGTCGGAGCCCGGTGGCAGCATGCAGTCCCATGGACGGTGCACGGGAGCTGCTGACCGCAGAGCGCGACGAGGCCCGCCGGCGGCTGGCCGACCTGACCGGCAGCTTCGAGGAGGTCGTCGCCGCCTCGCGCGACACCAACGCCGACGACGAGCACGACCCCGAGGGAGCGACGATCGCGTTCGAGCGCTCCCAGCTCGCGACCCTCGTGGCTCAGGTACGACGCCACCTCGCCGAGGTGGACGCGGCCCTCGCGCGACTCGACGCCGGGACGTACGGCCTGTGCGAGACGTGCGGCCGGCCGATCGACGCGGCTCGGCTCGAGGTCAGGCCCGCGTCGCGGACCTGTGTCGGCTGCCCGGCTGCGGCAGTCGCCGGTCCGCCTAGGCTGGCGCGGTGAGCGAGACGAGCGACGTGCTGGACGAGGGGCCGTTCTTCCACGGCACCAAGGCCGACCTGCAGGTCGGCGAGCTGCTCACCGCGGGCTTCCGGTCCAACTACCGGCCCGAGGTGGTGATGAACCACATCTACTTCACGGCTCTGCCCGACGGCGCCGGACTGGCCGCCGAGCTCGCCGCCGGCGACGGCGAGCCGAGGGTGTACGCCGTCGTCCCCACGGGCCCCTTCGAGAACGACCCGAACGTCACCGACAAGAAGCTCCCCGGCAACCCGACCCGGTCCTACCGCAGCCGGGAGCCGCTGCGGGTCGTCGGGGAGGTGCACGACTGGACCCGGCTGACGCCGGAGGCGTTGCAGGGCTGGCGGGACCGGCTGGCTGCCCTGCTGGAGGACGAGCGGGGCGTGATCATCAACTGATCGCCCACGCCCGGCGCCCAGGGTGAACACTGCCGCCAGGGGTACCCACTGCTCGACAGACACTCGACGAGCGAGGGGAGCGTGGCTTTCGTGGTGGAGACCTGGCCGGGGGCGGCGTACCCGCTGGGCGCGTCCTTCGACGGGAGCGGCACCAACTTCGCGCTGTTCGGCGAGGTGGCCGAACGCGTCGAGCTGTGCCTGGTCGACGTCGGCGAGGACGGCCGACGCGACGAGACGCGCGTCGACCTCACCGAGGTCGACGGCTACGTCTGGCACGGCTACCTGCCGGGGGTACAGCCCGGCCAGCGCTACGGCTATCGCGTCCACGGGCCCTGGGACCCCGCGCAGGGACTGCGTTGCAACCCTGCCAAGCTGCTGCTCGACCCCTACGCGAAGGCGACCGTCGGCGAGATCGACTGGGACCAGAGCCTGTTCGGCTACGACTTCGACGACCCGGACTCGCGCAACGACGACGACTCCCTCGACCGGATGGTGCTCGGCGTGGTCACCAACCCGTACTTCGACTGGGAGGGCGACCGCCACCCGCGCACGCCGTACGCCGAGACGGTGATCTACGAGGCGCACGTCAAGGGCCTCACCGCCACCCACCCCGACGTCCCCGAGCCACTGCGGGGAACCTACGCCGGCCTCGCGCACCGCTCGGTGGTCGAGCACCTGCGTGGCCTCGGAGTCACCGCGGTCGAGCTGATGCCGGTCCACCAGTTCGTGCACGACGACGTCCTGCTGCAGCGCGGGTTGCGCAACTACTGGGGCTACAACACCCTCGGCTTCTTCGCGCCGCACGAGGGCTACGGGTCGGGGACGACGCCGGGTGGGCAGGTGCAGGAGTTCCGGGCGATGGTCAAGGAGCTGCATGCCGCCGGGATCGAGGTGATCCTCGACGTGGTCTACAACCACACCGCGGAGGGCAACCACCTCGGCCCGACGCTGAGCTTCAAGGGCATCGACAACCCCGCGTACTACCGTCTCGTGGACGACGACCGCCAGTACTACATGGACTACACCGGCACCGGGAACTCCCTCAACGCCGGCAACCCGCACTCCCTGCAGCTGATCATGGACTCGCTGCGCTACTGGGTGAGCGAGATGCACGTCGACGGCTTCCGCTTCGACCTGGCGTCCGCGCTGGCCCGCGAGTTCTACGACGTCGACCGGCTCGCCACCTTCTTCGAGCTCGTCCAGCAGGACCCGGTCGTCAGCCAGGTCAAGCTCATCGCCGAGCCCTGGGACGTCGGCCCGGGCGGCTACCAGGTGGGCGGCTTCCCGCCGCAGTGGACGGAGTGGAACGGCGCCTACCGTGACACCGTGCGCGACTTCTGGCGCGGGGAGCACAACCTCGGGGCCCTGGCGAGCCGGCTCGCCGGATCGGCCGACCTCTACGAGCACACCGGTCGCCGACCGGTGGCGAGCATCAACTTCGTCACCGCCCACGACGGCTTCACGCTGCGCGACCTGGTGTCCTACGAGGCCAAGCACAACGAGGCCAACGGCGAGGACGGCCGTGACGGCGCGGACGACAACAGGTCCTGGAACCACGGAGTGGAGGGCCCCACGGACGACGCGTCGGTGAACGAGGCGCGGGCGCGCGACCAACGGAACCTGCTCGCGACCCTGCTGCTCAGTCAGGGCGTGCCGATGGTGCTGCACGGCGACGAGCTGGGACGCACCCAGCAGGGCAACAACAACACCTACGCCCAGGACTCCGCTCTCAGCTGGATCGACTGGGAGCGCACCGACAGGCCGTTGTGCGAGTTCGTCAGCGAGCTGACCCGCCTGCGTGCCGAGCACCCTTCCCTGCGTCGTCAGCGCTTCTTCACCGGCACGACGGTGCGCACGGGGGAGGGCGAGCGGCTCAACGACATCGTGTGGCTGCGCCCCGACGGTCGGCCGATGGAGGACGGCGACTGGGACGGGCTGCGCACCCTGGGGATGTATCTCAACGGCGACGGCATCGCGGGCCGCGACCGCCAGGGGCGGGCGATCCGCGACGACCACTTCCTGATCCTGCTCAACGGCGACGGTGACCAGGAACTGACCCTGCCGGACGAGGAGTACGCCGCCGCGTGGCAGGTCGTCGTGGACACCAGCGGGAGCTGTGACACCGACGTCCGCGTCGAGGCCGGCGGCGTGTTCGCGCTGCCGCACCGCAGCGTCGTGGTGCTGCGCCAGTGGCACGAGCCGGCGCCGGACGCCGACGTCAGCCCGGCCGCGTCGGTGGCGTCGATGGCGGGAGAGCAGTGAGCCGCGCCCCGAGCAGCACCTACCGGCTGCAGGTGCGGCCGTCCTTCGACCTCGACGCGGCGCGCGAGCTGCTGGCCTACCTCGACGAGCTCGGCGTGGGCTGGGTCTACCTCTCGCCGATCCTGGAGGCGCACCCCGGCAGCGACCACGGGTACGACGTCGTGGATCCGACCCGCGTGGACCCGGCCCGCGGCGGCGCGGACGCCCTGGCCCGGCTCTCCGCGGAGGCGCACCGGCGGGGGATGGGCGTGCTCGTGGACGTCGTACCGAACCACGTCGGCGTCGAGAGCCCGGCCACCAACGGCTGGTGGTGGGACGTCCTGAAGCACGGCCGGGACTCCCGTTTCGCCCGGTTCTTCGACGTCGACTGGGCGGCCGGGCGTGGCCGGATCCTGCTGCCCGTGGTGGGGGACGACGACCACCCGGACCCGAGCGGGCCGATCGCGAACCTCCGGCTGGTCGAGGGCATGCTCGGCTACCACGACCACCGGTTCCCGGTCGCACCCGGCACCGCCGGTGACGGCGACGACGCCCAGGCCGTCCACGGCCGCCAGCACTACCGGCTGGTGAGCTGGCGCGCGGCCGACGACGACCTCGACTACCGCCGGTTCTTCGCGGTCAACACGCTCGCGGGTGTGCGGGTGGAGGACCGCGACGTCTTCGAGGCCAGCCACGTCGAGGTCGCGCGCTGGTTCCGGGAGCGGCTGGTCGACGGGCTGCGGGTCGACCACCCCGACGGACTGCGGCACCCGGCGGCGTACCTCGACGACCTCGCCGATCTCACCGGGTCGGCGTGGGTCGTCGTCGAGAAGATCCTCGAGCCCGGCGAGGACCTGCCGGCGCGCTGGAACACTGCCGGCACGACCGGCTACGAGGTGCTGGCGCTGATCGACCGGCTCCTGGTGGACCCTGCGGGCGAGTCGGTCCTCGGCGCCCTCGACGAGCGGTTGCGGCGTGGCGTGCCTGCGTGGTCCGAGCTCGTGCGCGTCAACAAGCGGCACGTCGCGGACACCATCCTGCACGCCGAGGTGCGACGCATCGCCCGCGAGATCGCCGCCGAGCTGGAGGCCGTCCCCGACCGGGCGTGGCGCCAGCCGGTCGAGGAGGTCCTGGTCGAGCTGCTCGCCGCCTTCCCCGTCTACCGCAGCTACCTTCCCGAGGGGCGCGAGCACCTGCGGCGGGCCGCGGACGTCGTGCGCACGGACCGGCCCGACCTGGGTGACGCGCTCGACCTGGTGCTGCCCCTGCTGGAGGACCGGGTGCGTGCGCCCTCGCTGCGCTTCCAGCAGACCAGTGGGATGATCATGGCCAAGGGCGTGGAGGACCGCGCGTTCTACCGCTGGTCCCGACTCACCTCCCTCAACGAGGTGGGGGCGGACCCCGCGGAGTTCTCGGTCCCGCCCGACGCCTTCCACGTCGCGATGGCACGCCGCCAGGGCATGACCCCGGACGCGATGACGACGCTGAGCACCCACGACACCAAGCGTGGCGAGGACGTCCGCGCGCGGATCAGCGTCCTGGCGGAGGACCCGGACTGGTGGGACCACACGCTCTCGGGGCTGCTCGCCGCCGCACCGGCCCCCGACCCCGGCTTCGCGAACCTGCTGTGGCAGGCCGCCGTCGGCGCCTGGCCGATCAGCCGTGAGCGTCTCCACGGGTACGCGGAGAAGGCCATGCGCGAGGCCGGCGACCGGACGACCTGGACCGAGCCGGACACGTCCTACGAGAAGGCGGTGCACGCCCTCGTCGATGCGGCGTACGACGCCCCGGACGTCCGCACCCTGCTCGACGACGCCGCCGCGCGGCTGGCCGGACCGGGCTGGAGCAACGCGCTGGCCGCGAAGCTGTTGAGCCTCACGGTGCCCGGGGTCCCGGACGTCTACCAGGGCAGCGAGCTGTGGGAGCAGAGCCTGGTCGACCCGGACAACCGACGTCCGGTCGACTTCGGGCTGCGGCGCCGGCTGCTGGCCGCGGCGGCACCGGTGCGGCCCGACGGGCCGGAGGACGATGGCCGGGCCAAGCTGCACGTCGTACGGACCGCGCTGCGGCTGCGCCGCGACCGACCCGACCTCTTCGCTCGCTACGACCCGCTCACCGTCACCGGTGGTTCGGCCCGACACGTGCTGGCCTTCGACCGCGGCGGCGCGGTCACCGTCGTCACCCGGCTTCCGCTCGGTCTCGAACGCTCCGGCGGCTGGGGAGACACCCTGCTGGAGCTACCGGCCGGGGAGTGGCGCGACCTGCTCACGGATCGCCCGGCCGCGCCGGAGCTCGCCACCCTCCTGGCCGACCTGCCGGTCGCGCTCCTGGTCCGGGAGGAACGATGAGCTTCGAGGTGTGGGCGCCTCGCGCCCGCCGGGTCCGGCTCGCGCTCGACGGCGACGTGCTGCCGATGCGTCCGAGCGCCGCTGGGTGGTGGGCGGCGGACGCCGGGCCGGTGCCGGACGGCACGCGCTACGGATACCTGCTCGACGACGACGAGAGGCCGCTGCCCGACCCGCGGTCGCGGCGCCAGCCGGACGGCGTGCACGGCCTGTCGGCCACCTTCGACGCCTCGGCCCACCCGTGGGGCGACGGGGCATGGACCGGGCGCCAGCTCGCCGGCGCGACGATCTACGAGCTGCACGTCGGCACCTTCACCCCCGAGGGCACCCTCGACGCCGTCGCATCGCGTCTGGACCACCTGGCCGGGCTCGGCGTCGGCTTCGTCGAGCTGATGCCGGTGAACGCCTTCAACGGCGTGCACAACTGGGGCTACGACGGTGTGCTGTGGTCCGCGGTCCACGAGCCGTACGGTGGCCCGGCGGCGTACCAGCGCCTGGTCGACGCCTGCCACCAGCGCGGGATCGGCGTGATCCAGGACGTCGTCCACAACCACCTCGGTCCGTCCGGGAACCACCTGCCGCGGTTCGGCCCCTACCTCAAGGACGGGCGCAACACCTGGGGGGACCTGGTGAACCTCGACGGAGAGGGGTCCACCGAGGTCCGCCGCCTCATCCTCGACAGCGCGCTGATGTGGCTGCGCGACCTGCACGTCGACGGACTGCGCCTCGATGCGGTGCACGCCCTCTCGGACCAGTCCCGCGTGCACCTGCTGGAGGAGCTCGCCATCGAGGTCGACGCCCTGTCGGCGCACCAGAACCGGCCGCTGACGCTGATCGCCGAGTCGGACCTCAACGACACCCGGATGGTCACCCCGCGCGAAGGGGGCGGCTATGGGCTGGACGCGCAGTGGAGCGACGACTTCCACCATGCCGTGCACGTCGCGCTGACCGGCGAGACCACCGGCTACTACGGCGACTTCGCCCCGCTGGGAGCGCTGGCCAAGGTGCTCGACCGCGGCTTCCTCCACGACGGGACCTGGTCGAGCTTCCGCGAGCGTGAGCACGGACGGCCCGTCGACACCGACCGGATGCCCGCGTGGCGGCTGGTCGTGTGCGCGCAGAACCACGACCAGATCGGCAACCGTGCCCGCGGCGACCGCACCGCCGAGCACCTCGACGACGAGCGCCTGCTGTGCGCCGCGCTGCTCACCCTGGCCGCGCCCTTCACGCCGATGCTGTTCCAGGGCGAGGAGTGGGCCGCGAGCACGCCGTTCGCCTTCTTCACCTCCCACCCCGAGCCCGAGCTGGCCAAGGCCACCGCCGAGGGGCGGCTCGCGGAGTTCGAGCGGATGGGATGGGACCCCGATCAGGTGCTCGATCCGCAGGACCCGGCCACGTTCGAGAGCAGCCGGCTGGACTGGTCGGAGCTGGCGCAGGGCCGACACGCCCGGGTCCTCGCCGGCTACCGGCGCCTCGCCGCACTGCGACGCGAGTTCCCCGAGCTGACCGATCCGGCCTTCGGCGCCACCACGCTCGACGAGCCCGAGCGCCGGCTCAGCCTCTGGCGAGGCACCCTCGCGCTGCACCTCAACCTCGGCGAGCGTCCGTGGGAGGCACCGGCGGCCGAGGTGCTCTTCAGCACGAGCGAGCGGATCGCGCTCGGCCGGTGCGACGGGCCCCTGACGCTGCCGCCCGGCAACGGCGTGCTGGTGCGCACGCCGGACGAGCGGGCCGGCTGAGCCGGTCCGGGGCGATCACGCCCCGTCGTACGCCGCCTGCAGCTCGGCCACCTCGATCTTGCCCATGGTCAGCATCGCCCGGCACACCCGCTGGTTCGCCTCACTGGTGTAGTCGCCGCTGAGCTCCTCCAGCTCGACGGGGACGACCTGCCAGGACACGCCGTACTTGTCCTTGCACCACCCGCACGGGCCGGGCTCACCGCCGTCGGCGGTGAGGAGGTCCCAGTAGTGGTCGACCTCGGCCTGGCCCTGGACGCGCAGGTAGAAGGAGAACGCCTCGTTGAGGTGGAACTCGGGGCCGGCGTTGAGGCCGATGACGTCGTGACCGGCGACGGTGAACTCGACGACCTCGGCGACGGAGGTGCCGGGCTCGGTCCAGGCCGTGACGACGTTGCCGACCGACGAGTCGGGGATGTGCTCGGCGTAGAACTTCGCGGCCTCGACGGCCTTGTCGTTGCCGAACCACAGGTGGGTGCGTACCGAAACCATCGCGCTCTCCTTCGGGAGGGCCCTCCGGTCGAGGGCCGCTGCCAAGGACGACCGGGCGCGGCCGCCCGACTCATCGCGGGACCCTCAGTCGAGGCAGAACTCGTTGCCCTCGACGTCGAACATGTTCTGGCAGGACTCGTTCTCGCCGTCGGCGAGCAGGAGCGTGCCGCGGCGCGCACCGAGGGCCTCGAGGCGCGTCGCCTCTGCCTCGAGCGCGGCGAGCCGTTCGTCGCCGACCAGTCCGGTGACGACCCGGACGTCGAGGTGGACCCGGTTCTTGGCGACCTTGTCCTCGGGGACCCGCTGGAAGTACAGCCGCGGACCGACGCCGGTGGGGTCCTGGCAGGCGGCCCAGGTGTCGTCGGGATCGGGCGCGTGGGGCGGGTCGACGTACCCGAGGGTCGCCTTCCAGAAGTCGGCGACGGCCCTCGGGCTCGCGCAGTCGAAGGTCACCTGCACCTGGCGCACTGTGCTCACGCAGGCAGCCTAGGTCGGCTGCCGCGGGTCGCCGTGATCACCAGGAGAACGGCCCGTAGTAGGCGGAGTGCTGGTCGCGGGAGTCGTCACCCCACCGGTCGGCGTCGTGGTCGGGCGCCGCCTTGATCTGCTCCTTGGTCATATTGACCATGACCGACTCGTCGTCGTGGTTGACGCCGGTGATGGCGCCGGCCGGGATCAGTCGCCTCTTGCCGAAGATCCAGGGACCGGTGTCGACCACGACGTGCGAGGCGTCGACCTCGTTGGTCGCGTCGTCGATCTTGCCGATCGAACCGTCGGTCGCCTCGACGCTGTAGCCGACGAGGTCACCGCCCTCGAGCCACGAGGTCTCGCGGTAGTTCCACACATTGCTCATCCGAGTTCCCTCCTTGTTGTCGAGTCCTGCGCGGTACCCGTGCGCGTGAGCATGAACGGACCCGAGGCAGGTTCGATTCGACCTTGTACTCGAACATCTGTTCGATTAGAGTGGATGCATGGACGCCGCGCTCCACGTCGACGAGATCCGGTCGTACGCCGACCGGGTGCTCGCGGCGCGCAACGTGGGTTCGTCCGCCGACCTCGTCGAGGTGATCACTGCGCTGGAGGAGCTGAAGTCGGCGGTGAGTGCCGTGCAGGCCGAGGCGACGGTCGAGCTCGACGCGCAACGGCGTGCGGAGCAGGCGAGGGCCGGGATCCCGGCCCGCCGGCAGGGCCGGGGGGTCGCGGCGGAGGTCGCGCTCGCGCGGCGCGAGTCTCCCCACCGCGGTCAGTCCCTGCTCGGCCTGGCGAAGGTCCTTGTCGCCGAGATGCCGCACACCCTCGCGCGACTTCGTGACGGGTCCCTCAACGAGTTCCGCGCCACGCTGCTGGCCAGGGAGACCGGATGCCTGAGCGCCGAGCACCGGGCATTCGTCGATGAGGAACTGTGTGCCGACCCGCGTGCCCTCGACGGCGTCGGCACCCGGGAGCTGATCGGTCGGGTTCGCCGGATGGCGGCCGAGCTCGATCCCGAAGCCGTTGCCCGTCGGGCGCGCCGAGCCGAGTCCGACCGCAACGTCACCGTCCGACCAGCGCCGGACACGATGGCGTACCTGACCGGGCTGATGCCGGTCGCCCAGGCTGTCGCGGTCTACGCAACCTTGCGCAAGGCGGCCGCGAGCGCCCGCGCAGCGGGCGACCCCCGCTCGCTCGGCCAGCTGATGTCCGACCTGCTTCTGGCCAAGGTGACCGGCCTTCCCGACACCGGCAACCGGGAGCAGGCGCCCGCCGTACCGCTCACGATCAACCTGACCATGTCCGACGAGACCCTGGCTGGTGGTCACGCTCCCGCCGTCCTGTCCGGTGAGGGGGTCCAGGGCGAGGTGATCCCCGCCGAGGTCGCCCGTCACCTGGCCGGCCGGGCGTTCGAGGCACGAGCCGCGATGTGGTTCCGCCGCCTCTACCGCAACCGCCTCGGGCGGCTGGTGGCGATGACCAGCCGGCAACGGTTCTTCCCTGAGGCGCTCTCCGAGCTCCTCGCCCTGCGGGGCTTGGGGATCTGCGCGACTCCCTATTGCGACGCCCCGGTGCGGCACGACGACCACGTCGTTCCCGCCGACGAGGGTGGCGCCACCAGCGTCATCAACGGCCAGGGACTGTGCGAGGCGTGCAACCACGCCAAGCAAGCGCAGGGCTGGCGACAACGGGTGGTCTCGAACCCACGCGAACGCACGGAGGTCGAGACCATCACCCCCACCGGACACCGCTACACCGCGACCGCACCCGCTCCACCGGGATGGCGCGAGCCACGCTTCGTGCGGGTCGGTCCCGGTCGCTACGAGCTCATCGCCTGAGTTGCGTCATGGGCTGGAACAACCCACCGGTCCCGTGGAGCGAGCTCGAGCGGCGGCTGTCCGGGCGTGCGCCCGCGCTCGAGGCGCCGGTCTCGCGCCGCAAGCGGCCGCGCGTCGAGCCCGATCCCGTGGTCCGGCCGGACGGGGCGACGCCGTACGCCGAGCTGCACTGTCACAGCCACTTCAGCTTCCTCGACGGCGCCAGCTCGCCGGGAGACCTGGTCAAGGAGTCCGTGCGGCTGGGGCTGGACGCGCTGGCGCTCACCGACCACGACGGGTTCGCGGGGGCGCCGCTGTTCGCGGAGGCCGGCGCCGACTACGGCATGGCGACGGTGTACGGCGCCGAGCTGACTCTCGACGTGCTCCGATCCCAGAACGGCATCCCCGACCCCGAGGGCAGCCACCTGCTGGTCCTCGCGCGCGGGGTGGAGGGCTACCACCGGCTGTCGGGGGCGATCACCGAGGCCGGGCTGCGGGCGCCGGAGAAGGGCAGTCCCGCCCACGACCTCGACGAGCTCGCCGAGCGCGGCCGCGGGCACTGGGTCGTGCTCACCGGGTGTCGCAAGGGGACGGTCCGCCAGGCCCTCGCCGTCGACGGCCCGCGAGCGGCGGCGACCGCACTTGACCACCTCGTCGACAGGTTCGGGCGCGAGCACGTCGTGGTCGAGCTGACCGCCAGCGACCACCCGGGCGGGGAGGAGGACAACGACCTGCTGGCCCGGATCGCCGACGACCGGGGGCTACCGGTGCTGGCGACCGGCAACGTCCACTTCGCGGTGCCGGAGAAGAGACGACTGGCGGCGGCGATGGCGGCGGTGCGGGCGCGGCGCAGCATCGCCGAGCTCGACGGCTGGCTCGACCTGTCCGGCGGCGCGCACCTGCGCAGCGGGGAGGAGATGCTGCGCAGGTTCGCGCACCGTCCGGACGCGGTGCACCGGTCCGTCGTGCTCGCGGGGGAGCTGGCCTTCGACCTGCACAAGGCCTCGCCCCGGCTGCCGAAGCAGGGCATCCCGGAGGGACGTACGCCGGCCGAGCACCTGCGCGTCCTGCTGGAGCGGGGCTTCGCGGAGCGGTACGCCCACCTGCCGCACGCGCAGGAGGCTCGGCACCGGGTCGAGGCGGAGATGCGGGTCATCCTGGAGAAGGACTTCGCGGGCTACTTCATCATCGTCCACGACATCGTGGAGTTCGCCCGGGACAACAAGATCCTGTGCCAGGGCCGCGGGTCGGCGGCGAGCAGCGCGGTCTGCTACGCGCTGGGGATCACCGCGATCGACTCGGTGCTCTACAACCTGCCGTTCGAGCGGTTCATCTCCCAGCACCGCGAGGAGGAGCCCGACATCGACGTCGACTTCGACTCCGACCGGCGCGAGGAGGTGATCCAGTGGGTCTACGACACCTACGGGCGCCGCAACGCCGCGCAGGTGTGCAACGTGATCGGCTACCGCCCGCGGATGGCGGTGCGCGACGCTGCGAAGGCACTCGGCTACTCGCCCGGCCAGCAGGACGCCTGGTCCAAGCAGGTCGACAGCTGGGGGAGCGACGTCGAGAAGGACCTCGGGATCCCCGACCCCGTCGTCGCCCTCGCCGAGGAGCTGATCGGCGCTCCGCGCCACCTCGGCATCCACTCCGGCGGCATGGTCCTCACCGAGCGCCCGATCGGCGAGGTCTGCCCGATCGAGAAGGCCCGGATGGACAGGCGGACCGTGCTGCAGTGGGACAAGGACGGCTGCGAGTCGATGGGACTGGTGAAGTTCGACCTGCTCGGCCTCGGCATGCTCGGCGCCCTCGACCACATGATCCGCCTCGTCGCCGAGCACCTCGGCCAGGAGTGGACGCTGGCGACGCTGCCCAAGGAGGAGCCGGCGGTCTACGAGATGCTCGGCCGGGCCGACTCGATCGGTGTCTTCCAGGTCGAGTCCCGGGCCCAGATCGGCACCCTGCCGCGGCTCAAGCCGGACTGCTTCTACGAGCTCGCCATCGAGATCGCGCTGATCCGTCCCGGCCCGATCCAGGGTGGCGCCGTCCACCCCTACATCCGCCGCAAGACCGGGCGGGAGAAGGTCACCTACCCCCACCCGCTGGTCGAGCCGATCCTGGAGCGCACGCTCGGCGTGCCCCTCTTCCAGGAGCAGCTCATGCAGATGGCGGTCGCCCTGGGCGACTGCACTCCCGACGACGCCGACCTGCTGCGCCGGGCGATGGGCTCGAAGCGGGGCATCGAGCGGATCGAGAAGGTCAAGGACAAGCTGTACGCCGGCATGGCACGCAAGGGCATCACCGGCGACGCGGCCGACGCGATCTACGTCCAGGTGCTGTCCTTCGCCGGCTTCGGCTTCGCCGAGTCCCACGCCCTCAGCTTCGCGCTGCTCGTCTACGCCTCCTCCTGGTTCAAGCTGCACTACCCGGCCGCCTTCCTCGCCGGGCTGCTGCGCAACCAGCCGATGGGCTTCTACTCACCGCAGTCCCTGGTCGCCGACGCCCGCCGGCACGGCGTCGTCGTGCTGCCTCCCGACCTGGTCCACTCCGCCGTCCAGGCCGCGCTGGAGCCGGGCGCCGGGGAGGTCGACGACCCGCTGCGGTACGACGGCACGCTCGCCGTGCGCCTCGGGCTCGACTCGGTCAAGGGGATCGGCGCCGAGGTCGCCACCCGGATCGTGACGGCCCGCGCCGAGGCGCCGTACGCCGACATCCGCGACCTCTCCCGTCGCGCGGCACTGAGCCAGGCCCAGCTCGAGGCCCTCGCCACCGCGGGCGCGCTCGACGGGTTCGGGCTCGACCGGCGGCAGGCGCTGTGGATGGCCGGGTACGCCGAGGACGGTGGCCAGCTGCCCGGCAGCACCCCCGCGCCCGCACCGCCCACGCTGCCGGAGATGACGCCGCTCGAGGTGACCCTCGCCGACCTGTGGGCGACCCGGATCTCGACCGACGTGCACCCGATCCAGCACTTCCGCGAGACCCTCACCGCCGCCGGCATCAAGCCGGTGGGCGACCTGCCGACCACCGAGGCCGGCCGCCGTGTCCACGTCGCCGGCCTGGTCACCCACCGCCAGCGTCCGGGCACCGCCGGCGGGATCACCTTCCTCAACCTCGAGGACGAGACCGGGATGCTCAACGTCGTCTGCTCGCAGGGGGTGATGAGGGCGCACCGACAGGCCGCCCGCAACCGGGTCGCGGTCGTGATCCGCGGCCTGGTCGAGCGCCAGGACGGCGTCACCAACCTCGTCGCCGACCGGGTCGAGCCGCTCGACACCGTGCTGCCCGGCGCCGGCGACGCGCTCCAGGCGCGCCAGTCCTCGCGGGACTTCCGGTGATCCGCCGCGCCACGGCGAGGCCGATTCGGGGGAGGCCGAGGGCCTGCGGTAGTGTTCCGTTCGCCTCGGACGGTGATCCCGAACGGGGCTTCGGGCTGTAGCGCAGCTTGGTAGCGCACCTGACTGGGGGTCAGGGGGTCGCAGGTTCAAATCCTGTCAGCCCGACCGAAGGACGAAGCCCTCGCGGACCTGCAGAGCAGGTCAGCGAGGGCTTCTGCCATGTCCCGGGGGACGTCCTGCCCACGACTCGACACGTGCCGTTCCCGTGGCCGCCACGCGCCCGCCCCGGACGGTTGTCCGAGTGCTGGGAAGCTGCGACGCGACCCGAGCACACGCATCCAGGAGCAACGCCATGAACCGCCGCAGCCGCGCCGCCCTCGTCGCCACCGCCGCAGCAGTACTCGCCACCGCGCCCTTGGCGACGGCAGCGACCGGCCCCCAGGCCGGAGCCAAGTCGCCGTCCGCCGGCCCCGGCTACGACATCCTCTTCGTGCGCCACGCGCACACCACCTACCCCGTGCCGGAGCAGGAGCTCTCGCCGCTCGGCATCCAGCAGGCCACGGCCCTGGCGGCGTCCCTGCACCACGCGCCGATCGAGTCGGTCGACACCTCGATGATGGTCCGCTCGTTCCAGACGGGCGACGATGTGGCTGCCGACCACGACCTGCCCGTGCGCGCCGACGAGGCGATCAGCGAGGTGGCGTTCAACCTCGCCGACGTCCCGCCCGCCCAGCAGCTGCAGAAGGTCGGCGAGATCATGGGCGCCTGGCTGGGGGGCCAGGAGCGCGCCAACGGGTTCGGCGGCGAGAGCTACGACGAGGTCGTCGCGCGCTGGACGCCGTGGTGGCAGGGCTACGTCCGCGAGCACCGCAACGACCGGGGCACGGGCGTCGTCGTGGCCCACGGCGCCCTGCTCGCCCTGATGCTCCAGCGCACCTGCGCCAACGAGGTCGCCCCGGCCTTCGCCCTGCAGAACGGACTCGCGAACACCGGCATGGTCAAGGCGCACCTGTCGCCGGCCGGCACGCTGACCTGCACCGAGTGGAACGGCGTGGCGCTCCCCAGCGCCTCCTGACGGGCCGACCTGCGCCGGGGCCGCGGTCCGGTCGCGATCACATGCGCAGCCCCTGAGCGCTCGGCTCGCCCATGACCTCCGAGGTCATGGGCGAGCCGTCGCCGTCTCCCTACGCTTCGGGTCATGACCGCAGTGGTGGAGAGCCCGCAGGTCGGGCCGATGCTTCGTTCGTGGCGCGAGCGCCGCAGGTTCAGCCAGCAGGAGCTGTCGAACCGGTCGACGGTCTCCACCCGGCACCTGAGCCGGGTCGAGACGGGTCGCGCGCACCCGACGCCCGAGATGATCCTGCACCTGGCAGAGAACCTGGAGGTCCCGTTGCGCGAGCGCAACCACCTGCTGCTCGCGGCGGGCTACGCGCCGCGCTACACCGACCGATCGCTCGAGGACGGGTCGCTGGCGGTCGTGATGGACGGGCTGCGGCGGTTGCTGGACGCGCACCTGCCGTTCCCCGCGCTGCTCCT
Organism: Pimelobacter simplex; assembly: GCA_016803235.1. Classification (GTDB taxonomy): domain Bacteria; phylum Actinomycetota; class Actinomycetes; order Propionibacteriales; family Nocardioidaceae; genus Nocardioides; species Nocardioides simplex_A. The sequence goes on from JADCLI010000001.1 coordinate 185,201, forward strand.
GGACGACCACTGGGACGTGGTCGACGCCAACGCGGCGATCGCCCCCTTCCTCGAGGGCTGTGCGCCGGCGCTGCTCGAGCCGCCGCTCAACGTGGTCCGGCTATGCCTGCACCCCGACGGGCTGGCCCGCCGGATCGGCAACCTCGACCAGTGGGCGGCCCATCTCTACCACCGCGCGCTCGGCCGGGCCGAGCGCACCCACGACCCCCGGCACCACGCGCTGGCGGCCGAGGTCGTCCAGCTCGTGGGCGGCGTACCCCGCCTCGACCCGGCGACCGCCGGCCCGGTGCTCACCCTCGAGCTGCACCACGACGACCGGGTGCTGCGGATGTTCAGCACGTCCGCCCAGCTGCAGACCGCGACCGACGCCGCACTGGAGGGCCTGGCCCTGGAGACCTTCCTGCCGGCCGACGAGGCGACACGGGAGTTCTTCGCGGCCTGACAGCGCTGGGCCGTGTCCAGGCATGGCCTAGGTTCGACCCGTGCAGACCACCCAGATCCGGCTCGCCGCCCGCCCCGTGGGCGAGCCCACCGACGACGACTTCGCCTTCGTCACCGAGGACCTCCCCGAGCTCGCCGACGGCGAGGTGCTGCTGCGGACGATCTACCTCTCGCTCGACCCCTACATGCGGGGCCGGATGAGTGCCGCGAAGTCGTACGCCGAACCCGTGCCGGTCGGCGGCGTCATGGTCGGCCAGACCGTGTGCGAGGTCGTCGAGAGCCGCTCGGACCGCCGCGCGGCCGGCGACATCGTGCTGGCCTACACCGGCTGGCAGACGTACGCCGTCGCGAACGCCCGCCACACCCGCAGGCTCGACCCCGATGCGGCGCCGGTCTCCACGGCCCTCGGGGTGCTCGGCATGCCCGGCTTCACGGCGTACGCGGGACTCCTGGAGATCGGCCGGCCGAAGCCCGGTGAGACCGTCGTCGTGGCGGCCGCGACCGGACCGGTCGGCTCCGCCGTCGGCCAGGTCGCGCAGCTCAAGGGCGCCCGGTCGGTCGGCATCGCCGGGGGAGCGGAGAAGGTCCGCGCCCTGACCGAGGAGTTCGGCTTCGACGTCGCCCTCGACCACCGCTCGCCGACCTTCCGCGAGGACCTCGCCGCGGCGACGCCCGACGGCATCGACGTGTACTTCGAGAACGTCGGCGGCCCGGTGGCCGACGAGGTGACCCGTCGGCTCAACCTGTACGCCCGGATCCCCGTCTGCGGCCTGGTCGCCAACTACAACGCGACCGAGGCGCCCGCCGGGCCGGACCGTCTGCCCGGGTTCATGTCGCGGGTGCTGACCTTGAGCCTGACCGTGCGCGGGTTCATCCAGAGCGAGTTCGAGCCGACCCTGACCGAGGCCTTCCAGCGGGACATGACCGCGTGGGTCCGGGACGGGAAGGTCCGCTACCGCGAGGACGTCGTCGAGGGCCTGGAGAACACGCCCGAGGCGTTCCGCGGTCTGCTCGTCGGACGCAACTTCGGCAAGCTGCTGGTCAAGGTCGGAGAATAGGCGTCATGGTCGGGAGCGCGGACTTCGAGTCGGAGGCGGCGCGGGTCGCGGCCGCCATCCGCGACCAGATCCTCGACGGCACCCGCGCCCCGGGCAGCAAGCTGGTCGAGCGGGACCTCGCCGACGAGCTGGGTGTCAGCCGGGTCCCGGTCCGCGACGCGCTCAAGACGCTGGTCAGCGAGGGCCTGGTCACGCCGCGGCCCCGCACCTGGGCGGTCGTTCGGGAGTTCTCGCCCGCCGACGTGGCCGACCTCAACGAGGTCCGCTCGGCGCTGGAGGTGCTGACCTTCCGCCTGGCCGCGAACCGGCGTACCCGCGACGGACTGGCGCGGTTGCGCGAGGTGCTCGACGCCGAGCACGAGGCGGTACGACGTCAGGACTCCGCCCTCGCCCGGCGGGCCGCCGCCGACTTCCACGAGCAGGTCACCATGCTCGCCGGCAACGAACTGCTCCACGAGATCGGCGGCCTCCTCAAGAGCCGGATCCGCTGGCTGCTGCTCCAGCACGAGGACGTCGACCGTGTCGCCGAGGAGCACCAGGCGCTCTACGACGCGATCGCCGAGCGCGACGTCGCCCGGGTGAGCACGCTGATCCTCGCCCACATGGGCAACATCCGCTACCTCGACGACCCGACCTGGCGCGACGACGACCCGCTGCTCGGCGGCGCGGCGGGCGTGGAGTCCACGGGCTGAGCCCGGCAGCGCGAGCTCAGGACGCCAGCCCCCGCGTGAGCACACGCAGGCACCGGACGGCGAGCTCGACCGGGGCCTCGGGGCTCTCGCCCCGCGCCCAGTCCTCCAAGGAGACCCGGATCGCGTCCGTCGCCGCGGCCGCCACGAGCCTCAGGTCGAGCCGGTCGACGGTCGGCGCGATGGTCGTCAGGACGGGGAGCAGCCGGGCCTCGGAGTCGCGGTTGACCCGGTACCACACGGCCGCCAGGTCGGGGTCGTCCCCGGCCGCGCGCAGCAGGCCCCGCACCGACGGCAGGTCCGCGAGGGTGGCGTCGTCGCTCGCACCGAGGGAGGCCCGGATCGCCGCTTCGACCGCCGGCAGCAGCGGCGCTCCGGGCTCGGTCGCGGCCAGGCGGGCCCGCCACGCGTCGCCGCCGACCGTCAGCAGGGGCGCGACGGCGTCCTCCTTGGTGCGGCTGTAGCGGTAGAACGTGCGCAGCCCGATCCCGGCGGCGGCGGCGATCGCCTCGGCCGTCGTACCCGCGGCGCCGCGCTCGGTGAAGAGCCGGGCGGCGACACGCGCGATCTCGAGCTGGGTCGCCGCCCGTCGACGCTCGGTCAGGCTCGCCGTCTCGCTCACGGGGACGAGCGTACCGATCTCCCGGCCTGTTCGGGCATATTGTGCCGGTGTGGCACGTTGTGCCAATGGACCGCGATGACACCGAAGCACCGCGAGGATCGAGAGGAAGTCGAGATGAACCGTTACGAGGGACGCCGGGCACTGGTCACCGGGGGCGGCTCGGGCATCGGGCAGGCCACGGTGCTGCGGATGCTGGCCGAGGGCGGCCGCGTCGTCGCCGCCGACGTGAGCGAGGCCGGTCTGGCCGACACCGTCGCCAAGGCCGGTGACGCTGCGACCAGGCTGACCACCGTCGTCATGGACGTGGCCGACGAGGACTCGGTCAAGGCCGGCGTAGCGACGGCCGTGCAGGCGCTGGGCGGCCTGGACGCCGTCGTCAACGCGGCCGGCATCCTGCGCTCGAGCCACACCCACGAGACCACGCTCGCGTCGTTCGAGCAGGTGCTCCGGATCAACCTGGTCGGCACCTTCCTCGTCGTCCGCGAGACCATCCCCGCCCTGCGCGAGGGCAACGGTGCCGCGGTCGTGAACTTCAGCTCCACCTCGGCGATGTTCGCGCACCCCTACATGGCGGCGTACGCGGCCAGCAAGGGCGGCATCCAGTCGATGACCCACGCGCTCGCCTCGGAGTACGCCGGCGCCGGCATCCGCTTCAACTCCGTCCAGCCCGGCTCGATCTCCTCGGGCATGACCGACGGCTCGGGTGCGAGCAAGCAGAGCGCCGGCCCCGGCCTCCCGGCCGACGCCGACATGAGCCTGTTCATGAAGCTCGCCCCTGCCCTGGGCCAGGGCTTCGCCGGGCCCGAGACCGTGGCCGGGGTCGTGGCCATGCTCGCCAGCGACGACGGCGCGTTCATCACCGGGACCGAGGTGCGCATCGACGGCGGCACGCACTTCTGACCGGGTCCGGGCGCTCGCTGCGCCGTGCCGCCCTTGCATTAGGTGTTACCAGCGGTAACATCTGATCATGGGCGGCATCGGCGTGGACCCCACGAGCTACCAGGACCGGCTGCGGACCCTGTCCGAGGCCTCGGTCGAGCACCACTTCGACGCGTTCGTCGACATCGCGTGGGACGACCCGGCGTACGCCATCGACCCACAGGACCCGCGCTGGATCCTGCCGGACGTCGACCCGCTCGGCCGGACCTCCTGGTACCGGTCGCTCCCACGGGAGCGGCAGATCGAGGTCGGCTTCTACCGCCAGACCAATGTCGTCAAGGTCGGCCTGCAGTTCGAGCAGGTGCTCATCGCGGGACTGATGATGTACTGCCTCGACCTGCCCAACGGCCGCGCCGAGTTCCGGTACTCCACGCACGAGGCGACCGAGGAGTGCCACCACACGCAGATGTTCCAGGAGTTCGTGAACCGGACCGGCCTGGACGTCCCCGGCGCGCACAGCCTGTTCCGCGCCCTCGGCCCGTTCCTCCCGCTGGCCGCCAAGCACCTGCCCTTCCTCTTCTTCGTCGGCGTGCTCGGTGGCGAGGAGCCGATCGACCACGTGCAGAAGGTGATGCTCCGCTCCGGCGCCCCGATGCACCCGCTGCTCGAGCGGATCAGCCAGATCCACGTCGCCGAGGAGGCCCGCCACATCGGCTTCGCCCACCAGTTCCTCGAGCACCGCGCGCCCCGGCTCAACGTCGTGCAGCGCGGCGTCGCCTCGGTGCTGACGCCCGTGCTGATGCGCGTGCTGTGCGACGCGATCGTCGTACCTGGGCCCAGGGCGATCCGCGACATGGGCATCCCTCGCGAGGTCGCGCGCGAGGTGTGGTGGGAGAGCCCGGAGTCACGGAAGTTCCTGCGCGACATGTTCGGCGACGTGCGGATGCTCGCCGAGGAGACCGGCCTCATGAACCCGGTCTCGCGCCGGGTCTGGCGCGCCCTCGGCATCGCGGGACGGCCGAACCGGTTCCGGAGCGAGCCGGCGCCGGCGACCGACTGAGGCCGAGCAGCTATCCCGCCGGACCCGAGGCGACCAGGGAGCGGCGTACGTCGTTGATCCAGGCCTTGTAGGCGACGTGGCTCGCGCGCAGCTCGTCGCCGGGCCAGTCGGCGGGCAGCAGCGCGGCCGGCAGCACCGGGTCGGCGAGGAGGTGCCGCCCTGACGTCGCGCAGGCGGTGAACCGGAGGACCGGGTCCTCGGTGGCGGTCGCGGCGAGCAGCGCCCGCGCGGTGTCGGCCCAGCCCGCCAGGTCCCACAGCCGTGCCGCGAGCGGCGCGGCGTCCGGGACCGGCGCGCCGACGAACCGGTCGCAGACCTCCTCGACGCTGCCCGGCCAGTCGAGGCGCAGGTTGGCCGGCCGTGTCCAGACGCCCTCGCGGAGCTCGCCGAGCCGCAGCGCGGCCAGCTCCGCACGCAGGTCGGCCCGGTCGGCGGCGGCCCGTCCCGCCGTGGTCACCACGACCAGGTCCCAGCCGCCCTCCCATTCCCGCAGGTCGGGGTGGGCCGCCTGCTCCTGCCGGCGCTGGCGTTCGCGCAGCCGGCTCGAGAGGCCGTAGCGGCCGTCCTCGTCGCGCACCACGTCGCCGGCCGCGGTCATCCGGGACAGGGCCACCCGGACCGCGGGTTCGGCGAAGCCGACCACCGAGGAGGCCGCGACCAGCTCGCGGGCGGAAAGGCTCGGGACCTCGGCGGCCAGCAGCAGGGTGAGCAGCGCGGAGCGGGTGGTGACGGGCTTGAGCTCGGGCATGGTGGGCCAGATGTTACGGCCTGGCGACGGCTGTCGGGAATCCGTTGTGACATGTGTCTAACACTCTTGGCACGGTTGTAGGCGCTGTGTAACGGTTCCGGCATGACGGAGAACACCACCAGCCAGCGCCTCGCCGGGCGGACCCTGATGATGTCCGGCGGCAGCCGGGGGATCGGCTTGGCCATCGGCATCGCCGCGGCACGCGAGGGCGCCAACGTCGTCCTGCTCGCCAAGACCGACGTCCCCGACCCGCGGCTGCCGGGCACGGTGCACACCGCCGCGGCCGAGATCGAGGCGGCCGGTGGACAGGCGCTCGCGGTCGTCGGCGACGTCCGCGACGAGGCGTCGGTCGAGAACGCCGTGGCCCGGGCGGTCGAGCGCTTCGGCGGCATCGACATCTGCCTCAACAACGCCTCGGCCATCGCGCTCGACGCCACCGAGGCGCTGCCGGTCAAGCGGTTCGACCTGATGACCCAGATCCAGCTGCGCGGCACCTACCTGCTGACCCGCGCCTGCCTGCCGCACCTGCGCACGGGCACCAACCCGCACGTCCTCTCGCTCAGCCCGCCGCTCAACATGTCGCCCGAGTGGCTCGGCAAGCACCCGGCGTACACGCTGGCGAAGTACGGCATGTCGCTGCTCACCCTCGGCTGGGCGGCGGAGTACGCCGAGGCCGGCGTGGCTGCGAACTGCCTGTGGCCCGAGACCCTCATCGCCACCTCCGCGGTGCAGAACCTCCTCGGCGGCGACTCCGCGATGGAGAAGGCCCGCACGCCCGAGATCATGGCCGATGCCGCGATCGAGGTGCTGACCCGACCCTCGCGCGAGTTCACCGGCAACGCGGTGCTCGACGTCGACGTGCTGCGCGAGGCGGGCGTCACCGACCTGTCGTCGTACGGCGGCACCGGCGAGCTGGAGTACGACATCTTCGTCGACGCGCCGGGAGGGGAGGGCCGATGACGGGCCCTCGTGACGCGTACGCCGCCACCCTCGGCGTCGACGTCGTCGGGCACGGTGGTGGGCGGGCCGAGGCGCGGGTGACCGTCACCGACGAGCACCTCAATCCGCACGGGACCGCGCACGGCTCCTTCCTGTTCTCGCTGGCGGGCATCGCCCTGGCTGCGGCGGCCAACGACGCGGAGCACTCCGGCGTCGTGAGCGCGGTGCACATCGACTACGTGCGCCCGGCGCGGGTCGGCGATGCCCTGGTCGCCACCGCGGAGGTCGCTGAGCGGCTCGCCCGGGAGGACCTGTTCGTCATCCGGGTCACCCACGGCGAGGAGCTGGTGGCACGGGCCAACGGCCGTGCCAACCGACGGACCCGGTAGCCGCTCAGCTCTCCAGGGCCAGTCGCAGCCGGGAGTGCCGGCGCACGAAGATGCTGGGCACCCAGGCGGCGGCCTCGGCCTCGGGCCCGTCCAGCCGGAACGACGTGGTCCGGGTGAGGAGCGCGTGGATCGCGACGGTCGCCTCGAGCCGAGCCAGGGCCGAGCCGACGCAGAAATGGATGCCCCGGCCGAAGGCGAGGTGCTGTCGGACGCCTTCGCGGCCGAGGTCGAGGACGTCCGGCTCCTCGAAGCGCGCCGGGTCGCGGTTGGCGGCACCCCAGAGCAGGAGCAGGGTGCTGCCCGCAGACAGGTCGACGCCACCGAGCGTCGTGTCGTCGACGACGTGCCGGTAGTGCCCGCGGAACGGCGACTCCAGCCGCAGGCACTCGTCGAGGAAGGGATCGACCAGGTCGGGCTCGGCCCGCAGCCGGTTCTGCAGGCAGCGGTCGGTGGCGAGCCGGTGGGCCGCCGTGCCGAGCAGTCCAGCGGTGGACTCACCGCCCGCGCCGACCAGCTGCAGCAGCACCAGCACCGCCGTGCCCTGTGCCAGCTCGCCCAGCTGGACGGCCAGCGCGAGCTCGCCCATCAGGTCGTCGCCGGGCCGGTCGAGCGCCGCGTCGAAGCGCTCGGCGAGGTGGGCGTGCAGCGCGAAGGACGCCTCGACGGTCGTCCGCAGGCGGGTCTCGTCGACCCAGCCGCCGAGCACCTCGGTGCTGTCGTAGGCCCAGCGCAGCAGGTCGGGCACGTCCTCGGGCGCGAGCCCGATCAGCTCGGCGACCACGGACAGCGGGAGCCGGTCCGCCATGGCCGTCGCCCAGTCGCCGCTTCGCCCGGAGAAGGACGACGACCAGAGCCGGTCCACGTGCCCGGTCACCGACGACTCGAGCGCCCGGATCCGGCGTCCGATCGTGCCGAGGACCGCCGCCCGGTGCACCTTGTGGGTGGGGTCGTCGGCGGTGGCGAGCACCTGCTCGATCGTGCCGCCGGCGTCCATCGGCAGGGTGGTGGCGCTCCCGTCGGGGCGACGGAGCAGCACCGAGCGCAGGTGTGAGGAGTACGCCTCTGGTGCGGAGAGCACCTCCTGGACGAGGTCCCACGACGACACCAGGTGGACGTCCGTGCCGGGGATGCGGTGGACGGGGGAGCGGGAGCGCAGCCGGGCCAGGGCCGGGTACGGGTCGGCGACCAGCGCCGGGTCGAACACGTCGAACATGGAGCCAGTGTCGGGCCGGGGGAGCGGTCCGTCAGCAGAAGCGGACAGGTCCGAGCACCGACACCGACGAGCTGTCTCATTCCCCGCGTGTCGGTGGCGACCACGTGTCTCGGTACGAGACCCTCGGCGCATGGCGAACGGCGACTGGCTGCTCGACGGGACGCGGCACGCCGCCGCCGTACGACGCATCCACCGCGCCGCGAGAGAGCTCTTCCTCGAGCGAGGCATCGAGCGGACCACCGCCGACGCGGTCGCCCGCCGCGCCGGTTGCTCGAGAGCGACCTTCTACCGCCTCGTCGGCAGCCGCGCCGCGCTGATCGACGCGCTGCTCACCGACGGCGCAGCGGCGGTGGTCGCCCGGGTCCAACAGGCGACGGCCGGCACGACCGGCACCGCCCGGGCGACGGAGGCGATCGTGACCGCAGCGGAGGCGATCCGCGACGACCCCGTCGTGGCGGCCTGGTTGCGCGACCGCGCCAGCATCGGGGACCTGCTCGGTGGCCCCGACGGTGTCACCGTGCTCGCCCGCACCCTGACCGGCTCGGCGCGTCCGGACAGCCGGGACGGCGAGTGGATCGTCCGCTCGGTGCTGTCACTGGTGGCGATGCCGGGTGGCGACTCGGCCGCCGAGCGCGAGCTCGTGGAGACCTACGTCGTGCCGACGCTCGGGCTGGCGCGGTGATCAACCACCGCTCGTGATCGCCCGCTCGGTGCCCAGGCTCGCTCGGGCGGCGGCGCGCGTGCCGGCGTCGCGGGAGCCGGGGGCCGCGTGCCCGGCCTGCGCGGCGCCCTTCCAGGTGCCGCGGATGCCGTGGTCGCGCTGCATCCGGCCGAAGTAGTCGACCACCTCGACCTCGCGGGCCCGGATGGCCAGCTCCGTCGACGTGGGGCCCTCGGCCACCGGAGCGTCGGCGGCGACTGCAGCAGCCCGAGCCGACGCCCGCGCTGCTGCCAGCCGGTCACCGATGTGGTCGGCCCAGGCCTCGTAGAACGCCGCCCGGGCGGTCGACCCGTGCACCGGCTTGAGCTCCCACCGCCGGCGGCGGGCGTTCCACACCTCGCGCTGGTCGGCCTTGTGGGCGCCCGAGCGCAGGTGGGCATCGCCGTCGGCCACCATCTGGGTGACCAGCGTGGCGTAGAGCGCCTGGACCACCGCGATGTCGGAGGGGAAGCCGTAGAGGGTGACCCGGGTGTTGCTGGTGTAGATCGCCACCCGGACGTCGTTGGCGCGCGCGATCTCCAGCACCAGCCGCACGTAGCGGGCCAGCGACCGCTTGCCGGACTCCCCGATCAGCACCGTCTCCCAGGTCGGCTCCTCTCGCTTCTCCTCGGCGCCGGCCGTGGCTCGGGCGACCGCGAGCGCGATCTGGTGGCGGGTGGCCAGCGACTGCGCCTTGGCGAAGAACGCCTCGCGCTCGGCGGCGTTGGAGGTCCGCTCCGCCTGGCGCAGCAGCCGCCCGATCCGCAGCAGGGTGCGGTCCTCGCCGTCGACGCCGGTGTCGAGGCCGTGCAGCCGGTAGGCGGTGTGCAGCAGGTCGGCCAGCACCGGCATGCCGATGTCCTCGAGCAGGCGCAGGTACGTCGTGCGGAACTCCGGCCCGTGCCCGACCGCCCCGGCGAGGTGGTGGGCGAGCTCGTGCAGCACGACCGCGGCCCGCAGCGACCACGCGCCGCCGACCTCGCGCGGGGGGATCGCGATCACGCCGCGGGCGGGCAGCTCGTCGTACTCGTAGTGCGCCTTCGCGTGCCCGCGCCGCGATCGGACCACGACCGGGACCGCGGCGAGGTCGAGGCCGTCACCGTCGGCGTAGGCGCTCCCGGTCGCGACGAGGTGGCCCAGCACCTTGTCGACGAAGCCCTGGACGTGGGCGGGGTCGGTGAACCGCGGCTCGGTCTCGGGCTCGAAGGCCTGCAGGACGTTGCCGACCTGGACCCGCAGCGGCTCACCCGGGGTGCGCGCGGCCTCGTCCAGCCAGCCGGCGAACAGGTCCTCGGCGGCGTAGACCTCGCGGGTGTCGGGCATGCGCCCAGCCTGTCAGGCGGCCCCGACAGTTCCGTCCTCGGCGCCGGCCAGCTCGCCCCGGAGCCGGTCGCGCAGGCCGACGAGCTCGGTGATCGCCTCGACGAAGCGCACCGTGCTGTCGCCGACACCGTTGTCGTCGAAGTAGTGGTGGCGCATCGCGGCCCGGGCGATGCGGTGCTCGTCGTGCGCGAGGCGTTCGGTGAGGAGCTCGGTCAGGCCCGGCAGGCCCTCGGTGTCGATCACGTCGGCGCAACGGCTGACCGGCACCTCCTGGCGCAGTCGCTCGGCGTCGTGGTGCCGGTCGGTGATCAGGATCGGCTTGTCGGTCTGCAGGTAGAGCCAGTCCAGGCCGACGGAGGAGACGTCGGTGACCATCGCGTCGCAGCCGGGGAACACGGCGAGGATGTCGCCCTGCCAGATCGCGGCATGTCCGGCCTCGGGATCGCTCTCGGCGGCCCGCTCGACGAGCTCGAGGATGGCCTGGTGCGCCTCGCGGATGGCCGGGGTCAGGCTGGTGGTCACCTTCGGGTGCGGCTTGTAGACGAGCCGGACGTCGGGGACCGCGAGGATCGAGCGGACGATGTCGACGCCGAACACGTCGACCGACGTGTAGTCGTTGTAGTCCGCGTCGCCCTCCCAGGTGGGCGCGTAGAGCACCGTGCGGCGCTCGCTCGCCGGCAGCAGGGGAGCGGGGCGCAGGTCCAGCTGCGGCCGGCCGATCCGGACCAGGCGGTGCTCGTCGAGCTCCATCAGCGCGGCCCGGTGCCGCTGCACGGCGGCCTCGCCGGCCACGAAGACGCGGTCGTAGGCCTTGGCGTTGTTCGAGATCATCGACTGCTTGTCGCTCTCGCCGTGGTTGATGTGCACGTGCAGCATCCGGCCGTCGAGCAGCGAGTTGAAGTTGAGCATGGAGTTGTTGCAGTAGACGACGACCTTGGCGTCGAGCTCGTCGTACGTCGCGGCGAGGTCGGCGAAACCGGGCGCGAGGAGGACGGGCAGCGAGGTGCGCTCCTCGACGATCGCGCGGGTCTGCGGGTCGCGCGTCAGGATGCCCACGGGATGGGTGTCATCGAGCCGTTCCAGCACCGGGAGCCACTGGAGCAGCTGGTAGACCCGGGTCGGGTCGTCGGCGAAGTAGGCGATGACGTGGGGCTTCTGCACCGACAGATACTACGGCCACGAACGGTGGGTGGACGAACCGTCGGACCCGCCTGAATGTTGCGTTTCGGTAACCTCGCCCGGTGCTCGATCTCCGGCGCCCGCTCCGCCGCCTCCTGAACCGTTCCGTCCATGCCGCCTGGCGGTGGGCGGAGCACGTGGGGGACGTCTCACCGGACAGCGACCTGGCCCGTCGGTTCGGGACCTTCGGGCCGGGGGCCTGCCTGGCGTTCCCGCTGTCCGACGTGGTCAACGCGAGCGCGATCCACATCGGGCGCGACACGCTGATCGGGAAGTACGCCACCCTCTCGGTCGGCTACGGCCCGACCCAGGAGGTGCTTCCCGAGCGCGGCCTGCGTGTCGGCGAACGCTGCGTCCTCGGCGCCCGGATCACCATCACCGCCCACGAGTCCATCGAGATCGGCGACGACGTCTGGTTCGGGCAGGACGTGTTCGTCTCCGACGCCAGCCACGGCTACACGAACCCCGATGTCCCCGTCGGGCTGCAGTTCGGCACCCACCAGCCGGTCGCCATCGGCTCCGGCAGCTGGATCGGCCACGGCGCGATGATCCTGCCCGGTACGACGATCGGGCGGAACGTCGTGGTCGCCGCCGGCTCCGTCGTCCGCGGCGACGTGCCCGACCACGCGGTCGTCGGCGGTGTCCCGGCCAAGCTGATCCGGCGCCGCCACGTCGACGGCAGCTGGGCGCGGGTCGTTTCCGAGACGCCTACGCTGACCCCATGAGCCCCATGAGGACGTCGTGAGCCGGATCGAGGAGCTCGCGCGCTTCGTCGGCGTCCCGGGCGACTACGACGACCTGTGGTCCTGGTCGGTCCGTGACCTCGAGGCGTTCTGGTCGGGCGTCGCGCGCCACCTCGGGTTCGACCTGCCCGGCCCGGTGCTCGCCGAGGAGCGGATGCCCGGTGCGGTGTGGTTCCCCGAGGCGCGGGTCAGCTACGCCGCGGCTGTCCTGGAGGGCCGCCCGGCCGACGAGGTCGCCGTCGTCGGCGTCACCGAGGATCCGGCCGCGACGGTCGAGATCACCTGGGGTGAGCTGCGGCGTCGTACGGCGAGCCTGGCCGCGACCCTGCGCGGCCTCGGCGTGGGGGAGGGCGACCGCGTGGTGGGCTTCCTGCCCAACACACCCGACGCCGTGGTCGCGTTCCTGGCGACTGCCAGCCTGGGTGCGGTCTGGTCGGTGTGCGGCATGGACTACGCCGCCTCCGCCGCCCGCTCGCGCTTCGAGCAGCTGGAACCGGTCGTGCTGGTCCACGCGTCGTCCTACGTCCACGGGCAGCGGGTGCACGACCGCAGCGAGGTCGTCGCGGAGCTGAGCGCCGCCCTGCCGAGCCTGCGTGCGGTGCTCGAGGTCGGGACGCCGGCCTGGGACGAGGCGCTCGGCGCCGACGTGCCGTTCGAGCCGGTCGACGTCGCGTTCGACCACCCGCTGTGGGTGCTGTTCTCCTCAGGCACCACCGGCCGGCCGAAGGGAATCGTCCACGGCCACGGCGGCGCGCTGCTCGAGCAGGCCAAGGTCGCGGCGTACCACTTCGACCTCGGGCCGGGCGAGCGACTGTTCTGGTTCACCACACCGTCGTGGATGATGTGGAACTTCGTGGTCGGCGCCCTGCTGACCGGCGCGTCCGTCGTCACGTACGACGGCAGCCCGGCCCACCCCGCGCCCGACGGCCTCTGGGCCCTGGCCGCCCAGCACGGCGTGACCGTGGCCGGGATGAGCCCCGGCTACGTGGCCGCCTGCCAGAAGGCCGGCGTCGGCCCGGCCGGCCACGACCTGTCCCGGTTGCGGCGGGTCGGCATCTCCGGGTCGACCTTCCCGGCGACCAGCCACGAGGCGCTGCAGGCCGAGCTCGGGCCCGACGTGCAGGTCTGCTCGATCAGCGGTGGCACCGACGTCGTCAGCGCGTTCGTCGGCGCGGCCCCGACGCTTCCGGTCTGGCCCGGCGAGCTGTCCCGGCCCTGCCTGGGCGTCGCGCTCGACGCCTTCGACGCGGAGGGTCACCCGGTGCGGGGCGAGGTCGGCGAGCTGGTGGTCACCCGGCCGATGCCCTCCATGCCGCTGTACTTCTGGGGCGACGAGGACGGCAGCCGCTACCACGACGCCTACTTCGACACCTATCCCGGCGTGTGGCGCCACGGGGACTGGATCACCATCACCGACCACCGCTCGGTCGTCATCCACGGCCGCTCCGACGCGACCCTGAACCGCAACGGCGTCCGGATGGGCAGCGGTGACATCTACGAGCCGGTCGAGGCGCTGGCGGAGGTCCGCGAGGCGTTGGTGATCGGGCTCGAGGAACCGGACGGCGGCTACTGGATGCCGCTGTTCGTGGTCCTGGCCGACGGGGTCGAGCTCGACGAGGCGCTCGAGGCGCGGATCCGCGACGCCGTGCGCACCCACGCCTCGGCTCGCCACGTCCCCGACGCGGTCATCGCGGCTCCCGGCATCCCGCACACCCGCACCGGCAAGAAGCTCGAGGTGCCCGTGAAGAAGGTGCTGGCGGGCCAGGACCTCGGCGGCTCCTACGACCCCGGTAGTGTGGACGACCCAGAGCTGATCGACTGGTACCGAACCGTGGGCAGGAGCCGCAGAACCCGATGACCGCCTGGCTACTGCTGGGACTCGCCATCCTCCTGGTGCTCGCGTGCGGCCTGTTCGTCGCCGCCGAGTTCGCCTTCGTCACCGTCGACCGCGGCCAGGTCGACCGCGCTGCCGCCGCCGGCGACGCCTCGGCGATCGGCCTGCAGAAGGCGCTGCGCTCCTTGTCGACCCAGCTCTCCGGAGCCCAGGTCGGGATCACGATCACCAACCTCGCGATCGGCTTCCTCGCCGAACCGGCGATCGCGGAGCTGCTGCGGGGGCCGCTGGAGACCGCGGGCGTGGCCGAGGGCGCGGTCCGCCCGGTCGGCGTCGCGCTCGGCCTCACGTTGAGCACGCTGCTGACCATGCTGATCGGCGAGCTGGTGCCCAAGAACGTCGCGATCGCGCTGCCGATGGCCACCGCCCGGCTCACCCAGCGGCCGATGCGGCTCTTCACGGCCGCCGCCCGCGGCCCGATCAAGGTGCTCAACGGCAGCGCCAACGCGATCGTGCGCCGCCTCGGCGTCGAGCCGCAGGAGGAGCTCCGCTCGGCCCGCAGCTCCACCGAGCTCGCCTCCCTGATCCAGCACTCGGCCGACGAGGGCACCCTCGACGCCGACACCGCGGAGCTGATGGAGCGCTCGGTCGAGTTCGGCACGCGGACGGCCGGCGAGATCATGACGCCGCGGGTGCGGACCCACTCGCTCGACGCCAACGACCGGGCGAGCGCCGTGATCGCGCTGGCCCGCGAGTCGGGCAACTCCCGCTTCCCGGTGCTCGACGACACCGACGCCGTCGTCGGGACCGTCCACGTCAAGAACGCCGTCGCGCTGCCCCTCCACGAGCGAGCCACCACCAAGGTCAAGCACCTGATGGCCAAGCCGATCCTGGTCCCCGACTCGCTGCGCCTCGACCCGCTGCTGGCGCTGCTGCGCGCCGACGGCTTCCAGCTGGCCATCGTCCTGGACGAGTACGGCGACCACGCCGGCATCGTCACGCTCGAGGACGTGATCGAGGAGATCGTCGGCGACATCGCCGACGAGCACGACCGGCTCGGCAGCCGCGGGCGGCTGCGCCGCGACGGCACCTGGTCGCTGTCCGGGCTGCTGCGACCTGACGAGGTCGAGGACCTCACCGGGATCGAGCTGCCGGAGAGCGAGGACTACGACACGGTGGCGGGGCTCGTGCTCAAGCTGCTCGGCCGGATCCCGCAGACCGGCGACGTGGCCGTCGTACCCCTGCCGCTGTCGGGCGAGGACGAGGAGGAGCCCGCGCGGCAGGCCGTGCTGAGCGTCGACCACATGGACGGACTTCGGATCGACCGGATCTCGATGCGCGTCGAGCCCGTGGAGGAGGTCGGCACCGATGGGTGACCTCGGCGGCGTGCTGCTGGCGGTCGTGCTGCTGGCTGCCAACGCCTTCTTCGTCGGGGCGGAGTTCGCGCTGATCTCCGCGCGGCGCAGCCAGATCGAGCCGCGGGCCCAGGCCGGGTCGCGGATGGCCCGGATCACCCTGGCCGCGATGGAGCGGGTCTCGGAGATGATGGCCGGCGCCCAGCTCGGCATCACGATCTGCTCGCTCGGCCTCGGTGCCGTCGGCGAGCCCGCCCTGGCCGACCTCATCGAGCCGGTCTTCCACGAGCTGCACGTGCCCGACGAGTGGCTGCACCCGGTCGCCTTCGTGATCGCGATGACCGTCGTGGTCTTCCTGCACGTCGTGCTCGGCGAGATGGTGCCCAAGAACATCGCCATCGCCGGGCCCGACCGCGCCGCGCTGATCCTCGGCCCGCCCATGCTCGGCATCGTCACCGTCCTGCGGCCCCTGATCGTGACGATCAACGCCCTGGCCAACGGCATCCTGCGACTGCTGCGGATCGAGCCCAAGGACGAGATCGGCAGCACCTTCACCCGCGAGGAGGTCGCCGCGCTGGTCGAGGAGTCGCACGGCGAGGGGCTGCTGGCCGAGGACGAGTACGACCGGCTCTCCGGCGCCCTCGGCTTCACCGAGAAGACCGTCGCCGAGGTGATGATGCGACCCGACTCGCTCGCCACCGTGGTGCGCGGCTCCACCGGCGCCGAGGTCGAGGCACTGTGCGCCGCGACCGGGTTCAGCAGGTTCCCCGTCGTCGCCGAGGGGGAGGAGCCGGCCGAGCTGCTCGGCTACCTCCACATCAAGGACGTCCTCGAGCCCGACGAGGAGCGCCGCGAGCGCCCGGTCGCCGATCGCTGGATCCGGCCCTTCGCCACGGTCACCGACGACACCCTGCTGCACGACGCGCTCGAGGTCCTCCAGCGCCGCGGCGCCCACATGGCCCGGGTCGTCGACCCCGCCGGTACGACGCTCGGCGTGGCCGCCCTCGAGGACGTGATCGAGGAGCTCGTCGGCGAGATCCGCGACGCCGCCCACTCCGAGGAGCCGTCGGCCACGTGACCACACCGACCCCGCCGCCCGCCACTAGAGTGTCTTCCGTGGCTGCTCATCGGGTGCTGACGCTGCCCAACCTGATCAGCTTCCTGCGGTTGCTCGGCGTCCCGCTGTTCCTCTACCTCGTGCTGGGCCCCGAGGCCGACGTCCTCGCGCTCGTCGTGCTGATGGCCTCGGGCGTGACCGACTTCCTCGACGGCTGGGTGGCCCGCCGGCTGGACCAGACCTCGGAGCTCGGGCGGCTGCTCGACCCGATCGCCGACCGGCTCTACATCCTCGCCGTCGTGGTCGGCCTCGCGATGCGCGACATCATCCCGTGGTGGGTGGCGCTGTGCCTGCCGTTGCGCGACCTGCTGCTGTGGGGCCTGGTGCCGCTGCTGCGCACGCGCGGATACAGCGCGCTGCCGGTCCACTTCCTCGGCAAGGCCGCCACCTTCAACCTCCTCTACGCCTTCCCGTTGCTGCTCCTCGGTGACGGGGACGGCCGGGTCGCGGTGCTCGCGCAGGTGTTCGGCTGGGCGTTCGCGCTGTGGGGGATCGGCCTGTACTGGTGGGCCGGCGTCCTCTACGCCTGGCAGGTGCGCAAGCTGCTCGCCACCACCGAGCGTCCCTCCCATGCCTGAGACCATCGACCGGTCCCGGACGCCGCTGCTGACACTGATCACGCAGGAGGCGCTCGACCGCGACTACCAGGTCGCCGCCTCCCGCGCCGCGACCCTCGCGGCAGGGGGCGCGGGGGAGACCGGTCCGCGGCGCGGCTACCGGGTCGGCGTCGTCGTGGTCGTCGGGCTGTTCGCGATGCTGGTGACGGTCGCCGGCGTGCAGACCTCGCAGAACGCCGACGTCGACGACGCGAGCCGGGCCAGCCTGATCGAGCGGATCGAGGCGCGGCGCGCCACCGTGCGCCGGCTGCAGGACGAGCTCGCCGAGCTGCGCTCCGCGAACGCCGCGGCCGAGGACGCGGTGCGCTCGCTCGGACGGCGCTACAGCGACCTGCAGGCCCGGCGCTCGCGGGTCGGCGCCCTGGCGGGGTGCGAGCCGGTGACCGGTTCCGGGGTCCGGGTCACGCTGGACAACCCGCCGTACGCCGGCGCCAACGAGCAGCTGCGTGACTCCGACCTCGCCCTGCTCGTCGACGGGCTGTGGGCCGCGGGCGCCGAGGCGATCGCCATCAACGGCCAGCGCCTCAACGCGCACGGGGGCATCACCAACGTCGGCGAGGCGATCGAGGTCAACGGGGTCGGCATCGCGCCGCCGTTCACGGTGCAGGCGATCGGCGACCGCCGCACCCTCGCATCGAGGTTCGCGGAGTCCCAGGCGGGGCTGCGCTTCCTCGCGCTGACCCGGCAGTACGGCTTCGAGCACGACATGGACAATGTGGACGACCTCCACCTGCCTGCCGCGCCCGGCGCGCTGTGCCAGCTACGGTCGGCCGAGCAGGAGACCAACAAGCCCCAGGGGCAGCAGGGAGGTGACGGACCGTGATCGCGGTTCTCGGACTCGTGGTGGGCGTCGTCCTCGGCTTCGTCTTCCAGCCGGACGTGCCCCGCTCGGTCGAGCCCTACCTGCCGATCGCCGTGGTCGCCGCGCTCGACGCGGTCTTCGGCGCGCTGCGGGCCTACCTCGACGGGATCTTCGACGACAAGGTCTTCGTCGTCTCCTTCCTCAGCAACGTGGTGATCGCGGCCGGCATCGTCTACCTCGGCGACCGGCTGGGTGTCGGCGGCCAGCTGTCGACCGGCGTCATCGTCGTGCTCGGGATCCGGATCTTCACCAATGTCGCCGCCATCCGGAGGCACATCTTCCATGCCTGAGCCCGCACCCGAGGAGCAGCCGACCGAGCAGAGCCCGGTCGACCGGCTCAGGGCGGCCCTGCTGCGGCCCTCGCGCAAGCAGCTCGTCGCCGCGGCCCTGCTGGCCCTGCTCGGCTTCGGGGCGGTCACGCAGGTCCGGACGGCCGGCGTGGAGGACGACTACACCGGGCTGCGCGAGCAGGAGCTGATCGACCTCCTCGACGGCCTCGCCGGCACCCGGCAGCGAACGGAGACCGAGATCGATCGCCTCGAGAAGGTGGCCGACGGCCTGCGCGACGACTCCTCGAAGCGGCAGACCGCCATCGACCAGGCCGACGCCGAGGTCGACGACCTCAACATCCTGGCCGGCCTGGTGCCGGTCACCGGCCCCGGGCTGCGGGTCACGATCGAGGAGGAGGACGGGCGGGTCCGACTCGGCTCCCTGCTCGACACCATCCAGGAGCTGCGCACCGTCGGTGCCGAGGCGATCGCCGTCAACGGCCGCGTGCGGGTGGTGGCGCAGACCTCGTTCGCCGAGGTCGACGGCGGGTTCAGCATCGACGGTGAGCGGGTCGAGGCGCCCTACGTCATCGAGGCCATCGGCGAGCCGAGCGTGCTCGCCGGCGCGATCAACTTCTACACCGGGCCGCGCAAGCAGCTCGAGGACGACGGGGCGACGGTCGAGATCGAGGAGCGGTCGACCGTCGACATCGAAGCCGTCGTACGACGCGACGAGCCTTCGTATGCCGTTCCGGACCAGGGGCAGTAGCCTTCGGGCCATGACGAACCCCGCGGACCTGAAGTACACCGTCGAGCACGAGTGGCTGCGGCAGCCCGGCGAGGCCGCCGGCTCGGTGCGGGTCGGGATCACCGACTACGCCCAGGACGCCCTCGGCGACATCGTCTACGTCTCCCTCCCCGAGGTCGGCGCGACCGTCACGGCCGGCGATTCCTGCGGCGAGCTGGAGTCGACCAAGTCGGTCAGCGACGTCTACGCGCCGGTCACCGGTGAGGTCGTCGCCGTCAACGAGGCCCTCGACGCGACGCCCGAGCTGGTCAACACCGAGCCGTACGGCGCCGGCTGGCTCTTCGAGGTCGTCCCCGCCGACGCCGCCGACCTCGACGGACTCCTCGACGCTGCCGCGTATGAGGCCCAGCTCGACAACTGATCCGGTAGGTTCGTAGAAGACCCACCGTGAGGAGCAACTGATGCCGTTCTGCACCGCCTGTGGTCGGCAGAACCCCGATGACGCCCGCTTCTGCTCGCAGTGCGGGACCCGCCTGGTCGCGCCCGAGCCGGCGCCCGTGTCCGACGCCACCGCGACGATCCAGTTCGGCGCCGGGGCGAGTGCCGGTCCCGGTGTCGAGACGTCCGACCGCGCGCTGAGCCCGGTCGACGCCGCGGCCGTCGACGCGCTGCCCGTCGGCCACGCGCTGCTGGTCGTCCAGAAGGGACCGGGCTCCGGCAGCCGGTTCCTGCTCGACGCCGACGAGGTCACCGCCGGTCGCCACCCGGAGAGCGGCATCTTCCTCGACGACGTCACGGTCTCGCGCCGCCACGCGGTGTTCCGTCGTGACGGCGACACCTTCACCGTCGAGGACGCGGGCAGCCTCAACGGCACCTACGTCAACCGCGACCGGATCGAGAAGGTCCAACTCAAGGACAGCGACGAGGTCCAGGTCGGCAAATACCGCCTGGTCTTCTTCGCCGGTCACGAGAGCGCCTGAGGGACGGCTGCAGGATGACTGCTGCCGTCGCTCGGGGCGAGCGGGAGCCGCGGCTCAACATCGGCCAGGTGCTCGACCGCCTGCGCACCGACTTCGAGGACATCAGCATCCCCAAGATCAGGTTCCTCGAGGCCGAGGGCCTGGTGAAGCCGGAGCGCACGCCCGCCGGCTACCGCAAGTTCTCCGAGGCCGACATCGAGCGGCTGCGCTACATCCTGCGGATGCAGCGCGACCACTACCTGCCGCTGAAGGTCATCGGCGAGCACCTCGACGCCATCGACCGGGGCCTGACCCCGCCGGAGCCGGAGCCGGTCGTCCCGACCGTGCCGACGGTCGCCCTCGGCGCCGACGGGCTCCCCGCGCCCGAGTCCTTCCGTCGCACCGACCGGTTGCGGCTCTCGCGCAAGGAGCTGGTCAAGGTGGCCGAGATCGACGAGGACCTCCTCGGGCAGCTCGAGTCGTTCGCGCTCATCAGCCCTTCGCCCACCGGGCACTACGACACCGACGCGCTGGTCATCGCGCAGACCGCGCGGGAGCTGGCCGACTACGGCATCGAGCCGCGCCACCTGCGTGCCTTCCGCACCGCGGCTGACCGCGAGGTCGGTCTCATCCAACAGGTCGTGACCCCGCGCAAGGGTCGCGACGCGGGCGCCAGCGCCCGTGCCGAGGAGGCGGTCAGTGAGATCGCGGCCCTGTCGGTGCGGCTGCACGCGACCCTGGTGAAGGCCGGTCTGCGCCGCATCTGAGCCTCGCACCCCACGCAGTAGGCTGGACGCATGCGCGAGGTCGACGTGATGGGTGTCCGGGTGGAGATGCCCTCCAACCAGCCGATCGTGCTGCTCCGGGAGGTGGCCGGGGACCGCTACCTGCCGATCTGGATCGGCGCAGTCGAGGCCACTGCCATCGCGTTCGCGCAGCAGGGCGTCGTCCCGCCGCGACCGCTGACCCACGACCTGATGAAGGACGTGCTCACCGCGACCGGCAACGAGCTGAGCGAGGTGCGGATCACCGACGTCCGCGAGGGCGTCTTCTACGCGACGCTCGTCTTCGCCTCCGGGGTCGAGGTCAGTGCCCGGCCCTCCGACTCGATCGCCCTCGCGCTGCGCACCGGCACGACGATCTACTGCTCCGAGGAGGTCCTCGCCGAGGCCGGCCTCGCGGCGCCCGCCGAGGAGGAGGACGAGGTCGAGGCGTTCCGCGAGTTCCTCGACCACGTCTCACCCGAGGACTTCGGCGCCGAGGGCTGAGCGAGCCGTCAACCTCAGGCTCAGGTTGAGGGTTTTCGGCGACACGCCCGCTCATGTCTTTGACCCGCCCGACACCCCGGTCGTACCGTGAGGGAGTCGAAATGACAGCAGTGCAATCCGCCCTGCATCAGCGCCGCGACCTGGAGGACCCGTGAACGAGCAGCAGCCCGAGAAGGTCGGTCAGGACGTGGCCGCGGCGACTGCTGCCGCCGAGGAGCAAGGCCTCCTGTTCACCGACGACGTCTCGCCGCTGCCCAGTGACCTCGGCTACCGCGGCCCGACCGCGTGCAACGCCGCCGGCATCACCTACCGCCAGCTCGACTACTGGGCCCGCACCGGCCTGATCGAGCCGAGCGTGCGCGGCGCGAAGGGCTCCGGCTCGCAGCGCCTCTACAGCTTCCGCGACATCTTGATCCTCAAGATCATCAAGCGGCTCCTCGACGCCGGCATCTCGCTGCAGAACATCCGTACGGCCGTCACCCACCTGCGTGAGCGCGGCACCGACGACCTGACCCAGGTCACCCTGATGAGCGACGGCGCCTCGGTCTACGAGTGCACCAGCAACGACGAGGTCATCGACCTGCTGCAGGGCGGCCAGGGCGTGTTCGGCATCGCGATCGGCGGCGTGTGGCGCGAGATCGAGGGCACCCTCGCCGAGCTCCCGAGCGAGCACGCCAACGAGGCGGAGCAGACCGGTCCGGTCGCCGGCGACGAGCTCGCCGCGCGCCGTGCCGCGCGCAACGTCGGCTGACCGGCCGACGCTCGACGTCAGCCGCACAGGTGTCGTACCTGTAGGCTGTACCCGCTGTTGATGCTGCACGGGAGAGTCAGGCCCCGTGCCTGCGCCGAAGGGGCAATCCCTCCCCGGAACCTCTCAGGCGCCAGGACCGTGTGGAGCAGGCAACTCTGAAGGCGCAGTGACGCGCTGACAGAGGGGGAGGGCTCGATTCATTCCATCGACCCGACCCCGACCCGAGGAGCACGCCTGCTCATGAGCGCACCCTTCGTCAACCGTCACATCGGCCCGGACGACGCCCAGATCGAGACGATGCTCGACCGTCTCGGCCATGCCTCGCTGGACGCCCTGATGGACGCCGCCGTCCCGAAGTCCATCCGCTCCACCGACCCGCTCGGCCTGCCGGCCGGGGTCGACGAGGAGACCGCGGCCGCCGAGCTGCGCGCCCTCGCGGGCACCAACGTCCCGGGCGAGTCCATGATCGGCCTCGGCTACCACGCCACCGTCACCCCGGCCGTGATCCGCCGCAACGTGCTCGAGGACCCGAGCTGGTACACCGCCTACACGCCGTACCAGCCGGAGATCTCCCAGGGCCGCCTCGAGGCGCTGATCAACTTCCAGACCATGGTCGCCGACCTCGCGGGCCTGCACACGGCCGGCTCCTCGCTGCTCGACGAGGGCACCGCCGCGGCCGAGGCCGTCGCGCTGGCGCACCGCGCCAACCGCAAGGCCGCGGGTCCCTTCGTGATCGACGCCGACGCGCTGCCGCAGACCCTCGACGTCGTCGCCACCCGTTGCGAGGGCCTCGGCATCGAGATCCTGGTCGCCGACCTGAGCGACGGCCTGCCCGCGGGCCCGGTGTCCGGCGTCCTCATCCAGTACCCCGGCGCCTCCGGCCGCGTCGCCGACATCAAGCCGGTCATCGACGCCGTCCACGAGCACGGCGGCCTCGCCGTCGTCGCCGCCGACCTGCTCGCGCTCACCCTGCTCGAGGCCCCCGGCGCGCTCGGTGCCGACGTCGTCGTCGGCTCCGCGCAGCGCTTCGGCGTCCCGCTGTTCTACGGCGGCCCGCACGCCGGCTTCATGGCGGTCCGCGAGGGCCTCGAGCGCCAGCTGCCCGGCCGCCTGGTCGGCGTCTCCGTCGACGCCGAGGGCCACCTGGCGTACCGCCTCGCCCTGCAGACCCGCGAGCAGCACATCCGCCGCGACAAGGCCACCTCCAACATCTGCACCGCTCAGGTGCTGCTGGCCGTCACCGCCGGCATGTACGCCGTCTACCACGGTCCCGACGGGCTGCGCGCCATCGCCGGCGACATCCACGGCCTGGCCCGCCGCGCCGCCGCGTCCTTCGCGACCGCGGGCATCGAGGTCCTCAACGAGACCTTCTTCGACACCCTCAACGTCCGGGTGCCCGGCCGGGCCGAGGCCGTCGTCGCCGCTGCCCGTGAGGCCTCGATCCACCTGCGCCTGGTCGACGCCGACACCGTCGGCATCTCCTTCGGCGAGACCGCTCGCGAGACCACGCTCGCCGCCGTCCTCGGCGCCTTCGGCGTCACCGAGGTCTCGGCGGAGGGCGACGCCGGGCTTCCCGAGGACCTCGAGCGCACCACCGAGTTCCTCACCCACCCGGTGTTCAACACCCACCACAACGAGACCTCGATGCTGCGCTACCTGGCGCGGCTCTCGAACCGCGACTACGCGCTGGACCGCGGCATGATCCCGCTCGGCTCCTGCACGATGAAGCTCAACGCGACGACCGAGATGGAGCCCATCTCGCTGGCCGGGTTCGCCCACCTGCACCCCTTCGTGCCCGCTGCCGACGCCGACGGATACCGCCAGCTGATCGACCAGCTCGAGGGCTGGCTCGCCGAGGTCACCGGCTACGACCGGGTCTCCATCCAGCCCAACGCCGGCGCCCAGGGCGAGTACGCCGGCATGCTGGCGATCCGCAACTACCACCGGGCCAACGGCCAGGGCCAGCGCGACGTCTGCCTGATCCCGTCCTCGGCCCACGGCACCAACCCGGCCTCGGCCGTGATGGCCGGCATGAAGGTCGTCGTGGTCAAGGCCAACGACGACGGCACCGTCGACCTCGCCGACCTGCGCGCCAAGTGCGAGCAGTACTCCGAGACCCTGGCCGCGATCATGGTCACCTACCCCTCGACGCACGGCGTCTACGAGGAGACCATCACCGAGCTGTGCGACCTGGTCCACGAGCACGGCGGCCAGGTCTACATCGACGGCGCGAACTTCAACGCACTCCTCGGCTACGCCGCTCCCGGCAGGTTCGGCGGCGACGTCTCGCACCTCAACCTGCACAAGACGTTCTGCATCCCGCACGGCGGCGGTGGCCCCGGCGTCGGCCCGGTCGCGGTGCGCGCCCACCTGGCGCCGTACCTGCCCACGCACCCGCTGCACCCCGACCCCGCCCGGCGCGAGGGCACCGGCGCGATCAGCGCCGCCCCGTTCGGCTCCGCCGGCATCCTGCCGATCTCCTGGGCCTACATCCGGATGATGGGCGGCGAGGGCCTGACCCGCGCGACCGCCGTCGCGGTGCTCTCGGCCAACTACGTCGCGGCCCGTCTCGGCGAGCACTTCCCGGTGCTCTACCGCGGCGAGTCCGGCCTGGTGGCCCACGAGTGCATCCTCGACCTGCGCCCGATCACCGCGGAGACCGGTGTCTCGGTCGACGACGTCGCGAAGCGGCTCATCGACTACGGCTTCCATGCGCCGACCATGTCCTTCCCGGTCGCCGGCACCCTGATGGTCGAGCCGACCGAGTCCGAGGACCTGGCCGAGCTGGACCGCTTCTGTGACGCGATGATCGCCATCAAGGGTGAGATCGACCGGGTCGCGGCAGGGGAGTGGGCCGTCGACGGGTCGCCGCTGCACCACGCGCCGCACACCGCCCGCGCGCTCGTCGGCGACTGGGACCGTGCCTACTCGCGTGAGGTCGCGGTCTTCCCGGCCGGCGTCTCGCCCGACAAGTACTGGCCCCCGGTGGCGCGCATCGACCAGGCGTACGGCGACCGCAACCTCGTGTGCGCGTGCCCGCCGATGGACGCCTACGCCGAGTGACCGCTCGGTGAGCTCGTACGACGACGCGCTGGCGTCGCTGCAGGCCGCGGGCCGGCTGCCGTCCGTCTCGGCGGCGGTCGCCCGTGGGGGCACGCCGGTGTGGCAGGGCTGCATCAACGTGCTGCCGGACCGCGAGGTGACCAGCGCGTCGTCGTACCGGATCGGGTCGATCACCAAGACCCTGACCGCGGTGCTCGTCCTGCAGCTGCGCGACGAGGGCCTGCTCGCTCTCGACGACCCGATCGGACGGTTCGTGCCCGAGACGGGCTATGCGGAGGCGACGATCCGTGGCCTGCTCGCCCACACCGCAGGCCTGCAGAGCGAGCCCGCCGGGACCTGGTGGGAGCGGGTCGACGGCGGTACCGTCGACCAGCTGCTCGCCGCCAACGACGGTTCCGGACGCGTGGCGCCGGCGGGGGAGTACTACCACTACTCCAACCTGGGCTTCGGGCTGCTCGGCGAGGCCGTCGCTCGCCTGCGCGACGCCTCGTGGTGGGAGGTCGTGCAGTCCCGGCTGCTCGCGCCGCTGGCAATGGCGGCGACGTCGTACCACCCGCCGGCCGACCACGCGCCCGGCCGCAGCGTCGACCACTTCGCCCACACACTGTCCGCCGAGCCCCACACCGACACCCGGGCGATGGCGCCGGCCGGCCAGCTGTGGAGCACCGCGGCAGACCTCCTCCGGTGGGCGGACTTCCTCGCCACCGGACACCCGGACGTCCTGGCCGCGTCGACCCTCGCCGAGATGGCCGAGCGGGCGGCGCCGGCCGAGGCGTACGGCCTCGGCCTGCGCCTGCTGTGCGCCGATGGACGCACCCTCGTCGGCCACACCGGCTCGATGCCCGGCTTCATGGCCTCGCTCTTCGTCGACCGGTCGACCCGCGACGCCGTCGTCGCTCTCACCGACGCCACGACAGGCCTGCGCGCCGAGAAGGTCCCGGGGCGCTTCCTGACGGCCGCCACCGCGGCGGCCCCGGCCGCGGCCCGACCGTGGCGGCCGTCGCCCCGTCCGGTGCCGACGCCGGTGGCGGAGGTGCTCGGCACCTGGTTCTGGGGCAACACCGGCTTCGGCATCGAGTGGCGCGACGGCGAGCTCCAGGTCCACGACCTGCGCACCGGGGAGCTCGAGGAGCGCTTCGCCCCTGCGGGCGACGGCTTCGTCGGCGTCGAGGGCTACCACCGCGGCGAGACCCTCCACCTGCGCCGCCGGGCGGACGGGACGGTCGGGCACCTGGAGTGCGCGACGTTCATCTGGACGCGGACGCCGTACGACCCGCAGGCGCCGATCCCCGGGGGTCCTGCACCGGCGGCATGACCGGAGGGGGCATGATGCTCCCGTGAACGAGAACACGTTCCAGTTCGCCTGGTTCCAGCAGTCCACCGCCGGCCTCGCCCCGCTGCCGCTCGCGCAGAGCCTGTGGCGCGAGGACCAGATGCACGGCGTGGCCGTCAGCGGCCTGCTCGCCCGGGCGCTCGAGTGTGCCGTCACCGACGCCGGCCGCTCCGACCTGGTTCCCGCGCGCTACCACGTCGACCTGTTCCGCCCGGCCCGGATGATCACCACCACCGCGTCCGCGACCATCGTGCGCGAGGGGCCCCGCTTGGTCCTCCTCGACGCCGTCGTCGAGCAGGAGGGCGAGGTCGTCGCCCGCGCGGGCGCCACCTTCCTCGCACCGTCCGCCGACGCCGCCGGCGAGGTCTGGTCCGCGGCGGGGGAGCGGCCCACCCCACCGCCCGCCCACCTGCTCCCGAGCGCCGGTGAGCACCACGTGCCGTGGTTCGCCAGCGCCGCGCCATGGTCCGACGACTTCGGCGACCACCAGAACGGCGGGCGGCACCAGACCTGGCAGACCGCGGTCCCCATCGTGTACGGCGAGGAGTGCACCCCGTTCCAGGCCGTGGCGTCCATCGCGGACGCCACCAGCATGGTCACCAACTGGGGCAGCAACGGCGTCGAGCACATCAACACCGACATCGACCTGGCCCTGTGCCGGCTCCCCGACAGCAGCCGGCTCGGCCTGCGCGCCGCCGACCACGTCGCGTCGTCGGGCATCGCGGTCGGTACCGCGGAGGTCTTCGACAGCACCGGCGTCATCGGTACCGCCACGGTCACCTCGCTCGCCAACACGCGGCGGACCGTCGACCTGTCCGCCGGGGTGGAGCCGCGCGGCGCGGTCTAGCGCGTCGCGGCGCCGCGCGGCTCCAGGATCCGCCGTTCAGGAACGGTCGCTGGAGTCCCCGGAGATCACGACGTAGAAGCGCTTCCGGGCGTCAGGGGTGGTGACGGTCCCGTCGCTGTTGCGGGGGCTGACCACGAAGTGGCCGGTGGTGTTGGTGCCGGCGGGCGCGCACGCGACGACGCCGGCCAGGCCGCACACCGACGCCGAGATCTCTCCCGCGAACTCCGGGTTGGCGTTGGCGCCCGGCGCACGGCCGTTGGTGATCATGTCGCCGTTCTGGTCGAGCTGGTTCTGCAGGGCGATGACCGTGACGATCGCGTTGTTGCGCAGGTCCTCCCCGGCGCTGATGTAGACGTTGCCCGCCGCCCGCAGCGAGTTGTCGGCCGGAGGCGTCGCCGTGTTCGCCAAGGTGGGATAGGCGGCCGCGACCGTGAACCCGCCGGACTGGGCCTCGATCTGGCCCGCTGCGTTGACCAGGAGCCAGCGCCCGGAGTCGGCGATGTCCTTGCGCACGCCGGCTGCCAGGTCCTTCGCCCGAACGGTGCCGTTCTTGACGTCCTTCCCTCGCAGGCTGCCGTCGTGGACGTCGACGGACCGCACGGAGCCGTCACGGATGTCGGCGGAACCGATCTGTGCCGCGGCGTAGGAGGTGCCGCCGAGGGCGACGACGAGTGCGGTGACTGCGACGGCGAACGAGGGTGTCGGTGTAGGTAGGCGCATGGTGGACCTCCGGAGGGAGCGGATGGATGTCCCTCGTGGTTCGGAGCCGATCCCGCGCCGGATGGGTCGGCCCGCCCGCTCAGCCCGCTTGCGCGTCGTCCACGACCTCGGCGTCGACGGCGAGGTCGAAGTCGAACGTGAGCTCCTCGCGGTCCAGGTCGGCCAGTGCGGAGAACTCGCTCGACGTGAGCGCCTTGGGCGTCTCCTCGATCTCGGTGGGCGCGGGGATCGTGGCGACCGGGTCGGCGGCGTTGAGCTTGCGGGCGGCCGGGAGCACGGAGCGCTCGAGCGAGCCGGTGAAGTTGTTGTAGTCCTTCACGCTGCGCTGGATCGAGCGGCCGAGCTTGTCGACGTGCTCGGAGAGCTTCAGGATGCGCCGGTAGAGCACCTGGCCGAGCTCGAAGAGGACCTGCGCGTCCTCGGTGAGCGCCTCCTGCTTCCAGGTGAAGGCGACCGTCTTGAGCATGCCCCACAGGTTGGTGGGGGTGGCCAGCACGATGCCCTGCTTGAAGGCGTGCTCCATCAGCGAGGGGTCGACCTCGAGGGCGGCGTTGAGCAGCTGCTCGTTGGGGATGAACGCGATGGTGAACTCGGGGCTGATCGCGAGGCCGGTCCAGTAGCCCTTCTGGGCGAGGGTGTCGACATGGCCACGGACCTTGCGGGCGTGGTCGTCGAGCAGCCGCTGGCGCACCTCGGGCTCGAGGCCCTCGCGCTGGGCGTCCATGAACGCGTTGTAGGGGACCTTGGCGTCGATCGCCATCTGCTTGCCGCCGGGCAGGTTGATCACCATGTCGGGACGGCGGGCGCCGGAGTCGGCCTCGACGGAGTGCTGCAGCTCGAAGTCGACGCGGTTGAGCAGCCCCGCGGTCTCGACGAGGGTGCGCAGCTGGGTCTCGCCCCAGGCGCCGCGGACGGCGTTGTTCTTGAGGACCGAGGCCAGCGTGTCCGCCGCCTTGCGGGAGTCCTCGACGGAGCGCTGGGTGTGCTGGATCTGGGTGGCGAGCTCGGTGTGCTGGCGCACCCGCGCCTTCTCGAGCTCGTCGACCTTCTGCTGCATCGAGCGGAGGTGCTCGACGACCGGAGTGAGGGTCTTGAGGACCTGCGTCTGCCCGGACTCGCCGCGCTCGCGCTCCAGCTGGGCCTGGCGCTGCTGCTCGACGAGGGTGCGGTAGCGGGCGCGGGCGTCGTCGACGGCATCACGCAGCTCCTCGACGGTGGCCAGGGCGCCGGTCAGCTCGGCCTGCACGGCGGCGCGGGCCGCGGCCTCCTCGGCGCGGGCCTCCCTGGCCCGCGCCTCGCCCTGCAGCTCGGCGCGCTGGAGCTCGTGGCGCAGCTCGGCGAGGGCGGCCTCGTGGCGGGCGGCGACGACCTCGGGGGCCTCGCCCGGCGGCATCTCGGGCGCGGCGGGGAGGGTGGACTGGCGCACCATCCAGCCGACCCCTGCACCGAGCAGGAGACCGACGAGGAGAGCGAGGAGGATGGCCATGGGTGCAGTCAAACAGCAGGGCCCGACACAATCCCTCGGGGCGCGCCGTCGCCCCCCAGATCAGGCGTAGCGGACGGTCCGGTCGCCCTTCGTCCAGCCGTAGAGCACGAGGCCTCCGGCCTCGGCCAGCCGTACCGACAGGCCGGTGGGCGCGCCGACGGCGACGAGGGCGCCGATGCCGCTGGCGACGGCCTTCTGGACCAGCTCGAACCCGGCGCGTCCGCTGATCACCAGCACGGCCTCGGCCGAGGACGACCCGGCCAGGATGCGCGCGCCGACGACCTTGTCGACGGCGTTGTGCCGGCCCACGTCCTCGCGTACGGCGACCAGGCCGCCCTCCGCGTCGAAGAGCCCGGCCGCGTGCGCGCTGCCCGTGCGCTCGAAGAGCTGCTGGTGCGGTCGCATCAGGTCGGGCAGGCGGCGGACGAGCCCGGGGGAGGGGAGCGGTCCGGACCACGGCAGCGACGGGCGGCGGGAGAGGACCTCGTCGACCTCGTCGGTGCCGCACACCCCGCAGGCCGCGGATCCGGCGCTGAGCGCGTCGAGCTGGCTCGGGACCCGCGAGGGCACCTCGTCGAGGGTGACCGTGACGACGTTGAACTCCTGCTCGGGACGCAGCTCGACATCGGTGCAGTAGGCCACGCCGGACGGGACACCGAGGCCCTCGTGGTGCACCCAACCGGCGGCCAGCTCGAAGTCGTTGCCGGGGGTGCGCAGCGTCGTCCACACCCGTCGCGCCGGTGCACCCGGCCAGGCCAGCCGGATCTCGAGCGGCTCCTCGGTGAGCACGCGGTCCTCAGGCCGGCGTACGTCGTCGCCCCGGTGCTCCTCGACCCGCAGCCGGGTCGTGGGGCCGGGGCGCCGGGCCCGGACGTCGCTCACAGCACGGCCCGGCGACGGCGCAGCTCGTCGAGCCGATCGGTCAGCCGCCGTCGTACGGCGCCCGGCAGGTCCCGCTCGAGAGCCGCGGCCGCCGCGGCCTCGGTGGCGTCGTCGAGGTGGGTGATGGGGAAGTACGCCTCGACGACGTCGCCCTGGACCCAGCCCTGGTGGGCGCCGACGATCGTGTCGAGCTGCTCGAAGTAGGCGGTGGCGAAGGCCGCGGTGAGGTCGCGCTGGCCGGCCTGCCACAGGCCGTTGCCGGCCGCCTTGACCTCGTAGTTGGGCACCGACACCTCGCCGGTGGCCCGCGCCCAGGCGAACTCCTTGGCCTCCACGGTCGGCAGCGAGGAGACCGCACGAGCGTGGTGCACGGTCGTCGCACCGCTGCGCTCGGCGTCGAGCGCGGCGTCGAGCGCGGCCCGGTCGGTGGCACCGAGCTCCGCCAGCCGGCGGCGGGCCTTCCAGCGCAGGTCGCTGTCGGCGACGATCCCCTCGGGCAGGTCCTCGCCGGCGATCCAGTGCTCGAGCTCGGCGGCGTCGGCCGCGGACAGCACGGTCGCCCGGAAGGCCGAGAGCTGCAGCTCCGAGCCCGCTTCCGCGGCGGCGGCCGCCCGGCGTACCGCGGCGTGGAAGCGCTCCGTCGTCCCTTCCGGGGCGATCGGCAGCACGGTCTCCAGCACCCACGGCAGCAGGTTGCGGGCACCGTCGGAGGTGTCCTCGACCGGTGGCGCGGTGGCCAGCAGCTCGGCGACCTGGACGGGCGTGATCGCGCCCTCGAACATGCCCAGCCGGACGCTGTTCCACATGGTCGCCCGCAGCTGCGGGTCGACCATCGCCGGCGCCAGCGTCGGCAGCGCGGCCATCGTCAGCGCGTCGGGAGGGCTGACCGCCCAGGTCGACTCGGTGGCGTCGAGGAGGACCGGCGCGTCGCCGACGTCGAGCGGGGTGGCGGGGCTGTCGGCCACGAAGGGCCGCTGGGTCCAGCCGTCCGGGCCGTGGATGGCGACGACGAGGTCGTGGCGGCGGTCGGCGGGGTAGGCCGCGGGCGACGTCCGACGAACCACGCCGGCAGCGCGGTCGAGGTCGAGGCGGTCGGCGCCCGGCGTGAGCAGCCAGTCCTTGATGAAGCCGTCCAGGCTCGCGCCCCCGGCGGCCCGCTCCCAGCTCGCGAACAGGTCGTGCATGGTCGCGTTGCCGAAGCGGTGCAGCTCGAAGTGCTCGCGCACCCCGCCGAGGAAGGCGTCGTCGCCGAGCCGGCGGGCGAGCTGGCGCAGCACGTTCGAGCCGCGGGCGTAGGAGATGCCGTCGAAGTTCTGCAGCGCCGAGAGCGCATCGGGCGCGGCGTTGCCGGCCACCGGGTGCGTCGTCGGGCGCTGGTCGGCGGTGATGCCCCACGTACGGCGGGCGTAGGCGTCGTGGAGCGGACCGTCGGTGTACTCCGTCGCCTCGGTGATGACGCGCAGGCCCATGTACTCGGCGAAGGACTCGTTGAGCCACAGGTCGTCCCACCACTTCGGCGTGACGATGTTGCCGAACCACTGGTGGGCCATCTCGTGGGCGATGATGTTGGCCCGGAAGCTGCGGTCGGCCCGGGTGCTCGCGCCCTCGAAGAGCAGCGGGTCGCGCAGCGTGACGCAGCCGGGGTTCTCCATCGCGCCGGCGTTGAACTCCGGCACGAACGCCTGGTGGTAGTCGCCGAACGGGTAGCGGATGCCGAACAGCCGGTGCAGCTCGTCGAACGACTGCCGGGTCAGGGTCAGCAGCTCGTCGGCCTCGCGATCCAGCGTCGCGGCCAGGCTCTGCCGCGAGCTCAGGCCGAGCGGGATGCCGTCGTGCTCGTCGGTGATCAGGTGGTAGGGCCCGGCCACGAGGGTGACGAAGTACGTCGCCAGCGGCTGCGTCGGCCCGAGCGCCCACTGCTTCGTGGTCGCGCCGGACCCGGTCTCGGTGGCCGGGGCGTTGCCGACCACCAGCCAGTCGGCCGGCGCGGTGACCCGCATGGAGTACGGCGCCTTGAGGTCGGGCTGGTCGAAGCACGCGAACACCGAGGGCGCCGCGTCCATGAAGGACATGCCGTAGACGTAGGCCTTGCCGTCGGCCGGGTCCACCGAGCGGTGCAGGCCCTCGCCGTCGTTGCGGAAGGCCATCGTCGCCTCGACGACCAGCTCGTGCTCGCCGGCCGCGAGGTCGAGGACGATCCTGCCGTCGTCCGGCTGGTCGACGTCGAGCGTCCCACCGTCGAGCCGGACGCCGTGCAGCGCGCGCGGCTTCACGTCGAGGAAGGTCGTCGCGCGCTCGCTGCGGAACCGGATCGTGGTCACCGAGCTGAAGGTCTCCTCGCTCAGCGACAGGTCCAGCTCGACGTCGTACGACGACACGGTGAGCACGCTCGCGCGGTGCTCGGCTTCGGCGCGGGTGAGGCTCATCCGGCCAGCCTAGAACTCGACCGGAGGAGCGGCGGATGTGGGAGGGTTCGGGCCATGCGTCCGTGGACCCAGGTGCCGCCCCAGCAGGGCAGGCGGTACGTCATCACCGGCTCGAACGGCGGCCTCGGCCTGGAGACGGCCCGGATCCTCGGGTCGCGTGGCGCCGAGGTCGTGATGGCCTGCCGCAGCGTCGAGAAGGCGATGCTCGCCGCACGCACGGTGCCCGGACACGACAAGGGCCGCGTCGCGGTACGCCAGGTCGACGTGAGCTCGCTCGACTCGGTCCGCGCGTTCGCGAAGGAGCTGGAGGCCGACGGCAGGCCGGTGGACGTCCTGGTCAACAACGCCGGCGTGCTCGGCGTACCGCACTGCGTGACTCCGGAGGGCGTCGAGCTGCACTTCGCGACCAACTACCTGGGCCACTTCCTGCTGACCCAGCTGCTGCTGCCGATGCTCACCGACCGCGTCGTCGTGGTCAGCTCCCGTGAGCACCGCTCGGGCCGGATCGACCTCGACGACCTCGGCTGGGAACGCCGTCCGTACCGGCCCTTCCAGGCCTACGGCGACTCGAAGCTCGCCGACCTGCTCTTCATGCGCGAGCTCGACCGGCGATTCCGCAGCCAGGGCTCCCACCTGCGCGCGGTCGCCGCCCACCCCGGGGCCTCCGCCACCGCGATCACCAGCGGCTCCGGGCACCCCGTCGTCACCGCCATCGGCCACTACGGTCAGAGGCTGGTCGGCATGCCCGCCTGGCGCGGGGCACTGTGCACCGTCTACGCGGCCACGATGGACGTCGACGGCGGCAGCTACATCGGCCCCCACGGCCGGACCGAGCTCTGGGGCTGGCCGGCGCCGGCCCGGATGTCGCGCAAGGCGGACGACGAGGTGCTCGCCCGGGCGCTGTGGGACCGCTCGGTCGAGCTGACGGGGATCTGACCGCCCCGGTGGTCGAGGCGTGAGACCGTCACTGGACCACCCAACCAACCTCGACACCCACGAGAAGGCAGGAGTGTCGACGCTGGCCGACCCCGGCCGCCGTGGCGTTCCCGAGGTGGTCGAGTAGGTCGCGCAGCGACCGGATCGAGATCTCTGTGCCTGCTACCGGAACCCCACCGCGGCGACGGCTGCGCGTCCTCGACCGGGTCTCGTGACAGGACTTTCGGTCAACGGCTGCGAGCACCCCACCGACGTCAAACGCCGCACCGAGCTCCGCACGGGCGGCGACGTGTTCCCCGTCCGGACCGGCGACCACAACGGCACACCCACGAGCAGGCACCACCACCGAGCCAAGACCCACCTCGGCTACACCGTCCTGCAGCGCGGCCCCGGCAGGTCTGGGGCACGCCCCCCGGCCTCTACCGCCTCGTCACCGGCGGCGGCACCAAGCCCATCACCCGCGCCGAGGACCACCTCCTCGCGCAGCAGGCCGTCGTGCTCGCGGGTCGCGTGGCTGTGTGAGCTTCTTCCGCGTCCGAGACGATGGTCGGCACGGCCTCGCGGACGTCGGCGGCAGCGGGGGTGTTCGTCCGCCCTTCGGGTACGGCTCCTGTGCGGTCGACAGCCGCAGCGGTAAGTCCTACGAGCGCAACGGAGTCAGACTGATGCTGACCAAAGCCCTCCTCGTACGCCTCGACGCTCTGCCGGGCAAGGAGGCGGAGCTCGCCGACTTCCTCACCGAAGCCCGGTCGATCGTGATGGGAGAACCTGGGACGATCGCGTGGTTCGCGATCCAGTTCGGACCCTCGACGTTCGGGGTCTACGACGTCTTCGCCGACGACGAGGCCCGCGACGCGCACCTCGCCGGCGGCGTGGGCCAAGCACTCGGGCCCAACACCGGCGTCCTGTTCTCCGAACCGCAGATCGAGAAGATCGACATCCTCGCCGACAAGGTGCCGGCCTGAGACCGCCGGACTCGGCTATCCGACCTTGATGCTCTCGAAGGTGACCGGCGTGTTCGGCCGGCCGCCGCCGCTCTGCGCCCAGTACCCGTCGTTGCCGCTGGCCGTCGCCTTCTTGAGGGTCGCGAGCGACGCGGCGTCGAGGTGGCCCCACACGGTGTAGTCGGGCGGGAACTGCGAGTCGCCGAACACGATGAAGAACTGGCCGCCGCCGCTGTGGGGACGGCCGGTGTTGGCCATGGCGAGGGTGCCGGCGGGATAGGTCTCGGTGCCGTCCACCTCGTCGGGGATCGTGTAGCCGGGACCGCCGGTGCCGGTGTCGGGGTCGGCGTCGGCGGCCTCCGGGTCGAAGTACGGGTCGCCGCACTGGAGGAACTCGAAGCCGGGATCGTTGCCCTGCCGGTGGCAGGACGTGTCGTCGTAGTAGCCCTGCTTCGCGAGGGAGGCGAAGGACGCGACGGTGCAGGGCGCCTTGGCCCCGTCGAGGGTCGCGGTGAGCTCGCCGATCGAGGTGGTGAGCACCGCCTGGACGTCGCCGGAGTGCTCCGGGGTGGTGGGCGGCAGGGCGACCTCGCGGGCGGGCTCGCCCTCCTCGCGCCAGTCGCACCGACCGGAGGCAGCGCCCGGCGTACCGGTCTCGGTCGTCTCCGTCGTGCTGTCCGTCGACGGCGATCCGTCGGCCCTCCCCGAGTCCTCGGCGGTGTCGTCGCCGCACGCGGACAGCGAGGCGAGCAGGAGCAGGGCGGGGACACCGGCGAGCAGGCGAGAGCGCATGGGGCGCATCGTACGCATCGCGGTGGTGCCGCCCAGGAGACGTCCGGGCATAGGTTGGCGCCATGGACCTCGGCATTCACTACGCGAGCTTCAGCCACCCCGGGTGGGACACGCGACTGGCCGCGCGGCTGGCGGAGACGGCACGGATCGCCGACGACGGCGGGATCGCGCATTTCAGCGTCATGGACCACTACTTCCAGATGGAGATGTCCGGGGGGCCGGCCGAGCCGATGCTCGAGGGCTACACGACCCTCGGCTTCCTCGCCGGCCGCACCCAGCGGATCAGCCTCGGCCTGCTCGTGACGGGGGTGACCTACCGGCACCCCGGTCTGCTCGCGAAGATCGTGACGACCCTCGACGTGCTCTCGGGCGGGCGCGCCTGGCTGGGGATCGGTGCGGCCTGGTACGACCGCGAGCACGCCGGGCTGGGCGTGCCGTTCCCGCCGGTCGCCGAGCGCTTCGAGCGGCTCGAGGAGACGCTGCGGATCTGCCGGCAGATGTGGAGCGACGACGACGGCCCGTTCGACGGCGAGCACTACCGGCTCGCCGAGACGATCTGCGTCCCGCCGCCGGTGCGCACGAGGGTCCCGGTCATGATCGGCGGTTCGGGGGAGCGTCGGACGTTGCGCCTCGTCGCGGAGCACGGCGACGCGTGCAACCTGTTCACCGGCGAGGGCCCGGACGGCGTGGCCGGCAAGCTCGACGTGCTGCGGCGCCACTGCGACGACGTCGGTCGTGACTACGACGAGATCCGCAAGACGATCCTGTGGTTCGGCGACCCGGTCGCCGAGCCCGGCCGGTTCGCCCGGGAGATGGCGGCGTACGGCGCCCTGGGCATCTCCCTGACGATGCTGATGCCGCCCACCGCGGATCCTGAGCGGTGGACGGCCTCGCTGGTCGAGCAGGTACTGCCGGAGGTCAGCCGATGAGCGCGACGAAGTCCGCGGGCAGCTCCTCGTCCTCGAGGACCCGCATCTCGATCGGGCCGCCGCTGTAGGAGTCCTCGGCGACGATCATCAGGTCCTCGTCGAAGGACCAGAAGATCACGTTGCGCATCTTGATCAGGTAGTTCTTGTCGGCCTCCGCGAAGCCGGCGGCCATCGGGTGCTGGACCATCAGTGCACCCGGCTGGATGAGGGTGAGCACGCCCTCGATCACGATGCAGTCGTCGTCGACGACCATCCGCTCGCAGAAGAACTCGAGCACGTGGCCGTTGTTCTCCACCAGGTTGCGGTAGTACTCGGTGACGCCCTCCTTCGTCTTCGGGCCGACGTCGCCGGAGAGCTCCCAGAAGTGGTAGTTGGTCGCCTCGCCCAGGGTGCCGACCAGGGTCTCCAGGTCGCCGTCGCGCTCCGCGGCGGCGTGCACCCGCATCCGCTCCAGCATGCTCCGCTGCCGCGCGGACTCGGTGGTCGCCAGGCGCTCGGTGATGAAGTCGACGAGGTGGCTGCGGTTGAGCTCGATCACGGGTGGTTCCTCTCAGTGGGGTGGAGTGCGATCCGGCCGTGGGAGGCGAACGCGGCCTCCCGCTCGGCACGGTCTGCCGCAGTGAAGGCGCGGTAGCCGGTGGGGGTGGCCAGGTAGGTCGGGTCGTCGGCGAGCCAGGCCTGGTTGCGCAGCACCTGCTTGTCGAGCTTGCCGGTGCCGGTCAGCGGCAGGTCCTCGACGAGGCGGACCAGGCGCGGACGCCACTTGGTGCCGAGGTCGGGCTGCTCGTCGAGGAAGGCGCCGAGCTCGCCGGCGCCGAGCTGCTGGCCCGGGACCAGTAGGAGCGTCGCCATCACCTCGTCGCCGGTACGAGGGTCGGGGACGCCGTACACGACCGCCGTGGCGACCGCGGGATGCCGGGCGAGGATCCGCTCGATGGGCGCGGTGCCGAAGTTCTCGCTGTCGACGCGGATCCAGTCGGAGTCGCGGCCGGCGAACCAGAAGTTGCCGTCGGCGTCGGCGTAGGCGAGATCACCGGTCCAGTAGTCCCCGTCGCGCACCTTGGCGGCCATCGCGCCGGGGTTCTTGTAGTAGCCCTCGAAGCGGGCGGCGCCGCCACGGACCACGATCTCGCCGATCGCCTCGGCCGCGTTGAGCAACCGGCCGTCGTCGGCGAGCCTCGCGGCCGGGGCCTCGTTGCCGTCCGTGTCGAGGATGACCAGCCCCATGCCGGGGTCGGGTCGGCCGAGTGCCCCCGGCGGTGTGCCCTCGTCGCGCAGGATCGTGCAGACGCCCTCGGAGGAGCCGTACGACTCGACGATCCGGCACCCGAAGCGGCGCTCGAACTCCTCGCGGTCACGGGTCGAGGCCTCGGTGCCGAAGCCGAAGCGGAGCTCGTTGTCACGCTCGCTGGGACTCTCGGGCTGGGCGAGGACGTACGACAGCGCGCGGCCCACGTAGTTGAAGAAGGTGGCGCCGTACTTCTGGACGTCGGGCAGGAAGCCGGAGGCCGAGAACCTCGGGCGCATCGCGTAGGTCCCACCGACGACCAGGATCGGCGCCCAGGCGGCCATCAGCGCGTTGCCGTGGAACAGCGGCATCGCGTTGTAGGCCACGTCGTCGCGGGTCAGGCCGTGCACGTTGAGCTGACCGATCACGGCGAGCCGGAACGACGAGCAGACGACCGCCTTGGGCGCGCCGGTCGAGCCTGAGGTGAACAGGAGCAGCAGGGTGTGCGCCATGCCCGAGGGAGCGGTGGTGCGCACCGGGTTCTGCGCCGCGTCGGCGAGCAGCGCACGGTAGCGGTCGCCGTCCCGGTCGATGACGTCGACGCCGTCGAGGTCGAGCCCGTCGAGCAGCTCGCGGTGCGTCGTACCGACGACCAGGGTCTGGACGTCGGTGCCTCGGATGTCCGCGGCGAGCTCGGCACCGCGCCGGGTCGGGTTGACGCCGACGATCGTGGCACCCGACAGCGCGGCGGCCGCGATGAGCAGCAGGTACTCGGGATCGTTGTCCATGAGGACGCCCACGTGCCACGGGCCGGGCTTGCGGAGGGCGGTCAGGACGCCGGCCCGCTGCCGGGCGCCCGCGACGAGGTCGCGCCAGCTGAGGGACTCCTCGCCGAACAGCAGGGCGGGATGGTCGTCCTCGGCGCGGGCGATGAGCAGCTCGGCGACCGAGCTGTGGGCGAAGGTGGGTGTCACTGGCGCTCCAGGGTGATCCGGATTACATTGCGTTGTGACACGAAACATAAATACCGTGACGTGGGTCGTCAAGGAGGTCGCGAGAATGTGGCCCGTGAGGAGGTGGCGGCGTGAGTGAGGCCGTTGCTGCTGGTCGCCCGCGTGACGGGCGGATCGACGAGGCCGTGCTGGCCGCGACCTGCGAGCTCGTGGCCGAGGTCGGGTACGCCGACCTGACGTTCCGCGCCATCGCCGAGCGGGCGGGGACCTCGGTGCCGGCCATCCGCCGGCGCTGGGCCTCGAAGGCCCACCTGGTGCACGAGGCGGTCTTCCCGGCTTCGTCCGTCGTCGACGGGGGCGCCGCCTCGGACCTTCGTGCGGAGGTCCGGGCCGTCGTCGAGAGCTGCCTCGCGGTCGTCGGCTCGCCCGCCGGCTGCCGGGCGATCCCCGCCCTGATGGGCGAGATGATGGCCGACCACGCGCTCGAGGAGGAGCTCAGTGCGCGACTGATGTCGAGCGGGTGGGAGAGCCTGGCCGTCCGTCTCGCCGAGGCCGTCGAGCGCGGGGAGGCTCGGGCCGGCGTCGACCTCGGCCTCTTCATCGAGATGGTCTTCGGTGCCACCCTGGCCGCGATCGTGCTGCGGGGAAGGGACGCGGTCGACGACGCCTGGGTCGAGGGACTGGTGACCGGCATCGTCGACGGCGTGCGGGCGCGCTGAGCGGCGCCCTGCCGCCGCTGCCCGCGTCAGCCGGCGGTGGCGCGCACCGCCTCCTCGATCAGGTCCGCGACCGCGGCCGGCTGGGAGGCGAGGGACGCGTGGCTCGCGGCGAGCTCGACGGTCGTGCGTGGCTGCATCCGGGCGGCCATCCGGCGCTGGTTGTCCGGGTGGATCATCCGGTCCTCGGCCGAGACCTGGTACCACGTGGGCTTGTTCCGCCAGGCCGGGTCGGCCACGGTGTCGCCGAACGTGCTGCCCAGCGGAGCCTTCTGCGTCACGGCCATCACCAACGACTCCTCGGCAGGCAGGTCCTGGGCGAAGCTCTCGCCGAACAGCTCCGGCTTCACCCACAGCCGGCCGTCGGGGTCCGGCTCGATGCTCGCGACCGCGGCGGGCGGGTGCTCCTCGGTGATCCGGCCGGGGCTCTCGCCGGCGTCGGGGGCGAACGCGGCGACGTACACCAGTCCGACGACGTTGGGCAGGTCGCCCGCCTCGGTGATCACCGCGCCGCCGTACGAGTGCCCGACCAGGACGACGGGGCCGTCGATCTGGCGGACCAGCTCGCGGGTGCGGGTGGCGTCGTCGGCCAGCGAGGTCAGCGGCAGCTCGACGGCGCGCAGGCCACGGTGACCGCGACGGTCCAGCTCGACGATCACCTTGGCCCAGTGGGCGGCGCCGCCCCAGAAGCCGTGGACGAGGACGATGGTGGGAGTGGGCATCAGGGACTCCTTCGTGGTGTCCCCCCGGGAGGCCGGGGGAGTAGGGTGCGTCCACCCTAGGAAGACGTGGGGGCAAGGAACCATGCCTGATCCGCTGGCAAACATTGCCGATCCGCTCGCGCCCGGTGACGCGCTGTCCGACGTGCTCGAGATGATCCACCTGCGCGGCGGGGAGGTGCGCCCGGTAGGCGAGGACGGACGACGCGCGGTCCGGCACCCCGTCGGCTCCCGCGTCCTGCACCTGGTCGAGAAGGGCGAGGTCGAGCTGCGCATCGGCGGGGGAGAGCGGGTGCGCGTGGGTGCGGGCGACCTGGTGCTGCTCGCTCGTGGCCGGCCCCACGCCCTGCACCCGGGCGAGGGTGCGACGTGGTTGAGCGGCTCGTTCCTCGTCGAGGAGAAGGTCGCGGCGCCGCTGCTCGCCGTACTCCCCGCGGTGATCGTGATCCGCGGGGCCGAGGAAGGCCTCGACTGGCTCCCGCTCAGTGCGCGACTGCTGGGCGTCGAGGTGGTCGAGCCCCGTGCCGGGTCGCAGGTGATGGTGTCCCGGATCCTCGACCTGCTGTTCATCCAGGCGCTGCGGGCATGGGCGGCGCGGGGCGAGATGGTCGGGCCGGGATGGCTCACGGCGGCACTCGATCCACAGGTGGGCCGAGCGGTCCGGGCGATGCACCTGCGACCGGAGGAGCCGTGGACCGTCGATCGCCTCGCGGCGCTGGCCGCCCTGTCGCGAGCGGCCTTCGCGAGCCGGTTCGGCCGGCTGGCCGGGGAGTCGCCGGGCAGGTACCTGCAGCGGCTGCGCCTCGCGCGGGCCGCCGATCGGCTCGCGACCACCAAGGAGTCGGCGGGCAGCATCGGGCGGGCGGTCGGCTACGCCTCCGAAGCCGCGTTCTCGCGGGCCTTCGCGCGCGAGTACGGCGCCGCGCCGCGAGCCTGGCGGGCGAGGAGTGGGAGGGTGGAGCCATGATCCTCGAGCACGCCGTCCTGCCCGTCCTGCCCGGCCGGGAGGCCGACTTCGAGGTGGCCTTCGGCCAGGCCCGCCCGATCATCTCCTCGATGCCGGGCTTCCGCAGCCTGGCGCTGCGTCGCTCGCTCGAGTCGCCGAACCTGTACCTGCTGCTGGTCGAGTGGGAGACGGTGGAGCACCACACCGAGGGTTTCCGGGGGTCACCGCAGTACGACGAGTGGCGGGCCCTGCTGCACGAGTTCTACGACCCGTTCCCGGTCGTGGAGCACTACGTCGACGTGCTCACAGCATCGTGATCGCGACCACCACACCCGCGAGCACGACCGCACCGCGGAACACCCGGGCCGGGAGTCGGCGCCCGATCCGGGCGCCGAGGTAGCCCCCGACCACCGAACCCGCGGCGAGCAGCCCGACGGCTGCCCAGTCGAGGTCGGCGACGGCGACGAAGATCGCCCCGGCGACGAGGTTGCCGGACAGGAGCGCCAGGGTCTTGAGCGCGTTGACGACACGCAGCTCGATGTCGGTCCCCAGCCCGAGCACGGCCACCATCATCACGCCGGCGCCGGCACCGAAGTAGCCGCCGTAGACCCCGGTCAGGCCGGCGAAGAGCGTCGTGACCGGTGTGAGGTGGTGCCGGGGGCCGGCGTCCTCGGCGCGGTGGCGGGCCACCCGGCGTGCGAGCCACGGCTGGGCACCGACCAGGCCGCACGCCAGCATGATCAGCCAGGGCACGGCCGCCTCGAAGCTCGCGGCCGGGAGGGCGAGCAGGAGCACCGCGCCGGCGACCGCGCCGAGGGCACAGCAGAGCAGCACGACCTTGGTGGCGCCGGGGTGCTCCCGCAGCTCGGACCGGTACCCGAACGAGCCGCTCAGCCCGGCCGGGACCAGCCCCACGGTGTTGGACGCGTTCGCCACGACCGGCGGGAGGCCGACGGCGAGAAGGACGGGGAAGCTGAGCAGCGAGGCGACACCGACGGTGGAGCTCAGGATGCCGCCGCCGAGCCCCGCGCCCAGGACGGCCAGCTGCTCGAGGCCGCTCACGGACGCATCCTAGGCGGCGGGTGCGGCCCGGGCCGCAGGGTGGGTGGCAGGGTGGGCGCATGGACGACGACGCCCTGCTGATCGACCGCCAACCACTTCCGGCCGGCGTACCCTCGCGCCTGGGGGAGCAGATCCGGTTCCTCGCCGAGGCGGACAAGCTGAAGACGATCCTGCGGGCGTCGCTGCTCGCCGCCGACGACCGGCGCGAGAACGATGCCGAGCACTCGTGGCACCTCGCGTTGATGGTGATCCTGCTGGCGGAGTACGCCGACGAGCCGATCGACGTCGGCCACGCGATGAAGCTCGTGGTGGTGCACGATCTCGTGGAGATCTACGCGGGGGACAGCCCCGTGTTCGTGCCGGGTGCGGCCGACGACCAGCAGGAGCGCGAGCTGGCCGCGGCCGAGCGGCTGTTCGGCCTGCTGCCCGAGGACCAGGCGGCAGCGATGCGAGCGCTCTGGGACGAGTTCGAGTCCGCCGTGACGGCCGAGGCCCGGTTCTGCAAGGCGATGGACCGCCTCCAGCCGATGCTGCTCAACTGGCTCAACGGCGGCGGGACCTGGGAGATGCCCGGCGCCACCGAGGCGCTGGTCCGGGCTCGTGAGGCCGGTGTGGTCGCCGGCTCGACCACGCTCGGCGGCTTCACGGGGCTGCTCGTCGACGAGGGCGTACGCCGCGGCTGGATCCGCCCGTGAGCGCCCCGGAGCGCTGGACCCGTGCCGCTGTCCACCCCGACACATGTGGCTCGATCCCGCCGAGGATCCGCGCGAGGCCGCGCCCGACGGTGAGGGGGAGCGGGCCACGCTCGAGGACTACCTGCGCAGCTACCGGCTCACCCTGCGGCTCAAGTGCGACGGCCTCGACGCCGCGCAGCTCGCTCGCCGCTCGGTCCCGCCGTCGACGATGTCGCTGCTCGGCCTGGTCCGCCACCTCGCCGAGGTCGAGCGCGACTGGCGCAACTGGATCACCACCGACTCCGTCGCCGAGGGGCTGTACGGCGAGCTGGACGGCGACTTCCTCGGTGCCGTCGGCGACGACACGGTCGTCGAGTCGGCCTGGGCGGACCTGGCCCGCGAGCAGGCGGCGACCGACGCGGTGCTGGCGCCCGTGGAGGACCTGTCGACGGTCCTGGGGCGCTCGCAGGTCGTCGTACGCGACCTGATGGTGCACCGGGTCGAGGAGTACGCCCGGCACTGTGGCCACGCGGACCTGCTGCGCGAGTGCATCGACGGGCGCGTGGGTCAGTAGCGCGGGGTTGTCACACGTTATGTCAGCCCTTCGGCTGGAACAGCTCCACGAGGTTCCCGGAGGGGTCCGCCAGGAGGATCTGGCTGCCGCCCGAGCCGCTCACGAGGCCACTGGCGAAATCGACGCCCGCGGAGCCGAGCCGGTCGACCTCGGCCTCGAGGTCGTCGACGACGAGGTGGATCCGGTTGCGTCCCGGCGACGACGCCAGGTCGGCGGGTGTCACTCGAGCACCGGAGCTCGCGGCGCCCGACAGCAGCAGCCTCAGCGGTCCGCGGGTCACGTCGGCGAAGGCCGGCGCGGCGCTCATGTTGAGCGTGAAGCCCAGGTGCGTGGTGTAGAACGCGATCGCGGCGTCCACGTCGTCGACGAGGTAGCGGACGCCGACAGGGGAGTCAGGGGTCGTCATGGGAGAGCTCCTTCCCGACGGCTCCACGGTAACCCCGATCGGCATTATCTGACATAATGTCACTTATCGGCGAACAATTGCCGGGAGAGCGCGCACCCGTTGGCACGTCCACCTGTATCGGTTCGACACGTGTTGTTTTGCAGCTCGGTTGTCCAATTTCCACGGTCGATGGCCTGCGCAGACGAAACCATTGGGGAGTCGACCTGCTCCGCTGTTGTACTGACGCCATCGAGAGTCAGGCGTGTGACGGGAGGTAAGCGTTGTGACCAGCTATAGCGACCTTGGCGAGGTGTACGAGTACCTGATCTCGGAAGCAAAGCTGGCGCCGGCCGAGTTCGCCGCGTCGTTTGACGACGTCCTCAGCCTCCTTCCACCGCACGCCCAAGTCCTCGATAGTTCCTGCGGCACCGGACAGTTGGCGGTGGGCCTCGCCGGTCGCGGGATGCGGGTCGTCGCGACGGACGCCAGCGAAACGATGGTGCGCCGGACCAAAGAGCTGTCCGAGGAGTTCAGGGCCCCGCTACAGGCGTTACGAGCGAACTGGCAAGAGTTGCCCGACCACTTCGATGACGACACTTTCGACGTGGTGTTCTGCGTTGGCAATTCCCTCCACCATGCCGCCGGGGCGAGAGGCAGGGCTGCCGCTCTGCAGTCGATGTCAAGGCTTCTGCGCCGCGGCGGACGCCTGGTGGTCACTTCGCGCACTTGGGAACTCGTGCGGGCTCGCGGTTCCCGGCTGGAAATCAGTGACCGACTCGTCCGCCGGAACGGTCGCGATGCCCTCGTGATCTACCGCTGGCACATCGCGCCGAACTGGCAAGACGAGCACCACATCGAGATTGCGATCGCCCAAATGGATGCAGATGGGTCGGTTCTGACCCGCTCAGAGCTTCTGTCGAGTTGGCCCTACCGACATGACGAACTCGAAGCCGAGTTGCGGCAGGTCGGACTCCAGACAGAAGTGAGCACGTTCAACCTCGAGGCCGAGAACTACATGGTGGTTGCGCGCAAGGCATAGACGCCGCGCTCCCGCCCCTTGGGAGCGTGCGCTTCGCGATTGGCATCGGCGTCCCGAGGAAGCGCGGTTCCGCCAATACATGCGTCCAAGGCTCATGGCGCTCAACCTGGCTCAGGACCGCGAACGCGACGTCAACCGCGTGCTCGAAGGGCTGCTCGACGTTGCGATGCTCGCGCTCAGCGACCGGACCGACGTCGCAGTGGGATTCGTGAGCCACGACATCTGACCATGCACTCGCTCTCACC
The DNA here is from genome assembly GCA_016803235.1 of Pimelobacter simplex. GTDB lineage: Bacteria > Actinomycetota > Actinomycetes > Propionibacteriales > Nocardioidaceae > Nocardioides > Nocardioides simplex_A. Next base: position 229,863 of record JADCLI010000001.1, read on the forward strand.
AATGTTTGGACACCGGTGCTGACACGGGGAGCGCGCCACGCCCTATCGGCTCCCGGTAAGGCTGCTGGACAACTGGTTGGTCATTAGACAGCGACCCTGGAAAGCAACAACACGTCTCTCGACGGCTTCGGCGGGCGGCGTTAGCGTGGTCCATGGCCATCGATCGACGCACACTCTTCAAGTCCGTCGGCGCCGGTGCCGTCCTCGGGGGGCCGTTCGCCGGGTTCCTCAGCTCCACCGCCGCCGCAGCGCCTTCCTTCCGCTCGTTGGGGCCGGTCCCCGACGCACGGGACGGCGTGGTCCGTCTCCACCTGCCCGCAGGCTTCTCGTACCGGTCGTTCCACGACACCACCACGCCCGTCGTCCACCCCGACGGCACGACGCTGCCGGGGCGTCATGACGGGATGGGCGCGTTCCCGGGACCGTCCGGACGATCCGTCCTCGTGCGCAACCACGAGATCAACGGGCCCGTGCCCGCGTTCGCCAGCACCGCTCCCGTCTACGACCCGATGACCGGAGGCGGCACCACCACGGTCGACGTCGACGGCACCGGCAACGTGGCGAGCTGGCGGCCGAGTCTCGCCGGGACCCAGATGAACTGCTCGGGCGGCCAGATGCCGTGGGGGTCGTGGATCACGTGCGAGGAGACCGTGAACGGCCCCGACGTCGGCCCGGACTTCACCGGGGCCCCCAACGTCGCGCTGACGAAGCCGCACGGGTTCATCTTCGAGGTGCCCGCTGCCGGTGAGGCCAGCGGCGAGCCGATCCGGTCGGCGGGCCGGTTCGCACACGAGTCGGTCGCCTACGACCCCGTCGGCAACGCGCTCTACCTGACCGAGGACGACTTCTCGTTCCCGTCCGGGTTCTACCGCTACCTGCCGCCGACCGACGCGATGGCGGAGGGCCGCCTCGACGACGGTGGACGGTTGCAGATGCTGCGCGTCGTCGGGATGCCGAACGCCGACCTCGCGGCCGCGCAACGGCGCCGCGCGACGTACGACGTCGACTGGGTGGACATCGAGGATCCTGCCCCTGTCTTCCCCTACACGCCCGGTGCGACGGCGCCCACGTCGAACAACACGGCGATCCAGTACGTCTCCGCGCAGGGACTGGCGCAGGGCGCCGCCAGGTTCTCGCGGCTGGAGGGATCGGCCTACGACAACGGCGTCGTGTACTTCTGCTCCACCCAGGGTGGCGGCGCGCCGGAGGGCGGTCCGAACCCGCTGGTCGACGGCTGGGGCACCGGCTTCGGGCAGATCTGGGCCTACCGGACCGAGGAGCAGGTCCTGCAGCTGATCTACCAGTCCCCCGGCCGCGACACGCTCGACTTCCCCGACAACGTGACGACGAGCGCCCGCGGCACCCTCGTCGTGTGCGAGGACCACGACCAGGACAACTACCTGCGTGGCCTCAGCCGCGGTGGGCAGATCTTCGACCTCGCGCTGAACCGGATGGCGGGACGCTTCGGCGACGAGTTCGCCGGCACGACCTTCTCACCGGACCACAGGACGCTGTTCGTCAACATCCAGGCCAGCCGCGGGCTGACCTTCGCGATCTGGGGACCGTGGACGAGGATCGGGGTCTGACACGGTAGAACTGCATCCGTGCCCTGGACCTGGCCCCGGCTGCGCTCGACGATCGTGGCCCTGGAGCTGCCCGAGGGCCAGTACGTCGTCGGCCTGGCCGGGGCCATGCTCGCCAACGACTCCGTCGAGCGCACGGCCGAGGTCGTGCTGCTCGCGACCGACCGTTTGCGCGAGGAGCTGGCGAACGGCGGATGGCCGTACAGCCCGCACCGCGGCGGACTGACGAGTCCCGGCGAGCCCGGCCTGGTCGTCGTCGGCGGCGACGTCAGCGACACCTACACGGCACCGATCGCCGGGCTGATCGCAGGTGCCTGGCACCACGACGGCGTCCCGGTCGTGTCCGTGATGCAGGTCGACCGGCCCGCCCTGCAGGAGTTCCTCGCACAGGCCGCCGTCGCGACCGCGCCGGACCCGGGTGCCCTGACCTGGACGTGGCCGCGCCTGCGGGACGCCGTGACGGCACTGGCGCTCCCCCGCGACGCGTACGTCGTCGGGGTCGCCGGCGCGCTGCTCGCCAACGACTCGCTGTCCGGGGTCGACGAGATCGAGCTGCTCGTCACCGAGGAGCTCCGCGACGACCTCGTGCGGGACGGCTGGCCCGTCGACACTGAAGGCGTGCTGTGGTGCCCGACCGAGGACGACCTCCGTGCGCGTGCCGACGGCGTCGGCGACAGCTACCGGCTCGGCGTGACCGACCTCGTGGCCGACGCCTGGAGCCGCGACGACGTGCCGCTCGTCTCGATGGTGCAGGTGCTTCCTGATGCCCTCGACGCCGTGCTCAGGCCGGGTCGCTGAGCTGCTTGCGGACCACGACGCTGGTGGCGGTCACGACACACATCGGCGGGTACGTCGGACGCCACCACCGCGCCCGCACCGACCACCGAGCCGCGCCCGATCGTCACACCCGGTGCCACCGTGACGCCGGCGCCGATCCACACGTCGTCCTCGATCACGATCGGTGCGTGGGTGATGAAGTCGAACGCTCGCCCGGTGCCACCGGGTGCCCGGCGGTGCTGAGCGTGACCCGTGGCCCGATCAGGACCCGGTCGCCGATCGTGATGCCGCCGAGGTCGAGGAAGAAGCAGCCCTGGTTGATGAAGACCCGCTCGCCGAAGGAGGCGCCGAGCCCGTAGTCGCAGTGGAACGGTGGCAGGATCGACAGTGACTCCGGCAGCTCGGCGTCGAAGATCTGGCAGAGCAGCGCGCGACGTCCGTCGAGGTCGTCGAACGGCAGCGAGTTGAGGCGTGCGGTCAGCTCCATCACGGCCGTCACCCGTGCTGCGAACGCCCGGGACTCCGGCGTCCGTGTCGGGATGCGTTGCTCGTGGCGCACGGTGTCGACCTTCCGCGTCAGGGCAGCAGCACGGGAACGGCGGTGCTCGCGGAGAACCCGAGACGCTGCCACAGCGCGGTCGGCACGAGGGCGAGCCCGTCGGGATCGAGCACCGCCGCCCTCCCCCGCGCCGCGATCCGCTTCACGCACTCCGTGAGGAGGTAGCGCGCGATGTTGCGCTCGTGCTTCATGGGCCGCACGAACAGGCGGCCGATCACCAACAGGTCCGCGGGATCCGTCCCCGCGTCCGCCGCCACCTCGGGCACCCACGGCGCTGCGGGGTCGGCGGAGCAGACCTGCACGTGACCGACGACGTTGCGCGTCGGCGCGACGCTCACCGGCGCCTGGTCGAACACCCAGGTCACGTCGGCGGCTCCGTCGGCCTCCGTCAGCCAGGACAGCGGAGACCGTCCGGCCAGCACGTCTGCCGCGCCGTCGACCTCGAGCAGTGCGGCCGCGAGTCGGTCGAGGTCTGGGTCCATGCGATCGCGGATCATCGTGGACGACCCTAGTCGTAACACCCGCGGCCGGCCGGACACTACAAGGACATGAGCACTCCCGAGGACGCCCACGAAGCAGCGTTCAGCGAGGCGTGGCGCCGTGACGGCCCCCGCGTCGCGGCCTACGTGCGCCGCCACGTCACGTCCGACGACGTCCAGGACGTCGTCGCCGAGACGTTCCTGCAGGCGTGGCGCCGCTGGGACGACGTCCCGGACCCGCCGATCGGCTGGCTGATCGCGACCGCACGCAAGGTCGTCGGCAACAGCCGGCGCTCGACCCGCCGCCACACCGCCCTCCGCGACCGGCTCGGCCTGCTCGAGCAGGCGGCCCGCCCCGAGGCCGATGCCGGCATGCTCGCGACCGACCGGATGGCGGCGCTGCAGGCACTGGCCGCCCTTCCCGACCACCACCGCGAGGCCCTGCTCCTGGTCGCCTGGGACGGCCTCTCCCCCGATGCCGCCGCGGACGTCCTCGGCGTGCGCCCGGGCACCTTCCGGGTCCGCGCCCATCGCGCCCGCGCGGCCCTCGCGGACCTCGAGCCACCGGCGGACCTGCGCGCCGCCCCCGCCAGCCGACCCCTCACCGAAGGTGGACTGCGATGACCACGGACTCCCTCACCACCCGCATCACGGCGCTCTCGCCCACTCCTCCGACGCTCGACCCGGACTGGTCCGAGGCGACCCTGGCCGGGATCCTCGCCGACGACCGCGCCGCCGCCCGGACCGCGGCGGTACGACGCCGCCGGGCCCGCCGTCGTACCGCGATCGGCCTCGGCCTGGCGCTCTCGGCCGTCGGCACCACGACCGCGGTGGCCCTCGACGGACCGATCGAGGTGGTGTCCGGCGCGATCATGGACTTCGCCCGCCAGCCCAACACCACCGGCAACGGGCTCGGCGAGCTGCACGAGCCCGAGCTCGTCGCCCAGTTCGACACCGACCACGGCGTCTTCGCGTTCTGGGTGGCGACCTCCTCGAGCGGCAAGGTCTGCTACGCGATGAGCGACGGGGTCTGGGACGGTACCGGCACGCCGACGAAGCAGGAGCTGGAGTACGGCTGCGGAGGTGCGATCTGGGTCAGCGACGACCTGCCGCCCCAGGAGCTGACCGCTCCCGAGCAGCTCGGCGGCTACTTCACCGACAGCGAGCCGCTCGTCTACGGCATCTCCCCGTGGCCCGCGGCCACCCAGGTGCGCGTCCAGGCAGCCGGGGTCGACCGGTTGCTGGAGGTCCGGGCCGACTCGCACGGCTACGGCGCGGCCCTCCCGGAGGCAGCCGGCGTCCCGCGGGTCACGTTGACCTTCCTCGACGCGCACGGCCGCGTCCTGGGGACCCAGGTCAAGGTCGCCCCGGTGGGCTAGCGTCCGCTACTCGGTGGCGGCCTCCGCGTCGACGATGCCGTGACCGTAGTTGCTGTTGTAGGCGGGCGTGCCGGTGCAGCTCGCGTTCCAGTCTGCCGGCCGGCCCTCCTGCGTGTAGTCCAGCAGCGCCGGGTCAGGGCACGCCGTCTCGGTCGCCGTGCCGGTCAGGACCGCGTGGACGGCGTCGGGCGACATGCTGAACCCACCGGCACCGTCGGGCGTCCCGTGGGCGGCGACGATCAGCGCCGCCACTCCCGCGGCGTGCGGGGAGGCCATCGAGGTGCCCTGCAGGTACTGGTAGTAGGCGCACCCGCTGCGGTCGCACTCGCGCAGGTAGAAGTGCGGGTCGTTGAGCCCACCGCCGGGGTTGACCGCGCCCTCCTCGGTCGCGACCTTCGCCGGGTACGTCGACAGCACCATGTTCTCCGGCTCGCGGAAGTCGTTGGTCCCGAAGCCGTCGCGGAACCAGCCACCGGGCGCCGCCACGTCGATCGATCCCAGGCCCCAGGTCGAGTAGTCGGCCTTCACCGTCGACGGGCCGATCGACGACACCTGGATCACCCCGGGCGCCTCGGACGGGAGGTCCAGACAGTTGCTGGTGACGGTCCGCGGTGCCGCGACGCCGACGGGGTAGTCGGGGCTGGTGTCGTCGAAGCGGGTCGGGGCGGCGAGGTCCGTGTGCTGGTTGCCGGCCGCGGCCACGAGGGTCACGCCCTGTGCACGGGCGAAGGCGACGGCGTCGAGCAACCCCTGACGGATCGCCGCCTGCTGCTCGATCTCGGCTGTCGTCGGTGTGCCGGCGACGTAGTCGGCGGCCGACGCACAGTTGTAGAGCCACGGGTCGGTGTAGAAGCTCATGTTCACCACGTCGAGCCCGGCGTTGCCCGAGTAGACCAACGCGGCGACGGTCTCGAAGAAGAAGAAGTACCCGGAGTCCTGGCCGGCGCGGACGTTGACCAGCGTGGCGTCCGGGGCGACACCGGCGATGCCGCGGCCGTCGTACGCCGCCGCGATCGTCCCGGCGACGTGGGTGCCGTGCCCGCCGTCGTCGACGTCGGCCGGGTCCTGGCAGCTGGCGACCTCGCAGGGCCCGTCGATGTCGGGGATGTCGGTGGTGAAGTTTCGGCTCAGGGCGGCGTCGAAGTTGGGCGCCAGGTCGGGATGGCTGGCGTCGATGCCGGTGTCCATGACGCCGACCAGGACGCCCTCGCCGGTCGTGCTCCGGTGGGCGCCGTCGGGGGTGGCGCCGATCATCCGCATGTCCCACTGCAGCCAGGAGAACGTCTCCGGGCCGGACTTCTTGTCCTTCGGCCCGGTCGCCCCGGCCTTCCCGGCCTCGGCCGCGTACGCCGCACGGTCGGCCAGGGCCCGCTCGTCGGCGAAGCGGTGCTGCATCCCCTGCGTGCCGAGCCCGACGGCGTGGTTGCGCACGACGGCGCGGACCGCGCCGGACCGCAGCACAGCGGCGGAGAAGCCGCTGTCGGCGGTCGTCACCTTGGCGATGCCGACCTGTCTGACCTCGTCCTGGACGACGCCGCCCGCGCTCGCGATCGCCTGCCGCGCCTCGGCCGCGCTCACTCCGTCGGCGTAGAAGACGACGAACTCGCCCGTGCCGCCCGTGGCGGCCGTGGCGCCGGAGACCGCGCGCGGACCGGCCTGCGCGGTCGTGCCTGGGAACGCGAGGGCCAGTGCCGAGACGAGCACGGCCAGGACTCCGATGTGGTGCCGACGCATGGGCTTCTCCGATCGGTGCTGGATCCTTCGCACACTACGCCCGCGACCGACGCCGGAGAATCCTCAAAAACCGGTCAATCGAGGCAGAACTCGTTGCCCTCCGGATCGGCCATCACGATGTGGCCGGCGGACATCGGCGGCACCGGCTCGTGCCGCTCGATGCGCCGCGCGCCCAGGCCGACCAGGCGTGAGCACTCCGCCTCCAGAGCGCTCATCCGCTCCTCCCCCGCGAGCCCCGGCGCCGCGCGCACGTCGAGATGGACCCGGTTCTTGGTCACCTTGTCCTCGGGCACCCGCTGGAAGAACACCCGCGGCCCCGTCCCATCCGGATCCTCGACCGCCGAGCGGGAGTTGCGCTCCGACTCGGGGACGCCGATCCGCTCGAGGAAGGCGTCCCACGCCGCCAGCGGGTCGTCCCCCTCGGCGAGCGGCACCCCGGGCGGGCCTGGGATGACGTAGCCCAGCGCCGCGCTCCAGAAGATCGAGAGGGCGCGCGGGTCGTGACAGTCGAACGTGATCTGGAGGTCTCGGCTCATGCTCCGGTTCTACCGGGCGCCGCCGACACAGCTGCCTACCGTCTTCAACGTATAGCGCACAGGGGGTCTTGCCGCAAGGCCCCCTGGAGCAGGCAGAATCCCGGTCTCCCCCGAGCGGAGGAGCCACGAAACCCCCATGGGAGCTGATGATTTGACCCACGCGACGACCCGCGCGTTCGACCTGCACGACCACCCCGCGAAGGCCGACCCGGACCTCATCGCGAGCGACGAGGAGCACTTCGCAGCGATCGAGGCCAGCCTCGAGCACACCGTCGCCGAACTGGAGGACCGCCTGGCCGACGTACGACGACAGCCCGGCGGCAGCGGCCAGGAGGCGATGGAGCGTGACCTCGAGGTGCACCGCCTCAGCACCCGGCTCAAGGCGCTGCGCCGCTACCGGCTCGACCTGTGTCTGGGCCGGATGGTCACGACGGACGGCGAGACCGTGCACGTCGGCCGGTTCGGCCTCACCGCCCCCGGCGGCCGGCGGCTGCTCGTCGACTGGCGCTCCCCCGCGGCCGAGCCGTTCTTCGGCGCCACCCACGCCGATCCGATGGGACTGGCCAGCCGGCGCCGGTACCGCTGGACGAACGGCCGCGTGACGGACTACTGGGACGAGGTGTTCACCGCCGACGCGCTCGCGGCAGCGGGTGCGGCCCTGGACGACCAGTCGGCCTTCGTCGCCAGCCTCGGCAGCAGCCGCTCGACGCGGATGCGCGACGTGCTGGCCACCATCCAGGCCGACCAGGACGCGATCATCCGAGCCGGCTCGCGCGGCACCCTGGTCGTCGACGGTGGCCCGGGGACCGGCAAGACGGTCGTGGCCCTGCACCGCGCGGCGTACCTGCTGTACGCCGACCCGAGGCTCGGCGACGGGCGCGGCGGCGTGCTCTTCGTCGGCCCGCACGAGCCCTACCTGTCCTACGTCGCCGACGTGCTGCCCAGCCTCGGCGAGGAGGGGGTCCGCACCTGCACCGTGCGCGACCTCGTCGGGGAGGGCGCGACGGCACACCAGGAGACCGACCCCGAGGTCGCGAGGCTGAAGGCGGACCACCGCATGGTCGGTGCCGTCGAGCCGGCCGTCCGGCTCTACGAGGAGCCGCCCGCCGAGGGCATGGTGGTCGAGACCGACTGGTCCGAGGTGTGGCTGAGCCCCGGCGACTGGGCCGAGGCGTTCGGGGCGCCGGACCCGGGCACGCCCCACAACGAGGCACGCGACCAGGTCTGGGGCGCGCTGCTCGACATCCTCGTCGACAAGCACGACGACACCGACGCGACCGAGGCTCAGCTGCGCCGATCGTTGCGCCGCAACGCCGAGCTGGTCGAGGCGGTCACCCGGGCCTGGCCGATGATCGAGGCGACCGACCTCGTCGGCGACCTGTGGGAGGTCCCGGCGTACCTGCGTCACTGCGCGCCGTGGCTCTCCCCCGACGAGGTGCGCGCCCTCCGCAGGAACGGGCCGCAGGCATGGACCACCGCCGACCTGCCCCTCCTCGACGCCGCCCGGGCCCGGCTCGGCGACGCCGACGCCGCGCGCGCTCGACGCCGGCAGGAGGCCACCGCCGCCCGCGAGAAGGAGGAGATGGACCGCGTCGTCGACCACCTGATCAGCACCGACGACTCCGACCTGATGATCATGTCGATGCTGCGGGGTGCGGACCTGCGCGGTGCCCTCGCCACCGACCAGCAGCCGGCCACAGACCCCGACCGGTACGCCGGTCCGTTCGCCCACGTCGTCGTCGACGAGGCCCAGGAGCTCACCGACGCCGAGTGGCAGATGCTGCTCCGCCGCTGCCCGTCGCGCTCCTTCACCGTCGTCGGCGACCGCGCCCAGGCCCGGCACGGGTTCACCGAGACCTGGACCGAGCGCCTCGAGCGGATCGGCCTCCACGACATCGACCTCGCCTCGCTCACCGTCAGCTACCGCACGCCGGCCGAGGTCATGGCGGCCGCGGCGCCCGTCATCCGGTCCGTCCTGCCCGACGCCAACGTGCCGACCTCGGTGCGCAGCAGCGGGCTCCCCGTCGAGCACGCCGATCGCGCGGACCTCGGCATGATCCTCGCTGAATGGGAGGCGAGCCACCCCGAGGGCATCGCCTGCGTCATCGGCGATCCCGCCTTCCGACCGACCGGGCGCGTCCGCTCGCTGAGTCCCGAGCACGCCAAGGGACTCGAGTTCGACCTCGTCGTCCTCGTCGAGCCGGAAGGGTTCGGGACGGGTGTCGAGGGCGCGGTCGACAAGTACGTCGCGATGACCCGCGCGACCCAGCGGCTCGTGGTGCTCGAAGGGTCCCGATGAGCGAGACCACACCTCGGACGGCACCACCCGCTGCCTAGTTTCCGCCGGGTGACGCAAGAGATCGGGATCACGACCAGCGCCGGCGCGACCCTGCTCGCCGAGGCCATCCAGGAGGCCGAGCGCGTCCTGCTCGGGGCGCCGCACGTGCGCACCGAGCGGGACGTCGCGGAGGGCCTCGACTATCTCGCCGGGCTGGTCCGGGTGGGCCTGGCGAGCGCCTGGGCCGGCGACCCGGCCGACCCGCACTTCGCGCGGCCGTCGACGCAGTGGACCAAGATGGGGCTCGACAACCCCGACACGCTCTACTTCGCGGCGCAGATCTGCGGTGACGCCGAGTACGTCGTCACCGGCACCCGCGGCACCAGCGCCGACCTCGTCTTCCAGGTGCTCGCCGGATCCCACGCCGGCAACACCGCGCCGGCCAGCCACCTGGCCTTCGACGACCGCGACTTCCCGGTCGCCGAGGACGGCAGCTTCGAGATCCGGTTCGGGCCGCGGAAGGACGGCGGGCCCGGCTACTTCACCCTCGCCCCCGACGCCCAGCGGCTGCTGGTCCGACAGACCTTCAGCGACTGGACCACCGAGCGCGCCGGCACCCTGCGGGTGCAGCGGGCCGAGCGGATCGGCGTGCCGGGCGAGCCGGTCACCCTCGCGACGATCGAGGGCCGCTACGCCCGTGCCGCACGCACCCTCCTCGGCTACGCCCGGACCTTCCTGGAGTTCGTCGAGCGGTTCTACCTCGACCAGCCGGTGAACACCATGTACGCCCCCAAGATCACCCCCGGCGGACTCGCCAGCCAGTACAGCTCGGCCGGTCACTTCGACCTCGCCGACGACCAGGCACTGGTCATCACCGTGCCGGCCTCCGGCATGCCCTACCAGGGGATGCAGCTCGGCACGAAGTGGTACGTCTCGCTCGACTACGTCAACCACCAGACCAGCCTCACCGCCGACCAGGCGCAGGTGGACCCCGACGGTCGGATCCGGTTCGTGGTCAGCCGGCAGGACCCCGGGCTGGCCAACTGGCTGGAGACCACCGGCCTCACCGAGGGCTACCTGCAGATCCGCTGGCAGCGCGTCGACCGGCCGCTCACCGCCGAGGACGGTCCGACCACCGAGGTGGTGCCGTACGCCGAGCTCGCGCAGCGGCTGCCCTTCCACGACCGGCAGCGGGTCACCGCGGCCCAGTGGGGGCATCGGATCGCGGCCCGCCAGGCCGCGATCGGCGACCGGATGATGTCGTGAGCGATCCGGTCACCGGTGTGCTCACCGGCAAGGCCGTCCTCGTCGCGGGCGTCGGTCCCGGCCTGGGCCACGCCCTCGCCGTCCGCAGCTCGGTCGCGGGCGCGGACGTGGTCCTCGCCTCCCGCAACGCAGACCGGCTCGAGACCGTCGCCGAGGAGGTCCGGGCGACCGGGCGCCGGGCCGTCGTCGTACCGACCGACCTCACCGACCCGTCGGCGGTGCGTCGCCTCGTCGACACCACCGTCGACGCGTTCGGCCGGCTCGACGCCGTCCTGCACAACGCCTACCTCCCGCCCAGTCGCGAGACCCTGCTCGACTCCGGGCTCGACCGGGTCCGTGAGGAGCTCGCCTCGCCGCTGATGGCGCTGGAGATGGTCCGCCGGGCGGCGCCCGCGCTGGTCGCGAGCCAGGGCTCGGTCGTCGTGGTCAACTCGATGATCCTGCGCAACCGGCTCCCGCTGTTCGGCGCCTACCGGATGACCAAGGCCAGCCTGCTGGCCCTCGCCCGCGGGCTCTCGATCGAGCTCGGGCCCCAGGGGGTCCGGGTCAACTCGATCGCGCCCGGCTACATCATGGGCGACGCCGTCGAGGCCAGCTTCGCGAAGGCGGCGCGTGCCCGCGGCGTCACGCCCGAGGTGATCCACGACGAGATCGCCGCCGAGACCGACCTGCGGCGCCTGCCCCGTCCCGAGGAGATCGCCGACGCCGCGGTCTTCCTCGCCTCCGACCTCGCCCGGGCGATCACCGGGCAGTGCCTCGACGTCACGTCCGGCGCCACCCACCACTGAGAGAGCACACGATGAACCTCGCAGACGAGCTCCACGAGCGCGCCACCACCCGCACCGGACTGACCGACTTCGGCGACGACGAGTACGTCGAAGGGCTGCACGCCCTCCTCGACGGCTACGAGTACGAGGCCGGCCTGACCGAGAAGGGCCGCGCGAAGGTCGAGGGCGCGCTGGCCAACGCGCTCGCCGGACGGCTGCGCACCGAGTCCGCCTGGCGCGAGCACCCGGCCCACGCCGAGACCCCGGTGACCCGGCCGATCTTCGTGACCGGCCTCCCCCGTTCCGGCACCACGGCGCTGCACCGCCTGCTCTGCGCCGACCCGCGCCACCAGGGCCTCCAGCTCTGGCTGGCCGCCGCGCCGCAGCCGCGGCCCCTGCGCGACCACTGGGCGTCGAACCCCGACTTCCAGGCGATGCAGGCCCAGATCGACCGCCGCAACGCCGCCGTGCCGGGGCTGAAGGGCATGCACTTCATGGCACCCGAGGTCGTCGAGGAGTGCTGGTGGCTGGAGCACCAGTCGATGCGCTCGCTCGCGTTCCCGAGCGTCGCCCACCTGCCGTCGTACGCCGCGTGGCTGGGCGAGCAGGACCTGAGCGGCACCTATCGCCGGCACCGCCGGATCCTCCAGCTGATCGGCATGACCAGCCCCGAGAAGCGCTGGGTCCTCAAGAACCCCGGCCACCTGTTCTCGCTCGACGCGTTGATGACGGCCTACCCGGACGCGCTCGTGGTCCAGACCCACCGCGACCCGCGCACGGTCGTCGCGTCGGTCAGCAGCCTGACCTCGAAGACCTCGGCGGGGAGCTCGAGCGTCTTCCACGGCGCCACCGTCGGGCGCGACAGCCTCGACCTGTGGGGCGCCGCCGCCGACCGCTTCCTCGATGCCCGGGCGAAGCACGACCCCGCCCAGTTCGCCGACGTGCGCTACGAGGAGTTCATCGCCGACCCGGTCGGCACCGTCGAGCGCGTGTACGACGCCTTCCGGCTGCCCTTCGACGACGAGACGCGGGCCGCGGTGGCGGCCGCCGACGACGTCAGCCGGCGCGGCGAGCGCCGCCCCGACCACGCCTACTCGCTCGAGGAGTTCGGCCTGAGCGCCGGCGAGGTCACCGAGCGCTTCGGTCGCTACCTGGCGGCCTTCCCGGAGCTGGCCCTCAGCTGATGGAGAGCCCGGTGGCCGGCGTGGGGAGCACCCGGAAGCCGGGCAGGTCGGCGATCGACACCGACGTCTCGCAGAAGCGCCGGTAGGAGATCTCCGCGATCAGCCAGCCCCGCTCGGGGTCGCGGCGGTAGCGGTCGGTCGAGAGGGACGCGCCCTCGACGACGTACCCGACGTCGGTGCACACCGTCCGGTCCGACACCGTCCAGGTGCCGGTCGCCTCGTCACCGTCGATCTCGATGCTCGGGTTCCCGACCTGGTGCACGGTGATCCGCTCGTCGGTGAGCCGGCCGCGCAGTTCGGCGACCAGCGCGTCGGCGCCGTCGGTGACCAGGTCGGGGCGGTACCGCGCGACCATCTCGGGGGCCAGGGTCGCGGCGAGGGTGTCCCAGTCGCGGAGGTCGACGCTGCGCATGTAGCGGTGCCGCAGCTCCATGATCGCCCACCGGTCGGCGGACTGCGGGTCGTGCATCGGGACTCCTCGGCTCACTCAGGGGATCGGAGGAGCGAGCCTGTCGCAGCGCGCGCCACGGACGTGACGACCTCCCGACCAGCGGGATCGCCAGAAGTGGCGATGCGTGGCCGGCCAGGTCCGAGGAGAGTGGGGCGCTGGGGAGGACCCCGGAGGAGGAGCCATGGACCGAACCGTCACCCGCATCGCCGCCGTCGGAGCAGCAGCGGCCGCCACCTGCCTCGTCGCTCCCGCACCCGCGCACGCCACGGTGCACGAGATCATCGCCCAGTGGTGCGCCGGCCACGGCCCGCTGGACCCGCCGGGCATCAGCGGCGGCAGCAACGCCGACAACTTCGCCAAGCCCCTGTTCGCCAGCGGCTTCATCGGCGAGCCGGTGCCCTTCGACCCGCCGGGCGACCAGGCGGCCGGGATGCTGATCCCGTTCGACTTCGACGCGCCCAACTCCAAGACGGTCGGCACCGGCAACTACTTCGCCATCGACCAGTCGCCCGCCGGCCCGGTGTACATCGAGCAGATCGCACCGGACCCGAGCTTCCCGGCATTCCGGCACTGCCCGCGCCTGACCACCGGTTAGGGCGCGAGCCACTCCCCCGCCCGCAGGATCGTGCGCCCCGCGATCTCGTTCGACTCCCGCCACGCCTGCACCCGTTCCGCGCGCAGGACGAGGTAGACGTAGCCGGGCAGGCCGCGCGGGTCCCAGTCGGCCTGCGCGGCGTACGCCTCGCCCAGCTCGACGTCGTCGTCCACGCCGACCGCGCGCTCGAGGACGGCGTCGATCATGGCGACGTCGCGGGTCGGGCCGACGCCGAGGCGGGCGACGCCGGCCGCGAGGAGGTTCTGCGCCGTGATCGACCGCGACTCGACGGCGATCACGACCCGCTCCCCCACCCACGCCAAGGACACCGGCACCAGGTGGGGGACGCCGGCCGCGGACGCCGTCGCGACCCACACGTCGATCGCCGGTGTCGCCAGCAGGGCTCGCGTGTCGGCCTGCCGCGTGGCGCGGTCGCGGGCCGGTGGCGGGTCGAAGACGGTCACGGCAGCCCGATCGCCTCAGACCGCCTGGTTGATGCGGACGTGGTTGCCCGCCGGGTCGCGGAACGCGCAGTCGCGCACGCCGTAGGGCTGGTCGATCGGCTCCTGGATGACCTCGGCGCCGGTGGCCTGGATCCGGTCGAAGGTGCCGTCGAGGTCGGGGGTGCTGAGCACGAGGGTGGCGTAGGTGCCCTTCGCCATCATCTCGGCGATGACCCGCTTCTCGTCCTCGGTGATGCCGGGATCGGCCGCCGGCGGGCAGAGCACGACCGACGGGGCCGACTGGCCCTTGGGGGCGACGGTGATCCACCGCATCTCGCCGTACCCGACGTCGTTGAGGATCTCGAAGCCGAGCACGTCGCGGTAGAAGGCCAGCGACGCCTCGGGGTCGGTCTGCGGGAGGAAGCTGTGCTGAATGCTGATGTCCATGTCGCTCACGCTAGTGGCGACCGAAGTGCGGTGCTTCTCGATTCCTGACCGATGCGCCGCCGGTCGCCGGCGCGTCCGGGCTCGTCTGCGCGCCGCCGCGCCGCACCGGCCGGGTGACCTTCTTCGTCACGCACGACGGCGGCTCGGCCACCCCGTCCGCCGGCTCCGGCGCATCCTCGCGATAGGCGCTCGGCGGCACGCCCACCAGCTCGGTGAACCGCGTGCTGAAGGTGCCGAGCGAGGAGAAGCCCACCTCGAAGCAGATGTCGGTGACGCTCAGGTCGCCGCGGCGCAGCAGCGCCATCGCCCGCTCGATCCGCCGGGTCATCAGGTAGGAGTACGGCGGCTCGCCGTAGGCCTTCTTGAACTCGCGGCTCAGGTGCCCGGCCGACATGGCCACGTCGCGGGCCAGCGCCTCGACGTCGAGCGGACGGGCGTACTCGCGATCGATGCGGTCGCGCACCCGACGCAGCAGCGTCAGGGTGCGCAACCGTTCGGGATCGAGGGTGCTCACGCACCCATGATGTAATCCACCGACGGCCCGGCGGTCCACCCGCCGTCGACGGCGAGCTCCGCGCCGGTCGTGTACGACGCCGCGTCGCTCAGCAGGTGGAGCACCGCACCGACCAGCTCCTCGGGGCGACCGACGCGCCGGAACGGGTTGTTCGGGAAGCCGCCCTCGTCGGCGACGATCCCGGTGGGAGCGGTCATCGGGGTGAGCACCATGCCGGGATGCACCGAGTTGACCCGGATCCGGTTGCGGCCGAGCTCGACCGCGGCGACCTTGGTGAGACCGCGCACGCCCCACTTGGCGGCCCCGTAGGCGCTGGTGAGCGCCATGCCCATCAGGCCCGCGGCGGACGAGATGTTGACGATCGAGCCGCCTCCCGCCGTACGCATCGCCGGCACGACGGCGCGCAGGCCGGTGTGGACCGAGACCAGGTTGATCTCGATGACGCGGCGGAAGGTCTCGGTGGTCTCGTCGGCGGTCGGCTGGCCCGAGGCGGAGATGCCGGCGTTGTTGACCAGGCCGTCCATCCGGCCGAACGCCTGGAGCGTCGCGGCCACCGCGGCGGCCCACGACTCCTCGCTGGTGACGTCGAGGTGGACGTAGCGGGCCGCGTCGCCCAGCTCCTGGGCGACGGCGGCGCCCTCGTCGTCGAGCAGGTCGCCGATCACGACGCGACCGCCGGCCGCGACGATGCCCCGTGCGAACGCGGCGCCGAGGCCCCGCGCTCCGCCGGTGACGAGGACGACCTTGTCCTGAAGCTGCATGGTTCTGCCTTCTCTCACTGGGTTCGTACGTCGGCGAAGAGCGCCGCGCCGACCGCGGCGGCCGCCTCGTGGGCGGTGAGCCCGTCCTCGACCACGTGGGTGAGGGCGGCGATGGCCAGCACGATCGCCTGGCCGCAGCCGACGGTCGTCGCGACCGCGTGCTCGTCGACGCCGAGCCGGGCTGCGACCGCGGGACGGAGTGCGGCCGTGGTCGCATAGCTCGCCTCGAGCCAGACCCGGCGCAGCGCGAGGTCGCCGAAGACCGTGCGCATCAGCGCGCGGGACGTCGCGTCCGACCCGTCCGCGTTGGTCGCCACGAACGCGGCGACCAGTGCCTCCCCCAGCGGCAGGTCGGCGGGCTGCGCGCCGAGTGCGGCGGCGTAGGCCTGGTTGCCGGCGTCGAAGAGCGGGCGCAGGCAGTCGGGCTTGGTCGGGAACCAGCGGTGGAAGGTGCGCTCCGACATCCCGGTCGCCGCCACGAGCGTGGCGACGGTGGGGCTGGAGTCGCCCGCGGCGACGAAGACCTCTGCGCAGGTCCGGGCCACCCCGAGCAGGGTCTCCTCGTCCGGTGCGCGTCGTGCCATGCCTCCACGGTACGCCGCAAATGGCAGAAACTGCCATCAACGCGGATGTGAGTAGGGTCGCAGCCATGGCCCGCCGGATCGAGCTGTCCGCACCCGTCGGCGTCCGCTGGGAACCGGACGATCACCTCGGAGTCGGTGCGCTCGTGCTGGGCGGGTCGAGCGGCAGGCTCGACGACCAGCGGGCCCGACTCCTGGCCGAGCAGGGCGTGCTCGCGGAGTCGATCCAGTGGTTCGGCGGCCCGGACCAGCACGGCGGACCGTGGGAGATCCCGCTGGAGACCTTCGCCGCCCGGGCGGCTGCGCTCGCCGCCGAGTGCGACCGGGTCGTCCTCGTCGGGCTCTCCTTCGGAGCCGAGGCGGCACTCGCCACGGCCTCGCTCACCGACGCGCCGGTCGACGCCGTGGCGGCGTTCGCGCCCAGCGACGTGGTCTGGGCGGGGGTCACCGACGGCGGGCGGCAGACCTCCCACTGGACGCTCGACGGCGAGCCGGTGCCGTACGTCCGCTTCGTGCCATGGGAGCCGTCGGGCGACCCGCCCGCCTACCGCGACCTCTACGCACGCTCGCGGGCCGCCGCCCCACAAGAGGTCGCCGCGGCGGTGCTGCCGGTCGAGCGGATCCCGGAGGTGGTGCTGGTCGCCGGCGGCGACGACCAGGTCTGGCCGGCCCGGGAGCAGGCCGAGGAGATCGTGCTCCGCCGGGCCCGGCACGGCCGCCCGACCGCGCTGGTCACCGACGACGAGGCCGGCCACCGCGCGGTGCTGCCCGGCGAGGACGTCGTGCTGGCGGGGCAGCGGATGCTCCGCGGCGGCACGGAGGAGGCCGACCGCCGGCTCGGGTCCGCCGCCTGGCCGGCTCTCCTCGACCTCGTAGGGTCACGCGCATGACCGCACCGCCCCCGCCGCCGCCCGGATTCCTCCGCATCCACCTCCAGGGGAACCGGATGCTCTCCATGATCACCCCGAGCGTGCAGGTCAACGGCTACTCCGTCCCGGCGCGGTTCGGGCCCAACGTCGTCCCGATGCCGCCCGGCGTCCACACCGTGTCCGCCCACGCGCAGTGGATGTGGACCTACGGACAGGCGAGCCAGCAGGTGCAGGTCGCGCCCGGCCAGACCGTCGACGTGTACTACGCCGCACCCGTGTTGACCTTCATGCGAGGGGCGATGGGGTCGACGAAGCAGAAGGTCCCGGGGCTGGTGCCCTTCGTCCTCGTGATCGTCCTCCTGGTGCTGCTGCTCATCGGCGTCCCGGTCGTCGCGATCCTGGCCACGGCGTGACACCGGCGAGCGCGCGTTCCTGGTGGGGCTGGGGCACCGACGCAGCCCGGGTCGACGGTGCGGAGGCGGTCGCGCTCGTCGAGCGGGTAGCGCTGCTGCTGCCCGGGCACGACCTGACCGACCACGCCCCGCCCGACCCGCGCTCGCTCGGCGTACCGGAGCCGCGGGTGGCGCCGCCGGCCGCGCTGGCGCCGCTGTGCTCCGCCGACGTCGTCGACCGGCTGGGCCACGCCCGCGGCAAGGCCTTCCGCGACGTGGTGCGCAACCTCCACGGCGCCGCCGCCCACGTCCCCGACCTGGTGGTGCGGCCCCGCACCGAGCAGGACGTCGTCGACGTCCTCGACTGGTGCACGGTGAGCGAGCTCCCCGTCGTTCCGTACGGCGGGGGCAGCTCGGTGGTCGGCGGCGTCGAGCCGCGCTTCGACGGGCCGGCCGTCACGCTGGACCTCGCCGCGCTCGACCGGGTCCTCGAGGTCGATCCGGTCAGCCGGGCCGCACGGATCCAGGCCGGCGCCCACGGCCCTGTGCTCGAGGACCAGCTGCGCCCGCACGACCTCACCCTGCGCCACTTCCCGCAGTCCTTCGAGTTCTCCACGCTGGGCGGCTGGCTCGCGACCCGCGCCGGGGGCCACTTCGCGACGCTGGCCACCCACATCGACGACCTCACCGAGTCGATCCGGGTCGTGTCCCCCACCGGCGTCGGCGAGTCCCGCCGGCTGCCCGGATCGGGCGCCGGGCCCTCTCCCGACCGGATGTTCCTCGGCTCGGAGGGTGCCCTCGGCGTGATCACCGAGGCCTGGATGCGCCTGCAGCGGCGCCCGCAGTGGCAGCGCACGGCGACCGTCGGCTTCACGTCGTACGACGCCGCGGTCACCGCGACCCGCGCCGTGGCCCAGGCCGGGCTGTACCCCGCCAACTGCCGCCTGCTGGACCCGGCCGAGGCGCTGATCAACGCTGGCACCACCGTCGCCGGCGGACTGCTCATCCTCGCCTTCGAGTCCGCGGACCACCCGGTCGGTCCCTGGCTGGACCGCGCGCTCGAGCTGGTCGGCGACCACGGCGGCGAGGTGCTGGCGACCCGTGACCGCGCGACAGGCGGCGACGGCGGGGCCGACGCCTCCCGGTCGTGGCGCTCCGCCTTCCTCCGCATGCCCTACCAGCGCGACGCGCTCGCGCGGCGCTCGATGGTCGTGGAGACCTTCGAGACCGCGTGCACGTGGGACGCCTTCCCGGCCTTCCACGCCGCGGTGACCGCTGCGGCCCGGCGGGCGATCGACGAGGTCTGCGACGGCCGGGGGGTGGTGACCTGCCGGTTCACCCACGTCTACCCGGACGGCCCGGCGCCGTACTACGGGATCTACGCCGGTGGCCGCTGGGGCAGCACCCTGACCCAGTGGGACGAGATCAAGGCCGCCGTGTCGTCCGCGATCGCCGACCACGGTGGCACGATCACCCACCACCACGCCGTCGGGCGCGACCACCGCCCCTGGTACGACGCCCAGCGGCCCGAGCCGTTCGGCGCGGCGCTGCGGGCGGCCAAGGCGGCGCTCGACCCCACCGGGATCCTCAACCCCGGCGTGTTGGTGTGACCTGCGTCACCCTTGGGATGTGACGTGCGTCATGCAAGGGTGAGCACATGAGTCTCCTCGCCGTCGTCGTCGTGCTGGCGCTCGTGCTGCTGCTCGTGCTCGCGATCGGCGCCCTGTTCGGCGTCGTGCTGGTGGCCGGGCGCTCCGGTCGCAAGGCGCAGACGGCGCAGGCCGCCGAGCCCCACCCTCAGTCGATCGCCTGACCCAGCACCGCCCCGACGTGGGCGCGGACGTCGTCGTCGCCGCTGATCGTCACCCGGTCGTCGCCGACCCGGTGCCACAGCCAGGCATCGAGGTCGGCTGCCGTGCCGGAGACCACCAGGCCGGCGGGCACGCCGGGGTCGTCGACCACGTGCTGGTCGGGCTCGCCGCTGCGCTCGACGCCGTCGGGAGTGGTCCCGGAGAAGGTGCCGAGCTGGACCCACACGGAGGTCGCGGTGTCGGTGGCGCGGAACTCGGCGTACTGCGGGCGCGGGGCGAACCGACCCCACGGCGGCAGGCCGCCGTACATGACCGCGAGGGCCTCGTCGATGCCGTCGGCGGCCAGTGCGGTCGGCAGCTCGGTGACCTGCCCGGCGGCGAGCTCCGCGTCGAGACGGTGGATCAGCGCCTCGTGGGCCTGGCGCCGGAACGTGAACCCGACGCGCTGGTCGCCCGGCACGGACCAGGACCACGCCGGGTCGGCCGGATCGGCCGCGTCGAGCGCGGCCACGAAGGCGGCATGGGTCGCGTCGAAGGCGGCGAGCACCTCGGCGTACGTCGCGGGCCGCTCGGGCTCGGCGTAGGTCTCCGGCGGTGCGGGCCGGTGGGTGACGACGTGCTCCCAGAAGTGCTGCACCTCGGTGAGGTGCCAGGCCAGGTCGGCTGCGTCCCAGTCGGGGCACGACGGGACCCGGACGTCGGGCGGGCAGGACGCGAGGACCTCCGCGAAGCGCGCGGACTCGGTGCGGATGTGGGCGAGGTAGGCGGCGGGATCGAGGCGGGTCACGGCTGGAGCAGCACCTTGATCGCCCGGCGCTCGTCCATCGCCCGGTAGCCGTCGGGCGCCTCGTCGAGCGGCAGGGTCAGGTCGAACACCCGGCCGGGGTCGATCCGGCGGTCGAGGACCATCGGGAGCAGCTCGGGCAGGTAGCGGCGTACCGGCGCCATGCCACCGCGGACGCCGACGTTCTTGTCGAAGAGCCGCCGCGCGGACAGCTCGACACCGTGGGGCGCCCCGACGAACCCGACGCCGCCGCCGGGGCGGGTCACCTCGATCGCCGTGGTCATCGCGTCGTTGGTGCCGACGCACTCCAGTGCCGCGTCGACCCCGACGCCGTCGGTCAGCTCGCGCACCTCGGCGACCGCGTCCTCGCCGCGGGCCGACACGACGTGGGTGGCACCGAAGGCCTTCGCGACGGCCTGGCGGGGCTCGTGCCTCGACATCGCGATGATCCGCTCGGCGCCCATCACGCAGGCCGCGAGGACGCCCGACAGGCCGACCGCTCCGTCGCCGACCACGACGACGGTGGCACCCGGCTTCACGCCTGCCGAGACCGCGGCGTGCCAGCCGGTCGGCATCACGTCGGAGAGCGCGAGCACCGAGGGCACGAGGTCGGCGTCGGGGACGCCGCCCGTGCTCACCAGGCTGCCGTCGGCCTGGTTGACCAGGGCGTACTCCGCCTGACCGCTCGCGGTGAAGCCGAGGTTGGTGCACACTGACTGCGCGCCGTTGCGGCAGTGCGCGCAGGTGTTGTCGCAGTGGCAGAACGGGACGACCACGAAGTCGCCGACCCGGACCTCGCGGACCTCGCTGCCGACCTCCTCCACCACACCGATGCACTCGTGGCCGATCGTGGCGCCCGGGCGGATCGGGTTCTCGCCGCGGTAGGGCCACAGGTCGGAGCCGCAGATGCAGCCCGCGGTGACCCGGACGATCGCGTCGGTGGGTCGGCGCAGGGTGGGGTCGGGGACCTCGTCGACCCGGATGTCCCGGGCTCCGTGGATCGTCGTGGCACGCATGGGGGGATCCTTCCAGATCGCCGTGGCGGCTTGCGTTATCTCACATGTGAGTTACCGTCGTCGCATGACGTTCGACGTGCCGCACGAGGACTACAAGGGCCGCATCGGCAACCTGATCCGCGACGCCCGCAAGCACCGCGGCCTGACCCAGGCCCAGCTCGCCGAGCGGCTCGGCACCAGCCAGAGTGCCATCAACCGGATCGAGAAGGGGCACCAGAACCTGTCCCTGGAGATGCTCGCCCGGATCGGGGCGGCGCTCGACTCCGAGATCGTCGCGCTCGGCGCCGGCCCGACCCACCTGCGGGTCAAGGGCCCCACGACACTGTCGGGCAGCATCGACGTCAAGACCTCCAAGAACGCCGGCGTGGCCCTGCTGTGCGCCTCGCTGCTCAACCGCGGCCGCACCACGCTGCGCAAGGTCGCGCGGATCGAGGAGGTCAACCGCCTGCTCGAGGTGCTCGACAGCATCGGCGTGCAGACCCGGTGGATCAACGCCGACAACGACCTCGAGATCATCCCGCCCAAGGACCTCGACCTGACCAGGATCGACGAGGAGGCGGCGCGGCGTACCCGCTCGGTCATCATGTTCCTCGGCCCGCTCCTGCACCGCGCCGACACCTTCGAGCTGCCGTACGCCGGCGGCTGCAACCTCGGCACCCGCACCGTCGAGCCGCACATGTCCGCGCTGCGGCCCTTCGGGCTCGACGTGAAGGCGACCGACGGCTGGTACCACGCCCAGCTCAACCGGGCCATCGTCCCCGGCCGCCCGATCGTGCTCACCGAGCGCGGCGACACGGTCACCGAGAACGCCCTCATGGCCGCCGCGCTCCACCCCGGCACCACCGTGATCCGCAACGCCTCGTCCAACTACATGGTCCAGGACCTGTGCTTCTACCTGCAGGCGCTCGGCGTCGAGGTCGAGGGCATCGGGACGACGACCCTCACCGTCACCGGCCGCGAGTCCATCGACGTCGACGTCGACTACTCCCCCAGCGAGGACCCGATCGAGGCGATGTCGCTGCTCGCCGCAGCGATCGTCACCCGCTCCGAGATCACCATCCAGCGGGCGCCGATCGAGTTCCTCGAGATCGAGCTCGCGGTGCTCGAGGGGATGGGCTTCCGCTACGACCTGTCCGAGGAGTACGTCGCCGCCAACGGCCGCACCCGCCTGGTCGACATCACCACCCGCGCCTCCGACCTGGTGGCGCCGGGCGACAAGATCCACCCGATGCCGTTTCCCGGCCTGAACATCGACAACCTGCCCTTCTTCGCCGTGATCGCGGCCGTCGCCGAGGGCACGACCTACCTCCACGACTGGGTCTACGACAACCGGGCCATCTACCTCACCGAGCTCAACAAGCTCGGCGGCCGGGTCACCCTGCTCGACCCGCACCGGGTCCAGATCGACGGCCCGACGTCCTGGACCGGCACCGAGCTGGTCTGCCCGCCGGCACTGCGGCCCGCGGTCGTCGTGCTGCTGGCGATGCTGGCGAGCAAGGGCACCTCGGTGCTGCGCAGCACCTACGTCATCCACCGTGGCTACGAGGACCTCGCCGAGCGCCTCAGCTCGCTCGGCGCGGACATCGAGACCTTCCGCGACATCTGAGCTGCGCGCTGCCGAGCTCGCGAGGCAGCGGATCCTGCAGCCAGATCGAGTAGCGCCGCGACCGAGCCTGCGAGGTCGCGACGCGCGTATCGAGATCGACCAGCGAGGCCTACGACATGACCTACCTCCCTCACGGCAAGGTGCTGGCATTCGCCCACCGCGGCGGGGCCTACCACCCCGAGATCGAGGGCCTCGAGAACACCCTCGCCGCGTTCCGGCACGCCGCCGCGCTCGGCTACGACTACCTCGAGACCGACGTCCACCTGACTGCAGACGGCGTCCTCCTCGCCTTCCACGACGAGGTGCTCGACCGGGTGACCGACCTGCAGGGTGCGGTCCGCGACCTCACCCTGGCGCAGGTACGCCGCGCGCGGATCGCCGGGCGCGAGGAGGTCCCCACGCTCGTCGAGCTCCTCGACAGCTTCCCGACAGCCCGGTTCAACATCGACCTCAAGTCCGACGGAGCCGTCGACGCGCTCGCCGAGCTGGTGCGCGAGCGCGACCTGTGGGACCGGCTCCTCGTGGCCTCCTTCTCGCGCAAGCGGATCCGCCGGTTCCGGGCGCTGACCGACGGCCGGGTCCCCACCGCCGCCGACCCGTGGCAGATCGTGGTCTTCCGGGTCTCCCCCAGCACCCGGCTGGCCCGGCTGCTCGCCGGCGGCGGGTTCGCGGCCTTCCAGGTCCCCCACCGGCAGCGTGGGCTCACCGTCACGACGCCGGGCTTCGTGCGCCGCGCACACGCCGCGGGCCACCAGGTGCACGTGTGGACCATCGACGACCCCGCCGAGATGACGGCCCTCCTCGACCGCGGCGTCGACGGGATCTTCACGGACCGCACCGATCTGCTCAAGGATGTCCTCCAGGGACGCGGCCAGTGGTGGTCCGCCCGGGGAGGGACATCAGCATGAACGCATCGGCGCCCATCGCCGACCTGGGGCCGCTCAACCGCGCGCGGGAGCAGCGGTCCTGGTACTTCACCGACTGGGCTGCCTCGGCGTTCCAGACCACCGTCGCGGGCGTGCTGTTCGCCCCCTACCTCATCTCCGTGGCCGAGAACGCCGTCGGCGAGCACGGACGGATCCACGTCCTCGGGCTCTCCATCGCGCCCGGCTCGCTGCCGTCGTACGTCATCACGGTGTCGACGCTGCTCAGCGCGCTCATCTTCCCGATCATCGGCGCCCTCGCCGACCGGACCGCCCGCAAGCCCGACCTCCTCCTCGGCCTGTCCTGGCTGGGCGCGACGGCGGCCGGCCTGCTGTTCTTCATGAGCGGCGAGAACTGGCTGTTCGGCAGCATCGCCTTCATGGTCGCCAACCTCGCCGGCGGCGCGGCGATCGTGGTCAGCGACTCGATCCTGCCGCTGATCTCGACCGAGGACGAGCGGGACCGCACCTCGTCGATCGGCTGGGCCTACGGGTACGCCGGCGGCGGGCTGCTGCTCGCGGTGAACTTCGCCGTCGTGACCTTCCACGAGGCGCTCGGCCTCGACAAGGAGATGGCGGTCCGCCTCTCCCTGCTGTCGGCGGCGCTGTGGTGGGCGGCCTTCATGATCATCCCGTGGCGCGGCATCCGCCGGCACCAGCCGGTGGCCGTCGAGCAGGTCGAGGGCGGCCTGATGGCCCGCTCCTTCGGCCAGCTCGCCGCGACCCTCAGGGACCTGCGCAACTATCCGGTCGCCCTCACCTTCCTGCTCGCCTACCTCTTCTTCAACGACGGCATCCAGACCGTGATCGCCTCCGCGTCGACCTTCGGCATCGAGGAGCTCGACTTCGAGGAGGGCACGGTGCTCGGCACCTACCTGCTCGTCCAGCTCGTGGCGATGCTCGGCGCGATCGGGTTCGGCCGGGCCGCCGCCCGGTTCGGCGCCAAGAAGGTCATCCTGACCGGACTCGTCGGCTGGATGGGCATCGTCACGGTGGCGCTCGTCGTCCCCAAGGGCCAGCTGGTGCCGTTCCTCGCCCTCGGCGTCGCCATCGGCATCGTCCTCGGCGGCACCCAGGCGCTGGCCCGGTCCTACTTCTCGCTCTTCATCCCGCGCGGCAAGGAGGCCGAGTACTTCAGCCTCTACCACGCCATGGACCGCGGCACGTCCTGGTTCGGGACTCTCACCTTCGGCCTCGTCTACCAGCTCACCGACTCCTACCGGCCCGCGATCTTCGCGCTGATCGCGTTCTTCGTGCTCGGCGGCCTGCTGCTGCTCCGGGTCGACACCGAGCGCGGCATCCGTGAGGCCGGCAACGCCCGTCCGGCCGTCATCTGAGGCCTCCGGTCCCCACTGGTCTGGACCGGGGTCCCGACCTCTCCCGTTCCGGATTGGAACCTTTTCGCGCTGGGTAGCGTTGAGGGGATAGACGAAACATGGGAGGTGGAGTCTGATGGCTGAGCGCACACTGCGCGGTGCCCGACTGGGAGGCCAGTCCTTCGAGGACGAGCGGGGTATCGAGTTCGCAGCCCGGCAGCAGGTCGGCTACAAGTGCCCGCAGGGACACGAGTTCGAGATCACCATGTCCATCGAGGCCGAGGTCCCCGCGATCTGGGAGTGCCCGCGCTGCGGCCTGGAGGCCGAGTCGACCGCCGGCATCGAGCGTGAGGTGAAGGCCGAGAAGCCCCAGCGCACGCACTGGGACATGCTGCTCGAGCGCCGCTCCGAGAAGGAGCTCGAGGAGATCCTCACCGAGCGCCTCGAGCTGCTCCGCGGCGGGGAGATCGGTCCCGCGCACCTGCACCGGGCCAACGCCCGCAAGAAGAAGCCGGCGAAGGCCTGATCACCGCTCGATCACTGCTCATCGACGACCTCGCCCCGGACCACGCTCGGTCCGGGGCGAGTGCCGTCTCCGGGCGGGTACGACGCGCTCGTGCGGCGCACGACCTGCCGGCCGGCGTACGACACCAGCAGGCCGCGGAACAGCGGCCGGGTGAGCGGCAGGATGAGCAGGATGCCGAGCAGGTCGGTCACGAAGCCGGGGCTGAGCATGAACGCGCCGCCCAGCACGACGAGGACACCGTCGGCGAGCTCGCGGTGCGGGAGCCGCCCGGTCTCGACCCGCTCGCGCAGCGCCAGCCAGGCCTTGCGGCCCTCGCGCTTGATCAGCCACGCGCCGACGATGCTGTCGAGGACGAGCAGCAGGATGGTCCACCACGGGCCGATCGCCTGGCCGACCTGGATCAGCACGACGATCTCGAGGATCGGCATCACCACGAAGGCGAGGAACAGCAGCACCGCTGCCCGCCGGCTCCTCCTGCTCATCTCGACCTGCCTCTCATCGTGACGACTGCAGCTCCCTCGTCGGGGCGACCTGCGGCTGTCCCTTGACCTGGTTCCAGCGCTGGCGCAGACCCCACCAGGTGATCCGCTTGAGGGACTCCACGGCGACCTGGCCGCTCATCTTGGACTCCCCACGGACCCGCTCGACGAACTCGATGGGGACCTCGCGCACGGTCAGCCCGGCCTGCAGGGTCCGGGTGACCAGGTCGGTCTGGAAGACGTAGCCGGTCGAGCGCACCTGGTCGAGGCGGATCGCCTCCAGCGTGGAGCGGCGGAACAGGCGGTAGCCCGCGGTGGCGTCGCGCACGCCGATCCCGAGCAGCAGCCGGACGTACAGGTTGCCGCCGCGGGAGAGCAGCTCGCGCTGCCAGGGCCAGTTGACGACCGAGCCGCCGGGCACCCAGCGGGAGCCGATGACCAGGTCGGCGTCGTGGAGGCCCGCGAGCAGCCGCTGCAGCTGCTCGGGCTGGTGCGAGCCGTCGGCGTCCATCTCGCCGATGACGTCGTAGCCCGCGTCGAGGGCCCACGCGAAGCCGGCGAGGTATGCCGCACCGAGGCCCTCCTTCGCGGTGCGGTGCAGGACGTGGACGTGCGGGTCCGCCTGGGCGATCCCGTCGGCAATGGCGCCGGTGCCGTCGGGCGAGTCGTCGTCGACGACGAGCACGTCGACGTGCGGCTGGGCGGTGCGGACGCGCTCGATGATCCACGCGAGGTTGGCGGCCTCGTCGTAGGTGGGGATGACCATCACCGTACGGCCCGGGGTGGAGTGCTGATCAGACAACGGGTGCCTCACTCGGGGTCGGGGAGAGCGCGGGCGGCTCCTCGTCGGGCGCCTCCTGCGCGGGGCCATCGAACTCTCGCCTTCGACGGTACGTCACGGCACCTGACACGAGAGCGGCGAGCGTCAGCAGGGTGAACATCCGTGACGGCCACGCGCCCAGCCTCATGGCCGGGGTCAGTGCGGTGCTCAGCCCGACCGTCTCCACCAGGACCGCGGTGGTGCGTGGCCGCGCCGACGCGACCACGCTGCCGTCGGGCGCGATGACGCCGCTCTGGCCGTTCGTGGAGGCCACCGCGAGCCAGCGCCCCGCCTCGATCGCCCGGAGCCGCGTGATCGCGAACTGCTGCTCGATCTGGTGGGTGAAGATGAAGCTGGCGTTGCTGGTCTGCACCGTGAGCAGCTCGGCGCCGTCGCGCACCTGTGGCGGCATCACGTCGTCGTAGGCGACGTCGAAGCAGATCGCGTCGCCGACCCGGACGCCCGCGACCCGCAGCGGCGCGGTGCGGGTGCCGCTCTTCATGTCCCGCGAGATGAGGGCGAGCTGGCCGAACTTGGGGTCCCAGATGTCACGGAACGGGATGTACTCGCCGTAGGGCACGGGGTGGTGCTTGGTGTAGCGGTCCCCCGGCCCGGTGACCGGGTCCCATACGACGCCCTGGTTGAGCACGTGCTCGGGGCCGTCGTCGACGATCCCGCCGACGACGACCGGCACCCGCACCGCGTCGACGGCCTCGTGGATCCCGGCGTTGACCTGGCCCGCCCCGAAGGGGTCGACGGCGGTGGAGTTCTCCGGCCACAGCACGAAGTCGGGCTGAGGCACCCGGCCGGCGGCCGCGTCGGCGGCCAGGCGGGTCGTCGCGTCGACGTGGTTGCGGGTGACCTGCTCGTGGTCCCACAGGATGTCGTTGCCGGGGCCGGGGACGTCGCCCTGGACGACGGCGACGGTCGTGGAGCCCGTCTCCGGGATGTCGTACGGCAGCACGGCCGGGGTCACCAGCAGCGCCAGCACGCCGACGGCAACGGCCGCCGACGCCCGGCGCCGCTCGCGGGCCAGGGCGGCCTCGACGAACCGGGCCACGCAGAACCCGGCGAGGGCGAGCAGGAACGACAGGCCGGTCATGCCGACGTACGCGACCGCCGGAGCGACGGGCGTGTCGATCGCGGCGAAGGCGAGGCGGCCCCACGGCATCCCGCTGAACGGCCAGCCGCTGCGCAGGGTCTCCATCGTGGCCCAGGCCGCGGCCAGCCACAGCGGCCACGCGGGCAGTCGACGGAGCAGGGGCACGGCGAGGCCGAGCAGCCCGTAGAAGAGCGCCTCGACGGCCGACAGCGCGAGCCACGCGTCGGGCCCGATCGAGTCCTTCATCCAGGAGATGTGGCTGAAGTAGAACGCCACCCCGAACACGAGGCCGACCAGGCCGGCGCGTCGCACCGTCTGGTCGCGGGTGGCCAGGGCGTAGCAGGCGACGCCGAGAGGCAGCACCCAGGGCAGGGCGACCGGCTCGAAGGAGGCGGTCAGGAGTGCGCCACCGACGGCAGCGAGGCCGACGGCCGGAAGAAGGGGGCGCTGCACCACGGCCCGAGCCTAGATGACCCCTGGCGAGCCCCGGTCACCGCTCTGCAGGCGGCGGAAGGACCCAGGACACCTTCGGACCATCCCGGCTCCCGACTGGCTGCCGACGCGCGCGACGTTGTCTAGGGGGACCCGGGTCCTTCCGGTTCGCTCTCGAGGAGCGAACCGACCTCCGCGAACCGTCCCCGTGCGGAGCTGGTGCTACTCCGCCGACATACGGCCACTCGGACGTCGGTCCGCCGGCCACGACCTGCACGAGCGAACGCCTCCGTACTCTGGTGACGCAGGCCACTCCTGTCAACCGTCCCCTGACCTGCGGTGATACGCGTTCTCGCAGGTCAGCGCGGGCCCCGCGAGTCGCAAGATGTCGCAAAAAATCCGGCCATCCACGGCGTGTCGCGCGGCGACACGCCGGACGTCGGGCCGTCGCCCGGGCGCACCGGTGGTCAGTGACCGACCGGGCGGTTCTCGTAGTACGTCGAGAGCACGATCGTCGTGCGCGTCGAGACGTTCGCCGCCGCCCGGATCCGGCCCAGGAGGAGCTCGAGCTCGACGGGCGTGGTGGTGCGGACCTTGAGGAGGTAGGACTCCTCCCCCGCGACCGACCAGCAGGACTCGATCTCCGGGATGTCGACCAACCGCTCCGGGCAGTCGTCGGGCTGCGAGGGGTCGATCGGACGGATCGCGATGAAGGACGTCAGCGGGACGCCGATCTCGGCGTAGTTGACGGTGGCTCCGTAGCCGAGGATCAGGCCGCGCTGCTCGAGGCGCTTGACCCGCTGGTGCACCGCCGAGGTCGACAGGCCCGTGGCCCGACCGAGGTCGGTGTAGGACATCCGGCCGTCCTTGGCCAGGAGCTCCAGGATCTGCCGGTCCGTCGCCTCGACCGCTGGATTGCTGCTCTGACTCACATCGCGCAGCCTAATAGGCTGCGGCGTGATGACTGAGCGCCTTCTACTCCTCGATACGGCCAGCCTGTACTTCCGGGCCTACTTCGGCTCCCCGGAGATCCTCGCCCCGGACGGCACCAACGTGAACGCGGTGCGGGGACTGCTGGGCTACATCTCCCAGCTGGTCGACCAGTACCGGCCGACCCACCTGGCCTGCTGCTGGGACGACGACTGGCGTCCGCAGTGGCGCGTCGACCTGATCCCGACGTACAAGGCACACCGGGTGGTCGAGGAGGTCACCGGCGCTCCCGACGTCGAGGAGGTCCCCGACCCGCTCGAGCTGCAGGTCCCGATCATTCGCGAGGTCCTGGCCGCGTTCGGCATCGCCGTCGTCGGTGCGCCCGGCTACGAGGCCGACGACGTCATCGGCACCCTGGCCACCGGCGCCGGGATGCCCGTCGACGTGGTCACCGGCGACCGCGACCTGTTCCAGCTCGTCGACGACGCCGCCGGTGTGCGGGTGCTCTACGTCGGCAAGGGCGTCGGACGCCACGAGCGGGTCGACGAGGCGTGGGTGGTGGAGAAGTACGGCGTGCGTGCCGACCAGTACGCCGACTTCGCCACCCTGCGGGGCGACGCCTCGGACGGCCTGCCCGGCGTCAAGGGCGTCGGCGAGAAGACCGCGGCCTCGATGCTGCAGAAGTACGGCGACCTCGCCGGCATCGTCGCCGCCGTCGACGACCCGACCAGCGACCTCGGCCCCGGGCCACGCACCAAGATCCGCGACGCCGCGCCGTACCTCGCCGTGGCGCCGAAGGTCGTCGCCGTCGCCCGCGACATCGACCTCCCGCGCGACCACCTCGCGTTGCCCCAGGCTCCTACCGACCCGGAGGGGCTCGCGGCGCTGGTCGAGCGGTGGTCACTCGCCTCGCCGGTGGAGCGGCTCACCGGCGTGCTGGGATCACTCGTCGTGTAACACGCGGTGAGGATCGCGAAACACCGATTTCATTCCATTTGGCAGGAATCGGAAATCACCCCTTCCTAGGTTCATCGCCACCGGGGCCCGGCGTCGTGCCCCCTGGCCCAGCACCCGTCCCCCGAGAGGGCGGGTGCGATGACCGAGAGGGTTGTCCCACGTGTTCCAGTCCCGTACCCGCTTCGCCACCGGCACCGTCCTCGCTCTCACCGCGGCGCTCAGCCTGAGCGCCTGCGGGGGCTCGAAGTCCGGAGAGGCGAGCGCCTCCTCCGCGAGCTGCGTCGACACCTCCGGCGACACCATCAAGCTCGGCTTCCTCAACTCGACCTCCGGGGCGATGGCGATCAGCGAGCAGACCGTCCGCGACTCGCTGTCGCTGGCCGCGACGCAGATCAACGCGGCCGGCGGCATCCTCGGCAAGAAGATCGAACCGGTCGTGGAGGACGGTGCCAGCGACCCGGCGGTCTTCGCCGAGAAGATCGAGAAGCTGCTCACCGGGGACTGCGTCGCCGCGGTGTTCGGCGGTTGGACGTCGGCGTCGCGCAAGGCGATGCTTCCGGTCGTCGAGGCCGACAACGGTCTGCTGTTCTACCCGGTGCAGTACGAGGGCCTCGAGGCCTCGAAGAACATCTACTACACCGGCGCGACGACCAACCAGCAGATCATCCCGGCCATGGACTTCCTCAAGTCCAAGGGGGTCAAGACGCTCTTCCTGGCCGGTTCCGACTACGTCTTCCCGCGCACTGCCAACAAGATCATCAAGCAGTACGCCGCCGAGCTCGGCATCGAGATCGTCGGCGAGGAGTACGTCCCGCTGGACGACGACGACTGGACCACGCAGGTCGCCAAGATCGTCGAGGCGAAGCCCGACTTCGTGTTCAACACGATCAACGGCTCCTCCAACGTCGGCTTCGTCAAGGCCTACTACGAGCAGGGCCTGAGCGCGAAGACGACGCCCATCATCTCGGTCTCCATCGCCGAGGAGGAGGCGCCGGCGATGGGCAAGGACGTCACCGGCCAGTTCGCCGCCTGGAACTACTTCCAGTCCGTGAAGAGCCCCACCAACGACGCCTTCATCAAGGCCTTCCAGGACGAGTACGGCGCCGACCGGCCGACCTCGGACCCGATGGAGGCCGCCTACACCTCGCTGTACCTGTACAAGGCGCTGGTGGAGAAGGCCGACTCGTTCGACGTCGACGAGATCAACGACGCGGCCGACGGCGTCACCTTCGACGCCCCGGAGGGCACGGTCACCATCGACGGCGAGAACCACCACATCGCCAAGACCGCGCTGATCGGCCAGATCAACGCCGACAACCAGTTCGACGTCGTGTGGTCCTCGGAGAAGCCGATCGAGCCGGACCCGTTCCTCGAGGGCTACGCCTGGTGGGACCCGAGCGCGGAGTGACCTGAGCGTCCCCGCCCCGCTCGTCCCATCGCTCCCCGGGGTGCCGTGCCGTCCGGCGCGGCACCCCGGGCCACCCGTCAGGAGTCCTCCGTGGACGCGTTCACCACCCCGTTGCTCGCCGGTACGGCGACCGGCGCGCTCTTGCTCATCGCCGCACTCGGCCTCGCCCTCACGTTCGGTCAGATGGGGGTCATCAACATGGCCCACGGCGAGTTCCTCATGGCCGGCGCCTACACGACGTACCTGACCCAGCAGGTGGTCACCAGCACCGACCTGTCGATCCTGGTCGCCCTCCCGGTCGCCTTCCTCGTGGCCGGCGCTCTCGGACTGCTGCTCGAGGTCGCGATCATCCAGTGGATGTACCGGCGACCGCTGGACACGCTGCTGGTCACCGTCGGCGTGAGCCTGCTGCTCCAGCAGCTCGCCAAGGACGTCTTCGGCGCCCAGGGCGACCCGGTGCACACGCCCGGGTGGCTCGACGGCAACATCGACGTGCTCGGCTACCACTGGCCGTTCCGGCAGATGTTCACCATCGTGCTCGCCGGCGCAGCGCTGGCCGGGCTCGGCGCGCTGTTGAGGTACACGGCCTACGGCCGGCGGATCCGAGCGACCGTGCAGAACCGGGACCTCGCCGAGACGATGGGGGTCTCCACCCGGGCCGTCGACCGGGTCACGTTCTTCGTCGGATCCGGACTGGCCGGCATCGGCGGCGTGGCGGTGTCGTTGATCTCGGGGACGAACCCGAACCTCGGGACGACGTACATCATCTCGGCGTTCCTCGTCGTCGTCGCCGGCGGCCTCGGCCAGCTCAGGGGCACGGTCATCGCCGCGTTCGCGGTCGGCGTCGTGACCGCGTTCTTCACCGACTGGTTCAGCTCCAGCATGGCGCAGGTGCTCACCTTCGCCCTGGTGGTCGTCTTCCTCCAGCTCCGGCCGCAGGGGCTGTTCACCGTTCGCGCCAGGGGGCTCGCATGAAGCAGCTGCAGACATGGGGCCGCACCTGGGGCCCGTTGCTCGCCATCGCGCTCGTTGCCGTCGCGCTGCTCATGGTGGCGCCGGCCGTGCTCAGCCCGTTCCGGCTCAACAACCTCGGCAAGTACGTCTGCTGGGCGATCGCAGGTGTCGGCATCGGCCTGGCCTGGGGGCGCGGCGGCATGCTCGTCATGGGGCAGGGTGTCTTCTTCGGCCTCGGCGGCTACGCGATGGCCATGCACCTCAAGCTCGAGGCCGCGATGGCCAGCGGCGGTCCGGACGCCGTCCCCGACTTCATGGTGCTCTACGGCGACGGCACCATGCCGGGCTGGTGGGAGCCCTTCCGCAGCGGCGCCTTCACCCTGGCCGCGATCGTCGTGCTGCCGGCTCTCGTGGCCGTCGTCCTCGGCTGGGCGATCTTCAAGCGACGGGTCAAGGGCGCCTACTTCGCCATCCTCACCCAGGCGCTCGCCGTCGTCTTCGCGACGCTGCTGGTCGCCACCATCAAGCAGACCGGCGGGTTCAACGGGCTCAACCAGTTCACCCAGTTCTTCGGCTACAACCTCTACGACCCGGTGAACAAGCGGATGATCTACTCGATCGCATCGGTGGCGCTGGTGGTCTGCCTGGTCCTGGTCTGGCAGCTGTACCGCAGCCGGTTCGGCGAGCTGCTCGTGGCCACCCGCGACGCGGAGGAGCGGGTCAGGTTCCTCGGCCACGACCCGGCGAACATCAAGCTCGTCGCCTTCGTCCTGGCGGCGGTGATGGCCAGCATCGGCGGAGCCCTGTTCGCACCGATCACCGGCATCATCTCTCCGTCGGACGTCGACGCGACCGCCTCGATCCTCCTCATCGCGGGCGTCGCGCTCGGTGGACGGGCCCTGCTCCTGGGACCTGCCCTCGGCGCCCTGGCCGTCGGCTTCGGCCGGACCACGCTGTCGGAGACCTTCCCGGACCAATGGACCTATTTCCTCGGACTGCTGTTCATCGTGGTGATCCTCTTCCTCCCCGCCGGCCTGGGCAGCATGTGGTCGCAGGCGCTCGGGCGGCTCCGGTCGTCCAGACCGACCCCGACCAGGGCGTCCGCTCCGACGCCCACCGACGAGCTGGAGGTGGCCCGGTGAATGACGACTACCTCGAGATCCGCGGCCTCACCGTCGAGTTCGACGGCTTCCGGGCGGTCGACGCCGTCGACCTGACCCTGCTCCAGGGCAGGCTGCACTTCCTGATCGGGCCCAACGGCGCGGGCAAGACCACCCTGGTGGACGCCGTGACCGGCCTGGTCCCCGCCACCGGCCTGGTCCGTCACCGGCGCCAGGACCTGCTGCGCACCAAGCCGCACCGCATCGTGCGCGCCGGGATCGGCCGCACGTTCCAGACGGCGACCGTGTTCGAGGGTCTCTCCGTCCTGCAGAACCTCGACATCGCCGGCGGCATCCACCGCCGGGCCTGGCGGATGGGCTTCGCGCGACGCGGCACGCCGTCCTACGTCGAGGAGGCCCTCGAGATCATCGGCCTCGCCTCCCTGAGGGACCGCCCGGCAGGCGTGCTCGCCCACGGACAGAAGCAGTGGCTGGAGATCGGCATGCTCCTCGTGCAGGACGCCCGGGTGATGCTGCTCGACGAGCCCGTGGCCGGCATGAGCACCGAGGAACGGGAGGAGACCGGCGACCTCCTCCGGCGCATCGGCAGCGAGCGGACCATCGTCGTCATCGAGCACGACATGGACTTCGTCCGCACCTACGCCGACGTCGTGACCGTGATGCATGCCGGCAAGGTCCTCGCCGAGGGGACCGTGGCCGAGATCCAGGCCGACCCGAGGGTGCAACAGGTCTACCTCGGTCGTGCCCACGAGCCCATGCAGGAGGCCGATCATGCTTGAGCTGCGCGACGTGACGGCCGGCTACGGCCGGACCCGGGTCGTGGAGGACGTCTCGCTCGTGGTGCCCGAGGGCGGCGCCGTCGCCGTGATGGGGCACAACGGCGCGGGGAAGACCACGCTGCTGCGCGTCGCCGTGGGCCTGCTGCCGGTGATGCGCGGCCAGGTCCTGCTCGACGGCGAGGACGTGACGCGACTGCGACCCAGCAAACGCGTCGCCCGCGGCCTGGGCTACGTGCCGCAGGGCCAGCTGTCCTTCCCCCAGATGACGACGCTGGAGAACCTCCAGCTGGTCACCACCGACCGCAGGGCTATCGACGGGGTGCTCGACACCTTCCCGGCCCTGCGCGACCTCCTCGGCAGGCGGGCGGGCCTGCTGTCCGGTGGCCAGCGCCAGCAGCTGGCGATCGCCCGTACCCTGCTCACGCGGCCGCGGCTGCTCATCCTCGACGAGCCCACCGAGGGCATCCAGCCCAACGTCGTCGCCGAGATCGAGGCGGTGATCACCGCCCTGACCGCCCGCGGCGACCTGTCGGTCCTGCTGGTCGAGCAGCACGTCGGATTCGCGTTGCGCAGCACCGACGCGTACGCCGTCCTCGAGTCCGGGCGGGTGACCTCCACCGGTGCCGGCGGTCCGGGCGCGCTCGACGCCGTGCGCACGGCGATGGCGGTGTGAGATGCACCTGACGCCCGCGGACACCGAGAAGCTGCTGCTGAGCGTCGCCGGCATGGTCGCCCGCGACCGGCTGGAGCGCGGCGTCCTCCTCAACTATCCCGAGGCCGTGGCGCTGCTGTCGTGCTGGGTGATCGAGGAGGCCCGGGCCGGCGGCAGCGTCTCCGACCTGATGGAGCGCGGCCGCGAGGTCCTGGTCCGCGACCAGGTGATGCCGGGTGTCGCGGAGATGATCCTCGACGTCCAGGTCGAGGCCACCTTCGACGACGGCCGCAAGCTCGTCACCCTCCACCACCCGATCGCCTGAGGAGCACTCATGGGAATCCTGACCGACGGCCCCGGGGCGACCCGCGCCGGGATCGGCACCGTGGTGCTCAACGGCGACCGGTCGCCGGACGAGCGTGGGCTGCTGGTGGTGACCAACACCGGGGACCGTCCCGTCCAGATCGGGTCGCACCTCCACCTGCCCGACGCGAACCCGGCCCTGTCCTTCGACCGCGCCGCGGCCCACGGGTTCCGACTCGACGTGCCGTCGGGGACCTCGCGCAGGTTCGAGCCCGGCGCGTCGCAGGAGGTGGCGATCGTCGCCCTCCGCGGCGCACGTCGCGTCCCCGGCCTCCAGGTCCGCACCAACGATGGTGCGCTCGATGGTTGAGATCAGCCGGGCGGCGTACGCAGCCCTCTACGGCCCGACCGTCGGCGACCAGCTCCGCCTCGGCGACACCGACCTGTGGGTCGAGGTAGAGGAGGACTGGGTGATCGGTGGCGAGGAGGCCGTCTTCGGCGGCGGCAAGTCGATCCGTGAGTCGATGGCCCAGTCCACGCGCACCTCCGCCGAGGGCGCCCTCGACACCGTGATCACGAACGTGGTCGTCCTGGACCACTGGGGCGTCGTCCGCGCGGACGTGGGGATCCGCGCGGGCCGGATCGTCGCGCTCGGCCGGTCCGGCAATCCCGACATCGCCGACGGGGTACACCCCGACCTCGTCATCGGCCCGGGCACCGACGTCATCGCCGGCGAGGGGAAGATCCTCACCGCCGGCGCGATCGACGTGCACGTGCACCTGCTGTCGCGCTCGCAGCTGGTCGAGGCGCTGGCGACCGGGATCACCACGATCGCCGGCGGCGGCACCGGCCCGTCGGAGGGCTCGAAGGCGACCACCGTGACGCCCGGCGCCTGGCACCTGACCACGGTCCACCGCGCACTCGACCCCGTTCCGCTCAACATCTTGCTGTACGGCAAGGGCAACACGGTCAGCGCCGGCGGTCTGGCGGAGCAGGCGCTCGCGGGCGCGGCCGGCTACAAGGTGCACGAGGACTGGGGGTCGACGCCGGCGGCGATCGACGCCTCGCTGCGCGCGGCCGACGACTTCGGGCTGCAGGTAGCGCTGCACTCCGACAGTCTCAACGAGGCGGGCTACGTCGAGTCCACCATCGGCGCGATCGCCGGCCGCGGCATCCACGCCTTCCATGCCGAGGGTGCCGGCGGCGGGCACGCGCCGGACATCCTCACCGTCGCCTCGCTCCCCCACGTGATCCCGGGCTCGACCAACCCGACCCTGCCGCACACGGTCAACACGGTGGCCGAGCACCTCGACATGCTCATGGTCTGCCACCACCTCAACCCGCAGGTGCCCGAGGACCTCGCCTTCGCGGAGTCCCGGATCCGGGCGACGACCATCGCGGCCGAGGACCTGCTCCACGACATCGGCGCGCTGTCGATCACCTCCTCGGACGCCCAGGCGATGGGCCGCATCGGCGAGGTGATCTGCCGCACCTGGCAGGTCGCGCACGTGATGAAGGCACGGTACGGCGTGCACGGTGACCTCGCCGAGGGGCCGGCCGACAACGCGCGCGTCCGCCGGTATGTCGCGAAGTACACGATCAACCCGGCGCTCGCGCACGGGATCGGCCACGAGGTCGGCTCCGTCGAGCCCGGCAAGCTCGCCGACCTCGTGCTGTGGGACCCGCGCTTCTTCGGGATCCGACCGCAGGTGGTGCTGAAGTCCGGTGCTCTCGTGTGGGGAGCGCTCGGGGACCCGAACGCCTCGATCCCGACACCGCAGCCGGTGCTGATGCGTCCGACACTGGTCGAGGACGGCAGCGCGCACGCGGTCACCTTCGTCTCGCCGGCGGCCCTGGCGGACGGACTCGCGGACCGGCTCGGGCTGCGTCGCGCGCTGGGCGCGGTGCAGCCGACGCGTGCGGTGACGAAGGCCGACATGGTGAACAACACCGCGCTGCCGCGCATCGACATCGACCCGGAGACCTTCCAGATCGACGTCGACGGCGAGCGGGTCGTCCCGGCGCCGGCGACCGAGCTGCCGCTCGCCCGGCTCTACTCGATGTTCTGACGGACCTGCCATGCCCCATCCCGAGCTCCTCCTCCTGCTGCTGGCCGACGCGCGTCTGCCGGTCGGCGGTCACACCCAGTCCGGCACCTTGGAGGGTGCGCTGACGCACGGACTGACGGCAAACGACGTGCCCGGCTACCTGCGCACCCGGCTGCTGAGCAGCACCCGGGTCGAGGCGGGCACGGCGGTCGTCGCCCGGGCCACCGTCGAGCGGCACGGATCTCTCGACCAGGTCGAACGGGCCTGGGCCGCCCGCACGGTGTCGCCGGCCCTGCGCGAGGCGTCGCGGACCCAGGGCCACGCCCTCATGCGCCTGGTCCGGCGCACCTGGCCCGACCTGTCGCGCCCGCTCGACGACGTCGTCCGGCCGAGCCGGAGCACGGTCCTCGGCGCCGTGTCCGCCGGCCTCGGCCTCGGCGCCGCCTCCGTCGCCCGCCTCGTCGCGTACGACGACGTCCAGACGGTCTGCGCGGCAGCCCTCAAGCTGCTCCCCCTCGACCCGGTCACCGTCGCCGGCTGGGCCGCCGAGGCCCTCAACGGCATCGCGGA
This sequence comes from Pimelobacter simplex, assembly GCA_016803235.1. Classification (GTDB taxonomy): domain Bacteria; phylum Actinomycetota; class Actinomycetes; order Propionibacteriales; family Nocardioidaceae; genus Nocardioides; species Nocardioides simplex_A. Next base: position 267,995 of record JADCLI010000001.1, read on the forward strand.
CCTGGAGGCCGCGGTGTCGTGGGCGGAGCTTCCGACCGACATCCCGGCCTGCTCGGCCCCCCAGATCGAGGCATGGGCACAGGCCCACGCCGCCAGCACCAGGAGGTTGTTCCGTGCCTGACCACGCCCCTCACCGCCCACCCGCCGCACCTGCGGCTGCCCGGGCCGCACGCCCGCTGCGCCTCGGCGTGTGCGGCCCGGTCGGCACGGGCAAGAGCTCGTTGATCGCCCTGCTGTGCCGGGAGCTGTCCGGTCGCCTGGAGATCGCCGTCGTCACCAACGACATCTACACCGACGAGGACGCCCGCTTCCTCCGCTCGGCCGGGGTGCTGGCCCCCGAGCGGATCCGCGCGGTCGAGACGGGCGCCTGTCCCCACACCGCGATCCGCGACGACATCAGCGCGAACCTGAGCACCGTCGAGGAGCTCGAGGAGGACTACCCGGAGCTGGACCTGGTTCTCCTCGAGTCCGGCGGCGACAACCTCACCGCCACGTACTCGCCGGCCCTGGTCGACGCCCAGGTGTTCGTTCTCGACGTCGCGGGCGGCGGCGACGTCGCCCGCAAGGGCGGGCCCGGCATCGAGCGCGCGGACCTGCTGGTCGTGAACAAGACCGACCTGGCGCCGTACGTCGGCGTGGACGTGCCCGCGATGCTCGCCGACGCCACCGCCGCGCGCGGTGAGCGGCCGGTGATCGGGCTGTCCCGGACCGACCGGGCGAGCGTCGACCGGATCGTGGCATGGGTCGAGGAGGTCCGCCGCAGCCAGGCAGCCGGGGTCCTGGTCCCCTCGGACCCGGGCCCGATGGCGCGTCACGTGCATGCTCACGAGCACTGAGCGCACCGCCCGCACCAGGATCCGCGTGTCCCCGGCGGACACCGGCCGGTGCCAGGTGCGCAGCACGGTCACTCTCTCCGACCCGACCGCGTCCTCGCTGCGCCCGGTTCTCGTCCAGCACGACCAGGCGGGTGCCCGGATCTCGCTGGTCCCGGAGGGCGCCCTGCTGCTCGCCGGCGACCGGGTCGAGATCGACATCGCGGTCGATGCCGGGGTCCGCCTCGACGTGGTCGAGCCCGGCGGCACGGTCGCCTTCGACATGCGTGGCGGCAGGGCGCGCTGGGACGTCCGGATCACCTTGGGGCGCGGTGCGGTCCTCACCTGGGCAGGCGAGCCGTTCGTCGTCTCCGCCGGTGCCGCGGTCCAGCGATCCACCCGCGCCCGGATCCGCGACGGAGCGGTCGTGGCGCTGCGCGAGGCGCTCGTCCTCGGCCGGCACGGCGAGGAGTCCGGACGGGTGCAGCAGAGCACGGAGGTGCTGTCGGAGAGCGGGCCCGTCCTGGTCGAGGACCTCACCATCGATGCCTTGACGGCTCCGGCGCTGCTCGGTGGCCACCGCGTCATGTCCTCGGTCGTGCTGGTGGGCACGTCGCCGCCGGACGACCCGCCGGAGCACCGCTACGACCTCGACGCCGGTGCCGTGCTGTGGCGCAGGCTGGGCGTCCAGGCCCACGAGGCCGACCTGAGCGCGGCCTGGCGGGCCGTCCGTCGTACGACCGGGTCCGGTGAGGTCTAGTGCACCCGGGCGATCTGCTGCTCGACCCGGAAGCCCAGGCCGTCGGCAGCGGCGAGGTAGACGTCCTGGTCGACCAGGTTGCCGTCGAGCCGCATGAGGCCGCGCGGGCTGGAGTAGAAGTGTCCGTCGGGCAACGTCGCGGCCGCGGCCACGCTCAGCGAGCCGGTGACCTCCCCGAGCCGGGCGAGGAACATGATCGCCTCGTAGCACGACTCCCCCACCGCGTTCAGCGCAGGTGCCCACCGGCCCCAGCGCGCGTAGTAGTCGCGGGCCAGGGCCGAGCTCTCGGTGGTCGCGAGCCCGTCGAAGTAGGCCGCGGCGGCGTACATGCCCTCGCTGGCGGCCGGGCCCCCGGCGAGCAGGGTGTTCTCCTCGACCGCCGGGCTCAACCGCGGCAGCTGGGCGGTGAGGCCCGAACGGGCGAACTGCCGGTTGAAGTGCACGGCGTCCTGCCCCATCAGGAGCATGATCACGCCGTCGACGGGCTGGCGCGCGAGGTCGTCGATGACCGCCGTGAAGTCGCTGGTGCCGAGGGGCACGTACGTCTCACTGACGACCTCGGACGGGGTGTCCTCGAGGGCCAGGCGGGCGGTCGTGCCGGTCACCCGCGGGAACACGTAGTCGTTGCCCAGGACCGCCCAGCGGCCGACGCCGAGCTCCTCGCGCATCCAGTGCGCCGCGGGCAGCAGCTGGTTGATCGGTCGCTCCCCGACCAGGAACACACCGGGCGTCGGGTCGCTGCCCTCGTGCATGGCGCCGAAGGCGTACACGACCCGGCCGCCGACCCGCCGGGTGATCGCCTGCCGCACCGCCGAGGTGTGCCACCCCGCGACCGCGTGCACCCGCCCACCGTCCACCAGCTGCCCGACCTCTGCTGCCACCACGGCCGGATCCCGACCACCGTCCACCACGACGAGGTCGACCTGGCGGCCGACGATCCCCGTTCCGGAGTTGAGCTGTTCGACGGCGAGCTCACCGCAGGCCAGGCAGGACGGTCCGTAGATGCCGGTGGGCCCCTGGAGCGGCACGACGAGGGCCACGGACAGCCGCTCGTCGTCGCACAGGTGGGGCACGGATGCCTAGATTAGGGGCGGAACCGACCGATGCCCTCGGCGTTCACACGATTGTCACAAACAGCGCGAGGAGGTCGCCGTGAGCCAGTCGCCACCGGGCAGCCTGGCCGTCCAGGTGCGGCAGGTCGAGGCCGGGCTGCGCCGGGTGCTCCAGCCCATCCTCGACGAGCAGGGCTTGGCGATGGACCACTGGCGGATCATCGCGGTGATCGGCGACGACCCGGGCCTCGGCATGAGCGAGATCGCGGCAGCGGCCGTCGTTCCCGCGGCCACCCTCACCCGCCACGTCGACCGGCTGGTCACGCAGGGCATCGTGGTGCGGCGCATCGACCCCCACGACCGGCGTCGCGCGGTCGCGGCACTGTCCCCGCGGGGCGAGCAGTACGCCGCACGGTTGCGCGCAGCGGAGCAGGCGGTGGCCCCGGTCGACCTCGGCTGACGCACTCCGTCAGCCCGTCGCGACGATCCCCCGCCGGAGCAGCTTGACCAGCGCCCGCGCGGTGTCGCGCACCGGCGTGCCCGCGGCGGCGTCGGCGATCTGCCCGGCGAAGTCGATCAGCTGCTTCATCTGGCGCACGAAGTCGCCGGCGGTCTGGTCGTTGCGGGTGATGATCTCGTCGAGCTCCTGGCCCTCCGCCCAACGCCAGGCGGTCCAGGCGAAGCCGGCGTCGGGCTTGCGCAGGAAGTCGAGCCGGTGCTGGCGCTCGAGACGCTCGAGCTCACCCCACAGCCGCGTCATCTCCTCGATGGTGACCGCGATCGCACCGCCCGGCACGCTGGGCGGTCCCTCGTCGGGCCGGCGGGCCTCGTAGACCAGCGCGGACAGCACGGCGCCGAGCTGGGACGGCGTGAGGTCGTCCCACAGCCCGGTGCGCAACGCCTCGGCGGCGACGAGGTCGAGCTCGGAGTAGATCCGCATCAGGCCGCGGCCGCGCTCGGTCACCTCGTCCTCGCGCAGGTAGTCGAGGGCCTCGAGCACCTCGCAGACCCGGTCGAAGGTGCGGGCGACGGTGTTCGTGCGCCGCTCGATCCGCGCGGTCAGCAGGTCGGTGTCCTTCTGCAGCTTGGCGTGCCGCTCGGCCCACCGGGCGTGGTCCTCACGGTCGGCGCAGCCGTGGCAGGGGTGCTCGCGGACCTGGGCCCGCAGCGCCTGGACCTGCCGGGCGACGTCCTCGTCGACCGGTCCCCGCTCGGCGCGGGGCCGGGTGACCGACAGCGGCAGCGACCGGACCGCCTCCCGGACCTGCTGCGCGATGTCCTTGCGCTGGTGGGGGTTGCGGGCGTCGACCCGCTTGGGCAGCTTGATCCGGGCCACCGGCTCGACGGGGGTCGGGAAGTCCATCATCGCCAGGCGCCGGCCCTGCCGCTCGGCCGTGATCACCAGCGGCCGGTGGCCGTGCTCGGACAGGCCGGGGTCCACGACGACGGCGGGCCCGGCGAACTTGCCGACGGGTACGACGATCACGTCGCCGGGCTGGAGCCTCTCGAGCGAGGCCAGTGCCTCGTCGCGACGATCCTGCCGGCGTACCTTGCTCGACTCCTTCTCCAACTCGGAGATCCGGCGGCGCAGCGCGGAGTACTCCATGAAGTCGCCGAGGTGGCACTGCGCGGCGTCGGCGTACCCGGCGAGGGCGTCCTCGGCCTTGCGCAGCTGGCGGGCCAGGCCGACGACGGCGCGGTCGGCCTGGAACTGGGCGAAGGACTGCTCGAGCAGCTCGCGTGCCTGGTGGCGCCCGTAGGAGTGCACCAGGTTGACCGCCATGTTGTACGACGGCCGGAAGCTGCTGCGCAGCGGGTAGGTGCGCGTCGAAGCCAGACCCGCCAGCTCGCGCGGGTTCATCCCGGGCTGCCAGAGCACCACGGCGTGGCCCTCGACGTCGAGCCCGCGCCGGCCGGCGCGGCCGGTGAGCTGGGTGTACTCCCCCGGGGTGATGTCGGCGTGCGTCTCGCCGTTCCACTTGCTGAGCTTCTCCAGCACCACGGTGCGGGCGGGCATGTTGATGCCGAGCGCGAGGGTCTCGGTGGCGAAGACGATCTTGATCAGTCCGCGCAGGTAGAGCTCCTCGACGCACTCCTTGAACGCGGGCAGCATGCCGGCGTGGTGCGCGGCCACCCCGCGCGAGGCGGCATCGAGGAAGTCGTGGTAGCCGAGCACGTGCAGGTCGGCCGACGGCAGGCCGCCGAGCGTGCTCTCGACGTACGCGATCACCTCGTCGCGCTCCTCGGGCGAGGTGAGCCGCAGGTTGGCGTCGAGGCACTGCTGGACCGCCGCGTCGCAGCCGGCGCGGCTGAAGATGAAGTCGATGGCGGGCAGCAGGTTGTCGCGGCGCAGTCGCTCGACCACGTCGAGCCGACCGGGGATCCAGATCCGGCGTCCGTTGCCGACGTTGCGGCTGCCGGGCCCGCCCTGCCGGGACCCCTTGGCGGTGCGGTGGCCCTTGAGTCGGGTGGAGGCCCAGTCGTCACGGGCCAGCTTCATCAGCTCGTCGTTGACGGGGGCGCCCTCGCGGACGAACCCGGCGGCGGCGTCGACGTCGGTCGACGCGAACAGGTCGAGCAGGCGGCGGCCGACCATGACGTGCTGGAACAGCGGCACCGGCCGCCGCTCGGCGACGATGGTGCGGGTCGAGCCGCGCACGGTCTCGAGCCACTCGCCGAACTCCTCGGCGTTGGACACCGTCGCGGACAGCGAGATCACCGAGACCGACTCCGGCAGGTGGATGATCACCTCCTCCCACACGGCGCCGCGGGAGCGGTCGGCGAGGTAATGGACCTCGTCCATCACCACGAAGCCCAGGCCCACCAGGGTGCGCGAGCGCGCGTAGAGCATGTTGCGCAGCACCTCGGTGGTCATCACGACGACCGGCGCCTCGCTGTTGATCGTCGTGTCGCCGGTCAGCAGCCCGACGTTCTCCTTGCCGTGGCGGGCGGCGAGGTCGGCGTACTTCTGGTTCGACAGCGCCTTGATCGGCGTCGTGTAGAAGCACTTGCGATCCGTCTCGAGGGCGAGGTGGACGGCGAACTCGCCCACCACCGTCTTCCCGGCGCCGGTGGGAGCGGCGACGAGCACCCCGTCGCCGTCCTCGACCGCCTTGCAGCCCTCGACCTGGAACTCGTCGAGCGGGAAGTCGTAGCCGGCGGCGAAGTCGCGGAAGACCGGATGGCCCTTGTCCTTGCGGTACGCCGCGTAGCGCTGCGCCGGGCTGAGCTGGTCGTCGTGCTCGCTCATGCGATCACCTCCAACGCCCCGGGGACGGACTCGACCGTCAGCGGCAGCGGGCCGAAGCGCTCGCCGTCGGCGTACCCGACGATGCCGGAGCAGGCGACGGTGACCCGCCGCACCCGGTGGCGCTCGTACTGGGGATGGGTCACGTGGCTCCCGTCGAACAGCTTCGGATAGGTCCGTACCAGCTCGCGCCGGCTCAGCGGCTTGATCAGCACCACGTCGAGCAGGCCGTCGTCGAGCTCGGCGCCGTGGGTGATCCGCAGGCCGCCGCCGAACGACGGCCCGTTGCCGACTGCCACCAGGGTCGCCTCGACCTGCCGCTCGACACCGTCGAGCTCGAGGACGTAGCGCAGCGGCCGGAGGACCGGCAGCTCGGCGAGGGTCGCGAGGTTGTAGCGCATCTGGCCCCTCGGCCAGCGCATCCGGTTGGCCCGTTCGTTGACGACCGCGTCGAAGCCGGCGGCCAGGACGCAGCCGAAGTAGCGACCGCCGGTACGGGCCAGGTCGACGGTGCGCGGGGCGCCGTGGAGGATCCGTACGGCGGCCGCGGCTCCGTCCCCGCGGGGAAGGTCGAAGTAGCGGGCGAAGTCGTTGCCGGTCCCGGCGGGCAGGATGCCGAGCGGGACGCCGGTGTCGGCGACGGCCTGCATCCCGAGGTTGACCATCCCGTCGCCGCCGCACACGACGAGCGCGTCCGGCTCCTCGGCGGCTGCCAGCCGGGCCAGGTCGAGGGCCTCGTCGGCGTCGCGGCCGGTGAGCGACGTCGTACGCCACCCGGCCCCGTGGAAGCGCGGCAACGCCTCGTCGCGCATCCGCGCGCCACGCCCCTTGCCCGAGGTGGGGTTGGTCAGGACGATCGCGCGGGGCACGGTTGAAGGCTAGCGCCGGGTCACAGGTCGAGTGGGCTGGCCTCGTCGGGCGACAGGCCGGCGTTGATCGCCCGGCGCTCCCGACGGCGGTCGTTGAGGCGGGCGATCACCTCGGAGACGAGGAAGAGCACGATCATCGGGACGGCCATGAAGGTCATCGTGAAGGGGTCGCCGGAGGGCGTCATGACGGCAGCGAAGATGAACGTGCCGACGATCATCCACGGCCGGTGCGCGCCGAGCGACTTGCCCTTGAGGAGGCCGGCCAGGTTGAGCAGCACCACGAAGACCGGGATCTCGAAGGCGATGCCGAAGCCGAGCAGTGTGCGGCTGAAGAAGGTGAGGTAGTCGTTGAACTCGACCAGGTTGGTCAACCCCTCCGGGTTGAGCCCGATCAGGATCTCCAGGCCCTTCGGCAAGGTGACGTAGCCCAGCACGACGCCGGCGATGAACAGGGGTCCGGCGATGGCGGCGAAGATCCCGGTCCACCGCTTCTCGTTCGGGTGCAGCCCGGGGAGGATGAACGCCCAGATCTGGTAGAGCCAGACCGGGCTCGAGGCGACCAGCGCGGTGAGACCGCACAGCTTGAGATAGAGCAGGAAGCCGCCGGCGGGGCCGGAGGTGGTCGCCTCGCTGGAGCCCTCGGGCAGCTTGGCCTGCGCCGCGAAGTAGGGGTCGACGACGAGGTCGTAGACCCAGTCGAAGAAGAACAGCGCGATGCCGAAGGTCACCAGGACCGCGAACGCGGCCTTGAGCAGCCGCGCGCGCAGCTCGCGCAGGTGGTCGGACAGCGCCATCCGGCCGTCGTCGCCGACGGAATGGACGGGCTTTCCGATGAAGAGCTTGAGGAAACCCGTGAACGCCAAGGTCAGGCGTTGTTCTCGCGGCGGTCCTCGACGATCTCGCCCTCGGCCACGTCATCGAGCCGGCCGTCGGCGGCGGCGTTGAGCTCGCCCGTCGACGTGGTGGGCTTCTTCTTCTTGTCCTCGTCGTCGCGCAGGCCCTTGGTCTCGGCCTTGAAGATCCGCAGCGCCTGACCCGTGCCTCGAGCGAGGTCAGGGAGCTTGGCCGCCCCGAAGACCAGGATCACGATCGCCAGGATGATGAGCCACTCGGCTCCCTGGGGCATTGCGAGCAGGGGAAACATCGGCGGGGACCAACTCTCGATCGTCGGGTTGAGCTGACGGGGCCCATGCTACGCCCTCGTCACCTGTACAGCCTGAGGGTCTCCTGTGCGCGGGCGGTGAAAGTGTCGGTGAATTCCGCGGGGCGGACGACCGTCGCGTGGGGTGCGAGCCGGAGCAGCAGCCGGGTCAGCCAGCGGCGGTCGACCACCACCAGGTCGACCTCCGCCGATCCGTCGTCCTGCGGTCGTACGTCGCGCACGGGGTAGTAGTCGGTCGCCCACCGCGCCGGCGGTCCCAGGCGAAGGGTGACCACGGTGGCGTCGGGTGTGAGGTCGTCGGCGAACAGGCCGTCGCTGAGGTCGCGCGGCTCCCTGGCGGGCGTGGTCCGGGCCGACGGGAGCAGCTCGGCCTTGGTGATCCGGTCCAGTCGGAACAGCCGGTCGGCCTCGGCGCGGTGGCAGTGCGCGTCGAGGTAGGAGAACACGCCGTGGGTCACCACGCCGAAGGGATCGACCACCCGCTCGGACTCCTCGTCACGCGAGGGCACGAAGTAGAGCAGCCGCAGCTGCCGGCCGGACGCCACGGCCTCCTCGACCAGTGCGGTGAGCTGGGCCACGACGACCTGCTGCGCGTCGCGGGGCGAGGGCGTGACCTCGACGTGCGGAGCACCCGCGGCCGCCTCCAGCTTGGCCAGCACCCGGTCGACCAGCTCGGGGCTCGCGCCGGCGGACGCCGTGTCGCGGAGCATCCGGAGCGCGACGATCATCGCCGATGCCTCGGTCGCACTCAGCCGCAGCGGCCGGGCCAGGTAGTCGGCGTTCTCGACCCGGATCACGCCCTCGGTGACCGGGCTGCCCTCCTCGGTGACGATGGCGTCGAGGTCGACGTCGATCAGGTCGTCCGGCAGCCCGCCCGGCAGGCCGCACATGAACAGCACCTTGAGGTCCTGCACGACCTGCTTCGGTGTGGTGCCCAGCAGCTGGGCCGCCTCCTCGAGGCGGACGCCGTCGCGGTGGTGCAGGAAGGGCACCAGGGTCAGCAGTCGGGCGACCTGGTCGCGAGCCCCCGGTGCCGGCGTACGGCTCATCTGACGCCTCCCCGGGGTCGCGGTTTGGTCCCAAACCGCACGACTTCTCGGCGTGTCGCTGCGGTTTGGGACCAAACCGCAACGCTCCGGCCGCTCACGAGACCACCTGCTCGAGACGCGCGACGACCTGCTCGCGTACGGCGAGCGGCTCGAGGAGCACCACGTCGGGACCGTGCGAGAGCACCTCGTCGGCCAGTCCCTGGGTGGGGCGGACGAGCACGACCCGGTCCCAACCGGTGCGGTCGTCTGGACCGTCGACACCGACCTCGATCCGGTCAGCGGCACGGCGCAGGCCGTGCCCGGCGCCGTCGCGCACGAGCAGCACGGCGGTCGTGCTGGGGATCGGTGGGGCCATCCGCCGCGCGATCTCGCGCACGTCGGTCTCCGGCGGGACGTCGTAGGCCCGTGGCGGGCCGACGAGCTGGACCTCGCCCTGGACCCGCGACAGCCGGAAGACGCGCTCGGCGGCCCGGTCGGCGTCGTATCCGACGAGGTACCAGCGTCCGGAGTAGCGCACGACACCCCAGGGCTGGACCCGTCGGCGCATCGGCGCGTCGGCGTCGGGGCGCTGGTAGTCGAACTCGATGGCGTTGCGCTCGCAGACCGCCACCCAGCACTTCTCGAAGGCGGGCTCCTCGGCCGTGAGCAGCGGCCGGGCGATCTCGAGCGCGTCGAGGTCGACCTCGATGCCGGCGGCGGTGAGCTTGCGTACGGCGTCGGTCGTCGCCTGCGCCATCGTGGCGTGCTGCCACACCCGCGAGGCGATCCCGACGACCGCAGCCTCCTCGGGCGTCAGCTCCACGTCGGGCAGGGCGAACGCCTCCGGCGGGATGCGGTAGCCGACCTCGTCCTCGAAGAGCGGGTCGATCGTCGCGACCTCGACGGGTACGCCGAGGCCGCGCAGCTCCTCCTTGTCCCGCTCGAACATCTTCTCGAAGGCGTCGAGGCGGGAGTCGGGGTACAGCAGCTCGCGGATCCGCTCCTTGGCGATCGGCCTGCGCTGCACCAGGAGCATGATCAGCAGGTTGAGGAGACGCTCACTCTTCGGTGCTGGCATCCGTGCTCGGTTCGGGGGCGGGGGTGGTGGCGCCCTCGGTCGGGGCGGCACCGTCGGTCGGCGTGGCCTCCGGCGCGGGCTCCGGCTTGGGCGGGGTGTCGGCGGCGTCGAGGATGTCGACGACGAAGTAGAGCGTGGAGTTGGCGGGGATGTCCTCACCCTGGGCCTGGTCGCCGTACCCGAGCTTCGGCGGGATCTGGATCATCACCCGGCTGCCCACCGGGAGCCCGACGAGGGCCTGCGACCAGCCCTTGACCACGGAAGCGTCCTTGCCGCCCACCACGGCCTCGAGACCGCGGCCGTCGGCGTAGCTGGCGTCGAACGGCTTCTCGGCGCCCGGGATCTGGCCGAGGTAGCTGACCAGGATGGTCTGGCCCTTGGTGACCGCCGGTCCTGTGCCCTTCGTGAGGGTCGCGACCTCGAGGTCGCCGCTCGGCTTCGGTGCGTCCGCGAAGTCGAGGCTGGCCGGCAGGCCGGCGTCCTCGACGATCTTCGGCGCCCAGGCCGGCGCCGCCTCCTCGGTGCCCTCCGGGCCGGCGACACCGACGATGTCGGCGACGAAAAGCAACCCGTCCTCGTTGCCGATGTCGAGGCCCGCGAGCAGGCCGGCGGCCTGACTGCCGAGGTAGCCACCGAAGGCGACGTCGCTGCCGACGGTCACCGCGAGCCGGCTGCCGACCTTCTGGCCCGCCTTGATCTGGTCGGCGAAGCCCAGTGAGAGCAGGTCGGTGAGGGTCTGCGGCTCCTTCTCGGTGCCGACCTTGACCAGGGTGCTGAGCGAGTCGGCGGCGTAGCTGTCGAACGGGACCTTGTGGGTCCAGCCGTCGGCGAGGGTGAACTCGACGCGGACGACGTCACCCTTCTTCAGCGTGGCGCCGTCACCCTCGGTGACCACCTTCGTCACCGGCTTCTCCGCGGTCATCACGGACTTCCAGTCCAGCTTCGGCGCCTCGCCGACCGAGCCACTGATCGTGACCGCGTCGAGGCCCTTGGCCTGGTCGGAGTCCGAACCGCCGCACGCCGCGAGGGCGAGACTGGCCGGCAGCAGGGTCGAGAGGAGGAGCATCGAGGGACGTCGCAGGCGCATCAGCACGCGCAAACCCTACCGAGTGCCCGAAGGCTTGTGTCACATGCCGTCGATCAGGCGTTGCACCCGCTCGTCGTACGCCCGGAACGGGTCCTTGCAGAGCACCGTGCGCTGCGCCTGGTCGTTGAGCTTGAGGTGCACCCAGTCGACCGTGAAGTCCCGGCGGCGCTCCTGGGCGCGGCGGATGAACTCGCCGCGCAGGCGGGCACGAGTGTTCTGGGGCGGGACCGACTTGGCCTCGAAGATCTTCAGGTCGCTGGTGACCCGGGCGACGGCGCCGCGCTTCTCCAGCAGGTAGTAGAGGCCGCGACCGCGGTGGATGTCGTGGTAGGCCAGGTCGAGCTGGGCGACCCTCGGGTGGCTCAGCGGGATGCCGTGCTTGGCGCGGTAGCGGTCGATCAGCTTCCACTTGATGACCCAGTCGATCTCGCGGTCGACCAGGCTGAGGTCGTCGGACTCGACCGCCTTGAGGCCGCGCTCCCACAGGTCGAGCGCGCGCTCGATGACCGGTGTGGAGACGCCGCGGCGGTCGACGAAGTCGCGGGCCTTGGCGAGGTACTCGCCCTGGATGTCGAGGGCGCTGGCCTCCCGGCCGTTGGCGAGGCGGACCTTGCGGCGGCCGGTGACGTCGTGCGAGATCTCGCGGATCGCGCGGATCGGGTTCTCCATCGTGAGGTCGCGCATCACCACGCCCTCCTCGATCATCCGCAGCACCAGGTCGCAGGAGGCGACCTTGAGCATCGTGGTGGTCTCGCTCATGTTGGAGTCGCCGACGATGACGTGGAGGCGGCGGTACTTCTCCGCGTCGGCGTGCGGCTCGTCGCGGGTGTTGATGATCGGGCGGCTCCGCGTGGTCGCGCTGCTCACGCCCTCCCAGATGTGCTCGGCGCGCTGGCTGACCGAGTAGCTGGTGCCCCGGGGGGTCTGGGTGACCTTCCCGGCGCCGACGATGATCTGCCGGGTCACCAGGAAGGGGATCAGCACGTCGGCGAGGCGACTGAACTCCCCGGCCCGGCTGACCAGGTAGTTCTCGTGACAGCCGTAGGAGTTGCCGGCCGAGTCGGTGTTGTTCTTGAACAGGTAGATCTCGCCCGCGATGCCCTCGTCGTGCAGCCGCTGCTCGGCGTCCAGCAGCAGCCCCTCGAGGACCCGCTCCCCCGCCTTGTCGTGCGTCACCAGCTCGGTCACGTCGTCGCACTCGGGCGTGGCGTACTCCGGGTGGCTGCCCACGTCGAGGTAGAGGCGCGCTCCGTTGCGGAGGAACACGTTGCTGCTGCGCCCCCAGCTGACGACCTTGCGGAACAGGTAGCGCGCGACCTCGTCGGGACTGAGTCGCCGCTGTCCGCGGAACGTGCACGTGACGCCGTACTCGTTCTCGATCCCGAAGATCCGACGGTCCATGTACGCACATTACTGCTGTGGTGGGCAGCGGGTACCTCACTCGCATGGAAGCGCCGCAGGAGTTCTCGGAGTCGTACGACGTCGTCGTGGTCGGAGGGGGTGCGGCTGGCCTGCTCACCGCACTGTTGCTGGCTCGCGGAGGCTGCTCGGTGGCGGTCCTGGAGGCCCGGCGGATCGGTGACGGCACCACCGGTCACAGCACCGGGAAGGTCAGCCTGCTGCAGGGCACGAAGCTGAGGCGGGCGTTGCGCACCAACCCGCTGTCGGTCGTCCGGCGCTACGTCGAGGCGGGGACGGAGGGCCAGGCGTGGCTGCGCCGCTACTGCGAGGGACATGGGTTGCCGGTGCCGGGACGGGTGGCCTCGACGTACGCCGTGACCGAGCGGGGCGAGGACCGAGCCCGGGCCGAGCTCGAAGCCGCGCGGCAGGCGGGCCTGGCCGTCCGGTGGACGTCGGACACCGAGCTGCCGTTCGCGGTGCGAGGTGCGGTCGAGCTCGACGACCAGTTCCAGGTGGACCCGGTCAGGATGCTGAACCTCCTCGTCGCCGACGTCGTGGCCGAGGGCGGGCAGGTGCACGAGCAGGTCCGGGCCATCGGCGTGCACCACGCCGGCGACGGGGTCCGGGTGCGGACCGACGACGGACGGGACCTGCGCGCCGGCGTCGCCGTCGTCGCCACGAACCAGCCGGCGCTGCTGCGGGGCCTCTTCTTCGCCCGCCTGCAGGCCACGCGGTCGTACGCCGCGACCTTCGCCGGCGCCTGGGCACCCGCCGGGATGCACCTCTCGGCGGACGACGACGTGCGCTCGCTGCGGTCGGTCGACACCGGCGGGGAGCGTCTGCTGATGGTCGGCGGCGCCGGCCACGTGACCGGACGCGGCGCGGCGGCCGCGCACCGCGACCGCCTGCTGGACTGGGCGCGCGAGACCTTCCCGGACGCGACGCTGCGTGAGGCCTGGTCGGCCCAGGACCAGTCCCCGGTCGACGGCCTGCCGTACGTCGGCCCCGCCGTCCCCGGCGACCACCGGATCCACGTGGTGACCGGCTTCGACAAGTGGGGACTCAGCACGGCACCGGCGGCCGCGCTGCTGCTCGCCGCCGACCTGCTCGGCGGCAGTCGTCCGGACTGGGCGGACGCCCTGCGCAGCTGGTCCCCGCGGCAGGTGCTCGCTGCGCCACGGGCGGCCGCTGCCAACGCCGAGGTCGGCTGGCAGCTCGCCTGCGGGCACGCCGGGCGACTGCTCGCCGGCGACCGGCCACCGCTGTGCACCCACCTCGGCGGCGTACTGACCTGGAACGACGCGGAGGACTCCTGGGACTGCCCCCTCCACGGCTCCCGGTTCGGCGCGGACGGGGAGGTGCTCGAGGGGCCTGCCACTCGCCCGTTGCGGTGACCGGTGATGCGGTTTGGTCCCAAACCGCATCAATTCGGGCCCAGATCATGCAGTTCCTGCCCAATCGACGGGCGTGGTCGAGCGGTACCAGCGGTTCATCACCCTGGCCCGGCCGGTCTCCGAGTAGAGCGAGTCGTCGACGAGGGCGCGCCACCTGCGCAGGCGCTCGGCCTGGTGCGGGCGATCGAGGACACGGTCGAGTTCGTGCATCAAGGTGGCCGCGTGGTTGAGGAGGTCGTCCAGCGTGTAACCACGACGCACGTACGCCGTACTCGCCAGCGCCCGCTCTCGGCGGAGGTCTCGGCGATGGACACTTGGTTCTCGGTGCACCCCGCCGTCGTACTCGTGGATGTTCAGGGTGCCGACCACGACGAGATCGGCGCGGCACACGAACCGCCCGCTCTCGTCGTGGATGTACACCTGAGCCTCCGTCGGGACGTCCATGGCGTCGTGGAACTTCCGCAGGAGCGTCTCGCCAGCGGACTCGGCCAGGGAACTGCGGCTCTTCCAGACCCGGCGCAGGCGGCGAGTTCCGGGCCGTTTGGAGGCCAGCACCTTCTTGACCGCCGCCTCGTCGACGTGTCCGAGGTGTGCCGCGGAGTCGACCATGACGGCAAGGTCGAGGTCGCCGAAGTCTCGTGCCGCCCGCAACAGGATCTCCGCGGGCTCGTCGACGGGCAGTCCGTGCACGATCCTCGGCCGTGCCTGGTGGGTCAGTCTCGAGCAGATCAGGCCGGGCCGCCGCGGCCGGCAGTCCCCGCGCACTGCGGCGAAGTGCGGAACCTGTTCGGGCAGCACGGGGACCTGCCACCCGAGAAGACGTGCCGCCGTGACGTGGGTGTACACCGCGCCGGGCGGCAGGACGAGGAGCAGAGCGCTGAGGTCGCGTAGGAAGTTCGCCCACGGAGTCAGGTGCGGCGTCTCCAGCCGGTAGAGGCCGTGCGCGACGCGCTGGTTCCCGGGCGCGCGGACCTCTCCGCGAATGGCTCCATCCGGCCCGATCTTCATGACGAAAGAGTCGGTGCCTGGTGTACGTCGGGCAAGAGCCGCCTGCGCGCCTGTGGAAACGTGCTTGGGCGGTCGTTCGTCCGATCACCGATTGGGCACAAACCGCCTCCGGGGCCGGCGTGTCGCTGTGGTTTGGGACCAAACCGCAACGACAGGCCGACCACGCGTCACAGGGGCGGGGCGACAGGAGGCTCGCCGGAGGGCGGCTCGCCGTTGGTGGGGTGCTCGAGGGGCGGGACGTTGCCGGAGACCTGGTCGGTCGGGTCGGCGGGGTCGTCGCTGTCGGAGCCCGAGGCGCCGGAGCCGGAGGCTCCGTCCTCGGGGAGGGGGGCGGCGTGCTCGGGGGTGCCGCGCGGGCCGAGGAGCTCGGCGACCCGAGCCGGGCGCAGCCGTGAGAACTTCCGCGGCTGGGTGCGGGTGCGGTCGAGGACGGCGACCTCGAGGTCCTCGACCGGGATCACCCGGTCTCCGTCGCCGGTGTGGCCGAGCGCGGCCACGGCGACGCTGAGGGCCTCGCCGAGCGAGGCACCGGCGGCGTAGTGCGAGGACAGGTACGACGACACCGTCTCGCTGTCGCCGCCCATCACCGCGAAGCCGTGCTCGTCGGCCACCCGGCCCTCGTAGGTGAGCCGGTAGATCTGGTCCTCGTCTGCACTCGAGCCGACCTCGGCGACGAAGATCTCGACCTCGTACGGCTTCTCGCCGCCCGAGGAGAAGATCGTGCCGAGGGTCTGCGCGTAGGCGTTGGCGAGGCCGCGGCCGGTGACGTCGCGGCGGTCGTAGGCGTACCCGCGCATGTCGGCCAGCCGGACGCCGGCGATACGGAGGTTCTCGAACTCGTTGTAGCGGCCGACCGCTGCGAACGCGAGCCGGTCGTAGAGCTCGGAGACCTTGTGCAGGGCCTGGGAGGGGTTCTCGGTGACGAGCAGGACGCCGTCGGCGTACTGCACCGCAGCGAGGGACCGGCCGCGGGCGATGCCCTTGCGGGCGAAGTCCGCCCGGTCCTTCATCAGCTGTTCGGGCGAGACGTAGAACGGGGTGCTCATGCCTGCGTCTCCTCTCCCCCGCCGGGCAGGGGTGCGAGCGGACCGTCGGGTCGTTCGAAGCGGGCACCGACGACCTGGTCGGCGAGCGCGCCGATGGCAGCCTCGTCGAGCTGGACGGCGCCGTCGGCGGTCACGACCCACACGATCGGGAAGATCCGGCGGGTCAGGTCGGGACCGCCGGTGGCGGAGTCGTCGTCGGCGGCGTCGTACAGCGCCTGCAGGCAGACCCGGACGGCGTCGTCGGACGACAGGCCCTCGTGCCAGAGCTTCTTCAGCGCGCCGCGGGCGAACAGCGAGCCCGAGCCGACGGTGAAGAACGACGCCTCCTCGTGGCGGCCGCCGGTGACGTCGTAGCCGAAGATCCGACCGGTGCCGCTGTCGAGGTCGTAGCCCGCGAACATGGGGACGACGGCCAGGCCCTGCATCGCCATCCCGAGGTTGGCGCGGATGAGGGCGGAGAGCCGGTTGGCCTTGCCGTCGAGGGAGAGGATCGAGCCCTCGATCTTCTCGTAGTGCTCAAGCTCGACCTGGAACAGGCGGACCATCTCGACCGCGAGACCGGCGGTGCCGGCGATGCCGACCACGGAGTACTCGTCGGCGGGGAAGACCTTCTGGATGTCGCGCTGGGCGATCACGTTGCCCATCGTGGCCCGGCGGTCGCCGGCCATCACCAGGCCGCCGGGGAAGGTCACCGCGACGATGGTGGTGCCGTGGGGCGCGATCTCGGCGGCGCTGCCGGCCGGCAGGGACCGGCGGGCGGGAAGGAGGTCAGGGGCGTTCTCGGCCAGGAAGTCGCTGAACGAGGAGGTGCCAGGGCGCAGGAAAGCGCCCGGGATGCGCGCGTCGCTCATCGGGGGCTACTCGCCGCCCTTCTGGATGAACGACTTCACGAAGTCCTCGGCGTTGGTCTCGAGGACGTCGTCGATCTCGTCGAGGATCGCGTCGACGTCGTCGTCGAGGGCCTCCTTGCGCTCGGCCACGTCGGACTCGGGAGCGACCTCGGTCGTCTCCTCCGCCTCGTCGGACTTGCGCGGCTGCTTCTGCTCCTGAGCCATGACGCCAGCCTATCCACTCAGACCCCAACGCGTCGGCCCATCCCGGCCTAACGGCTGAGTGCGCGGACCAGCTCGTCCGCCGTGGCACACCGATCGATCAGCTCGCCGACGTGGGCCTTGCTGCCCCGCAGCGGATCGATCGTCGGGACCCGCTGCAGAGACTCGCGTCCGGGCAGGTCGAAGATCACCGAGTCCCAGGACGCGGCGGCGATGTCGGGGGCGTACTTCTCCAGACAGCGGCCGCGGAAGTACGCGCGGGTCTGCTCCGGCGGGTTGGTCATCGCCTGCTCGACGTCGTCGTCGGTCAGTAGGCGCTGGATCCGCCCGGCGCCGACCAAACGGTGGTAGAGGCCCTTCTCGGGACGGATGTCGGAGTACTGGTAGTCGATCAGCTGCAGCTTCGCGTCGTCCCAGGCCAGCCCGTCGCGGGAGCGGTACTGCTCGATCAGCTTCAGCTTCGCGACCCAGTCGAGCTGGTCGGCCAGCGACATCGGGTCGGACTCGAGTCGGGCGAGGACGTCCTCCCAGCGATGGAGCACGTCGACGGTCTGGGGGTCGGCATCCGCGCCGTACCTGTCCTCGACGTACTTCTTCGCCAAGTCGAGGAACTCCAGCTGGAGCTGGATGCCGGTCAGTCGGCGCCCGTCGGCCATGGTCACGGTCTGGCGAAGGGACGGGTCGTGGGAGACCGCGCGCAGGGCCGACACGGGTGTGTCGACGGCGAGGTCGCGGGTGATGAACTTCTCCTCGATCATCGCCAGCACGAGCGAGGTGGTGCCGACCTTGAGGTAGGTCGCGATCTCGGACAGGTTCGCGTCGCCGATGATCACGTGCAGCCGGCGGTAGCGCTCGGGGTCGGCGTGGGGCTCGTCGCGGGTGTTGATGATCGGCCGCTTGAGCGTGGTCTCCAGACCGACCTCGACCTCGAAGAAGTCGGCGCGCTGGCTGATCTGGAAGCCGTGCTCACGGCCGTCCTGGCCCTTGCCGACCCGGCCGGCGCCGCAGAACACCTGCCGGCTGACGAAGAACGGGGTGAGGTGGCGGACGATGTCGGCGAAGGGGGTGGACCGGCGCATGAGGTAGTTCTCGTGCGCGCCGTACGAGGCACCCTTGTTGTCGGTGTTGTTCTTGTAGAGAACGATCTGCGGGTTGCCGGGCAGCTGCTGCGCACGGCGGGCGGCGTCGAGCATGACCTGCTCCCCCGCCTTGTCCCAGCGGACGACGTCGAGCGGCGTGACCACCTCGGGGGTGGAGTACTCCGGGTGCGCGTGGTCGACGTACAGCCGGGCGCCGTTGGTCAGGATGACGTTGGCGAGGCCCAGGTCCTCGTCGGTCAGCTGCGTCGGGTCCGCGATCTGACGGGACATGTCGAAGCCGCGGGCGTCGCGCAGCGGCGACTCCTCCTCGAAGTCCCACCGCGCCCGGCGGGCCCGCACCGTGGCGGTCGCGTAGGCGTTGACGACCTGCGACGACGCCACCATCGGGTTGGCTGTCGGCTGGCCCTGGACCGAGATGCCGTACTCCACCTCGGTGCCCATCACGCGGCGCACGCTCATGCCTCCAGCCTACGGTGTCGGGCCGACCGTGCGGCGGGATGCCGACGCCTGGTTCGGGTAGCGGACAGGCCGGGGGTGACGCCGTGGGTGACACGCAGCAACAGACGGAGCACGCGGCTCGCGAGGCGCGCGACAACGCCGTGGTGAGCGTCGCCGCCCGCGTCGGGATGGCGGCGTACGGCATGGTCTACGTGATCGTGGCGTGGCTGGCCGCGCAGCTGGTCCTGGGCGATCGCGCCGGGTCGGCCTCGGGTCAGGGTGCGTTGCAGGAGGTGCGCGAGCAGCCGATGGGCGCAGCCGTCCTGTGGTTGGTCGCGGCCGGGCTCAGCGGCCTCGCGGTGTGGGAGGCCTGCCAGGCGATCGGCGGCCACCGCGACGAGGAGGGTCTGCGCCGGTGGGGTGCGCGGGCCGCCTCAGCCGGGCGGGCCGTGGTGTTCACGGTCCTCGCCGTGCTGGCGGTCCGCGTGGCCGGCGGCCACACCGGCTCCGGTGGCGGCGCGACCGGGCGGCTGATGGAGCTGCCGATCGGGTCGGCCGTCGTCGTGGTGGTGGGCCTCGGCATCGCCGGGGTCGGTGTCGTCAGCATCGCGCACGCGTTCTCGGACCGATGGCGGCGCGGCCTGGAGCCGGAGGCGCGCGGAGGCGCTCTCGGGAGCCTGGTCACCGTGCTGGCCCGGATCGGCTTCGCGGCCCGTGGCGCGGCGTTCCTGGTGCTGGCCGGGATGTTCGTGTGGAGCGCCGTCACCCACGACCCGGAGAAGTCGGGAGGCCTGGACCAGGCCATCGTCCGTTTCCGGGACGAGCCGTACGGCCCGCCGTTGCTGCTCGTGGTCGCAGCCGGACTGGGGTGCTACGGGGCCTTCCACGTGCTGCGGGCCGGCTTCCTCCGCGGGGAATGAGCTCCCCCGGGAACGTCACGTGCCGGGCCCCGAGGGGCCCGGCACGTGCGGGAGTCAGCGGCTCTTCGCGACCTTGACGGCGGCAGTGACGCCGAGCGCGACGAGGGCGACGATGATGAGCTTCTTCATGGGATGGCTCCTGAAGGATGGGGTGCGGACGGGACGTGGCCCACCCTAGGCGAGCGGGGCAAGCGTGACCTACAGGTACTGGCCCGTGTCGTTGACGGTGTCGATCGAGCGGCCCGGCTCGGTGCCCTGCTTGCCGGTGATGAGGGTGCGGATGAACACGATGCGCTCGCCCTTCTTGCCCGAGATCCGCGCCCAGTCGTCGGGGTTGGTCGTGTTGGGCAGGTCCTCGTTCTCCTTGAACTCGTCGACGCAGGCCTGGAGCAGGTGCGACACGCGCAGGCCCTTCTGGTCGTGCTCGAGGAAGTCCTTGATCGCCATCTTCTTCGCACGGTCGACGATGTTCTGGATCATCGCGCCGGAGTTGAAGTCCTTGAAGTAGAGGACCTCCTTGTCGCCGTTGGCGTAGGTCACCTCGAGGAAGCGGTTCTCCTCGGTCTCGGAGTACATCCGCTCCACGGTCGCCCGGATCATGCCGCCGACGGTCGCCTTGCGGTCGCCGTTGAACTCGGCCAGGTCGTCCGCGTGCAGCGGCAGGCTCTGGGTGAGGTACTTGCTGAAGATGTCGCGGGCGGACTCCGCGTCGGGCCGTTCGATCTTGATCTTCACGTCGAGGCGACCGGGGCGCAGGATCGCCGGGTCGATCATGTCCTCGCGGTTGGAGGCGCCGATGACCAGGACGTTCTCGAGCAGCTCGACGCCGTCGATCTCGCTGAGCAGCTGCGGGACGATGGTGTTCTCGACGTCGGAGGAGACACCGGAGCCGCGGGTGCGGAACAGCGAGTCCATCTCGTCGAAGAACACGATGACCGGCGTACCGGTGCTGGCCTTCTCCCGCGCCCGTTGGAACACCAGCCGGATGTGGCGCTCGGTCTCGCCGACGTACTTGTTGAGCAGCTCGGGGCCCTTGATGTTGAGGAAGTACGACTTCCCCTCCTGGCCGGTCTTCGCCGCGACCTTCTTGGCCAGCGAGTTGGCGACGGCCTTCGCGATCAGCGTCTTGCCACACCCCGGAGGGCCGTAGAGCAGGATGCCCTTGGGCGGCTTGAGCTCGTGTTCGGCGAAGAGCTCGGGGTAGAGATACGGCAGCTCGACGGCGTCCTGGATCGCCTCGATCTGGTTGCCGAGGCCGCCGATGGTGTCGTAGGTGATGTCGGGGACCTCTTCGAGGACCAGCTCCTCGACCTCGGACTTCGGGACCTTCTCGTAGACGTACCCGGCTCGGGAGTCGAGCAGCAGCGAGTCGCCGGCCCGCAGGGTCTCGGTGAGCAGCGGGTCGGCCAGGCGGACGACGCGCTCCTCGTCGGCGTTGGCGATGACCAGGACGCGCTCGCCGTCGGCGAGCACCTCCTTGAGCATGACGACCTCGCCCACGGTCTCGTAGTCGAACGCGGCGACCACGTTGAGGGACTCGTTGAGCATCACCTCCTGGCCGCGCCGCAGGGTCTCGAGGTCGACGTTCGGGCTCGCCGTCACCCGCAGTTTGCGGCCGCCGGTGAACACGTCGACGGTGTCGTCCTCGTTGCGCTGCAGGAAGGTGCCGAAGCCCGCCGGGGGCTGTGCCAGACGGTCGACCTCCTCCTTGAGCTTGAGGATCTGGTCGCGGGCGTCGCGCAGGGTCCCGGCGAGGCGCTCGTTCTGGGACGTCACCGCCGCCAGCGAGCGCTGGGCCTCGGCGAGCCGGGCCTCCAGCGAGCGCGCCGCTCCGGTCGGGCTGTCGACGAGTCGACGGCGCAGATCGCCGACCTCCTCCTCGAGGTAGCGCACCTGGTCCTCGAGCTCCTCACGGCTCGGGGAGTGGTGTCCGCCGGTCGTGCCTTCTCCCATGCTCGTCATGGCACACCTCCTTGATCCGACATTACTCGGGCGGGTGTTACATGGAAGTGATTAACGCCCTTTGGGCAGAAACACCATGTACCAGGCCGGAATTGTTGCGGTTTGGGACCAAACCGCAACCTCCGCCGGCTCAGTCGTCGGCCGGGGTCTCGGGCACGCCGGGCGGCCGGGGGCCGGTGTAGTCGGGGCCGTAC
>JADCLI010000020.1 GCA_016803235.1 Pimelobacter simplex
CGTACGGCCCGCCGCCTCCCTACGCACCGCCGCCGGCCTACCCGCCGCCCGGCTTCCCGCCGCCGAGGAGGAGCTCCGCGGTGCCGATCGTGCTCGCCGTCCTGGCAGCCGTCCTCGTGCTCGCGGTAGCGATCGTGGTCCCGGTCGTGATCGCGAGGAGTGGCGACGCCGAGGGCGACGGCGGCGTGGACGGGGCGGGGCCCGACACGAGCAGCCTCGCCGCGGTGAAGGAGTACCCCGGGCTCACCAACCAGCACGTCGCGCCGGGGGAGGAGGTCGCGTACCCGCAGTCCCCGCCGGCGGGCGGCGACCACGCGCCGTACTGGCTCGAGTGCGGGGTCTACGACGAGCCGGTGCCGGAGGTCAACGTCGTGCACGACCTCGAGCACGGCACCGTGTGGCTGACCTACCGCAGCGACGAGGTCGACGCCGACGGCATCCAACGACTTGCCGAGCAGCTGCCGGCCAACGGCATCCTGTCGCCGTACGACGACCAGGAGGCGCCGGTCGTGATCACGGTCTGGGGCCGCCAGCTCGAGCTGAGCGGCCCGGACGACCCGCGGATCGCGCTGTTCGTCGCTCAGTTCGGCGCCGGCGAGACCGCGCCCGAGCCGTTCGCGTCCTGCAACGGCGGAGTCGACCCCGCGGATCTTCCGCCGGCCGGGGGGCCGGTCGTCTGAGTAGGGTCAGCACGTGACCTCCCTCACCGTGATCCCCGTCCCCGGCCACGGCGCGGAGGACGTCGTCGTGGCGACCTCCGGTCCCGACCGGGGCTGCGTCTTCACCGGCACCGAGGACGGCGCGATCCTCCGGGTCAGCCCCGACGGAGCCAAGGTCGACCGGGTCGCCCACACCGGCGGACGTCCGCTCGGCATCGAGTTCGCGCCCGACGGGCGGTTGCTCGTGTGCGACGCCCAGCGCGGACTGCTGTGGGTCGACCCGGCGAGCGGTGCGGTGGACCTGATCACCGCCGAGGTCGAGGGCCGAGCGATGGTCTTCTGCAACAACGCCGCGATCGCGAGCGACGGCACCATCTGGTGGTCGGACTCCTCGACGCAGTTCGGGATCGCCCGCTGGAAGGACGACTTCGTCCGCAACACCCGCACCGGGCGCCTGCTGCGCCGCGACCCCGACGGCTCGGTCACGGTCGTGCTCGACGGCCTGGCGTTCGCCAACGGCGTCGCCCTCTCGAGCGCCGGCGACTTCGTCTGCGTCGCCGAGACCGGCGCCCGGACCGTGGTGCGCCACTGGACCAGCGGTGAGCGGAAGGGCACCCGCGACCTCCTCGCGAGCGACCTGCCCGGCTACCCCGACAACATCGCGCGCGGCTCCGACGGCCTGATCTGGATCACCATCGCCAGCCCGACCGACCCGCTCGTCGAGCGGCTCCAGCGTGGCCCGATGGTGCTGCGCAAGCTGGCCACGAAGCTGCCCGAGGAGTTCCAGCCCAAGCCGAAGCAGACCGTCCGGGTCGTGGCCTACGACGAGCAGGGGACCCTCGTGCACGACCTCGACCTCGCGCCCGACGGGCGCGGCGCGTCGTACCACATGGTGACCGGCGTCCGGGAGCACGAGGGCCGGGTCTGGCTGGGCAGCCTGCACGAGCCCGCGATCGCGTTCACCGACCTCTAGGCCGTTTCTCCCATTTCCTGGCGGCGCCCGGGCCGCCCAGCACGCACGCTGGCGGCGTTGCCGACGCTCGACGTGCGCCCAGCATGCCTTCTCGCCGGCGCCTTGCCATCGCACGCACTGGACGACCCGGCCATCCACCGAGAAATGGGAGACACGGCCTAGCCCCGTAGACTGGCCGCCATGTCTGTCCTCGAGAGCATCACCTCCCCGCGCGACCTGCGGGCCCTGTCCGAGGACGAGCTCACCCAGCTGGCGGCCGAGATCCGCGACCTGCTGATCCGCACCGTCGCGACGAACACCGGCCACCTCGGGCCCAACCTCGGCGTCGTCGAGCTGACCCTCGCGATCCACCGGGTCTTCGACTCGCCCCGCGACAAGATCGTCTTCGACACCGGCCACCAGTCCTACGTCCACAAGCTCGTCACCGGTCGTGCGGCCGAGTTCGGCACGCTGCGGCGCGAGGGCGGGCTGAGCGGCTACCCGAGCCAGGCCGAGTCCGAGCACGATCTGGTCGAGAACTCCCACGCCTCCACCGCGCTGAGCTACGCCGACGGCATCGCCAAGGCGTTCGCGATCCGCGGCGAGGACCGGCACACGGTCGCGGTCATCGGCGACGGCGCCCTGACCGGCGGCATGGCCTGGGAGGCGCTCAACAACATCGCGATCCAGCACGACTCCAGGCTCGTGATCGTGGTCAACGACAACGGCCGCTCCTACACGCCGACCATCGGCGGCCTGGCGACCGCACTGACGAGCCTGCGCACCAACCCGCGCTACGAGCACGTCCTCGACGTCGTGAAGCGCCGGCTGACCGCGGTGCCCGGCGTCGGCGCGGCGGCGTACGACGCCCTGCACGCCATGAAGAAGGGACTCAAGGACGCGCTCGCCCCGCAGGGCTTGTTCGAGGATCTCGGGCTCAAGTACGTCGGACCGGTCGACGGCCACGACCGCGCGGCCATGGAGCAGGCGCTCGGGCAGGCCAAGCGCTTCGGTGGTCCCGTCATCGTGCACGCGATCACCCGCAAGGGATTCGGCTACGACCCCGCGGAGCGGCACGAGGCCGACCAGTTCCACGCCCCCGGCCCGTTCGACGTGCAGACCGGTGCCGAGAAGCCCAAGGGTCCGATCTGGACCGACCACTTCGCCGACCACGTCGTCGAGATCGGCGAGCGCCGGCCCGACGTCGTCGCGATCACCGCGGCGATGATGCACCCGGTCGGGCTCGACAAGTTCCAGGCCCGGTTCCCCGAGCGGACCTTCGACGTCGGCATCGCCGAGCAGCACGCCGCGACCTCCGCGGCAGGCCTGGCGATGGGGGGCCTGCACCCCGTCTTCGCGGTCTACGCGACCTTCCTCAACCGGGCCTTCGACCAGGTGCTCATGGACGTCGCGCTGCACCGCTGCGGCGTCACCTTCGTGCTCGACCGCTCCGGCGTCACCGGCGACGACGGAGCCAGCCACAACGGCATGTGGGACATGTCGATCCTCCAGGTCGTGCCGGGCCTGCGCCTCGCGGCGCCCCGCGACGTGACCCGGATGCGCGAGCTGCTCGACGAGGCCGTCGAGGTCGCCGACGCCCCCACTGTGGTCCGCTTCCCGAAGGGCCCGCCGCCCGAGGACGTCCCCGCGATCGGCACGGAGGGCGGCTGCGACGTCCTGGTCCGCAACGGCGAGCGCGACGTCCTCGTCGTGGCCGTCGGCTCGATGGCCACGGTCGCCGTCGACGTCGCGCAGCGCCTCGTCGACCAGGGCATCGGCGTCACCGTCGTCGACCCGCGCTGGGTCAAGCCGGTCGACCCCGCCCTCGTCGAGCTCGCCCGCACCCACCGCCGGGTCGTCACCCTCGAGGACAACGGCGTCGTGGGCGGCGTCGGTGCCGTGCTGCTCCAGACCCTCGCCGCCGAGGGCGTCCACACCCCGGTGCGCATCCACGGGATCCCGCAGGAGTTCCTCGACCACGCCAAGCGGGCCGCGATCCTCGAGCGGATCGGGCTGACCCCCTCGGTGATCGCCCTCGAGGTCCTCCACGACATCGCCCGGGACAGCGCCCGGGACAGTGCTCGGGACAGTGCTCGGGACAGTGCTCGGGGCAGCGCCGCGGAGCCCGCCCCGGAAGGACGGGCGCTCCTCGATGTCGACGGTTCGCGCTAGGAGCCTGCTGAACAAGACGGGCGAACGCGAGCGGTGCCGGGTGCGTGCGGTCGCCAGAGCGGCGAGGACAGGCGTGGCGGGTCACTTCAACCGAGCCGAACGCAGCGAACGCTCCACCCGGCGCCGCGTAGCCGCGCGGATTGTTCAGCAGGCTCCTAGGGCAATCATCCCGGCCCTGGCCCTGCTCCTGCTCCCGCTCGCCGCCTGCTCCGACGACCCGCCCCCGCCGACGTACTCCGGCGCCGGGTACGACGACGTCGCGACCCTGATGCAGAGGACGCTGGCCAAGCGGGCGCGTGGGCTGCGCACCCACGACCTCACCCGGTTCCGCAAGGCGCTGGACCGCTCCGACGCCGGCCTGCTCGAGGAGCAGCAGACCTACTTCGACAACCTGGCCCGGCTGCCCGTCGGCGAGCTCCACTACGAGGTCGCCGCCGACACCATCACGCCGGTCGAGGGCAGCGAGGACTACTGGGTCGAGGTCGTGCTCAGCCTCGGCCTCGACGGGTACGACGCCGCGCCGGCCCGCACCCGTGACCGCTTCCTCTTCACGCCCTCGCCCGACGGCCGCCGCCTCGTCATCACCTCGACCACCGACTACTCCTGGGAGACCGCGCACCCCGGCAACGTCCAGCCCTGGGACGTCGGCCCGATCCGGGTCGAGCAGGCAGTCGGCGTCCTCGGCGTCTTCGACGACACGACCGTGCGCCATGCCGGCAAGGTCCTCGACGCGGCGAGCGGCGGCCGCTCCGACGTGCGCGGCGTGGTCGGCTCGACCAGCGCCGACGCGCCGTCGGGGGTGATCGTGTACTCGCTGCGCGACCCGGCGTTCCTGCGCGGGCTCGCCGACCAGACGGTGGGCGACCCCGACCGGGCCGACGGCCTGACGATCGCGGTGCCCGTGGACGGCATGGACGCGAACCAGGGCGTCGCGTCGTACCGCATCTTCCTCAACCCGCGGGTGCTCGAGCAGCCCGTGGGCGTGCTCGGCCGGCTGGTCCGGCACGAGCTCACCCACGCCGTGCTGGGCTCCCGCGGCCGTGGCGCGCCGCTGTGGCTCGGCGAGGGCGTCGCCGAGTACGTCTCGGTCCAGCCCGTGGCACCCACCCGCCGCCGGCTCCCGGCCCGAGCGCTCGACCTGGCCGGCACGGTCACCGACCTGCCCGGTGCCGCCGAGTTCGCCGGACCCGACGCCGAGGCGTGGTACGCCGTGTCCTGGTGGGTCTGCGAGTACGTCGCCAGCCTCTACGGCCCGCCGACGCTCTTCCTGCTCCTCGACCGCCTCGCCGACGGCGCCGACCAGGCGCAGGTCCTCACCGAAGTCCTCGGTGTCACTCCCGCGCAGCTGGCCCAGCGCGGTGTAGGACTGATGCAACGCACCTACTCGGGCCAGGAGGGTTCATGAGCGTCTTCCGCACCAAGTCCGTCGAGCAGTCGATCGCCGACACCGACGAGCCGGACCACCGGTTGCGCAAGGACCTCTCGGCGCTCGACCTCACCGTCTTCGGCGTGGGCGTCATCATCGGTGCGGGCATCTTCGTGCTCACCGGCACCGTCGCCGCGAGCAACGCAGGCCCGGCGCTGGCCCTGAGCTTCGTGATCGCCGCCGTCGCCTGCGGCCTGGCCGCCCTCTGCTACGCCGAGCTCGCCTCGACCGTGCCGGTCGCCGGCAGCGCGTACACCTTCAGCTACGCCACGCTCGGCGAGCTGGTCGCGTGGATCATCGGCTGGGACCTGGTGCTCGAGTTCACCGTCGGCGCCGCGGCGCTCTCGACCGGCTTCTCGGCGTACCTGCAGGAGGTGCTGAGCATCGTCGACGTCACCCTGCCCTCGCAGATCAGCTCCGCCGCCACCGGCGTGGTCGAC
The DNA here is from genome assembly GCA_016803235.1 of Pimelobacter simplex. GTDB lineage: Bacteria > Actinomycetota > Actinomycetes > Propionibacteriales > Nocardioidaceae > Nocardioides > Nocardioides simplex_A. Next base: position 5,650 of record JADCLI010000020.1, read on the forward strand.
CTGCCGGCCGTCGTGATCGCTCTCCTGGTCACCTTCCTGCTGATCCGTGGCACCAAGTTCTCCAGCCGCTTCAACCAGTTCGTCGTGGCCCTCAAGCTGGTCGTGGTGGCCGCCGTGATCGTGGTCGGCATCGCCCACATCGACGTCAGCAACTGGACGCCGTTCATCCCCGACGCCCAGCCCGCGCCCGAGTCGAGCGGCGGTTTCGCCGACGTCCCGCTGATCACCAGCCTGCTCGGCCTCGAGCCCGCCGTCTTCGGCCTGGCCGGGGTCATCTCCGGCGCCGCGATCGTCTTCTTCGCCTTCATCGGCTTCGACATCGTCGCCACCACCGCCGAGGAGACGAAGAACCCGCAGCGCGACGTCCCGATCGGCATCCTCGGCTCACTGGCGATCGTCACCGTGCTCTACGCCGCCGTGAGCCTGGTGGTCACCGGCCTGCGCAGCTACAAGGACATCGACCCCGACAGCGCCGCGCCGCTCGCCGACGCGTTCGAGGCGACCGGCGTCGGCTGGATGCCCAACCTGATCTCGATCGGCGCCTGCGTCGGCCTGGTCGTGGTCGCGATGATCCTGATGCTCGGCCAGTCCCGGGTCGGCTTCGCGATGGCCCGCGACGGCCTGCTCCCGCGCGCGCTCGCCAAGGTGCACCCCACCTGGGGCACGCCGTACCGGATCACGATCCTGACCGGCATCGCGGTCGCCGCGATGGCCGGCCTCGTCGACCTCAGCACGCTGGCGCACCTGGTCAACATCGGCACCCTGTTCGCGTTCATGCTGGTCAGCATCGGCGTCGTCGTGCTGCGCCGCAGCCGCCCCGACCTGCCCCGCGGCTTCCGCACCCCGGCCGCGCCGCTCGTGGCTGCCGTGTCAACGCTGATGTGCTTCTACCTGATGCTCAACCTGACCGGCGACACCTGGATCCGGTTCGGCGTGTGGATGGTGATCGGGGTCGTCGTCTACTTCGTCTACGGCCGCAGCCACAGCCGCCTGCAGCAGCGCCAGACGACCGAATAGGCTTTCCGGGTGACCTCATCACCCCGTCTCGTCCACATCGTCGACGAGGTGCCCGAGCTGGACGGCGTCGAGAACCTCGCTCTGGTGGTGGCGCTCGAGGGCTTCCTCGACGCCGGCAACGCGGGTGCCCTGGCCGCGCGCCACCTGGTCCGGGCGGGAGCGTTCTCGACCGACGGCGGGGGAGTCGTGGTCGCCACCTTCGACGTCGACCAGCTCCACGACTACCGTGCCCGCCGGCCCCCGATGACCTTCGCGCGCGACCACTACGAGGGCTACGAGGCCCCTCGGCTGGTGGTGCGGATGCTGCGCGACGCGGGCGGGACGCCGTACCTCCTGCTGCACGGGCCGGAGCCTGACATCCGCTGGGAGGCGTTCTGCCGCGGCGTGCGCGAGGTCGTCGAGCGCTTCGACGTCGCGCTGGTCGTCTCGATGGGCTCGGTGCCGATGGCGGTGCCGCACACCCGGCCGATCGCGATCACCCACCACGCCAACAACCCCGAACTGCTCACCGGCACCAGCCCCTGGCGTGGCGAGCTGCGGGTGCCCAGCAGCGCGCAGGCGCTGCTCGAGGTCCGGCTCGGCGACTGGGACCACGACGCCCAGGGCTTCGTCGCCCACGTGCCCCACTACCTCGCCCAGCTCGACTACCCCCGCGCCTCGGTGTCCCTGCTCGAGCAGGTCGAGCTGGCTGCCCGGATCACCGTCGACCTCTCCGAGCTGCGCGAGTCCGCCGACGAGCGCGAGGAGGAGATCGGGCGCTACCTCTCCGCCAACGACGAGGTCCAGGACGTGGTGACCGCGCTGGAGCAGCAGTACGACACCTTCGCGCGCGCCGAGGAGGAGGGCAGCAGCCTCCTGGCCGAGGACGAGCCGCTGCCGACCGGCGAGGAGATCGGCCGGCAGTTCGAGCAGTTCCTGGCCGGGCTCGAGGGGCCCGACGACAACGGAGGCGCGTCATGACCGACCCGGGCACCGAGCGGGTGATGGGGGAGGCGACCCAGAAGCTGGTCGCCCTGCTCGACCTCGAGCAGCTCGACACCGACCTGTTCCGCGGCCAGCAGCCGGAGACCATCCGGCAGCGGGTGTACGGCGGCCAGGTCGCCGCCCAGGCGCTGATCGCCGCGTCCCGGACGGTCGACGAGGGCATGCACGTGCACTCGCTGCACTCGTACTTCCTGCTGCCCGGTGACTACAACGTGCCGATCATCTACGACGTCGAACGGATCCGCGACGGCAAGTCGTTCGCCACCCGGCGGGTGCTGGCCCGCCAGCACGGCCGCCCGATCTACTACCAGTCGCTCAACTTCCAGCGTGCCGAGGAGGGCCTCGAGCACCAGGACGTCATGCCCGAGGTCAAGCCGCCCGACGACGGCCTGGACCTGATGGCGCTGATGGCCGAGCGCGGCACCGACGACGGGCTGAGCAAGGAGTGGGCCGCGCTCGACGTGCGCTGGCTCGGCAACTCCGCACACGGCATGGAGCCGGACCCGATGCATCCCTCGAAGACCCAGGTCTGGATCCGGGTCGACGGCCGGCTCAGCGACGACCCGATGGAGCACCTCGCGACGTTCACCTACGCCAGCGACGTCTCGCTGCTCGGGGCGACCCTCGCCGCGCACCCGGAGCACGGCCCGCACAAGGTGCAGATGGCCTCGCTCGACCACACGATCTGGTTCCACCGGCCCTTCCGCGCCGACGAGTGGTGGCTCTACGACCAGTGGTCGCCGTCGGCCAGCGGCGGCCGCGGTCTCGCCCTGGGCCGGATCTTCACCCAGGACGGCACCCTGGTGGCCACGGTTGCCCAGGAAGGGCTGATCCGGCCGCGTCGCTGACGACTCCCCCTTGCCTCCCGGCCGCAGCAGGAGTTACGTGAACCCATGGCGGACAAGCGCGGAGAGAGGCGGGGCGAGCACGACCTCGCGGCGACCGGGCCCGACCAGGTACGCAACGTGGTCCTGGTCGGGCCCTCCCACTCGGGCAAGACCTCCCTCGTGGAGGCCCTTCTGCTGCACACGGGCGCGATCAACCGCGCCGGCAGCACGGCTGACGGCACGACGGTGTGCGACACCGAGGACGCGGAGCGCAGCCACGGTCGGTCCATCTCGCTGGCGGTCGCACCCCTCGTGCACCGTGGGGTGAAGGTCAACCTGGTCGACACCCCCGGGTACGCCGACTTCGTCGGTGACCTGCGGGCCGGGCTCCGGGCCGCGGACTGTGCCCTGTTCGTGGTCGCGGCCAACGAGGAGGTCGACGAGGGCACCCGCCAGCTGTGGCGCGAGTGCGACCAGGTCGCGATGCCCCGCGCGGTCGTGGTCAGCAAGCTCGACCATCCCCGTGCCGACGTCGACGCGGTCGTCGCGCAGGCCCGGGAGGCGTTCGGCGGGAAGGTGCTGCCGGTCTACCTCGCCGAACCCGGCCGGGACGCCCTGAACGGGCTGTTGTCCGGTGACACGGACGACCCGCGCCGCGGCGAGCTCATCGAGGCGGTCATCGAGGAGTCCGAGGACGAGGACCTGATGGAGCGCTACGTCGGCGGCGAGGAGATCGACCTCGCCGTGCTCGTCGGCGACCTGGAGACCGCCGTCGCCCGGGCCAGCTTCCACCCGGTGGTGCCGGTCTGCGCAGCCACCGGGGTCGGGCTCGGCGAGCTGCTCGACCTGTGCGTCGACGGCTTCCCGTCACCGCTGGAGCACGCCTCGCCCGAGGTGTTCACGCCCGCCGGCGCCGCCGTCGGCGAGGTCGCCTGTGATCCGGGCGGGCCGCTGGTGGCCGAGGTGGTCAAGACGGCCGGTGACCCCTACGTCGGGCGGATCAGCCTGGTCCGGGTGTTCTCCGGGACCCTCGAGCCCGACACGGCAGTGCACGTCTCCGGGCACTTCTCGTCGTTCTTCTCCGCCGACGCGGGGCACGAGGACCACGACGAGGACGAGCGGATCGGCGCCCTCGGGCACCCGTTCGGGGCCGCCCAGGTCCCCGCCGCACGGGTGCTCGCCGGTGACCTCGGCACCGTCGCGCGGCTCTCCCGCGCAGAGACCGGCGACACGCTCTCCGCGGTCGACAAGCCCCTCGTGCTCAAGCCCTGGTCGATGCCCGACCCGTTGCTGCCGGTCGCGATCGAGGCCGCGACCCGCTCCGACGAGGACAAGCTCTCGCAGGCGCTGGCCCGGCTCGCCGCCGAGGACCCGAGCCTGCGCGTCGAGAACAACGCCGACACCGGCCAGCTGGTGCTCTGGACCATGGGGGAGTCCCACGCCGACGTGGTGCTGGAGCGGCTGGCCGACCGGCACGGCGTCACCGTGGAGCAGCGCGAGCTGCTGGTGCCGCTGCGCGAGTGCGTCGCCGGGCCGGCCAAGGGGCACGGGCGGCACGTCAAGCAGTCCGGCGGGCACGGCCAGTACGCCATCTGCGACATCGAGATCGAGCCGCTGCCCGAGGGCAGCGGCTTCGAGTTCGTCGACAAGGTGGTGGGCGGCGCGGTGCCCCGCAGCTACATCCCCAGCGTCGAGAAGGGCGTGCGCGCCCAGATGGAGCGAGGGCTGCGGGCCGGCTACCCGGTCGTCGACCTGCGGGTGACCCTGACCGACGGCAAGGCGCACAGCGTCGACTCGTCCGACATGGCCTTCCAGAGCGCCGGCGCCCTGGCGTTGCGCGAGGCGGCCGATGCCTCCGGCGTCTCGATGCTGGAGCCGTACGACGACGTGACGGTGCTCGTGCCCGACGACCTGGTCGGCCCGGTGATGAGCGACCTGAGCGCACGAAGGGCCCGGCTGCTCGGCAACGAGAACGTCGCCGGCGGCCGGACCCTGGTGCGGGCCCACGTCCCGCAGCGCGAGCTGGTCCGCTACGCGGTGGACCTGCGGGCCGCGACGCGAGGTGCGGGCACGTTCACCCGCACGTTCGCGCACTACGAGCCGATGCCCGAGGAGCAGGCGCGGCAGGTGACGCCGCGCCCGCACCACTGACCGGACTACAGGGCGCTGGTGCGCCCCAGCAGGTGGGGTGCGCCGTTCTTCGGGTTCACGAGCGTGAAGTCGTAGCCCTCGGCCCTGGCCTCGGCGCCGAACTGCGCCCTGCCCGGCAGGAAGATCGGCTTCTTGAACGCGACCTCGACCCTCACCGCGTCCGGCAGCCGGTTCTCCAGGGCCGCGATGCAGCGGGCCTTGCTCCACATGCCGTGCGCGATGTGGCGCGGGAAGCCGAGCGCCTTCGCGGTCAGCGGGTAGAGGTGGATCGGGTTCCGGTCGCCCGACACCGCGCCGTACCTCCGGCCGATGTTCTCCGGGATGCTCCACACCGGGCCCTTGGCCGCGATCGCGTCGAGCGACATGCCGGGGTCACCGCTGTCCTTGTCACCCTTGCCGACGCGGAGGTACGTCGACACCGACTCCCACACGACCTCGTCGCCGACGGTGCCGGTGACGTTCATGTCCCAGGCGCGGCCCTTGGTGCTGGCGCGCAGGTTGTCGGCCTTCAGCGACAGCGACACGGTCTCGCCGATCGCGACCCGGCGGTGCTGGACGATGGTGTTCTCCAGGTGGACCGAGCCGATGGCCGGGAACGGGAACGTCGCGTCGGTCATCAGCTGCATGTGCAGCGGGAACGCCAGCATGTGCAGGTACGGCACGGGCGCGACGTCGCGGTCGGGGAAGCCGCACACGGCGGCGTACCGCTCGACGGCCGAGCGCTCCACCGTCACGTCCGCACGGGACAGGGTGAGGTCCGGCAGCGCGCCGCCGGTCTTCTTGATGCCCGGCAGCTGGTTCACGCCGGGGACCGCGGGCAGCGCGGCCTTCAGCATCACGGGGAGGGCCATGTCAGGCACCCAGCATCATCTGGCCGCAGACCCGCACGACGTTGCCGTTGACGGCGGTCGAGGCGGGGGAGGCGTACCAGGCGATGGTCTCGGCGACGTCGACCGGCAGGCCGCCCTGGGCCATCGCGTTGAGTCGCTGGCCGACCTCACGGGTCGCGAACGGCACGGCCGCGGTCATCTGGGTGATGATGAAGCCCGGCGCGACGGCGTTGATCGTGACGCCGTCCTCGAGCTTCTCGGCCAGCGAGTCGACGAAGCCGATGACACCGGCCTTCGACGCGGCGTAGCTGGTCTGGCCGAGGTTGCCGGCGATGCCCGCGATCGAGGCGACGCCGATGATCCGGCCGTTGCTGTTGACGACCTTCTGGTCGAGCAGCTCGGCGGTGATCCGCTCGGGCGCCTCGAGGTTGATCTGCAGCACCTTGCCGAAGCGCTCGGGCGTCTGGTTGGCGAGCTTCTTGTCCATCGTCACACCCGCGTTGTGCACGACGATGTCGACGCCGCCGTGCTTCTCCTTGAGGTGGTGCGCGATCCGCTGCGGCGCGTCGGGCGCGGTGATGTCGAGGGTGAGCCAGTCGCCGTCGAGCTCGTTCATGACCTTGACCAGCTCGTCGGCGGCCTGCGGGACGTCGAGGCCGACGACCTTCGCGCCGTCGCGGTGCAGCACCCGCGCGATCTCCTCGCCGATGCCGCGGCTCGCGCCGGTCACGAACGCGACCTTGCCGTCGAGCGGCCGGGTCCAGTCGGCGAGCGCGGAGCCGTGGGTCTCGTCGTGGGCGCCGATCCGGACGACCTGGCCCGACACGTACGCCGACTTCGGGCTGAGCAGGAAGCCGAGGGTCGACAGGACCGAGTCCTCGTAGCCGTCGGCGACGTAGACCAGCTGGACGGTGCCGCCCTTGCCGATCTCCTTGCCGAGGCTGCGGGTGAAGCCTTCGAGGGCGCGCTGGGCGATCTCCTCGCTGCCCTCGACCAAGGCGGGCGGCGTACCGATGACGACGACGCGGGCGCAGCTCTTCAGGCTGCGCATGACCGGGGTGAAGAACGCCTGCAGCTCGACGAGCTGCTCGACCGTCGTGATGCCGGTGGCGTCGAAGACCAGGCCCTTGTACTTCTCGCCCTCGGCCTGCGCAGTGACCGAGGCGATGCCGAGCACGTCGAGCAGGCCGGGCAGGGACTCGATCAGGCGACCGCGGCCGCCGACGAGGACGGTGCCGTCGACCAGCGGGTCGCCGGCCCGGTAGCGGTCCAGCTTGGTCGGGTTCGGCAGTCCGAGGTTCTTGACGAGGAGCTTGCCGATCGGGGAGCTCACGAAGCCCTGGTACTTGTCAGTCATGACACCATGTAACTAGATGTGTAACTCTGAGTCCACATTTCGTGATCTCGCCCTCAATCGGTTCTCCGACAGGGCCCCGTGCGTGAGGATTGATCCATGACCGAGACTGTTCGCCGGGCCGCCGTACTGGGCGGTAACCGCATTCCGTTCGCCCGCTCCAACGGCGCCTACGCCACCGCCTCCAACCAGGACATGCTGACCGCTGCCCTCGACGGCCTCGTGGCGCGCTTCGGGCTGGAGGGTGAACGTCTGGGTGAGGTCGCCGGTGGCGCCGTGCTCAAGCACAGCCGCGACTTCAACCTGGTCCGCGAGTCCGTGCTGAGCACCCGCCTCGCCCCCGAGACGCCGGCCGTCGACCTGCAGCAGGCCTGCGGCACCGGCCTGCAGGCGATCAACTACATCGCCAACAAGATCAAGCTCGGCCAGATCGACTCCGGTATCGGCGGTGGCGTCGACACCACCTCCGACGCTCCCATCGCGATCTCCGAGAAGCTGCGCAAGAAGCTGATCCAGCTCAACAACGCCCGCTCCGCCAAGGACCGTCTCGCCGTCCTCGCGACCCTCCGTCCCGGCGACATCGGCCTCGCGATCCCGTCCAACGGCGAGCCGCGCACCAAGCTCTCCATGGGCGAGCACCAGGCCCTGACCGCCCTCGAGTGGCAGATCACCCGCGAGGCCCAGGACGAGCTGGCCGTCACCTCGCACCACAACCTCGCGGCGTCGTACGACGAGGGCTGGCAGGACGACCTGATCACGCCCTTCCGCGGCCTCGAGCGCGACAACAACCTGCGCGCCGACTCCTCGCTGGAGAAGCTCGCCAAGCTCAAGCCGGTCTTCGGCAAGGGTGAGGCGGCCACCATGACCGCCGCCAACTCGACCCCGCTGACCGACGGTGCGTCCGCCGTCCTGCTCGGCTCGGACGAGTGGGCCGAGGCCCACGGCCTCGAGGTGCTGGCGTACTTCGTCGACTCCGAGGTCGCCGCCGTCGACTTCGTCAACGGTGCGGAGGGCCTGCTGATGGCGCCGGCGTACGCCGTCCCGAGGATGCTCGAGCGCAACGGCCTGACCCTGCAGGACTTCGACTTCTACGAGATCCACGAGGCGTTCGCCTCGCAGGTGCTCTCGACCCTCGCCGCGTGGGAGAGCCCGGTGTTCTGCAAGGAGCGCCTCGGCCTCGACGCGCCGCTCGGCTCCATCGACCGGGCCAAGCTGAACGTCAAGGGCTCCTCGCTCGCCGCGGGGCACCCGTTCTCCGCGACCGGTGGCCGGATCGTGGCCAACACGGCCAAGCTGCTCAAGGCCAACGGCGGCGGCCGGGCGCTGATCTCGGTCTGCGCCGCCGGCGGCCAGGGCGTCGTCGCGATCATGGAGCGCTGAGCGAGCACCGGACGTCGAGGAGGTCGCGCAGCGACCGTCACGAGACGCCGAGACGGCCCGTCCCCTCGTGGGGGCGGGCCGTTCGTTCGTGTGGAGGGCCGGGTCAGGCGGTGACCAGGGCGAGCGCCGAGCGGACCAGGTAGGACCGCACCTGCGCCGCCGAGATCTGCCCGACCGTCGGGATGCCCGGCGCGGCCTCGCTGACCAGGATCCCGAGCCGAGCCAGCTGCAGGGCGCCGAGCCCGCTGGCGTACAGCGCGTTGGCGAGCAGCACCGGATCGTCGCTCAGCGTGAACGCGCCCTCGTCGACGCCGTGACTGAGCGTGTCGGACAGGACGGTCAGGCAGGACGTGATTCCGCGGCCGAGCCGGAACAGCGGCCCCTCCGCGATCTCGTCGAGCAGCTCGTCGCCGGGTCGCACCATGAGGGCCTGCGCGCAGTCGACGAAGGCCGGGTGTGCCACGCCGTAGTCGACGAACGCGCCCACGATCCGCTCGAGCTGCTCGCTCGGCGCGCTCCCGCTCGCCGCGGCCGCCGCCATCGCGTCGTGCAGCTCCTCGAGGTAGCCGACCAGGGTCAGCGCGAAGAGCTCCTCCTTGCCGGTGAAGTGCCGGTAGACGATCGCCCGGTTGATCCCGACCGCGCTGGCGATCTCCTCGATCTGGACGTCCCGCACGCCCTTGGAGTCGAAGATCTGCCGGGTGGCGGCGATGATCTCGGCCTGGCGCGCCTTCCGACGCGCGGCCGCCGCCTTGCGACGGCCGTCGGTGGCCGGTGCGTTGGTCGCCATGGCGGAAGTGTACGGGACGTGCAACTCGGTGTTGCAACATCTCGGCGGGTCGAGACGACGCCGTGCTCAGGGAGCCGCGAGCGCGCGCACCGTCTCGATGGTGTCCGCCTCGTCGGCGCTCTTGTCGTCCCGGTAGCGCACCACCCTTGCGAACCGGAGCGCCAGCCCGGCCGGGTAGCGGGTGGAGCGCTGGAGGCCGTCGAAGGCGATCTCGACGACCTGCTCGGGCCGGACGGTGACGACCCAGCCGTCGTCGGCGACCTCCAGCTCGCGGAAGCGGGAGGTCTGCCAGGCGAGCATCTCGTCGGTCATCCCCTTGAACGTCTTGCCGAGCATCACGAAGCCGGTCGGGGACGACGGGTCGCGGGCGCCGAGGTGGATGTTGGAGAGCCAGCCGCGGCGGCGGCCGGAGCCGTGCTCGACCGCGAGGACGACGAGGTCGAGGGTGTGGACCGGCTTGACCTTGACCCAGGCCGAGCCGCGGCGCCCGGCGTCGTACGGCGCGTCGACGGACTTCACGACGACACCCTCGTGGCCCGAGGCCAGCACCGCATCGGTGAAGGCCGTCGCCGACTCCACGTCGGAGCCGATCCAGCGCTGGACCCGGTGCGCGGGCGGCACGAGCTCCTCGAGGACCTGCCAGCGCTCGTGGGCGGGCCGGTCGATGAGGTCGGTGCCGTCGAGGTGCAGCACGTCGAAGAAGTACGGCGAGACCACCGAGTCGGCGGGAACCGTCGAGGAGGAGGTGCGCGAGGCCGTCTCCTGGAAGGGCCGCGGGCGGCCGTCGGCGGCCAGCCAGAGTGCCTCGCCGTCGAGGACCACCTGCGAGGCGGGCAGGCTCCGCACGATGGCCACCACCTCGGGCAGGCGGTGGGTGATGTCGTCCAGGCTGCGGGTGGCGACCACGACGTCGTCGCCGGTGCGGTGCACCTGGATCCGGATCCCGTCGAGCTTGGCGTCGACGCCGACGACCCCGGATCCCGCCTTGGCGAGCGCCGCGGCCACGTCCGGCGCGGACGAGGCGAGCATCGGCAGCACCGGCCGGCCGACGGTCAGGCCCACCTCGGCCAGCGCCGAGGAGCCGGCGAACGCCGCGTCCACGACGTACGTCGCCCCGCCCGCCAGCATCGCGGCCCGGCGGACCGCGGCGAGCGGCACGTCGGCAGCGGCCGCGAGGGCCTCGGTGACGACGGCCTCGAGCGCGCCCTGGCGGACCTCGCCGACCGCGACGGCGCGCAGCCACTGCTGCTCGTCCCCGGTGGCTCGGCCGAACAGGCCGGCCACGGCCGCCGACCGCAGGCCGGCTGATCCCGGCCCGGCCAGCAGTGACATCGCCTCGAAGGCCGCGTCCACCTCGCCGACCTCGAGGGAAGACTCGAGTGCGGGGGAGGGCAGGGCCTGGAGCCCGCGCCAGCCGAGCCCGGTACGCCGTTGGCGGAGCCGTCCGCTGAGCAGGTGCGCGACCAGCGCCCGCTCGTCGGGAGGAGCGGCGAGCAGCAGCTCGCCGATCAGCCGGGACTTCTCCTTGCGCGAACGCGTCGCGGCCACCTGGCGGGAGACGTCGACGAGGTCGCGGAGCAGCATGGGATCAGCGCGTGGCGTCCAACGAGGCGGCGGTGACCGCGCCGTCGATGACGTGCTCGTAGACCTCGTCGAGGTCGACGAGCTCGGCGTTGGTGCCGGAGAGGTCGCCGAAGTAGCCCGCCACCTCGAGGGAGACGAAGCCGTGCAGGCAGGCGAAGAGCGCCATCGCGTTCTGGAGCAGCCGCTCGTCGGGCAGCCCCGCCGAGCGGCCCATGATCGCCAGCGCCTCGATCGCGTCGAGGGCCGCGGCGTAGAACTCCTCGCGGTCGATCGGCGGCCGGGTCAGGGCGGCGTACCGCTGCGGGTGGGTGCGGGCGAAGGTGCGCAGCGCGTGGCTGAGCGCACGCAGCCCGGCGACCCCGGCGTGCCCCATCGCGGCGCCGCGGACGTGGTCGCCCAGCAGGCGCATCGCGCGCACCTGGATCAGCGCCCGCAGGTCCTCGAGGTTGGCGACGTGGTTGTAGAGGGAGGAGACCCGCGCCTCGAGCTCGGCGGCGAGCGAGGTCATGGTGAGGGCGTCGTACCCGTCGCGGTCGACGAGTGCCTCGGCCGCCTGGAGGACCGCCTCCTGGTCGAGGCGGGCCCGGCGACTGCGGGTCGTGTCGATGCTCAACTGCCCTCCGGAGCCTGAGGAAGAATGTCGGTGGTGGACGAAAGGTATTCGTCGTTGGGTGACAAAGCCTAGTCTCTCGCGACGCCGAGCGCAGCGACCCGCCGTGGACCTACAGTGCTCCCGTGACCTCCCCGGAAGAACCGGTCGCCCCGGACGCGGAGCGGCTGTGGATCCCCGGGCGGACGGTGCCGGTCGGCGCGCTGCTGCGCCAGCAGCGGCGCGGCGGCGGTGACCCGACCCACCGGCTGGCACTCGCCGGCCGACACTGGCGCGCCTCACGCACGCCGCAGGGCGCGGCGACCCTCGCCGTCACCGAACAGGACGCCTCCGGCGCGATCGCCGCGCGGGCGTGGGGCCCCGGCGCCGGCTGGGCGATCGCCCAGCTGCCCGCCCTGCTGGGCGACCTCGACGACTGGTCCGGCTTCGAGCCGCGCCACCCGGTCCTCGAGGAGGCCCGGCGCCGCCACCCGCACCTCAGGCTCGGCCGGACCGGCCTCGTGATGGAGGCCCTGGTGCCGGCGATCATCGAGCAGAAGGTGACCGGCCAGGAGGCCTTCGCCGGCTTCCGCGCTCTGGTACGACGGCACGGCGTCCCCGCCCCCGGCCCGGGCGCCGCCCACGGCCTGATGCTCCAGCCCGACCCGGCGACGCTGGCGAAGGTGCCCTCCTGGGAGTGGCTGCGCCTGCACGTCGACCCGGCGCGCAGCCGGGCGGTGGTGACCGCCGCCCGGCACGCCGAGGCACTCGAGCGGGCCGCCTCCCTGCCGGGGGAGGAGGCCGAGCGGCGGCTGCGGGCGCTGCCCGGCATCGGGGTGTGGACCGCCGCCGAGGTCCGCCAGCGGGCACTCGGCGACCCCGACGCGGTCTCGTTCGGCGACTACCACGTCGCCAAGGACGTGGGGTGGGCACTGGAGGGGCGGATGTTCGACGACGCCGAGCTGGCTCGCTACCTCCGTCCGTGGCAGGGCCACCGGGGTCGGGTCCCGTTCCTCGTGGCGGCGGCCGGGCTGCACCGGCCACGCCGTGGGCCCCGGATGGCGCCACGTCTTCACCTCGGGGGCCGTGACCAAATGGCGTGATAAGTGTTACACCGAGCAACAGGCAGTCACGGGGGGCTGCCGCAACCGGTCCACCGGTGAGACAGGCAGGGGTGGTTATGCACGACAGGCGGTTGCCCGGATGAGCACCGTGGTCGCCGGAGGACGATCCCTCCTGGACAACATGAGCGGCCGGTTCAAGGCCGGGGTGATCACCACGGGAGAGCTGGTCAAGCTCGCGGTCGAGTCCATCCAGTGGGGGTTCTCCGACATCGTCGCCCGCCGGTTCTCGTGGTCGGAGTTCCTGCTGCAGTGCTGGTTCATGACCCGCGTCTCGCTGCTGCCGACGATCCTGGTCGCGATCCCGTTCGGCGTGATCACCTCCGTGCAGATCGGCGCCGCGGCCAACCAGATCGGTGCCCAGTCCTTCATCGGTGCGGTCAACGGCATCGGCGTGCTCCGGCAGGGTGCGCCGCTGGTGACCTCGCTGATGATCGCCGGCGCGGTCGGCTCGGCTGTCTGTGCCGACCTCGGTGCGCGCACCGTGCGTGAGGAGATCGACGCCCTCAAGGTCATGGGCATCTCGCCCATCCAGCGCCTCGTCGCCCCCCGCATCCTCGCGGCCCTGCTGGTCTCGGTCCTGCTGACGATCATCGTCGCGATGACCGCGATGACGACCGCGTTCGTGATCGTGGTCGGCGGTGGCCAGATCTCGTCGGGCACCTACCTCGACTCCTTCGTGGGCCTCGCCCAACCCGGCGACCTCGTCCTCGCCGAGTTCAAGGGCCTGTTGTTCGGCTTCGTGGCGATCATCGTGTGCGCCCACAAGGGCCTCAGCGCCCACGGCGGCCCGAAGGCCGTCGCGGACGCCGTCAACCAGGCCGTGGTCCTCAGCGTGATCATCCTGGCCGTCATCAACGTCGGCCTGACCCAGGCGTACGTGATGCTCTTCCCCGGAGGTGCCTGATGTCCGAGGTCCAGCTCGGTCGCAGCATCGGGGCCCGTTTCTCCGACGCGCTCGTCGGCACCGCCGACTCGGTGATGAGCACGCTCGCGATGCTCGGCTCCTTCGTCAGCTTCTCCGGCAAGGTCTTCCGCGAGGTCCCCGCGACCATCGCCCTCTACCCCAAGGAGGTGCTGCGCCAGATCAAGGACATCGCCTGGGGCAGCGGCGCCCTCCTCGTCGGCGGCGGCACGGTCGGCGTGATGATCCTGCTCTCGGTGGCCGCGGGTACGTCGATCGGCATCGAGGGATTCAACGGCCTCGAGATCGTCGGCCTGGCTCCGCTGACCGGCTTCATCTCCGCGAGCGTCAACACCCGCGAGCTGGCCCCGCTGATCGCGGCCCTCGCGCTCGGCGCCCAGGTCGGCTGCCGCTTCACCGCGCAGATCGGCTCGATGAAGATCCACGAGGAGATCGACGCCCTCGAGGTGATGGCGGTCAGCGCGGTGCGCTACGTCTGCACCACCCGCGTCATCGCCTGCATGGTCGCGATCCTGCCGCTCTACCTGATCGGCCTGATCGGCAGCTACCTCGCCTCGCAGGCCTCGGTCGTGATCCTCTTCGGGCAGTCACCAGGCCAGTACGACCACTACTTCTCGACCTTCATCCAGGGCAGGGACATCGTCTTCTCGATCATCAAGATCCTGATCTTCTCCCTGACGGTCGCCCTGATCCACTGCTGGTACGGCATGCGGGTCGGCGGCGGCCCGCAGGCGGTCGGCGAGGCGACCGGCACCGGCATCCGGGCCAGCATCGTCTCGATCGTCCTTCTCGACATGGTCCTCACCCTGGTGTTCTGGGGCGGCGACCCGGGCTTCCGGATCTCCGGGTGAGGTGACGACATGGCACGTGAGATCTCCCGCAACCAGCTGGCCCGGCGCGGCCTGATCGCGATCGTCGCGCTCGCCGTCGTCGGCGCCTTCATCACCCTGCGCAGCAACGGCACCTTCGGCTCCAAGCCGCACGTCAGCGCCGAGGTCGCCAACGCAGGTGGAGCGCTGCGCGCCGGCTCCGACGTCAAGATGAACGGCGTCATCGTCGGCAAGGTCACCCAGATCAGCCGCGCCGCCTCCGGCGGGGTCACCGTCGACATGGAGATGTCGAAGGACGACCTCGACGTCGTCCCCGGCAACGTGGTGGCGCGGATCCTGCCCGCCACGGTGTTCGGCACGACCTTCGTCGACCTGGTCGTCCACGGCAAGCCGTCCGGCGAGCTCGAGGCCGGTGCGAAGGTGCCCGCCGACGGCACGCAGGAGACCCTGGAGCTGCAGCAGGCGCTCGACGACATCGACCGCCTGGTCAAGGCGCTCGGCCCGGCCGAGCTGGCCTCGGCGATCGGCTCGGCGGCCGAGGCGCTCGACGGGCGTGGCGGCCAGATCGGCCAGACTGTCCGCACGCTCAACAACTACCTCGACCGGATCAACCCGCGCATGCCGCAGGTCCGGGCGGACCTGCAGGCGCTGGCGTCCACGACCCAGCTGGTCAACGAGATCGCCCCCGACCTGCTCGACGCGACCGACGACGTGCTGGTCACGTTGCACACGATCGTCACCCAGGAGGCCGCGATCACCGCGCTGATCAGCGGCGGCACCAACCTGGCGAGGACGTCACGCGCCTTCCTGGACGAGAACGAGAAGGACCTGGTGGACTTCATCAACGGCTCCGCCGTGCTGCTCGACGCGGTCCACGACAACCGCAAGGCCGGCATCACCGACGCCCTGGCCGTCAACATCCTGCTCGGCACCAACCTGCCGGCCGCGGTGCGCGGCGGCTTCGTGAAGACCGACGGCACGCTGCGCCTGTCGCCGCCGCCCTACTACACGAGCGGCCAGCAGCCGGCGTACCGCACCGGGAGCTCGGACCCCGCCGGTGTCGGGCGACTCTGGGAGGAGGGCCGATGACCGGGCTGCGCTCGATCGCCATCAAGTTCACCGCCTTCGCCGTGGTGAGCGGGCTGATGCTGATCCTGCTGGTCAACACCATGCAGAACGGCGTCGCCGGCGGGACCCACGAGTTCAAGGCGGAGTTCGCCGACGTCAGCGGCCTGCGGGTCGGCGACGACGTGAAGGCGGCCGGTGTCCGCGTCGGCCAGGTCACGGAGATCGAGGCCACGGCCGACGGCGCCCGGATCGGCGTCGAGCTGGTTGAGGACCAGCCGCTCCTCGACACCACCAAGCTGGTCATGCGCTACCAGAACCTCCTCGGCCAGCGCTACATCTCGTTGGTCCAGGGCGCGGAGCGGGGAGCGAGACTCGAGGACGGCGCCACGGTGCCGATCGCGCGCACCGACCCCGGCTTCGACCTGACCGGCCTGCTCAACGGCTTCCGGCCGCTGTTCAAGGTGCTCCAGCCCGGCGACGTCAACAAGCTCGCGACCTCCCTCGTCAAGGTGCTCCAGGGGGAGGGCGGGACGGTCGAGCAGCTGCTCGCGCAGACGGGTGAGCTCAGCAACTTCCTCGCCGACCGCGACCAGGTGATCGGCGAGGTCATGACCAACCTCAAGCCGGTGCTCGACAACATCGCGGGGCAGGGCGACGAGCTCTCCCTGACGGTCGTCGAGCTGCGCAAGCTGATGACCGGGCTCGCCGAGGACCGCAAGTCCATCGGGGCGTCGATCGACGGCGTCAGTCGCCTCGTCGGTGCGACCAGCTCGCTGCTCAAGGAGGTCAAGGTGCCGCTGACGAAGACGACCGACCGCCTGGTCACGGTCGCCGACATGTTCGAGAGGTCCCGCGGGAGCCTGGTGGACGCGATCCCGGCGTTCACCACCGTCTTCGAGTCGCTGGGCCGCGCGACGTCGTACGAGAACGCGCTCAACGTCTACGTCTGCTCGCTCTCCGTGGCGTTGACGGCGAACGGCGGCGGCATCAACCCGGTCGGCAACAACGGCCCGTGGTCGGCGGCGTGCCGATGAAGCCCATGAACGAGCGCAACCCGCTGCGCGTCGGCATCGTGACCCTGGTCGTCATCGGCCTGGTCGCCGGCCTGGTGATCTACCTCAGCGTCAGCACCTTCGGCACGAAGAAGTACACCGCCCTCCTCGAGCACACCGCGGGCCTCCGCACGGGCGAGGACGTGCAGGTGCACGGCGTCATCTCCGGCAAGGTCACGGGCATCGAGATCCAGGACGAGCACGTCCAGGTGACCTTCGCGCTCGACTCGGACATCTCGCTCGGTGACCGCTCCACTGCGACGGTCAAGGTGGCGACCCTGCTCGGGACCCACTACCTCGAGGTCGACCCGCACGGCACCGGCAGCCTGGCGAGCAACCAGATCCCGCTCGACCGGACCTCGGTGCCCTACAACCTGCAGGACGTCATCGAGAAGGGCACCGATGCCCTCGACGAGCTCGACCCCGAGCTGCTCGCCAAGGCACTCACCGCGATGGCCGGCACCCTGGGCGCCAGCCAGGACGAGATCGGGCCCGCCCTCGAAGGCGTCGCCCGCCTCTCCGAGGTCGTCTCGAAGCGCTCCGACCAGGTCGGCGACCTGCTCGAGTCCACCCGCAAGGTCACCGACCAGCTCTCCGCCAGCAGCCAGGACATCGTCGGGCTGATGCAGCAGACCAACCTGGTCGTCAGCGAGATCACCGCCCGCCGCCAGGCGATCCACCGGCTGCTCGTCGAGACCACCGACCTGTCGAAGGCGCTCACCGCGATCGTGAAGTCGACCAACGGCAAGCTCGAGCCGGCGCTCAAGGACGTCAAGGCCGTCCTCGACACGCTCAACAGCCAGGACAAGCAGCTGACCAAGCTGCTCGAGAACATGGCGCCGGCGATCCGCTACGTCGCCAACGCGACCGGCAGCGGCCCCTACCTCCCGCTCTACGTCAAGCCACCGGCCATCCCGGCCGACGACACCACCTGCAAGCTCGAAGGGACGTGCCAGCGATGACCCGGGCACTCGAGACCAGGCGCGTCGCCCGCGCCGCCGGCGGAGCCGTCGCCGCGCTCGCGGTGCTGCTCACCACCGGCTGCGGCGTCGTCGGCGGTGAGGACAAGATGACCGTCAAGGCCTACTTCGCCGACTCGGCGGGCCTGTTCGTCGGCAACGACGTCGGTGTCCTCGGCGTCACCGTCGGCTCGATCACCTCGATCGAGCCCGACGGCGACAAGGTGCTCGTGACGATGGAGGTCGACGCCGACCAGCCGGTGCCGGCCGACGCCGGCGCCGTCGTGGTCGCCCGCTCGGTCGCAACCGACCGGTACGTCGAGCTCACCCCGGTCTACCACGAGGGCGACGAGAGGCTCGCCGACAACGCGACGATCGCCCTCGACAAGACGCAGACGCCGGTCGACTTCGACCAGGTGCTGGAGTCGCTCAACGACTTCGCCACGGGCATCGGCGGCAACGCCGAGACGACCGAGGCCGTCCAGCGGTTCATCGACGCCGGCACCGATGCCCTGCAGGGCCGCGGACCGCTGCTGAACCAGACGATCCACTCGCTCGCCGACGGCGTCGACGGCATCGCCACGCACCGGGAGGACGTCGCGGCGACGCTGAGGTCGCTCGACGTCCTGCTCACGACGGTCGCGGCCAACGAGGACACCGCGCGCACCTTCATCCAGCAGGTCTCCCAGGCCGCCCAGCTGCTCGCCGACGAGCGGGGCAACTTCCAGCAGGCGCTGCGCTCGCTGGACGAGGCGGTGACCACGGTCGCGAAGTTCGCCGTCGACAACCGCCAGTCGATCGTCGACAGCCTGGACGGCTCGACCGAGCTGATGAAGACCCTGCTGACCAAGCAGGACCAGCTCGCCGAGATCCTGCGGGTGATGCCCCTGGCGCTGCAGAACCTGCAGCTGATCCAGGGCGACCGGCTCCCGGTCCGGATCGACCCGCTGATCCTCGACCCGCTCGGCGGGCTCCTGCAGCAGCTGTGCCAGGGCCTGCTCGGCCCGCTGTGCAACGTCATCAACGGCACGCAGCCGGGATCGTGAGGGGAGCGATGACTGCGATGAGGACGACTGCGGCGACGCGCCGCACCACCGCGGCGCGTGCCGGACTGGTCGCGCTCCTGACCCTGGCGCTCGGTGTGCTCTCCGCGTGCAGCACCACCATGCGGGACCTGCCGATCCCGGGCACAGGCGTCTCGGGCGACACCATCGAGATCGAGGCCCAGTTCGACGACGCACTCAACCTGGCCGTCGGCGCCCCGGTGAAGGTCAACGGCGTCGACATGGGCAAGGTCAAGTCGATCGAGGCCGACGACTTCACCGCCCGCGCGACACTGACGGTGAAGAAGGACGCGCAGGTCCGCGAGGGCGCCCTGGCGCGGCTGCGCTACACCACCCCGCTCGGCGAGCTCTTCGTCGACGTCACCAACCCGGCCGAGGGCACGGTGCTCGCCGACGAGGCTGTCCTGGCCCGCGAGAGCACCACGACGGCGCCGTCCGTCGAGGACGCCCTGGCCCAGGCCTCGCTGCTGATCAACGGCGGCGGGCTCGACCAGCTGCAGACCGTCACCGAGGAGCTCAACACCGCGCTGAACGGCAACGAGGCCGACTACCGGGCGCTGCTCGACAAGGCCTCGATGTTCCTCACGCAGGCCAACTCGACCACGCAGGCGATCGACGGCGTGCTCACCTCGATGAACTCGCTCTCGACCACGCTCAACGGTCGCAAGAAGACCATCAACCGCGCGCTCAAGGACATCCGCCCGGCCGCCAAGGTGCTGCGCGAGAAGACCCCGGAGCTCACCGAGCTGCTCGCCGAGGTCGAGAAGTTCAGCAGCGCGGCCAACGACACGGTCACCAAGACCCGGCAGCAGCTGCTCACGATGCTCAGCGAGCTGGAGCCGGTGCTGGCCGAGTTCGCCGCCAACAACGGCACCTTCGAGAAGTCGCTGCAGGCGGTGATCAACGCGTCCGCGTCGGCCGACGAGGTGATCGGCACCGACTACCTCAACATCGCGCTGGAGCTGCACCTCGACAACCTCAACGCCGGCGGTGCCCTCAGCGGAGGGCTCACCGGGCTCCTCGAGGACGTGCTGACGCTGGTCGGGCTCGACAAGCTGCTGCCCAACCTGCCGCTCCTCGGCGGTGGCAAGACCGGGACCAAGGCCGGAGCCAAGGGCAGCGGTACGCCGCCGGCCACCGGCGGCACGAGCAGCGGGACGGGGACCGCCACGACCGACCCGCTGGGACTCAACGGCCTCCTGGGGGCCCTGTTCGGACGGGGAGCCTGAGATGATGAAGCTGCTGGGCAACAAGCTCTACCTGAGCCTCGCGGGCATCATCGTGGTGCTCATCGTCACGACGGCGTACATCTTCGCGGCCGTCCTGGACCAGCCCCTCACCTCCCGGCCGGTCGAGGTCAAGGTCGAGCTCGCCCAGACCGGCGGCCTGTTCGAGGGCTCGGTCGTCACCTACCGCGGCATCAAGGTCGGCAAGGTCAAGTCGATCGTGCCCACCGCGAAGGGCGTCGAGGCCACCATCCGGATCACCGACGGCACCGAGATCCCCAAGGACTCGCTGGCCCGGGTCCGCAGCCTGTCTCCCGTCGGTGAGCAGTACCTCGACTTCCAGCCCCAGCAGGTCAAGGGCCCGTACCTCGCCACCGGTGACCGCGTCCGCGCGGAGTCGACCGACGTGCCGAGGAGCCTGAGCTCGACGGTCGTGGCGGTCAACAACGTGCTGCGCCAGATCGACGACAAGAAGCTGCGGATCGTCCTCGGCGAGCTCAGCACCGGCCTCAAGGGGACCGGTGAGGACCTCGGCCAGATCCTCGACCAGGGCACCGCCATCCTGCAGACCCTCGACGAGGTGTGGCCCGAGACCGACCGGATCATCTCGAGCTCGGGCAGCGTGCTGTCCATCGCGACCGACAACGCCGACTCGCTGCGCCGGCTCGCCACCTCGGCCAAGCAGTTCGCGAGGTTCCTGCGCAACTACGACCCCGAGCTGCGCGACCTCCTCAAGCGGGGACCGGGCCAGGTCGACGAGCTGATCAAGCTCGTCAAGGACGCCCACGAGGTGCTGCCCGGGTTCTTGTCGACCGGCGTCAGCTTCACCGACGTCTTCCGATCCTACGAGCCGCACCTTCGTGCCCTGCTGCAGAACTACTCGCCGGGCCTGCAGTCGCTGCTGTCCAAGGTGCGCGACGGGGAGCTGCGCATCGAGCTGATCCCGGACATGGACCCGCGCTGCGACTACGGCACGCCTCGCCTGGACCCGAAGAGGACCGAGCGACGGGCGCTGCAGAAGGACGGGCGCTGCGCGGCGTCCTTCGCGACGCTGCAGCGCGGTGCCGCCCACGCACCCGGACCGGTACGGTGACCCGGGTGCGAATGACCCCCACCCTGCGCCGTCGTGGACCCCTGGCGCTGCTGTGTGCCCTGCTGCTCGCCGTCGGGCTGGTGGCCGGCGGCTGCGGCTCGGGTGCCGACGAGAAGACGTTGAAGGACGCGCTGGCCAAGGTCGACGAGCTGACCGCACGCAACGACGCCGAGCAGGCCGCGCTCGAGGCGGCGAAGAAGGTGCTGGTCGAGACCACGACGTACTCCTGGAAGGACGGCGAGCACGACTTCGCATGGGTCGACAAGATCGCCAACGCCGAGCTGAAGGAGAAGCTCGAGGCCAACGTCACTGCCCTGCAGCAGGCGATCGTCGACGGCAAGGTCACCGCCCAGGGGCAGGTCGTCGACGCCGCCGGCCGGGCCGTCGACGAGACCCAGGTCGAGGTGCTGGCGTTCGTCGACCAGGCGATCACCGACGACAAGAACACCGACGTCAAGATCGAGGAGCAGCGCGTCAGCATGACCATGAAGCTCGCCGGTGGCGAGTGGCTGGTCGACCGGCTGGACCTGCTCAGTGGCACCAACAGCGGCGAGGGTGCGCAGTAGCGCGCATCGGACTGTCGCTAGATTGACCCGCGTGGCGCACGACGACGGGGACTCGCTGGCCGGTCTGAGGACCGTGCTGCGGCGCGTCCTGCTGACCCTGGTCGGCATCCCGTTCGTCGTCGCCATCGCGATGTCGCTGGTCGACTCCTACCGCCGCCGGGGCAAGCGGCCCAAGCCGTTCCCGACCACCGCGCCGCGCACCGTCGCGGTCGGGGACGGGGACGTGACGACGTACACCTTCGGTCGCGACCTGTACGACGACATGCTGGCCGCGATCGAGGGCGCCCAGCGCCAGATCCTCTTCGAGACCTACATCTGGAAGGGCGACGCGACGGGGGAGCGGTTCAAGCGAGCGCTCATCGCCGCCGCCGAGCGCGGGGTCGACGTCTACTGCATCTACGACGGCTTCGCGAACCTCGTGGTCTCACCGGCCTTCCAGCGCTTCCCCCCGAGCGTGAAGGTGCTGCGCTACCCGGTCTACACGGCCGGCTGGCGGTTCTTCGACCTGCGCCGCTACGGGCGCGACCACCGCAAGATCCTCGTCGTCGACGACAACGTCGGCTTCGTCGGCGGCTACAACATCGGCTCGGCGTACGAGTCGGAGTGGCGCGACACGCACGTGCGGATCACGGGCCCCGCCGTGTGGGACCTCAAGCGGGCCTTCGCCGACTTCTGGAACCTCAACCGGCGCCGCCGGCTGCGCTCCTCGGAGCGACCACTGCTGCTCGAGACCGCGTCCACCTGGGAGCCCCGGGTCCGGGTGCAGCGCAACGTGCCGCGGCTGTGGATGTTCCCGATCCGCGCGATGTACATCGAGGCGATCAACCGGGCCAGCCGCAATGTGTGGATGACGCAGGCCTACTTCCTGCCCGACGAGGACTTCATCGACGCGGTCAAGGCGGCCGCCCGGCGCGGCGTCGACGTCCGGCTGCTGCTGCCGCTGAAGTCCAACCACATCGTGGCCGACTGGATCTCGCGCGGCCACTTCACCCAGCTCCTCGACGCGGGCGTGCGGATCCTGCGCTACCGCGACGCCATGGTGCACGCGAAGACCGCCACCGTCGACAGCACCTGGGCGACGGTCGGCACCGCGAACATCGACCGGCTCAGCCTGTCGGGCAACTTCGAGATCAACGTCGAGATCATCGACGAGGGCTTCGCCCGCGAGCTCGAGGCGATCTTCGAGGTCGACCAGTCGAACTGCCTCGAGCTGACCAGCGGCGAGTGGGAGGCCCGCGACGTGCACCGCAAGTTCACCGAGGCCGTGCTCGCCCCGCTGCGACCGTTGTTGTAGGTGGGCCGGTCGGGGCTGGTGCGCTGCGTGAGCGGCTCACGGTGTTGGTTTGGCGCTCGCTTCGCTCGCGCATGTCGGGCGCCCTTTTGACGCGTGATCTTCCCTCGCTGCGCTCGCTTCCTCGCTGGCGCTCGGTCGCTCGCTCCGCTCAGTCCAGATCACGCGGCGCGCCCGACGACATTCGGGCGGGCGTCGTGCGTGAGCGCAGCGAGCGCCGAACCTGATGACCCGGAGGGGATGAGCCGATTGGCCCTCGCCTGGGAATGACATTCCGCTGAGCCTCGTCGCGCGCGCCGCGTTGCCTGGACGGAGCGGAGCGCGCGCCAGCGAGCGCAGCGGAGGAAGGCAACGCGCAAAAGCGCGCGCGACATGCGAGCGAAGCGAGCCAAACATCATTGACGAACATCACTGTTCGTGAAACTCTCCGGAGCATGGCGACCCTGCCCCGCGGCCGGCACGGCCTGAGCCGCGCCGCGGTGGCGGCGGACCAGCGCGAGCGGATGTTCCACGCCCTTGCCGAGGCGATGGCCGAGCGCGGGTACGTCGCGACGCCGGTCGCCGAGATCATCAAGCGCGCCGGCGTGTCCCGCGAGACCTTCTACCAGCACTTCGGCTCGAAGCAGGAGTGCTTCGTCGCGGCGTACGCCTGGGCGACCGACGCGCTGCGGACCAGCTTCGCGGCCGGCCTGGCCGCGACGGGCACGCCGTTGGAGCGCTTCTCCGACCTGCTCGGCCGCTACCTCGCCGCCCTCGCCGACGATCCCGGCCGAGCCCGGCTCTTCCTCGTCGAGGTGTACGCCGCCGGTCCCGAGGCGATGCACCGCCGGGCGGCGGTCCATCGGGAGGCTGCCGACACCCTCGCGGAGGTCTTCGCGGCCCGCACCGCGCAGGGGAGGTTCGCCTGTGAGGCGCTGGTCGCCGCGACCATCCAGATGGCGACCGCGCGGATCACCCTCGACGAGCCGGAGGGCCTCGCCGGGTTGCACCCGCCGCTCGTCGCCCTGGCGGCCTCCCTGTTCCCGAGCTGACCGACCGATCGAGGAGAAGTCATGTGGTTCCGTGCTCCCGTCCGTGACCTGGCCGGCAAGCAGGTCCTGGTGACCGGTGCCGCCAGCGGCATCGGCCGCGCCGTCGCCGAGCAGGCCGCCGAGCGGGGTGCCGTGCTGCACCTGACCGACGTCCAGCCCGAGCGCCTGGCCGAGGTGGCCGACACGATCCGCGCCCGCGGCGGGAAGGTGGGCACCGCCGAGGTCGCCGACGTCTCCGACCTCGAGCAGGTACGACGACTCGCGGCCCACGTCACCGAACGGGCCGGCGCCATGGACGTCGTGCTCAACGTCGCCGGCATCGCGATCTGGGGCACGGTGCGCAGCCTCGAGCCCGAGCACTGGCAGCGCCTGGTCGACGTCAACCTGATGGGCCCGATCCACGTCATCGAGGAGTTCGTGCCCCCGATGGTCGACGCCGGACGGGGCGGGCAGCTGGTCAACGTCTCCTCGGCGGCCGGCATCATCGCGATGCCCTGGCACGCGGCCTACAGTGCGTCCAAGTTCGGGCTGCGCGGGGTCTCGGAGGTGCTGCGCTACGACCTGCGCAAGCACCGGATCGGCGTCAGCCTGGTCTGCCCGGGCGGTGTCGACACCGGCTTGGTCGAGACCATCCGGATCGCGGGCATCGACCAGCAGAGCAAGGCGTTCGTGCGCGCCCGGCGGCACTTCCAGAAGCGCGCGGTCTCGCCCGAGCAGGCCGCCACCGCGATCTGGCGGGGAGCGCTGCGCAACCGCTACTGGGTCTACACCTCGCCCGACATCAGGCTGGCCCACTGGTTGCAGCGCTACTTCCCGCCCGGGTACGCCGTCGCTATGCGCGTCTTCAACTACGGCGCCAACCGGGTGCTGCCCGCCGTCGAGCGCGCCCGGCGGGCGGACGCCGCGTGAGCGAGCAGCAGGTCACGCCCCGGATCGCCCCCGGCGGCTGGCGCGACGTCGGCCCGTTCGTCGCCGCGTTCGCCCGGATCGCCGGGCGGGTGCAGGGCACGGAGCCGCCGGCCGTCTTCCTCACCCTGGGCCGACACCGCAGGCTGTTCTGGGGCTGGCTGCACTTCGCCGGCCGGCTGATGCCCGGCGGACGACTGTCGCGGCGGGAGTCGGAGCTGGTGATCGTCCGGGTCGCGGCGCGTCGCGGGTCGGCGTACGAGCTCGAGCAGCACCGTCGACTGGCCCGCCGGGCGGGGCTCTCGCGCGAGGAGGTCATGGCGGTCGAGGCCTTCGTCGAGCACCCGGGCCTCACGCCGCGAGAGCGGCTGCTGCTGCGCGCGAGCGACGAGCTGGTCGCCGACCAGGACCTCTCCGACGGCCTGTGGGCGGAACTGGGGGAGGGGTTCGAGGACCGCGAGCGGATCGAGATCGTGATGCTCGTGGGCCACTACGCCATGCTCGCGACCGCGCTGCATGCGCTGCGGGTCCAGCCGGACTCCCCGAGAGGTCGTCGAGCAGCGCCGTAGCGAGGTGCCAGCGGAGGCGCGTGTCGAGACGCTTCGAGCGGACCTCGGGCGTCGCCGACCGGGTCTCGATGCGCGGTCGCGACCTCGCGGGCTCGGTCGCGCGCTTGCTCAACCCCCCGGACCCACGCCGCGTCCTCGTGCCTCGGACCGGCTGACCGGTGATGTCGGCGCCCCCTCGTACGCTGGAGCCATGCGTCCGGTCACCGATCTCGAGCGTCGCGTGGCGCCCTTCCACGTCCAGTCCGACTACCAGCCATCGGGCGACCAGCCGGCCGCGATCGCCGAGATCACCAAGCGCCTCAACGACGGCGTCCAGGACGTCGTCCTGCTCGGTGCGACCGGCACCGGCAAGACGGCCACCGTGGCGTGGGTGGCCGAGCAGGTGCAGCGACCGCTGCTGGTGCTGCAGCCCAACAAGACCCTGGCCGCGCAGTTCGCCAACGAGCTGCGCCAGCTGTTCCCCGACAACGCGGTCGAGTACTTCGTCTCCTACTACGACTACTACCAGCCCGAGGCCTACGTCCCGCAGACGGACACCTACATCGAGAAGGACTCCTCGATCAACGAGGAGGTGGAGCGGCTGCGCCACTCGGCGACCAACAGCCTGCTCACCCGCCGCGACGTGATCGTCGTGTCGACGGTGTCGTGCATCTACGGCCTCGGCACTCCGCAGGAGTACGTCGACCGCATGGTCCGCCTGCGCGTGGGCGAGGAGCACGACCGCGACTCGGTGCTGCGCCGGCTGGTCGAGATCCAGTACACCCGCAACGACCTGGCCTTCACCCGCGGCACCTTCCGGGTCCGCGGCGACACGCTCGAGATCTTCCCGGTCTACGAGGAGCTGGCAGTCCGGATCGAGTTCTTCGGCGACGAGATCGAGCGGCTGATGACGCTGCACCCGGTCACCGGCGAGGTGCTCACCGAGGACCAGGAGCTCTACGTCTTCCCCGCGAGCCACTACATCGCCGGCCCGGAACGGATGGAGCGGGCGATCCGCGGCATCGAGGCCGAGCTCGCCGAGCAGCTGACCACCTTCGAGCGGCAGGGCAAGATGCTCGAGGCGCAGCGGCTGCGGATGCGCACGACCTACGACATCGAGATGATGCGGCAGGTCGGCTCCTGCTCGGGCATCGAGAACTACTCGATGCACATGGACGGCCGGTCGCGGGGCAGCGCGCCCAACACGCTGCTCGACTACTTCCCCGAGGACTTCGTGCTCGTCGTCGACGAGTCCCACGTCGCCGTGCCGCAGATCGGCGGCATGTACGAGGGCGACATGTCGCGCAAGCGCAACCTGGTCGAGCACGGCTTCCGGCTGCCGAGCGCGATGGACAACCGGCCGCTGCGATGGGAGGAGTTCCTCGAGCGGATCGGCCAGACGGTCTACCTCTCGGCGACCCCTGGGGACTACGAGCTCGACAAGGTGCAGGGCGACGTCGTCGAGCAGATCATCCGCCCGACCGGCCTGGTCGACCCCGAGGTCGTGGTGAAGCCGACCAAGGGGCAGATCGACGACCTGATCCACGAGATCCGCACCCGCGCCGAGAAGCAGGAGCGGGTCCTGGTCACCACGCTGACCAAGAAGATGTCCGAGGACCTGACCGACTACCTCCTCGACGCCGGCATCCGCACCCGCTACCTCCACTCCGAGGTCGACACCCTCAAGCGGATCGAGCTGCTGCGCGACCTGCGGCTGGGCGCCTACGACGTCCTGGTCGGCATCAACCTGCTCCGTGAGGGACTCGACCTTCCCGAGGTGTCACTGGTCTCGATCCTCGACGCCGACAAGGAGGGCTTCCTGCGCTCCGACAAGTCGCTCATCCAGACCATCGGCCGCGCGGCGCGCAACGTGTCCGGCGAGGTCCACATGTACGCCGACCGGATCACCCCGTCCATGGAGTCGGCCATCGACGAGACCAACCGGCGCCGCGCCAAGCAGGTCGCCTACAACGAGGCCCACGGCATCGACCCGCAGCCGCTGCGCAAGAAGATCGCCGACATCACCGAGATGCTGGCCCGCGAGGACGAGACGACCCAGGAGCTGCTCCAGACCTGGGCCGACGTCGGCCAGAAGGGCCGCGCCGGGGGAGTGAAGCCGAAGAAGTCGCCCACGCCGCAGCTGCGCTCGACCGACATCGGCGGGCACGCCGCCGAGCTGGCCGGCCTGCCGAGCTCCGACCTCGCCCAGCTGATCCAGGACCTCACCGACCAGATGAAGGCGGCCGCCGCCGAGCTCCAGTTCGAGCTGGCCGCCCGGCTGCGCGACGAGATCGGGGAGCTCAAGAAGGAGCTGCGCCAGATGATGGAAGCAACGAAGTAGGGCTCGTCCCCCAGGGGTTCGCCTGTGAGCGAGTGAGCCGACGCACGTGCGCGCGGAGGCGGTCCGGGCCGGGCCGAGCCGATACTCTGCCGCTGTGAGCAACGAACCTGGGACCCCCGGGCGTCGCTACACCGTCTGGATCGTCGGGCTCCTCGTCTACGCCCTCGCGGTCTTCCACCGCAGCAGCCTCGCCGTCGCCGGCCTCGCCGCGACCGAGCGCTTCGACATCTCGGCCAGCCAGCTGGCGTCCTTCACGGTGCTCCAGCTCCTGGTCTACGCCTCGATGCAGATCCCGGTCGGGCTGATGGTCGACCGGTTCGGGTCGCGGACCGTGCTCACGGTCGCGATCACCGTGGTCAGCGCGGGTCAGGCGGCGTTCGCGTTCGCCGACAGCTACCCGCTGGCCCTCGGCGCCCGGGTGCTGGTCGGTGCGGGCGACGCGATGACCTTCATCTGTGTGCTGCGGCTGGTCTCCTCGTGGTTCCCGCGCCGCCAGGTGCCCCTGATCAGCCAGCTCACCGGCAACCTCGGCCAGCTCGGCGCTCTCGCCGCGGCCGCGCCGATGACCTGGGCGCTGGGCCACCTCGGCTGGACCCGGGCCTACCTCGGCGGCGCGCTCGTCGGTCTCGTCGCGCTCGTCGTGCTGCGGGTGCTGCTCCACGACTCGCCGGCGCAGGCCCACCTGCGCGGCGTACCGATGACGGCGCGGGCGCTTGCCGCCAGCCTGGCCGCGTCGTGGGCCCAGCCCGGGACCCGGCTCGGGCTGTGGGTGCACTTCTCGACGCCGTTCAGCACGACCCTGATGGGCCTGCTGTGGGGCTTCCCGTTCCTGGTGACGGCCGAGCACGTCTCGGCCGGTACGGCGAGCGCCCTGCTCTCCCTGCTCGTGGCGACCTCGGTGGGCTACGGCCCCCTGCTCGGCTGGCTGGTCGGGCGGCACCCGTGGCACCGCTCGACGACGGCCCTGGTCATCGTCGGGGCACTCGCCACGGTGTGGGCGCTGGTGCTGCTCTGGCCCGGCGACGCGCCACTGCCGCTGCTCGTCGTGCTCATCATCGTCGTCGGCGCGGGCGGCCCGGGCTCGATGATCGGCTTCGACGTCGCCCGCACCAGCAATCCCGACCATCGCACGGCGAGCGCCAGCGGGATCATCAACGTCGGCGGCTTCACCTCGGGACTGCTGGCCGTGCTCGCCGTCGGGGCGGTACTGGACGTCCTGACGCCGGGGTCGCAGGACTACACGCCCGCGGCGTTCCGGTGGGCGATGGCGACCCAGTACGTGCTGTGGGCCGTCGGGGTGGTGCAGGTGCTTCGCTACCGGCGACGGATCCGCTCGCTGACCACGCGCGAGCAGGTGGCCGGTGGGTCGTCGATGGTCGAGCTCACACCCGGCGCGCGCTGAGCCCGACGAGACGGGCGACCACGAGCGCGACGTAGAAGACGCCGGCGACCTGCTCCACCATCACCAGCGACCGTGCCTGGTTCACGACCGGGTAGACGTCGGACAGGCCGACGCTGGTCAGGGTGGTGAAGGAGAGGAAGAGCATCTCGAACCAGCTCAGCGGGGTTCCGCCGTCGGGGCTGTTGAAGCCCACGAACGAGCCCGGCCAGAGCACCTGCGCCGCGGCGTACAGGTACGCGAACGCCCAGGCGACCACGGTGAAGGCGGCGCCCGTCGCGAAGATCTCGTCGACCGTCACCCGGTCGTCGTGGAACAGGTAGCGGATCATCGCGTAGGAGACGAAGAAGTAGAACGGGACGTGGAAGGCGGCGGAGGCCAGCACGATCCAGGCCACGTCCGGCTGGATGGCCTCGAGCACGGCGAGGACGACGGCCGGGGCGCCCAGCAGCACGACCACCCAGCGCAGGGTCGTGGTACGCCGCACGGCCCAGACCGCGGACAGCACGACCACCATCTGGAAGACGCCGAC
This sequence comes from Pimelobacter simplex, assembly GCA_016803235.1. Taxonomy (GTDB): domain Bacteria; phylum Actinomycetota; class Actinomycetes; order Propionibacteriales; family Nocardioidaceae; genus Nocardioides; species Nocardioides simplex_A. The sequence goes on from JADCLI010000020.1 coordinate 35,108, forward strand.
GACCGCGCGTCCGGCAGCGGAGCCCTCGAGCGCGGGATACGCCAGCACGACGACGAGCTGGGCCGCCAGCAGGAGCGCGGAGGGGTGGCGACCGATGACTTCCAGTGGCCGGGACGGCCGCGAGGCGGGGGACTGCACGGCCCGATCCTAGGTTCGCCCCGGCGTGACCCCGGCCACGCCGGAGGCGTTGTCGAGGAAAGAGGGAGAAATTCGACCGCGGTCCGACCATGTCGCCTTGGTCACAACGAGAACGTGTTCTAATATCGCCGGGTCCCGGGAGCGGGACCGGCGGGAACATCGTGGGGAGAGGAGTCGGGGCGTGGCCTTCAATGCCATGGCGGTCGTGCGTGGCCCTGGCGAGATCGCACTGATGGTCGTCGAGGTCACCAAGCGGATCTTCACCCGGCCCTTCCAGTTCCGGGAGTTCCTCGAGCAGGCCTGGTTCGTCACCAGCGTGACGCTGATGCCGACGATCATGGTCTCGATCCCGTTCGGCGCGGTCATCTCGCTCCAAGTCGGCAACCTCACCGGCCAGCTCGGTGCCCAGTCCTTCGCCGGCGCGACCGCTGTGCTGGCCACCGTGCGCGAGGCGGCACCGATGGCGGCCGCCATGATCATCGCCGGTGCCGCCGGCTCGGCGATCTGCTCCGACCTCGGCGCCCGCAAGATCCGCGAGGAGATCGATGCCATGGAGGTCCTCGGCATCGACCCGCTCGAGCGCCTGGTGGCCCCCCGCGTCGTCGCGACCATGTTCGTCGCCTTCATGATCAACGGCATCGTGATCGGCACCGGCATCGGCGGAGGCTACTTCTTCACCGTGATCGTCCAGGGTGGGTCGGCGGGCGCGTTCCTGTCGTCGTTCACCGCCCTCGCCTCGCTGCCGGACCTCTACATCGCGATGATCAAGGCGATCATCTTCGGCTGGCTCGCCGCGATCATCGGCGCCTACAAGGGCCTCAACGCGGGCGGCGGGCCGAGCGGCGTGGGCCGGGCGGTCAACGAGTCGGTGATCATCGCCTTCATGGCGCTGTTCTTCCTCAACGCCGTGATCACCGCGATCTACTTCCAGGTCGCTCCGCCGGTGGGGTTGTGATGGCTGCCGCCGGAGAGTTCCTCGCCAACAGCTACAAGAGCGGTCGCTCCTCCCTCGAGGGGTACGGCGACCAGCTGCTCTTCTACGTCAAGGCGCTCGCCTGGGCGCCGCGCGCGATCAGGCGCTACCCGCGCGAGATCCTGAACACCCTCGCCGAGGTCGCCTTCGGCGCGGGCGGGCTGAGCCTGATCCTGGGCTCGGTCGGCGTGATCGCGTTCATGGCGTTCTTCGCCGGCACCGAGGTCGGCATCCAGGGCTACGCCTCGCTGAGCCAGATCGGCGTCGCGAAGTTCAGCGCGTTCATCTCCGCCTACTTCAACACCCGCGAGGTCGCCCCCCTGGTGTCCGCGATCGCGCTGGCCGCGACGGTGGGCTGCGGCTACACCGCGCGCCTGGGTGCGATGCGGATCTCGGAGGAGATCGACGCCCTCGAGGTGATGGGCATCCCGTCGCTGCCGTTCCTCGTCACGACCCGGATGATCGCCGCCTTCGTCGCGGTCATCCCGCTCTACATCGTCGCGCTGTGTGCGTCGTACCTCTCCCCGCGGCTGATCGTCACCATGATCTACGGGCAGTCCGGCGGCACCTACGACCACTACTTCCTGCAGTTCCTGCCGCCGATCGACATGATCTGGTCGTTCTTCAAGCTGCTCTTCCTCGCCGTCGCGGTGATCCTCATCCACTGCTACTACGGCTACACCGCCTCGGGCGGGCCCGCCGGCGTCGGCCGCGCGGTCGGCAAGGCGATCCGCACCAGCATCGTGACCATCGTGATGGCCGACTTCTTCCTGACCTTCGCCATCTGGGGATCCACGACGACCGTCCGGATCACGGGGTGAGCCGGCCATGCTGATCAACATCCACCACGACAGTGCCAGGGAGCACAACCGTCTCCTCGTCGCCGGCGTCGTGTTCCTGTCCACGATCGCGCTGCTGGTGTGGCTCTCGATCGCGATCTACAACAAGACCTTCGACAGCTCGACGGTCGTGACGGTCAAGGCGGACCGGGCCGGCCTCCAGCTGGCCAAGTTCGGCGACGTGCGGATCAACGGCGTCCTGGTCGGCCGGGTCGACCAGATCGACCAGGACGGCGAGCAGGCCGAGATCACCCTCGCCCTCGACAACGACGCCGCGAAGAAGATCCCCGCCAACGTGAACGTGCGGATCCTGCCGACGACCCTGTTCGGCCAGAAGTTCGTCGCGCTGGTCCGGCCGGAGGCCGCGAGCGGCCACCTCCAGGACGGCGACGTGATCCCCTCGGACCGGGTGGAGACCAATGTCGAGCTGAGCCAGGTGCTCGCCGACCTCTTCCCCCTCCTGCGTGCGGTGCGCCCCGCCGACCTCAACGCCACGCTCCACGCCCTGGCCACCGCGCTCGAGGGGCGCGGCGACCAGCTCGGCGCGACGATGGACCAGCTCGGCGACTACATCGGCGCGATCGACGACCACCTGCCGACCCTGCGCCAGGACCTGGTCGCGCTGGCCGACGTCGCCGACGCCTACGACGTCGCCGCGCCCGACCTGCTCGACGTGCTCGACAACGTCACGGTCACCAGCAAGACCGTCACCGAGAAGGCCGAGGACCTCGACGTCTTCTTCTCCGACCTCACCGGCCTGTCCGACACCGCGACCAAGTTCCTCGCCGACAACGAGCAGAACCTGATCCGGATGGGCCAGGTCACCGCACCGGTGCTCGACCTGCTGGCGGAGTACTCCCCGGAGTTCCCCTGCCTGATCCGTGGCGCCGCCAACTACGCACCGATCCTGTCCAAGACGTTCGAGGGCAACGTGGTGAAGCAGTACATCGAGTTCTTCCAGCCGCAGTTCCGGGCCTACGACGAGCGCGACCTGCCCTCCTACGGCGAGGTCGGCCACGGTCCCTGGTGCCTGGGTCTGCCGGACTTCACCGTCCCGGCGCCCGCCCACCCACTCGACCAGGGCTCCGACATCGACGAGAAGGGCGGCTTCTCGCCGCTGCCGCTGCAGGGCCTGCTGGGCCGACCCGCCGCCATCGACAGCGGGTACGCCGGCAGCGTGGCCGAGCAGCGCGTCGTCAACGCGATGCTCGCCGGCGAGAGCGGCAGTGACCCGGCCGCGTACGGCGCGCTCGGCACGCTGCTCTACGGCCCGGTCGTCCGCGAAGGGAGGGCAGCCGGATGAACCCCGGGGGCAACCAGCGCAACGCGGCGACCAGGTCCGCGGCGATCAAGCTCGCGGTCTTCACGATGGTGTCGGTGTTCGTGACCGGTCTGCTGGCCGTGATCATGGGCAACGTCGGCTTCGGCGACCGCAACGAGTACCACGCGATCTTCACCAACGCCACGATGCTGGGGAAGGGCGACGACGTCCGGGTCGCCGGCGTCAACGTCGGCGAGGTGAAGAAGGTCGAGCACTACCGCCGCACGATGGCCAAGGTGACCTTCAAGGTCGACGCCGGCGTGAAGATGACCTCCGCCTCCAGGGCCGAGATCCGGTTCCTCAACCTGGTCGGGGACCGCTACATGGCCCTCGAGCAGGGCACCGGCGCCGCCGAGGCGAAGGCACTGGCCGACGGCGCGACCATCCCGGAGGACAGGACCAAGCCGGCGCTCGACCTCACCGTGCTCTTCGACGGCTTCAAGCCGCTGTTCGCCGCGCTCACCCCGGACCAGGTCAACGAGCTGAGCATGAACCTGGTCCAGGTGCTCCAGGGCGAGGGCGGCACGGTGAAGAGCCTGCTCGACCACACCGCGTCGCTGACCTCGACCCTCGCCGACCGCGACCAGCTGATCGGTGACGTGATCACCAACCTGACCCAGACGCTGAAGACGGTCGACGACCGGCACCAGCAGCTGAGCTCGCTCATCGTGTCGCTCAAGGACTGGATGACCGACCTCGCCGAGGACCGCGACACCATCGGCTCCTCCCTCGACAACATCTCCGAGCTGACCGTCGCGGTCGCCGACCTGCTGCGCCGCGGCCGGCCGCTGCTCAAGGAGGACATCGCCGCCCTGCGCGAGCTCTCCGCGCTGCTCAACAAGAAGGAGAACCGGGACAACCTGGCCAGCCTCCTCAACCGGATGCCGGAGATGATGACCGACCAGACCCGCACCGGCACCTACGGCTCCTGGTACCAGTACTACGTCTGCGGCGTCTCGGCCCGCATCCGGCTCCCCATCATCAAGGACCTGCCGATCCTCAAGGAGCTGCAGGACTACATCACCAACTTCTCCTTCAAGTCCAAGGCGCCGAGGTGTCAGGACCGATGAACAAGCACCAGCGCGCACGCGACGCCCGCGTCCTGCGGCTCGGCGTCATCACGCTCGTCGTGATGGCCGTCGTCTCGGCGGCGACCTTCAACCTCGGCAAGTTCCCGGGCTTCCGCGGCACGACCTACTACGCCGAGTTCAGCGACGCCAGCGGCATCCACAAGGGCAACATCGTCCAGGTCGGTGGCATCCGCGTCGGCCGGGTCGCCGCGGTCGACCTCGCCGGCGACCGGGTCAAGGTGAAGTTCGAGATCGACGGCGACGTCGACTTCGGCAAGGAGAGCAGCGCCTCGATCGAGGTCCTCAACCTGCTCGGCGAGAAGTTCCTCGACCTCCAGCCCGGTGGCAAGGGCCAGCTCGCCGAGGGCGGCACCATCCCGATGGAGCGCACCCAGGCGGCGTACGACATCGTCGGCGTCTTCGGCGACCTCACCACGACGACGGAGGAGATCGACACCCAGCAGCTCGCCCAGGCGCTGGACACGGTGGCCGACACCCTCGACCAGTCGGCACCCGAGATCCAGGCCTCCTTCGACGGCATCTCCCGGCTCTCGAAGACCATCGCGTCGCGCGACGAGGAGATCCAGACGCTCTTCGACAGCTCGAAGGAGGTCACGAAGGTCCTCGCCGACCGCAGCGACGACATCGTCGAGCTGATGAAGAACAGCGACCTGGTGTTCCAGGAGCTGACCAAGCGCAAGGAGGCCGTGCACGCGCTGCTCCTCAACGCTCGCTCCCTGGCCAAGGAGCTGCGCGGCGTGGTCAAGGACAACGAGCAGCAGATCGGCCCGGCTCTCGCGGAGGTCGACGGCCTGGTGTCCTTCCTGGTCTCCAAGAAGGACAAGCTCAAGGCGACCCTCGCCGCGCTCGGCCCCTACGTGTCCATCCTCAGCAACATCATCGGCACCGGGCCGTGGTTCGACGCGTACGCCGCGAACGTCCTCGCGATCCCGACCGGCGAGTTCGTCCCCGGAACGGGGCTCTGATCGCCGTGGTGTCCACCGTCCTCAAGCGCATCGACCGGCGCGTGATCGCGCTCGTCGCGGTCGCGCTCGTGCTCGCCGTGACCGTCAACCTGGTCCGCTCGCCGGCCGAGATGAAGACCGTGACCGCCCACTTCCCGCGCGCCGTCAGCGTCTACGAGGGCACCGACGTGCGGATCCTCGGCGTCAACGTCGGCAAGGTGACCGCCGTGATCCCGGAGGGCAACTCGGTGCGGGTCGAGATGGAGTACGACGCGTCGTACCAGGTCCCGGCGAAGGCGCAGGCCGTGATCGTCACCCCCACGCTGGTCGCCGACCGCTTCGTCCAGCTCACCCCCGTCTTCCGGGGTGGCGACGTGCTGGCCGACGGCGCCGACATCGCGCTGCCGGAGACCGCCGTGCCGGTCGAGCTGGACCGGATCTACGGCAGCCTGCAGGCGCTGACCCGGGCGCTCGGTCCCAACGGGGTCAACGCCGACGGCACCCTCGACCACCTGCTCGCGGCCGGCACCAAGGCCTTCAGCGGACAGGGCGCGACGGGCAACCAGATGATCCAGGACCTCGCCGACGCGGCCCAGACCTTCGGCGACGGCGCCGGGCCGCTGTTCGAGTCGGTCACCCAGCTCGCGAAGTTCACCACCACGCTCGCGGAGAACGACACACTGGTGCGGGCCTTCATGCAGGACCTGACCGGCGTCTCGGCGATGCTCGCCGAGGAGAGCGACGAGCTGCAGCAGGCCGTCGCCGCCGTGGCGAAGGCGGTCGGCAGCGTCAAGGGCTTCGTCAAGAACAACCGCGACGCCTTCGTCGCCGACATCGAGAAGCTCACCGAGGTGATGAGCACCATCGCCTCGGAGAAGGAGAACATCCAGACCGCCGTCGAGGTGGCGCCGGTCGCGATGGGCAACCTGGCGATGGGCTTCGACCACGTCAGCGGAAGCCAGAACTCCCGCTTCGCCATCGGCGGCAACGTCTGGGACGCCGACGGCTTCATCTGCGGCCTGATCCAGCAGCACCCGGCGATGCCGCCGGCCCTCAAGGACACCGCGTGCGAGCTCATCGAGAAGCTGATCGAGCCGATCGTGACCAAGCTCCCGTGGCTGCCGCCCGGCTACAAGCAGTACCTGCCCAAGCAGGCCGCCTCGAAGAAGGGCATCCAGGTGCCGGAGTTCTCCGACGTGTCCTACTCGACCGGCGACGGCGCCTCCGTCCAGAGCCTGCTGGGAGGTGGCTCATGAGCACGACCCGCACCCCGGCCGGGTCCGTCCTCCGGCGCCGCTGGCGCGCCCTGGTCGCCTTGCTGCTCGGCACGGCGCTGCTCACCGGCTGCAGCAGCTTCGACGGCGCCTACGACCTGCCGCTGCCCGGTCACCCGGTCGACGCCGACGAGGCGTTCGAGGTCACGGCGTACTTCCACGACGTGCTCAACGTGGTCCCGCGCTCGCCGGTGATGGTCGACGACGTCGTCGTCGGCGAGGTGACCGAGGTCGAGCGGTCCGGCTGGAACGCCAAGGTCACCCTCCGGCTGCGCGAGGACGTGAAGCTGCCCGACAACTCGATCGCCGACATCCGCCAGGTCTCGCTGCTGGGCGAGAAGTACGTCTCGCTGCAGGCGCCCCAGCAGGAGGCGCCGGCGGGACGGCTCGGCCAGGGCGACGAGATCGCGCTCGCCAAGACCGGCCGCAACCCGGAGGTCGAGGAGGTGCTGGGCGCGTTGTCCTTCCTGCTCAGCGGCGGTGGCGTCGCCCAGCTCGGCACCATCACCAAGGAGGCCAACCTGGTGATGTCCGGGCGCGAGGACCGGCTGCGCAGCCTGCTGTCGTCGCTGGACTCGGTGGTCGGGACCATCGACCAGCAGAAGCTCGACATCATCGCGGCGCTCGAGTCGCTCAACAACCTGACCTCGACGCTCAACGCCGAGAAGAAGACGATCGGCGACGCCCTCGACGCCGTCGGGCCTGCGGTGGAGGTCCTGTCCGCCCAGCACGACGAGCTGATCGCGATGCTCGGCTCCCTCGACCAGCTCGGCAAGGTCGGCACCCGCGTGATCAACGCCAGCAAGGAGGACGTGCTCAAGATCCTCGAGGACCTCAGCCCGATCCTGCGGCGGCTCACCGAGGCCGACGAGCAGCTGGCACCCGGCCTCAACCTGCTGGTGAGCTTCCCGTTCCCGCAGGCGGCCAACAACATCGTCCAGGGCGACTACGCGGACACGATCATCCGTGCCGACCTCAACCTCGAGAACCTCTACAAGACGCTGGGCCTGCCCGAGATCGAGCTGCCCGACCTGGGCGAGGTCCTCGACTCGGTGACCAAGTGCCTCAAGAGCGGCAGCCTCACCAGCGTGTCCTGCCTCAAGGTCCTCAGCGACGTCAACCTGCTCCAGGACCTGCAGAACAAGTGCAAGGACCCCACGATCAGCGGCAGCCCGGTCTGCAAGCTGCTGACGTCGCTGCCCAACCTCGACCTGGGTGGGCTGCTCGGCGGAGCCAACGGGCTGCTCGGGCCCGACGGCCTGCTCGGCGGGCTGGTCAAGGGACTGACCGGCGCCCAGCGATCGTCGTACCAGACCTCGACGGAGAGCCTGCTGGGCGGGGGACTGGCATGACCAGGGGTGTGCGGATCCGGCTGATGGCGTTCGTCGTCCTCAGCGCCGTCGGGATCACCTACGTCGCGGCGAGCTACCTCGGCATCGTCGACCGGGTCACCGGTCGAGGGATCACCGTCTCCGCGACCCTGCCGGGCTCCGGTGGCCTCTTCGAGGGCAGCGAGGTGACCTACCGCGGCGTGAAGATCGGTCGGGTCGCCCGGATGGACACGACCGAGGAGGGCGTCGACCTCACCCTCGACCTGGAGGAGGACACCCGGCTGCCGCTGGACTCGCGTCTGTTCGTGCACAATCTCTCGGCCGTCGGCGAGCAGTACCTCGACTTCCAGCCGCCCGACGAGGAGGGCCCCTACGCCGAGGACGGCTCGACCTTCGCGGGCGACGACTCGTCGCTGCCGGTCGACGAGGGAGACCTGCTGGTCGACCTCAACCGGTTCGTCGGCTCGGTCGACAAGGACAGCCTCGCCAAGGTGGTCGAGGAGCTCGGCACGATGTTCACCGACACCGGCGACGACCTGCAGAAGCTCCTGGACGGCGGCTCGGCGTTCATCGCCGAGGCCAGCGCCCACACCGACGAGACGATCCAGCTGCTCGACAGCGGCCTGGCGGTCCTGAAGACCCAGCAGGGGCAGAAGGAGAACATCCGCCGGTTCGCCGCCGACCTGAACACGCTCACCACCGCGCTGCGCGGCAGCGACGGTGACCTGCGCACCGTGCTCAGCGCCACCCCCGGAGCCGCGAAGGCCCTCACCCGGCTGCTCAAGGAGCTCGAGCCCACGATCCCGGTCCTCCTCGGCGACCTGGTCACCGTCGACCAGGTGCTGGTCACCGAGCTCGACGGCATCGAGCAGCTGCTGGTCACCTACCCGGTGCTCATCTCGGGTGGCCCGACCGGAAGCACCGCCGACGGCTGGGGCCACGTCAACCTGCAGTTCGACTACAGCGTGCCGCCGTGCACCCAGGGCTACCTGCCGCCCTCCGAGTGGCGCTCGACGCAGGACCTGACCGACAAGAAGCCGGCCGACGTCAGCTGCACCGCGGGTGCGCCGTACTCCATGCGCGGCAGCAAGTACGCGCCGGCGTACCGCAAGAACCGGGCCTCGCCCGGTCGCGTCTACAGTGGCACCTACGACCCGTCCACCGGTCAGGTGCCCGGGCTGGTCGACAACCAGGGGACTCCGGTCGAGCTGCGGCAGCCGGAGGACCTGTCCGTCCTGGGAGGGGATGCGTGGAAGTGGCTGTTGGTCGGTCCGGTGGCGAGCAAGTGACGGCGGACAGGAGCCGCGTCCGTCTCAACATCGCGCTGTACGCCGCCACGGTGGTCTGCGGGTGCGTGGCGCTGCTGCTCCTCTACCTCCACATCAGCACCTCCGACAACGAGGTCAACGGCACCGACGTCGTTCCCGGCGCCGGCCAGGACGTCGGCCGGGGCCTGGTCGAGGCCGTCCCGCTGGCCGACGAGGCGGAGCAGGAGCGCACCGCGGCCCAGCTCGAGGCCGCGAGCAAGATGGTCACCGCGTTCGTGAACTTCGACTACGAGGACCCCGCGCGCACCATCGAGGCGGTCAAGTCGATGTCGACCGGTGCCTTCCTCGACCAGTACTCCAAGGGCGCCGAGGACCTCGAGAAGCTCGCCACCGAGGCGCAGTCGAACATGGTCGCCGAGGTCGTCTGGACCGGGCTGGTCGCCGGTGACGAGGACACCGCGACGGCCATCGTCGCCACCAGCGGCACGGTGAAGAACAAGACGACGAACTTCCAGCCGGAGGCCCGCAACTACCGCATCCAGCTCGAGCTCGTGCGGGAGGGTGGTCGCTGGCTGACCAAGGACCTCCAGTACGTCGCGCTGGGCTGACGCTGCGCAGGACGAGGAACAGATGAGCCGCCCCACCCCCCGCAAGCCCGCCAGCTCCCGCGGACAGACCCCCCGGCCGCGCCGGATCGCCGGTCAGGCCGGCGCCGTGCGCCCCGTCGCCGACGCCCCGGACGACGCCGTCGAGGAAGCCGCCGTCGAGGAAGCCGCCGTCGAGGAAGCCGCCGCCGACCCCGTCGACGCACCGGCCAGCGAGGCCGTCGCGCCGGCCGAGCAGCCGGCCGCGGACGCCCCCGAGGGCCCCGGCGACGCAGGCCCGGGCGTGCTGGCGCGGCCCCGCACCACCCGGATCCTCATCGCCGTCCTCGCGCTGGTCACCCTCGCGCTGGTGGCCGAGTTCGTGCTGCTCGCCGTCGACCGCTTCGGTGACGACGAGGACCCCGTCCGGGTCAGCGACGGCGACGGCAACGGCAGCCTGGTCGTGCCGAAGGGCCGTCCGGTGGTCGCCTCGGTGCTGCAGTGGCGCGACGGCGTCGAGGCCGCGGCCAAGGCCGCCCAGGAGCTCGTCTCCGTCGACTACGGCAAGTACGACGAGGAGGTGGAAGCGGCGGTCGCGCTGACGACCTCTCGCTACGAGGAGGACTACCTCAAGACGATCGGGGACGTGAAGGAGCAGGGCATCGCCCAGCAGCTCAAGGTCCAGGCGAGCGTCGTCGCCCAGGGCGTGGTGCGCGCCAACCGCACCCGCCTCGAGGCGCTGGTCTTCCTCAACCAGGTCGTGGAGCGGGTGCGTGACGGGAAGAAGGAGACCGTCGTGACGCCGTACCGCGTGCTGGTCACGATGGTCCACACCGACCACGGCTGGCTCGTCGACCGGCTCGACACCGACGACCCGTCCGCCGCCGCGAAGCAGGACGCCTCGCCCAGCGGTACGCCGAGCAGCGGCGCGCCGAGCGAAGACGCGCCGACCCAAGACAAGACGAACTAGAACACGTTACAGTTCGGTCGTGGCCACACCCGGAGAGAGCATCGTGGACTGCGACCTGGCGGTGGTCGGCGCCGGTCCGAGCGGTCTGTTCGCGACCTACTACGCGGGCTTCCGCGGGATGCGGGTCGCGCTGGTCGACTCGCTGCCCGAGCTCGGTGGCCAGATCACGGCGATGTACCCGGAGAAGGCCATCCTCGACGTGGCCGGGTTCCCCGACGTCAAGGGGCGCGACCTGGTCGAGGGACTGGTGGCCCAGGCGCTCACCGCGAAGCCCGAGCTGCTGCTCGGCCGGACGGCGAGCGACCTGGTCACCGACGACGAGGGGCTCACCCTCACCCTCGACGACGGCACCGCCGTCCGGGCCAGGGCGATGGTCATCACCGCCGGCATCGGCAAGTTCAGCCCGCGCCCGCTCCCGGCCGCCGAGGGCTGGGTCGGTCGCGGCGTCGAGTTCTTCGTGCCCGGGTTCGAGCCCTACCGCGACCAGGACGTCGTGATCGTCGGTGGCGGCGACAGCGCGTTCGACTGGGCGATCCACCTCGAGCCGATCGCCCGCTCGGTCACCCTGGTCCACCGCCGCGACGCCTTCCGCGCGCACCAGCGCACCGTCGACCAAGTGCTCGCGTCCTCGGTCCAGGTCGTCACCAAGGCCGAGGTGGCCGCGCTCCGCGACGCCGACGGAGGCACCACGGGCCCGCTCGCCGAGCTCGAGCTGGTGGTCGACGGCGAGCCGCGCGTCGTTCCCGCGACGGCCGTCGTGGCCGCACTCGGCTTCGTCGCCGACCTCGGCCCGCTCCAGCAGTGGGGTCTCGAGACGCACCGGCGCCATGTCGTCGTCGACTCCTCGATGCGCACCTCGCTGCCGCGGGTCTTCGCGGCCGGCGACATCACCGAATACCCCGGCAAGGTCAGGCTGATCGCCGTCGGCTTCGGCGAGGCCGCGACCGCCGTCAACAACGCCGCGGTCGTGATCGACCCGACCGCCCACGTGTTCCCCGGCCACTCCTCGGAAGGAAGCTGAGACCCGCATGAGCTCTGGACGTGACAAGGTCAAGCTGAGCGAGGAGGAGGTCCAGGGCCTCCTCGGCGAGAACCTCAAGGTGCAGGTGGCGGCCAACGGCCGCGACGGCTTCCCGCACCTGACCACACTGTTCTACGTCGTGCGCGACGAGAAGATCGCGTTCTGGACCTACGGCCGCAGCCAGAAGATCCTCAACCTCGACCGCGACCCCCGGGTGACCGCGCTCGTCGAGGACGGCACGGACTACTTCGAGCTCCGCGGCGTCTCCATCGAGGGCCGCGCCGAGATCGTCCGCGACCCCGACACGATCTTCGAGATCGGCTCGGCCGTCGCGACCCGCATGGTCGGCGCCGAGTCGTTCGAGTCGCTCGGGGACATCGGCATGCAGGCCGTGCAGAAGCAGGCGACCAAGCGGGTGGGCGTGATCATCCACCCCGAGCGGGTCGCGTCCTGGGACCACCGGAAGATGACCTGAGAGGGATGAACCGATGAAGATCAAGGTCGACTTCGACCTGTGCGAGTCCAACGGCCTGTGCGAGGCGATGGCTCCCGAGGTGTTCGAGCTGGACGACGACGACTTCCTCCAGCTGCACACCGAGCACACCACCGACGAGAACATCGAGAACGTCAAGCGCGCCGTCGCGGCCTGCCCGCGCGCCGCCATCACCCTCGTGGAGGACGACGCGTGAGCAGCACCAGCACCCCCGGCAGCACCAGCCTCGACGGCAAGGTCGCCGTGGTCACCGGAGCCGGCGCCGGACTCGGCCGCGCCGAGGCGGTGGCCCTGGCCCGGGCCGGCGCCCGGGTCGTCGTCAACGACCTGCCGGGGGCCGGCGAGGAGGCCGCGGAGGAGATCCGCGCGTTCGGCGGTGAGGCGGTCGTCGTCCCCGGTGACGTGAGCCTGCGCGAGACGGCCGACGCCATGGTCGCGGCCGCGGTCGAGCAGCTCGGCGGACTCGACATCGTCGTCAACAACGCGGGCATGACCCGCGACAAGATGCTCTTCAACCTGGGTGACGACGAGTGGGACGCGGTCATCGCGGTCCACCTGCGCGGCCACTTCCTGCTCTCCCGCAACGCTGCGGCGTACTGGCGCGGCAAGGCCAAGGAGAGCGAGTCCGGCACCGTCTACGGCAGCATCGTCAACACCGCGTCCGAGGCCTTCCTCGGCGGCTCGCCGGGCCAGGCCAACTACGCCGCCGCCAAGGCCGGCATCGCCGCGCTGACCCTGTCCAGCGCCCGCGGCCTGTCCCGCATCGGCGTGCGCGCCAACGCGATCTGCCCCCGCGCGCGGACGGCGATGACCGCCGAGGTCTTCGGCGAGGACCAGTCGGGCAAGGCCGTCGACCCGTACTCGCCCGAGCACGTCGCCCCGGTCGTGGCCTATCTCGCCTCGCCGGCCGCCGAGCGGATCACCGGCCAGGTCATGGTGGTGTACGGCGGCATGGTGGCCGTCGTCGCGGCGCCGGTCGTCGAGGAGCGCTTCGACGCCTCGGGCGACCTGTGGACCGCCGACGACCTCGACAAGCAGCTGGGCGGCTTCTTCGCCGGCCGCGACCCGCACGTCGGCTTCGCCGCCGACTCGATCATGAAGCTGACGGTGTGAGCATGCGTGACTCGAACGGACGCCTCGAGGGCAAGGTGGCGATCGTCACCGGCGGCGCGATGGGCCAGGGCGCCGAGATCGCCCGCGCCTACGTCGCCGAGGGTGCGAAGGTCGTCCTCGCCGACGTCGCGAAGGAGCAGGGCCAGGCGCTGGCCGACGAGCTGGGGGAGTCCGCCCACTTCGTGCACCACGACGTGAGCGACGCAGCCTCCTGGGCGAGCCTGGTCGACGACGCCAACGCCCGCTTCGGTGCGGTCAACGTGCTCGCCAACAACGCCGGCATCCTGCGCTTCGGCGACATCGAGCGGATGCCCGCCGAGGAGGTCGAGCTGCTCTGGCGCGTCAACCAGCTCGGCGTCTTCCTCGGCATGCAGGCGGTGGCCCGCACCATGCGCCGAGGAGGCGGCGGCTCGATCATCAACGCCTCGTCGGTGGAGGGGCTGGCCGGCATGCCGTCGTGCACGGCGTACGCCGCGACCAAGTGGGCGATCCGCGGGATGACCAAGTGTGCGGCGATGGAGCTGGGCCCGAAGGGGATCCGCGTCAACTCGGTGCACCCCGGCATGATCGACACCCCGATGACGCGGGTCCACGGCGGCGACGCCGCGATGGAGTACGGCGCCAGCAAGGTGCCGCTGCGCCGGGTCGGCACGCCCGAGGACATCGCGCCGGTCTACGTCTTCCTGGCCAGCGACGAGTCGTCGTACATCAACGGCGCCGAGATCGCGGTCGACGGCGGCGTCACCTCGACCCACGCGTTCGGGGCCTGACGGCCCCGAACGGGGTCAGTCGCGGAGGATGAGGTGAACGGCCTTCTCCATGTGCGTCGCGGTCTCCGCCGCCGTGGAGCGGCCGGTCACCCACGCCACCAGGGCGGAGAGCCACACGTCGCCGATGACGCGCGCGATGGCGACGTCCTCCTCGGTGAGGGTCTCCGGGTCGGGAACGCCGCCGTGCATCGCGTGGGTGACGATGGAGGTCATCGCCATGCCCACGACGTGGATCTCGTTGGTCACGCTGCTGTCGGCGAACATGAAGGCGCGGGTGAGCGCCTCGGTGAGCTTGGGGTCGCCCTGCATGCCCCGGGCCATCCGCTTGAGAACGTAGAGCACGCGCTCGGCCTGGGTGTCGCCGGGGATGTCGCGCTCGTTGAGGCGCGCCGAGGCGTCCTCGAACTGGCGGCCCAGGGCGGAGACCAGCAGGTGGATCTTGGACGGGAAGTAGCGGTAGAGGGTGCCGAGCGCCACGTCGGCCTGTTCGGCGACCGCACGCATCTGCACGGCGTCGAAGCCCCCCGACTTGGCGAGCTCGTAGGTCGCGTCGAGGATCCTCTTGCGGCGCTCCCGCTGTGCGGCCGAGCCGAGGTCCTCGGACGTGGACGGGTTCGCGATGCTCACGGAAAGTCCCCCTGCGGTGGTGTGACAAGACGGGTCATTGTGGACCCAGTCGATAGGCTACCGGCAGGTAGCGCATAAAATGGAACACGTTCCACTACGTTTTTGTTTCGGTCCAGCTCCCCGGGAGCTCGAAAAGGGGAGATGTACCTGATGCGAATCGCGATGCTGTCCTACCGCAGCAAGCCCCATGTCGGCGGGCAGGGGATCTACATCCGACGGCTCACCAGGGAGCTGGTGGCGCTGGGCCACACGGTGGAGGTCTTCTCCGGCCAGCCGTACCCCGAGCTCGACGAGGGCGTGAGCCTCACCAAGGTCCCGAGCCTGGACCTCTACCGGCCCGGCGACGAGTTCCGCAACCCGCGCCCGAGCGAGTTCCGCGACCTGGTCGACGTCGAGGAGTGGCTGACCATGCGCAGCGGCGCCTTCCCGGAGCCGCTCACGTTCAGCAAGCGCGTCGTGAAGCTGCTCCGGGCCCGTCGCGACGACTTCGACATCGTCTTCGACAACCAGACGCTGGCGACCCCGCTGCTGGGCATCGAGGACCCGTCGAAGGTGGGCCTGCCGCTCGCCACGACGATCCACCACCCGATCACCATGGACCGCCGCATCGAGCTCGCCTCCGCGGTCTGGGCCAAGCGCAAGCACGGCTCGCGGTGGCGCTTCGAGCTGCCGAAGATCGGCGTGTGGCGCTGGTACTCCTTCCTGAACCAGCAGAAGCGCACCGCGCCGCGACTGCGCCGGGTGATCGTGCCCTCCGAGTCCTCCAAGCGCGACGTCGTGCGCGAGTTCAAGGTCGACCCCGCGCGGATCGAGACGATCCTGCTGGGCGTCGACGAGCGCTTCGCGCCGTCCGCCGCGCCCCGTGTCCCCGGGCGCATCCTGGCGATGGCCAGCGCCGACGCCCCGCTCAAGGGCATCTCGGTCCTGCTCGAGGCCTTCGCCAAGCTCGTCGTCGAGCGCGACCTCGAGCTGGTGCTCGTCACCAGGCCCAAGGAGGGCGGGGTCACCGAGAAGCTCATCGACAAGCTCGGCATCGCCGACCGGGTCTCCTTCGCCAACGGCCTCACCGACGACGAGCTGGTGGCGCTGATGGGCTCGGCGGAGCTGGCCTGCGTGCCCTCGCTCTACGAGGGCTTCTCGCTGCCGACCGCCGAGCTGATGGCCTGCGAGACGCCACTCGTCGTCTCGCGCGCCGGAGCCATTCCCGAGGTCGTCGGTCCGGACGGCCTGTGCGCCGACGTCGTCGAGCCCGGCGACGTCGGGGCGCTGACCACCGCGCTCGCCGCCCTGCTCGACGACCCCGCCCGCCGTGCCGAGATGGGGGCCGCGGGCCGTCGGCGGGTCAAGGAGCTGTTCAGCTGGAGCGCCGTCGCGGCGGGCACCGCAGCCGTGCTGGAAGACGTGATCGCCGAGTACGCGGCCGAGAAGACCGAGAAGAAGGACTGACGACATGCTGACCGTTGACTTCGACCGCCTGGGCCTGCAGGCCGGCGACCGCGTCCTCGACATGGGCGCCGGTGCCGGCCGCCACAGCTTCGAGATGTACCGGCGCGGCGCCGACGTGATCGCGTTCGACCTCGACGCCGAGGAGCTCGAGAACGTCCGCAACCTCTTCGTCGCGATGAGGGAGGCCGGCGAGGTGCCCGAGGGTGCCGAGGCCGACGTCAAGCAGGGCGACGCGCTCGCGCTGCCCTTCGCCGACGGGGAGTTCGACCGGATCGTGTGCTCCGAGGTGCTCGAGCACATCCACGACGACGTCGCGGCGATCCGGGAGCTGATCCGGGTGCTGCGTCCCGGCGGCACCCTCGCGGTCACCGTGCCCCGGTGGCTGCCCGAGGTCATCAACTGGCGCCTCTCGGCCGACTACCACAACGCCGAGGGCGGTCACATCCGCATCTACACCGACCACGAGCTCGTCGACAAGGTCACCAAGGGCGGCCGCTCCAACGACGGCACCCCGGGCGACGCGATGCTCTTCGAGGGCAAGAGCTACACGCACGGCCTGCACGCGCCGTACTGGTGGATCAAGTGCGCCGTCGGTGTCGAGAACGACGACCACCCCCTCGCCAGGGCGTACCACAAGCTGCTGGTCTGGGAGATCATGAAGCAGCCCAAGGCGCTCCAGCTCGCCGGCAAGGTGCTCGACCCGATGATCGGCAAGAGCATGGTGCTGTACTTCCGGAAGCCCGACGCAGCGTGACCCGGGACACCACGCCGGAGGTGCCGCTGAGCCGCCTGCCGTACGTCGACGGCGTGCTCTCGGCCCAGCAGATCGCCGACACCGCGGCGGCGATCGCGGCGATGCAGGAGCCCTGGGGTGCCGTGCCGTGGACCACCGGCGAGCACGTCGACATCTGGAACCACGTCGAGGCCGCCATGGCGATGCTCGTCGGCGGCCAGATCGAGGCCGCGGAGCGCGCCTACGCCTGGATCCCCACGATGCAGCGCGACGACGGCTCGTGGCCGATGAAGATCGTGGGCGGCGTCGCCGACGACGAGCGCGGCGAGGTCAACATGTCGGCGTACTTCGCCGTGGGCCTGTGGCACCACTGGCTGGTGCGCCGCGACATCCGCTTCGTCGAGCGCTACTGGCCCTCGGTCCGCGCCGGGCTCGACTTCGTGGTCTCCCTCCAGGACACGTTCGGCGGCATCCGCTGGACGCCCGAGGACGACTTCTGCCTGCTCACCGGCAGCTCCTCGATCTACCACTCGCTGCGCGCCGGGGTGGCGCTGGCCGACCTCATGGACGACCCGCAGCCCGAGTGGGAGCTCGCGGGTGGTCGCCTCGGCCACGCCGTGCGCACCCACCCCGACCGGTTCGCCGACAAGTCGACCTACTCGATGGACTGGTACTACCCGGTCCTCGGTGGCGCCGTGCGCGGCGACGCGGCCCGCGAGCTGCTCGCCCGCCGCTGGGACGACTTCGTGGTTCCCGGTCTCGGCATCCACTGCGTCGACACCAACCCCTGGGTGACCGGCGCCGAGACCTGTGAGCTGGCGATGGCCCTCGACGTCCTCGGCGACTCCGACTCCAGCAAGCGTGCCCTCGCCCTGCTCGCCGACATGCAGCACCTGCGCGAGGACGACGGCCGCTACTGGACCGGCTGGGTGTACGCCGACCCGACCCGCCCGGCGCCGGCCGACGAGCCGCGCGACGTGCACTGGCCGCACGAGCACACGACCTACACCGCCGCCGCGGTGGTGCTCGCAGTCGACGCGCTGGGGGAGACCTACGGCCACGCGACCCCGGGCTCGGGGATCATGCGCGGCACGTCGCTGGCTCCGCACTTCGACGAGATCGCCCTCGAGTGCGACTGCTCGGCGGCCTCGGTTCGCTGACGACCTGATCCGGCCCGCTGCTCAGTCGCGTCACGAGCGAGCGGGTGAGGAGGAAGCCGCGTTGGCAGGCGTCGCGACATGTGCGAGCGGAGCGAGCGCCAGGTCACAGAGCGTCGCCCGCTGACCCCTTCGTGCGCTGCAGGACCCGCAGGGAGCCGGTGACGGCGACCTCCGTGTACTGTCCGCTCGCCAGCGCGGGCAGGTAGATCTGCTCGTACGGCGGCCGCCCGCCGTCCGCAGGGTCGGGGAAGACGTCGTGGATGGCGAGGTAGCCGCTCGCCTCCACCCAGTGCGCCCAGCCCGCGTAGTCCGCGCGGGCCGGCTCCACGCCGTGCCCGCCGTCGATGAACAGCAGCGAGAGCGGCGTGCGCCAGTGGGTGGCCACGGTCGTCGACTGGCCGACGACCGCGATGACGTGGTCCTCGAGGCCGGCGCGGGCGATGTTCTTGCGGAACTGGCCCAGGGTGTCCATCAGCCCGAGCTCGGGATCGACGACGCTGGCGTCGTGGTGCTCCCAGCCGGCCTGGTTCTCCTCGGAGCCGCGGTGGTGGTCGACGGTGAACACGACGGCCGTCGTACCGGTCTCCCGGGTGACCTGCTGCGCGGCCGCGCCGAGGTAGATCCCGGACTTGCCGCAGTACGTGCCGACCTCGAGTGCGGGCCCGTGGGGGAGCCGCTCGAGCGCGATCCGGTGCAGCAGCGCGCCCTCGTCCTCGGGCATGAAGCCCTTCGCGGCACGGGCGAGGTCCAGCAGGTCGGACGGCATGGTGTCGGTCACGCAGGCACTCTAGTAGAGTTAGAACGCGTTCTAGTTTGGCGCTCCGCGGGTTGAGGTGCGAGCGCAGCGAGTCTCGAGACCAAGGAGCACCATGTCGATCGGCATCACCGACGAGCAGGTCGAGCTCGCCGACAGCCTGCGCAAGTGGGCCGCGAGCCTGGCCCCGCTCGAGGCGGTCCGTGCCGCGGAGGGAGACGCGGCCGCCGACTTCGCCGCGATCTGGGCCGCGATCGAGGAGATGGGCGTCCACGCCATCGCCGTGCCCGAGGCCGACGGCGGTGGCGGGGGGACCGTGCTCGACCAGGCGGTCGCGCTGGAGGCCTGCGCCCACGAGCTGCTGCCGGGCGGACTGCTCGGCGCCGCGATCGGCAGCGCCCTGACCGGGGCGCCGGGCCGGTACGGTGTCCAGCTCGAGGACGACGGCGTCGTCTGGGACGGCGGTACGGCGGGCCGCGGCACGCCCGAGCCCGGCATCGACCTCTCGGCGCGGCACGCCCGCGGCACCGGTCCCGGGCTCGCCGACCCCGCCGCGCGGCGTACGGCGATCACGTTCGCGGCCGCCGAGGCCGCCGGCGTGACCCGCTGGTGCCTGGAGACCGCGGTCGACTACGCCAAGGTCCGCGAGCAGTTCGGCCAGAGGATCGGCGCCTTCCAGGCGATCAAGCACCTGTGTGCCCAGATGCTCGAGACCGCCGAGGCCGTCACCGCGGCGGCATGGGACGCGGCCGCGGCCGCGAACGGGGCCGACGAGGAGCAGTGGACCTTCGCGGTCGACATCGCGCACGTCACGTGCTTCGACGGCGCCGTCGAGGTCGCCAAGGCCTGCATCCAGGTCCTCGGCGGCATCGGCTTCACCTTCGAGCACGACGCCCACCTCTACCTGCGCCGCGCGCTCACCCTGCGCGCCCTCGTCGGCTCCGCCGACGCCGCGGCGGAGCGGGTGACCGCTGCTGCCGTGACCGGCGTACGACGCCGGGTCGACGTCGACCTCGGGGGCCGTGACGAGGCGATCCGTCCCGAGGCCCGGGCCACCGCGGAGCGGATCGCGGCGCTGCCGGCGGCGGACCAGCGCGCCGCCCTGGTCGACGCGGGCTACCTGACGCCGCACTGGCCCGCGCCCTACGGGCTCGGCGCCGACCCGACCACGCAGATCGTCATCGACCAGGAGCTCGGCCGCGCGGGCGTCGTACGACCGGACCTGGTGATCGCCGGCTGGGCGGTCCCGACGATCCTCGCCCACGGCACCGACGCGCAGCGCGAGCGGTTCGTGCGCCCCTCGCTGCTCGGTGAGCTCACCTGGTGCCAGCTGTTCTCCGAGCCCGGCTCCGGCTCCGACCTCGCCTCGCTGCGCACCCGCGCCGTGAAGGTCGATGGCGGCTGGTCGCTGAGCGGGCAGAAGGTGTGGACCTCGGTCGCCGAGCGCGCCGACTGGGGCATCTGCCTGGCCCGCACCGACGCCGACGTCCCGCAGCACAAGGGCATCACGTACTTCCTCGTCGACATGCGCACGGCCGGCATCGAGGTCCGCCCGCTGCGCGAGATCACCGGTGAGGCGCTGTTCAACGAGGTCTTCCTCGACGACGTGTTCGTCCCCGACGAGTGCGTCGTCGCCGAGCCCGGCGACGGGTGGAGGCTGGCCCGCACGACGCTCGCCAACGAACGGGTCGCCATGGCCAGCGCCCGGCTCACCAAGAGCGTCGAGCGTGCCGTCGAGCTCGCCGCCTCCCGCGACCTCGGTCCCGTCGAGCGCGTCGAGGTCGGCCGCCAGGTCGCGCTCGCGACCGTGTGCGCCCTCCTCGGCGTGCGCACCACGCTGCGCGCCCTCGGTGGCCACGGACCCGGCGCCGAGTCGAGCGTCGCCAAGCTGCTCGGCGTCCGCAGCCGCCAGGACTCCTCGGAGCTCGTGGTCAGGCTCCAGGGCGACGAACTGGCGCTGCTCGGTGCGATCGGCAAGGAGTCCGGCGACCCGCTCGCCGCCGACGTCTGGGAGCAGCTCAACACCCGCTGTCTGTCCATCGCCGGTGGTACGACGCAGATCCTGCGCAACGTCGCCGGAGAGCGGATCCTCGGCCTGCCGCGCTAGCGCACGGCCTTCTTCACGAGGGCGGTCAGCTTCTTCTCCACGCCGGGGCTCATGGACGCCACGGCGAAGACCGTCGGCCACATGTCACCGTCGTCGAGGTTCGCCCACTCCTGGAAGCCGACCTCCGCGTAGCGCATCTTGAACTTGCCCGCGCTCTTGAAGAAGACCACGACCTTGCCGTCGGCGTTGGCGTAGGCCGGCATCCCGTACCACGTCTTCGGGGCCAGGTCGGGCGCGTGCGTGGTGACGATGCCGTGGAGCGCCTCGCCGATGGAGCGGTCCGCGTCGTCCATCGCGGCGATCTTGTCGAGGCAGTCCTGCAGCTCCGCCTGGGCCTTCTTGGTGCCCGAGCCGCGGCTCGCGGCCGCCCGGCGTTCGGTTGCGGCCTCCTTCATGGCCGCCTTCTCCTCGTCGCTGAACGTGCTGTTCTTCGCCATCGCTCTTCCTTCCTCGATCGGGTTCGTCCCGAGCGTAGGAGGACGCATCGTCCGGACGCTTCTTCGTTCCTGACCGGTTGTCCGCCGGAGCTCAGCCGCCCACGGTGGAGGTGCCGAGCTGCTCGCGCCGCCACCCGTTCCAGTGCCAGTGCAGGAAGCGGTCCGTGGCGCGCACGAGGTGCTGCGAGCGGATCGACGGGAAGATGTCGAAGGCATGCTGGGCGCCCGGCAGCTCGGCGTACGTCACGGTGCGCTTCGACGTCGACCGCAGCGCGGCCACGAACGCCCGCGCCTGCCCGGGGTCGACCAGGGTGTCGCGGGATCCGTGGATGACGAAGAAGTCCGGCGCGTCGGCGGTGACCCGGAGCAGCGGGCTGGCCTCCTCGAACACCTCGGGCTCGGAGCGGGGGGAGCGCTTGAAGACGATCGGTGCGAGGAACTTGTCGCGCATCAGCTCGGCGGTGCGCAGCCCGCTCGCGCCGGCGAGGTCGTAGACGCCGTAGTAGGGCACCGCGGCCTGGACGGCTGTGTCGGCCGCCTCGAAGCCGGGCTGGAACTCGGGTGCGTTCGGGGTCACGGCCGCGAGGGCGGTGAGGTGGCCGCCGGCGGAGCCGCCGGTGATCGCGATGTACGACGGGTCGCCGCCGAAGTCCGCGATGTGCTCGCGGATCCAGGCGATCGCTGCCTTCACGTCCACGATCTGCGCCGGCCACGGGTCGCGCGGCGCGAGCCGGTAGTTGATCGCGACGCAGACCCAGCCCTTGGCGGCCATGTGCTGCATGAGCGGCAGGCCCTGCTGGTCCTTGGTGCCGATCGTCCAACCGCCGCCGTGCACCTGCAGCAGCACGGGTGCGCCCGCGGCCGGGGTGACCTCGGAGGTGTAGACGTCGAGCACCCCCCGCCGCCCGTACGGCGCGAACGGGATGTCGCGGTGCACCTCGATCCCGGCTCGGCGGGCCGCCCGGCCGAACGCGAACGGGTTGGCCAGCCGCCGCCACGGAGTCGCGAGGTCCGCGGGCGTCGGGCGCGCGTCGAGCTGCTCGACGTAGTCGACGCCCAGGCCCTCGACCAGCGCGTCCTCGGCGTCGGAGACCGCCTGCCGGCTCTGCTTGACCAGGTACGCCAGTCCGGCGCCGGAGAGCGCGGCCAGGGCCAGCCCGCGCCAGTCGCGGCGCGACCCCCTCGCGTGCGCGGCGGCGTCGACGGCGGTCAGGCCCAGGACGTGGGGAGCGAGCTCACCGGTGAGCCAGCCGGCGAAGAAGGCCGGGATGCCGGCGCGGAAGCCGGGAACGGGACGGATGGCGTTGGCGGTCAGCGCCGCGGTCACGACCTGGCGCCGTACGAAACCCATGACGCGAGGGTATCCGGCTCGTTGTGAGAAACTGGTACCCGTTCTAGTTTTCGTGGGGGTCAGTGAGATGGATCGGCTGTCGGGACTGGATGCGAGCTTCCTCTACCTGGAGACGCCCGCCCAGCTGATGCACGTGTGCGCGGTGATGGTGCTCGACCCGGCAACGATGACGACGCCCTACGCGTTCGCCGCGATGCAGCGCGAGATCGAGGTGCGGGTGCGCGACGTGCCCGGGTTCACCCGCAAGGTGCGCGGCGTCCCGCTCGGCCTCGACCATCCCGTGTGGGTGCGCGACAAGAACTTCGACATCGAGCGCCACGTGCACCGCCTCGCGCTGCCGACGCCCGGTGGGTACGCCGAGCTGATGGACCTGTGCGCCCACCTCGCGTCGCTGCCGCTCGACCGCTCGCGGCCGCTGTGGGAGATGTGGGTCATCGAGGGCTATCGGCCCACGGGCCCAGACGGCGAGCTCGCGGACGAGAAGGTCGTCGTGTTCGCCAAGATGCACCACGCGACGGTCGACGGCGTCTCCGGATCCAACCTGATCTCGCACCTGTGCTCGCTGGAGCCCGACGCGCCGCCCGTGATCGGTGAGAACGCACCGCACCCGCGCGACCCGGGCCGGGGCGAGCTGCTCGGCCGCGCCGTCATCGGTACGGCGACCCGCCCGGTCACCCTGGTCAAGGTGCTCAAGCCCTCGGCGCAGCTGGTCACCAAGAGCATCGGACGCGCCCGGCAGGGCACCGCCATGGCCGCGCCGTTCTCCGCGCCGCGCACCTCCTTCAACGGCACCATCACCTCGCACCGCTCGATCGCGATGGCCGACCTCGACCTCGAGGAGATCCGCCGGATCAAGAAGGTCACCGGGACGACGGTCAACGACGTCGTGCTCGCCGTGTCCGGCGGGGCGCTGCGGGCCTACCTCGCCGAGCGCGACGAGCTGCCCGAGACCTCACTGCTGGCCACGGTGCCGGTCAGCGTGCGTGACAGCTCGCGCCGTTCGACAGGCGCCAACAAGGTCTCCGCGCTGTTCACCAAGCTCGGCACCGACATCGACGACCCCCTGGCGCGGCTGGCGATGCTCGCCGAGCGCAACCAGTACGCCAAGGAGCACCACAACGCGATCAGTGCCGATGCGCTGCAGGACTGGGCCGAGTTCGCCGCCCCCCGGACCTTCGGTCTCGCCGTGCGTGCCTACGCCAACCTCCGCCTCGCCGAGAAGCACCCGGTCGTGCACAACCTGGTCATCTCCAACGTGCCGGGCCCGCCGATCCCGCTCTACTTCATGGGGGCGCGGATCGAGGCGCTCTGCCCGCTCGGACCGGTGTTCCACGGTGCCGGTCTCAATGTCACGGTCATGTCGAACGCGGGACAGATGCACGTCGGCGCGATCGCCTGCCGCGAGTCGATGCCCGACACCGACGCGCTCGTGCGCCACTTCCCGGCCGAGCTGGCCCGGCTCGGTGCGGCGGTCGACGGGACCCCGTCGCCGGCGTGAGGTGGTGCGGTTTGGTCCCAAACCGTGTGCGACACGCCGGCAGAGCATGTGGTCTCTGCCCGATCCCGGTGTCGGCGGGCTCTCAGCGCCGGAAGTCCCGACGCCGCGCGTTGACGGTCGCGGCCGCCTCGACGAAGCGCGGGACGAATCTCTCGGCGCCCAGCACGCAGCCCGCGTGCCCGTCGTCGACCTCGTGCACCGTCGCGCCGGGGATCGCCCGCGCCAGCGCCAGCTGACGCTGGGTCGGGATCACCCGGTCGCGCATCATCGCGACCACCGCCGTCGGGACGTCGATCCGCGAGAGCCAGGGCCGCGAGTGGTGCTGCCCGAGGGCGGCCAGCGCCTGCCCGACCGCCCACGGGCTGGTGGAGCGGAACTCGCGCAGCGCCCACTCGTGCAGGTCGGAGACCTCGAGGTCGACCCCGCGCGCGGCGGCCCGGGCCGCCCGTACCGCCGTACGGGACCGTGACACACCGCGCAACGCGACCATCGTGGAGCCCATGCCGAGGAAGAAGCCGCGCTCGGCGGGCGTGAGCTGGAAGCGGTCGGTGGTGGCGCCGAGCACCAGGCCCTGCACCAGCGAGGGGTGCTGGCGCCACACCCGCTGCGCGACGATCGAGCCCATCGAGTAGCCGGCCACGATGACGTCCTCGAGCTCCAGCGCGTCGATCAGCGCGGCGACGTCGTCGGCGCAGTCGACGAGGCTGAACTCCTCGCTCTGGATGCCGCGCCCGTGCCAGCGCTGGTCGAGCGTCACCACCCGGAAGCGCTGCGACAGCGGCTCGATCGCAGGGAACCAGGTCAGCAGCCCGGTCGTGCCGAGCGCGTGCAGCAGCACGATCGTCGGCGACGCCGGGTGCGGCCCCGGGGTGTCGGTGACGTACGTCGACCCGCCGCGTCCCGGGAGCTCGACCATCCGTCCCCTCGGGATCCGCGTCGGCGGCAGCTCCACCCGGCGGCGCGCGACGTCGATCAGTGAGACGGCTCCCATGCGCGCAAGACTAGAACACGTTACAGTTTCCCTGTGGATGCAGAGGCGATCAACGCAGTTCGTGCCGTCGTCGGCGAGGTGCTCGAGCGAGACTCCGACGCCCGGGACTGGGCGGCCTGGGCCGGAGCCGGACTGACCTCGCTGCCGGTGCCCGAGGAGCATGGTGGCGAAGGACTCGGCCTCACCGAGGTCGCCGTCCTGCTCCGCGAGACCGGACGGGCCGGCGTCCAGGTGCCGGTGTGGGAGACGCTGTGCTGCGGCGCGCTCACCCTCGCCGACCACGGCACCGACGCCCAGCGCAAGGAGCTGCTACCCGGCATCGCCTCCGGCGAGCTGGTCCTCACGCCGGCGCTGCGTGGCGAGGCGACGTACGCCGACGGCGCGGTCACCGGCCGCAAGCTCGCCGTCACCTTCGCCGAGCGGGCCGCCCGCCTCCTCGTGACGGCCACCGACGGCGACCGCGAGGTCGTCGTCCTCATCGACCCCGCCGGCCCCGGTGTCACCCTGCTGCCCGCGAGCGCGTCCAGCGCGACCCCGCAGCACACCGTCGTGCTGGACGGCGCCCCCGCCGAGCCGCTCGCCGACGGTGCCGCCGACGGTGCCGCCGACGGAGCCACCGAGGGCGCTGCCGCCAGGCTGCGCGACCTCGCCCGTGCGGGCCTCGCCGTCACCGCGGCCGGCGTCCTCGCCGGCGCCCGCGACCTGACCGCCGACTACGTCAAGGGACGTCGGCAGTTCGGCCGCGCGCTCGCTGAGTTCCAGGCCGTCTCGCTGCAGATGGCCGACGTCTACGTCGCCTCGCGCACCCTCGACCTGGCCGCCGACAACGCCGTGTGGCGGGTCGCCGAGGGCCTGCCGGCCGACGACGACCTCGCGGTCGCCGGCTACTGGGCGAGCCAGGTCGCGCCGTACGCCTTCCGCACCTGCCACCACCTCCATGGCGGCATGGGCGTCGACATCACCTACCCGCTCGTCGCGCTGAGCACCTGGGGTACCGACCTCGCGCACGCCCTCGACACGACGGCCGCCGACGTCCCGGTCGAGGACCCCGACGCGAAGAACCTCGAGCTCACCGACGACCAGCGTGCACTCAAGGCGCGGCTGCGCGAGTACTTCGGCGGCGTCGCGGCCGAGTTCGACGGCATCCACGACCCCGACCCGGTCGAGGGTGCCTGGAACCGGCACGGGCCGACGTACGAGCGGATGATCCGCCGCCTCGGCAGCGACGGCTGGATGGGCGTCGGCTGGCCCAAGGAGTACGGCGGCCACGGGCTCGGCGAGGTCGAGCAGACGATCTTCGCCAACGAGGCCCAGTACGCCGACGTGCACCTGCCGTCCGTCACGCTGCAGACCGTCGGCCCGACCCTGATCACGTACGGCACCGAGAAGCAGAAGGACCTCTTCCTGGAGCGGATCCTCAAGGGCGACGTGCACTTCGCGATCGGCTACAGCGAGCCCGACGCCGGCACCGACCTCGCCTCCCTGCGCACCACCGCCAGGCGCGACGGCGACCACTACGTCGTCAACGGACAGAAGCTGTGGACCACCGGCGGCCACCAGGCCGACTACCTGTGGCTCGCGGTCCGCACCGACCCGGACGCCCCCAAGCACAAGGGCATCTCGATCCTGATCGTGGACACGAAGGACCCCGGCTACAGCTGGACCCCGATCATCACCGCGGACGGCTCGCACCACGTGAACGCGACGTACTTCAACGACGTCCGGGTCCCGGTCGACATGCTCGTCGGCGAGGAGAACCAGGGCTGGAAGCTGATCACCACCCAGCTCAACCACGAGCGGGTCATGCTCGGCCCGGCCGGCCGGATCGAGGGCCTGCGTGACCGTGTCGTGCGCTGGGCCGACGCCGCCGGTGTCCGGGACCGGACCGACGTGCGCGACGTGCTCGGTCGCACGACCGCGGTGTTCCGCATCAACGAGCTGCTCAACTGGGAGGTCGCGCGCGCCGCGGCCGCCGGGGAGATCAAGGTGGCGGACGCGTCCTCGTCGAAGGTCTTCGCCGCCGACCAGGTCCAGCACCTGCTCGCCGACCTCATCGCGCTCGTGCACCGCCACGGCGACGCCGGAGGAACGCAGACGAAGGACCTGCTCGACTACCTCGACGCGCAGGCGAAGCGGAATCTGGTGCTCACCTTCGGCGGCGGCGTCCAGGAGGTCCAGCGCGAGCTGATCTCGATGTTCGGCCTCGGTCTCCCGCGGGTGCCCCGATGAGCGCCCACGAGCAGCAGGCGCTGGTGGACGCCGCCGTCCACGAGAAGGTGATGGCCGAGGCGGAGCGGATCAAGGGCTGGGGCGAGGCCGCCGAAAGGGTCGCCCGCGACGAGGTCAACCAGCCGACGATCAACAACTGGCTGGAGGCGATGGGCCTCGACAACCCGCGCTTCACGGCCGGCGAGGCGCCGCCGTCGATGGCCCAGGTGTGGACCATGTACGGCCTCGGCGGCAAGCCGTCCGAGGACGACCCGCTGCACTCGATGATGCGGGTGCTCACCGATGCCGGCTTCACCGCCGTGCTCGGCACCAACTGCGAGCAGTCCTACGACCGCTACCTGCAGGTGGGGGAGCGGGTCCGGGTCACCACCGCGCTGGACTCCGTCGTCGGTCCGAAGGCCACCGGCATGGGGATCGGCTACTTCGTCACCTCCCGCAACACCTGGTACGTCGGCGAGGAGCGGGTCGCGACCATGCTCTTCCGGGTCCTCAAGTTCATCCCGCACGCCAAGGCCGACGCGTGAGCGGCCCGGTGCGCCCGGTCGTCAACCGGGACAACGCCTACTTCTTCGAGGGTACGGCGAGACGCGAGCTGCGCATCCAGAAGTGCAACGCCTGCGGCGTGCTGCGCCACCCGCCCGGCCCCGCCTGCCCGGACTGCGGCGCCTTCGACCGCGGCTACGTCGTCGCCGCGGGCACCGGCACCGTGTTCTCCTACGTCGTCCACCACGCGCCGCAGGTGCCCGGCAAGGAGCTGCCGCTGGTGATCGCCCTGCTCGACCTCGACGAGGGCGTGCGGATGGTGGCCGAGATGACCGGTCCCGTCGAGATCGGCGACCGCGCGAGCGTCGGCTGGAACGTGGTCGACGACGACCTGACCCTCCCGATCTGGACGAAGGTGGACCGATGAGCGCCGCGCTGAACGTGGGGGACCGGCTCCCGGAGTGGAGCCTGCCGATCACCCCGACCCTGGTCGTCTCGACCGCGATCGCGACCCGCGACTTCCAAGACGTCCACCACGACCGCGACATCGCCCAGGCGGCCGGATCCAAGGACATCTTCGTCAACATCCTCACCTCGACGGCGTTGTGCGAGCGCTACGTCACCGACTGGGCCGGGCCCGACGTGCAGATCCGGGGCATCGCGATCCGGCTCGGCGCACCGGCGTACCCCTACGACACGTTCACCTTCACCGGAGAGGTGACCGAGGTCGAGGACGGCGTCGCCACGATCAAGGTGGTCGGCGCGGTGTCGCTCGGCGACCACGTCATCGGGACCGTGAAGGTGGCGGCATGACCGAGCGCACCCTGTCCGGCAGGGCCGCCATCGCGGGCATCGGCGCGACCGAGTTCTCCAAGGCGTCCGGTCGCTCCGAGCTCCAGCTCTCCGTCGAGGCCGTGCGCCACGCCCTCGCCGACTGCGGCCTCACGCCCGCCGACGTCGACGGCCTGGTCACCTTCACGATGGACACCTCGTCCGAGATCGCCGTGGCCCGCGAGCTCGGCATCCCCGAGCTGCGCTTCTTCAGCCGGATCAACTACGGCGGCGGCGCGGCCTGCGCCACCGTCCAGCAGGCCGCGATGGCCGTCGCCACCGGGGTCGCCGATGTCGTCGTCGCCTACCGCGGCTTCAACGAGCGCTCGGGCGACCGCTTCGGGCAGGTGTCGCCGTGGGCAGCCCAGCAGGTCAACACCAATGGCCTCGACAACGCCTGGACCTACCCGCTGGGCCTGTCCACCCCGGCCGCCACGGTCGCGATGCAGGCCCGCCGCTACATGCACGAGTACGGCGCCACGTCGGCCGACTTCGGCGCGGTCGCCGTCGCCGACCGGCGCCACGCCGCCACCAACCCGGCCGCGTTCTTCTACGGCAAGCCGATCACCCTCGAGGACCACCAGGCCTCCCGGATGATCGCCGACCCGCTGCACCTGCTCGACTGCTGCCAGGAGTCCGACGGCGCCGTGGCGCTCGTCATCGTGTCGGCGGAGCGGGCCAGGGACCTCGCCCAGAAGCCGGCGTACATCGCCGCCGCCGCCCAGGGCTCGGGCCGCGACCAGTTCGTGATGACCTCCTACTACCGCGAGGACATCGGCATCCCCGAGATCGGCGTCGTCGGCCGGGAGCTGTGGAAGCAGTCCGGGCTCACCCCCGCCGACATGCCGATGGCCGTGCTCTACGACCACTTCACGCCGTACGTCCTCATGCAGCTCGAGGAGCTCGGCTTCTGCGGGCGCGGCGAGGCCAAGGACTTCGTCAGGGACGGCGCCATCGAGGTCGGCGGCCGGCTGCCCGTCAACACCCACGGCGGCCAGCTCGGCGAGGCCTACATCCACGGCATGAACGGCATCGCCGAGGGCGTGCGCCAGGTCCGCGGCACGTCGGTCAACCCGGTCGCCGACGCCCACCACGTGCTGGTCACCGCCGGCACCGGTGTGCCGACGAGCGGGCTGATCCTGTCGGCCTGAACCCACCGGTCCGGCGTCACGAGACGCCTACTCCTCGACCCACACGTTGTCGTGCTCGCGCATGAACGCGTCGTACTCCTCCGGCGTCCACTCCTCGCCCCGCGCGAGCCGGTCGAGCCCCTCGAAGTAGGGCTCGCGCGGCGCGCCCGGCGCGAAGTGCAGCAGCATCGAGGCCGGGGCGCCCGACTCGTTGCGGAACCCGTGGATCCCGCCGGGCGGGACGTGCAGGAAGTCGCCGGGCCTGGCCGTGGTCCACGAGGTCCCCGTGTGGATCCGGACCTCGCCCTCGAGGACGTAGAACGACTCGGAGATGCTGCGGTGGAAGTGTGGGCTCGGACCGCTGACCGCCTCGGAGAACTCCCAGCGGTAGAGCCCGAACAGCCCGCCGGTGGCCTCGCCGCGCGCCAGGTAGTGCACGCGGTTGCCGTTGGGGTAGACGAGGTCGGGGCCGTCGCCGGCGGGCCGGACCCAGGCCGAGACCTCGCCGCCGTCGCCGTCGTACAGGGGTGGGGGATACGACATGCCCGCGACGCTACCGAGGTCCAGTGACCGGACCCACCACCCGCGGCGTGTCGCGTTGTGCCACCATGGTCCCAAGAGCTCGCGTGCTCTGGGGTCGGTGAAAATCCGAACCGGCGGTGAAAGTCCGCGACCCGATCGCAGCCAGTGATCGGTTGACCAGGTGGAACTCCTGGACCGACGGTCAAAGTCCGGATGGGAAGTGCACGCACGAGTGTCCGACGGACGCCCCGCAGGGCGCCCGCCGTACGCCAGGCAAGCCCCGGAGTCCGCGTCCAGGACGACGAGAGGCGGTGGCCGGTGGCGGAGACCTTCACCCGTGAGTACGACGCGATGCGTCGTGCGCTCGCGCTGGCAGCGACCCCCGGGGTGCCCCTGCACCCCAACCCGAGGGTGGGCTGCGTGCTGCTCGGTCCCGACGGCAGCACCGTCGGGGAGGGCTACCACCACGGTGCCGGCACGCCGCACGCCGAGGTCGAGGCACTGCAGGTGGCCGGCGAGCGGGCCCGTGGCGCGACCGCGGTCGTCACCCTCGAGCCGTGCAACCACACCGGGCGCACGGGGCCGTGCGCCCAGGCACTGATCGACGCCGGCGTGGCCCGCGTGGTGATCGCGCAGCGCGACCCCAACCCGCAGGCCGCGGGCGGCATGGAGACGCTGCGTGAGGCGGGCCTCGAGGTCGACGCCGGCCTGCTCGCCGACGAGGCCGCCGAGGTCAACCGGGCGTGGACCTTCGCGCACCGCAACGGACGGCCGTTCGTCACCTGGAAGTTCGCGACGACCCTCGACGGCCGCAGCGCCGCCGCCGACGGGACCTCCCGCTGGGTGTCCTCGCCGGCCGCGCGCCGCGACACGCACGTGCTGCGCGGCCTGTGCGACACGATGCTGGTCGGCACCAACACGGTCGAGGTCGACGATCCCCAGCTCACCGTCCGCGACGAGGACGACCAGCCTGTCGGTGACCAGCCGCTGCGCGTGGTGATGGGGGAGCGCGACCTCTCCGAGGACCGACGCGTCCTCGACGACGCCGCGCCGACCGTGCACCTGCGCACCCAGGACCCGGCCGAGGCGCTGCGCACGCTGTACGCCGACCACGACCGCCACCACGTCTTCCTCGAGGGCGGGCCGACACTGGCCGCCGCCTTCCTGCAGGCGGGTCTGGTCGACGAGGTCGTCACCTACGTCGCCCCGATGCTGCTGGGCGCCGGCCGCTCCGCCGTCGGCGACCTCGGAATCGGCACCATCGCCGACGCGTTGCACCTGCGGCTCGTCGACACCACCGTCGTGGGCGAGGACGCCGAGGCCAACGTGCGACTGATCATGAGGCCCGCCCGGGGCCGCACCAAGGAAGGAACCGCCTGATGTTCACCGGCATCGTCGAGGAGCTCGGCACCGTCACCGCCGTCGAGGACCAGGGGGACGCGGTCCGGCTCACCATCGCCTCCGACGTGACGCTGTCCGACGCCGGCCTCGGTGACTCGATCGCCGTCAACGGCTGCTGCCTGACCGTCGCCGAGCGCACCGACACGACCTGGACCGCCGACGTGATGGCCGAGACGCTCGCCAAGACCAGCATCGGCAGCCTGGCCGTCGGTGACCGGGTGAACCTCGAGCGCGCCGTCACCGCCGAGAAGCGCCTGGGCGGCCACGTCGTCCAGGGCCACGTCGACGCCGTCGGCGAGGTGGTCGCCCGCACCCCCAGCGAGCACTGGGAGGTCGTCGAGATCAAGATGCCCGAGGAGCTCGGCCGCTATCTCGTCGACAAGGGCTCGATCACGGTCGACGGCACCTCGCTGACCGTCGTGGAGGCCGGGGAGCACACCTTCACCGTCAGCCTGATCCCCGAGACCCTGGCCCGCACGACGCTCGGCTTCCGGGCCGTCGGCGACCGGGTCAACCTCGAGGTCGACGTCATCGCCAAGCACGTCGAGAAGCTCGTCCGTGCCTACACCAGCACCCCCAGCGCCAGCAGCGAGGAGAACTGACATGTCGGTGCGTCTGGACCCGGTCGAGCGCGCGATCGCCGACATCGCGGCGGGCAGGGCCGTCGTCGTCGTCGACGACGAGGACCGCGAGAACGAGGGCGACATCATCTTCGCCGCCAGCAAGGCGACGCCGGAGCTGATGGCCTTCACTATCCGCTACTCCAGCGGCGTCATCTGTGCCCCGATGCCCGGCGCGATGCTCGACCGGCTCGAGATCCCGCTGATGACCCCGCACAACAAGGACGCCTACCGCACGGCGTACACGATCTCGGTCGACGCTCGCGACGGCGTCAGCACCGGCATCTCCGCCGCCGACCGCGCCCACACGGTGCGGGTGCTCGCCGACTCGGCCACCGAGCCGTGGGAGCTGACCCGGCCCGGGCACGTCTTCCCGCTGCGCTACCGCGAGGGCGGCGTGCTGGTCCGCCGCGGCCACACCGAGGCCGCCGTCGACCTGTGCCGCCTCGCCGGCCTGACCCCGACGGGTGTGCTGGTCGAGGTCGTCAACGACGACGGCACCATGAAGCGCGCGCCCGAGCTGCGGGCGTTCGCCGACGAGCACGGCCTGGCGATGATCTCCATCGAGGACCTGGTCCGCTACCGCCGCCGCGTCGAGACCCACGTCGTGCGCGAGGCCGAGACCCGGCTGCCCACCAGTCACGGCGACTTCACCGCCATCGGCTACACGATCACCGTCGACGGCAGTGAGCACGTCGCGCTCGTGTACGGCGACCCGGCCGCCCTCGCCGACGGCGGGCCGGTGCTGACCCGGGTGCACTCGGAGTGCCTGACCGGCGACGTCTTCGGCTCCAGCCGCTGCGACTGCGGCCCCCAGCTCAACGAGGCGATGGACCGCATCGTCGGGGAGGGCCGCGGCGTCGTGATCTACCTGCGCGGCCACGAGGGCCGGGGGATCGGCCTGGTCGCCAAGCTGCAGGCCTACCAGCTGCAGGACGGCGGCCGCGACACCGTCGACGCCAACCTCGACCTCGGCCTGCCCGCCGACGCCCGTCACTACGGCGCGGCCACCCAGATCCTCAAGGACCTCGGCGTCTCCGACGTGCGGCTGCTGACCAACAACCCCGACAAGGTCACCTCGCTCGAGGACTACGGGATCACGGTCACCGAGCGGGTCCCGCTCACGCCCCACCCCAACGGCCACAACCTCGCCTACCTCCTGACCAAGCGCGACCGGATGGGCCACGACCTCCCCGACCTGGATCTCGACCTCGAAGGAGCCAACTGACATGGCCGGACACGGCGCCCCCGACATCGCCCCCACCGACTGCCACGACCTGCGGGTCGCGGTCGTCGCCGCGAGCTGGCACACCGAGGTGATGGACGGCCTGATCGCCGGCGCCCAGCGGGCGTTCGTCGACCACAAGGTCGAGGCGCCGGTCGTCGTCCGGGTCCCGGGCACCTTCGAGCTGCCCGTCACCGCGGCCGCCCTCGCGCCGTCGTACGACGCCGTGATCGCGCTCGGCGTCGTGATCCGGGGCGGAACCCCGCACTTCGAGTACGTCTGCAGTGCCGCCACCGACGGCCTCACCCGGGTCTCTCTCGACCACCACATCCCGGTGGGGTTCGGCGTGCTCACCTGCGACGACGAGCAGCAGGCGCTCGATCGAGCCGGGCTCGACGGATCCCGCGAGGACAAGGGCTACGAGGCCGCGTCGGCCGCGCTGCAGACCGCAGCCACGCTGAAGAAGGTCCGCGCGCGCGGCTACACGGGCTGACCGCCCCGCCCCGGGGTGAGACCGGGGCCGGGAGGCTCCCGGCCACGCCGTAGGCTGACCTCCCGTGAAGACGTTCGACGAGCTGTTCGCAGAGCTCAGCGAGAAGGCACAGACGCGGCCCGAGGGATCCGGCACGGTCCGGCAGCTCGACGCCGGCGTCCATGCGATCGGCAAGAAGCTGATCGAGGAGGCCGCTGAGTCCTGGATGGCCGCCGAGCACGAGGGCAAGGACGCCACCGCGCTGGAGATCAGCCAGCTGCTCTACCACGCCCAGGTCCTCATGATCGCGAGCGGCCTCTCGCTCGACGACGTCTACGCACACCTCTGAGGTAAGACCCATGCTCAAGATCGCCGTCCCCAACAAGGGGGCCCTGTCCGAGGCTGCCTCCGGCATGCTCCGCGAGGCGGGCTACGCCCAGCGCTCGGACTCCAAGCAGCTCACCAAGATCGACCCCGACAACGAGGTCGAGTTCTTCTACCTGCGCCCGCGCGACATCGCGCTGTACGTCGGCGAGGGCACGCTCGACGCTGGCATCACCGGCCGCGACCTGCTCCTCGACTCCCACGCCACCGCCACCGAGACGCTCCAGCTGGGCTTCGGCCGCTCGAAGTTCCGCTTCGCAGCGCGCCCGGGTACCGCCGAGAAGGTCGAGGACCTCGCCGGCAAGCGGATCGCGACGTCGTACGACGGCGTGGTCAAGCGCTACCTCGCCGAGCGTGGCATCGAGGCCTCCGTGGTCCGCCTCGACGGCGCGGTCGAGACCAGCATCCAGCTCGGCGTGGCCGACGTGATCGCCGACGTCGTCGAGACCGGCTCCACCCTGCGCAACGCGGGTCTGGAGGTCTTCGGTGACGTCATCCTCGAGTCCGAGGGCGTGATGATCACCCGCGAGGGTGCCGACGGCAGCGCGCTGGAGATCTTCACCCGCCGCCTCCAGGGCGTTCTCGTGGCGCGCGCGTACGTGATGATGGACTACGACATCCGCGCCGAGAAGGTCGAGCAGGCGATCGCGCTGACCCCCGGCATCGAGAGTCCGACCGTCAGCCCGCTCCACCGCGAGGGCTGGGTCGCGGTGCGCTCGATGGTGCAGCGGGCCAGTGCCCAGCGGGTGATGGACGAGCTGTTCGCCCTCGGCGCGCGCGCCATCCTCACCACCGACATCCACGCCTGCCGGCTCTGATGACCGACTCCGACCGGCCTGCCGTGCCCACCCTGCCGCGGACCTGGCGCCCGCTCGGTCCGCGGCTCGCCGCGGCCGTGTTCGCGGTCGTCCTGGTCGGCGCCTTCGCCTGGCTCTGGATGAGCTTCGACGACCAGACCAAGGCCGCGGTCAACGACCTGGAGAAGGCGACGGTCATCTTCTTCGTCCTGCTCGGCCTGGCACTGCTCAACGCGCTGGCCCGGTCCCGGGTGGTCGCCCGCGAGGACGGCCTCACCGTCGTCAACGGCTACCGCACCCGCCGCTTCGCCTGGGCCGAGGTCGGCACGGTCCGCTTCCCGCAGGGCGCCCCGTGGCCGCACCTCGACCTCGGCGACGACGAGCGGCTCTCGCTGCTCGGCATCCACGCCTCCGACGGTGCCCGCGCCGCCACGGCCATCCGGGAGCTGCGCGCGGTCGTCGCCGCGCACCAGGGCTGAGCCTCGATGGTTCGAGGCTGAGCCGGGCCGAGGCCGCTCAGACCGCGCGGATGCCCCAGGTGGCGGCGTACGACGCCCCGGGCTCCAGGACCACCAGGTCGTCCCCGGAGTTGAACGCGTCCGGGGGAGCGGTCATCGGCTCGACCGCGACGCTCGCCCGCGGGGTCGGGGTGTCGTCGCCGGTGTAGACCTGCAGCCACCGGTGCCGCTCGTCCACCCACAGCGCGACCCCGGTGTCACCGGAGCGCAGGGTCACGGTCGCCCGGCCCTCCTCGTCGCGTGCCAGGTCGGTCACGGCATGGTTGAGCACCGTCGCGCCCAGAGGCGAGGTGACCAGCCCGTCGGCCGGGACGCGCCCGGTCGGCAGCAGCCGCTCGGGGTCCACCGCCAGCACCGTCGCCGCGGCCAGCTCGATGCTCCACCCGTCGCACGGTCCCGGCCCGGCGAGGAGGTACGGGTGCGCCCCCGACGCGTACGGCGCCGCCGTGGCGGCCAGGTTGGTCGCCGCCTGCGTCACGCTCAGCCCGTCCGCGCCCAGCGCATAGGTCGTCGTCAGCGCCAGCGCCCACGGGTAGCCCGTCTGCGCGGGCAGGAGGTACGACAGCTCCACCCGGTCCTCGGCCGCCGAGGCCAGCGTCCACGACACCCACCGCACCAGCCCGTGGGAGGCGTTGCCGCGCTTGGGCTCGGTCAGCGCGAGCTGCTGCGTGCTCCCACCGAACTCGTAGCGCCCGTCCCGGATCCGGTTCGGCCACGGCACCAGCAGCTGCCCCCGCCCGCCCGACGGCATCGCGTCCTCCGCGAACCCGTCGACGAGAGCGCGGTCGCCGTACGTCAGCGACCGGAGGGCGCCACAGCCCTGGGTGACGACGGCGCGGTAGCCGTGGGAGGTCAGGACGTGCTGCTCTCCGGTCGGTGCGGTCACGCGGGCCAGCCTAGTGTCGACACGACACTAGGTGCGCACCACGAGGTCGGCCCGCTCCCGCGTCCCCTCCCGCGCGTGCAGCGCCTCCTCGTCCGCCAGCCACGCGTCCCAGTGTGGCCGCATCTCCTCGCCGTCGCGCTGCAGCCAGCGGGCCAGCCGGACGTCGAGGTCGGCCTCGACCCAGACCGTCAAGGTCACGAGCGGCGCGTAGGAGGCAGCCGCGCTGCCGACCCCCTCGAGCACCAGCAGGGGAGTGGGCTCGACGACGCAGGTGCCGTCCCACGCGTCGGCATACCAGTCCCACCGCCTCCAACGCCCGGGACGCCCGGCGGCAAGAGGGAGCAGCAGAGCCTCGACGGAGGCCCCGAGCCCGGGCAGGCCGCGCCAGCCCTCGAGCATCTCGTCCGTGCCGAGCACGACCGCCTCCGGCGCCAGCGTGGCGAGCCCTCGGGCGAGCGTGGTCTTGCCGGAGCCGGCGAGACCGTCGATGCAGATCAGTCGGCCGGCGCCGAGCGTCGGCGGTCGGGACAGCGCGAGGTCGAGGATGTCAGAAGGCGAGCCCGTGACCACGGTAGGTCGGGACCTCCTCGACGAAGCGGTCGCCCTGCAGCAGCAGCACGCTGCGGCCGTGCTCGAACGGCTCGCCGGACTTCGCATGCCGGAACCACACCAGGTCACCGACGGCCAGCCTCCCGGCGTTCGCGCCGACCAGCGGTGTCTGCACCTCGCCGGCGCCCTCGAGCCCGGTCAGGCTCAGCCCGGCCGGCGCCCACGGCGTCGGCGCCCGGTCGGCGCCCGCCGGACCGGACGCGATCAGCCCGCCGCCGTGCACCGTGGCGACCTCGGCCGAAGGACGTCGGGTCACCGGCAGCCCGAAGAACGCCGCCGGGGTGGGGGAGAAGACCTCGTAGTGGTCGAACAGGGTCGGCGCGAGCAGGCCGGAGCCCGCGGTCACCTCGGTCACCGCCGGGTCGGCGGCCGACGCCTCGATCGAGCCGGAGCCGCCGGCGTTCCAGAGCTCGATGCCCGCGAAGTCGCCGTACCCCTTGAGGGCGTCGAGCGCCTCGACCAGCGCGGTACGACGCACCCGCAGCTGGGCGACGGACATCTGCTTGATCCTGCGCACGATCGCCGACCTCGCGCGCTGGTGCGGCACCGCGTCCGGTACGCCGGCCACCTGGCCCTCGTAGGTCATCACCCCGACCAGCTGGAACCCGGGCCGGTCGATCACCGTCCGCGCCAGCGAGGCGACCGCGCCGATGTCGTAGAGCGGGGAGCGCTTCGGCCCGACCGCCTGCCCGCCCCAGCGCAGGCCGGCGTCGATGTCGAGCGCGACCCGTACCGGCACGGCCGTCGACGCGCGCAGGCTGTCGACGAGGTCGAGGTGGGCGACGTCGTCGACCATGATCGTGATCCGCGCCGCCGCACGCGGTGAGGCGACCAGCGCACCCAACGCGGCCCGGTCGACGCTCGGGTAGGCGACCACGATGTCGTCGCACACGTCCTCCTCGGCGAGCCACAGCGCCTCGGCGAGGGTGTAGGCCAGCACTCCGGCGAAGCCGTCCGCCGCGAGCGCCCGGCGCACCAGCGCCGGCACCCGGATGGACTTCGACGCGACCCGCACCGGCGTCCCACCCGCCCGGCGGGCGAGGTCGGCGGCATTGGCGTCGAACGCGTCGAGGTCGACGACGAACGCCGGGGTCGAGAGCGGCTCGGGCCAGGCGGCCACGGCGTCGCGCAGGCGCGCGGCCAGCCGGTTGCGCGCGATCGACGACGACGCGGAGGGGTGGTGCGGCATCTCGTCATCGTTCCACGGGTGGGATGATTCCCCGGTGACCGCATCGCCGAACGAGCGTCCCGACGCCCGCCGCCTCCAGGGCTCGGCGTACGTCGACGACGACGGCACCGCCGACGGCGCACTCGCCGAGGCGCTGACCGCCTACGACGCCGACGAGGCGTCGTACCCCGAGGTGCTGGCGGCCCTCGCCCCCGCCCGGCTGCTGGTCCCGGTGGTCGCGGTCCTCGGGGAGGTCGAGGTCGGGGAGGACGGCCTGGCCCGCGACAAGTCCAGCGACATGGCGGCCGTGCTGCTCACCGGCGCCGACGGCCGGCTCGCACTGCTCGCGTTCACCGACCTGGGTGCGCTGGCCGCCTGGGACCCGCAGGCGCGCCCCGTCCCGGTCGCCGCGCACCTCGCCGCCGCGACGGCCGTCCAGGAGGGCGCCCACGCCCTGGTCGTCGACGTCGCCGGGCCGCACACCTTCGTCCTCGCCGACGACGACCTGCGCCGCGTCGCCTCCGGCTGGACGCCCGTCCGGCTCGACGACGGCGACTGGGCCTGGCTCGGCACCGCGGATTGGACCGGCCGGGAACAATCCCGGTAGCATCTGGCGTTGACCGATCCGTCATGCCCGCGCAAGCGGTGGATGGCAGATCCACAAGCGGGGACCAGCACCATCGTCTCCCACCCGCACCGGCCGCCAGGTCGTCGGGTCCGGTCCGTGGAAAGCCCTGCCGGGGCCGTCGTACGACGACACCGGAGTCCCAGGGCCCGTGACTGGCTTCCGCTTGTACCAGCGGGAGCCTCTTCTCATTTGCAGGGCTGAAGACCTCCCGACACACCTAGTTTGGAGGACACATCAGCACCGAGCTGCGCATCAACGAGCGGATCCGGGTTCCCGAGGTCCGTCTCGTGGGACCCAACGGCGAGACCGTCGGCATCGTCCCCACCGACCAGGCCCTCAAGCTCGCGCAGGAGGCCGACCTGGACCTGGTGGAGATCGCCCCGATGGGCAAGCCCCCCGTCTGCAAGCTCATGGACTACGGGAAGTTCAAGTACGAGAACGCCCAGAAGGCCCGTGAGGCGCGACGGAACCAGACCAACGTCATCATCAAGGAGATGAAGCTCCGGCCCAAGATCGACGCGCACGACTACGAGACCAAGAAGGGTCACGTCGTTCGCTTCCTCAAGGCCGGCGACAAGGTCAAGATCACGATCATGTTCCGCGGCCGCGAGCAGCACCGCCCCGAGCTGGGCTACCGGCTGCTGCAGAAGCTGGCCGAGGACGTCCAGGAGCTGGGCTTCGTCGAGTCCAACCCCAAGCAGGACGGCCGCAACATGACGATGGTCATCGGCCCGCACAAGAAGAAGGCCGAGGCCAAGCTCGAGGTGAAGGCCGCGAAGCAGGAGGCTGCTGCCGAGCGCGCCGCCGAGCAGGCCGCCGAGCACGCCGAGCGGACCGCCGTACAGCCCTCGACGACCAAGAAGGCCAAGCGGGCGAACGAGGCCCTCGACCCCGACATCGACCTGTAAGACGAACGAAGAGACAGAGCGGACAGATCAGATGCCCAAGAACAAGACGCACTCCGGCGCCAGCAAGCGGTTCAAGGTGACCGGCAGCGGCAAGATCCTTCGCGAGAAGGCCGGCAAGCGCCACAACCTCGAGAAGAAGGCCTCCAAGGTCACCCGTCGCCTCACCGGCACGGTCGAGGTCGCCAAGAACGACGTCCCGCGCGCGAAGAAGATGCTCGGTCTCTGACCGGCCGTCCGCCCCTGAACCGAAGCAACAAGGAGTAAGAAGATGGCACGCGTCAAGCGCGCAGTGAACGCGGCGAAGAAGCGTCGTACCACCCTCGACCGGGCCAGCGGCTACCGCGGCCAGCGCTCGCGGCTGTACCGCAAGGCCAAGGAGCAGGTCACCCACTCGCTGGTCTACAGCTACAACGACCGCAAGAAGAACAAGGGCAACTTCCGTCGCCTGTGGATCCAGCGCATCAACGCCGCTGCCCGCGCCGAGGGCCTGACCTACAACCGCTTCATCCAGGGCCTCAACCTGGCCGGCATCGAGGTCGACCGCAAGATCCTCGCCGACCTCGCCGTCAACGACGCGCCCGCCTTCGCGGCGCTCGTGGCGCAGGCCAAGGCCGCGCTGCCCGAGGACGTCAACGCGCCCAAGGTCTCCGCCTGAGCATGACTCCTCTGACCGCGGGCAACACCCGCGTCAAGGAAGCACGCAAGCTGCACCGCCGTCCGGAGCGATCCGGGCGGCGGTGTTTCCTTGCCGACGGCCCGAAGGCCGTCGAGGGCGCTCTCGGCGCCGGGGTGGTCGTCGAGGTCTTCGCGACCACCGACGCCGCCCGGCAGTACGCCGACCTGCTGGCCGAGGCACCGGTGACGCTGGTCGACGACCGGGCCATGGGCGGCCTCAGCGACAGCGTCAGCCCGGCCGGCCTCGTCGCCGTGTGCCGGTTCCTGGAGGCAACCTGGGACTCGGTGGTTGAGGTGCGAGCACTTCGAGGCTCGCAAGCTCGCACCTCAGGACAAGCGGAGCAAGGCGTCGAGACCCCGCGGCTGCTGACGATCTGCGCCGACGTGCGCGACCCCGGCAACGCCGGCACGGTCATCCGCACCAGCGACGCCGCCGGCGCCGGTGCCGTCGTCCTGGCCGGCGACTCGGTCGACCCCTACAACCCGAAGACGGTCCGGGCCACCGTGGGCAGCCTGTTCCGCCTCCCGGTGCTCCTCGAGCGCGACCCGGCCGCCGCCGTACGTCGGGCCCAGGCCGCGGGTCTCACCGTGCTCGCCGCCGACGGCGGGGGAGAGGTCGACCTGTTCGAGGCCGACGAGCTGCTCGAGCGCCCGACCGCCTGGCTTTTCGGCAACGAGGCCTGGGGCCTGCCCGACGAGCTTGCTGCCCTGGCCGACCACCGGGTCAGCATCCCGATCCTCGGCGGCGCCGAGTCCCTCAACCTCGCCACCGCCGCGGCGGTCTGCCTCTACGCGTCGGCCCGGGCGCATCGCACGCGCTGAACGTCCCCGACC
Organism: Pimelobacter simplex; assembly: GCA_016803235.1. Taxonomy (GTDB): domain Bacteria; phylum Actinomycetota; class Actinomycetes; order Propionibacteriales; family Nocardioidaceae; genus Nocardioides; species Nocardioides simplex_A. Next base: position 76,662 of record JADCLI010000020.1, read on the forward strand.
GAGGTCTCCCCGCCGTCGGTGGCCGGTGCCATGCTTCGGGGATGACCACTCCCGACAGCGACCCACGTCGCTGGAAGGCGCTTGGGCACCCTCGGGCCGACCCGGTTCATGCCGTCCTCGGCGTGGTCGGCATGGCGCCGGCGTCCATGGTCGGCAGCGGGACCGGCTACGCGACCCCTATCCTGCCTGGCATGATGCTGCTCGCATTCGGGTCCGGGCTCGGCTTCCCTGCCGTCGGCAATGCCGCCCTCCACGGCGTGACGGGGGAGGACTCCTCGTGCTGGCGCTGACGGAGCACGTCGACGCCGTCCCCCGCGACCCGATGGCCGAGGCCGCGGGTGTCACCGGCGTGACCTCCGAGCAGGCCTGAGTCCGCGCCGTGGCCCTCGACCCCCGCGACCCCCTCGACCTGCTGCCGGACGGCGTGGTCCTCGCCGACGCCGACGGGCGGGTGAGCGCGATCAACGCGCTCGCGGCCACCATGCTCGGCACCGATGCCGGCGACGCCGTCCGGCGACGCCGTCGGGCGTCCGCTCGGCGAGGTGCTCGCGCTCACCGACCACGACGCCGAGACCTGGACCGACGCCAACGCGCCGTACCGCGGGCTGTCCACCCGCAGCGGGATCCCGGAGCAGTCCTGGCTGCTGCCCGACGGCACCGAGGTGCTGGTCACCGCCCGGCTGCACCGCGCGGAGCGCAGCGGACCCGTGACCGCCGTCGCCGTCGACCTGCGCTCCGGGCGCGGCCGGGCCCGCCTCGACCGCGACCGCTCCGACCTCGTCGCCACCCTCGCCCACGAGCTGCGTTCGCCGCTGACGGGCGTCAAGGGCTTCGTGCAGGCGCTGCTGAACCGGTGGGACAAGCTCACCGACGAGCAGAAGCGATTGATGCTGACCACCGCGAGCGCCGACGCCGAGCGGCTCAGCCGGCTGATCACCGAGCTGCTCGACGTCGCGCGGATCGACACCGGCCGCCTGCAGCTGCACCGCAGGCCGACCGACCTCGGGCGCAAGGGCGAGCTGGTCCACCAGTCGATGACCGTGGTCACCTCGACCCCGATCGAGCTCGAGGTCGAACCCGACCTGCCGCTGGTCGACGCCGACCCCGACAAGGTGATGCAGGTGCTGACCAACCTCGTCGAGAACGCCGTGCGCCACGGCAGCGGCACCGTCCGGGTCCATGTCGGGCGCTGGGGTGAGGACGACGACCACCTCGCCGCCACGGTCACCGACGAGGGGTCCGGCATCGCTCCCGAGCTGCGGCGGCGGATCTTCACGAAGTTCTGGACCGAGGGCACCGGCGGCGGCTCCGGGCTCGGCCTCTACATCGTGCGCGGCCTGGTCCGGGCCCACGGCGGCACGATCGTCGTCGACGACCGCCCGGGTGGCGGTGCCCGGATCGTCACGACCTGGCCGGTCGCGCGGAGCGTGACAGCATGACGCCATGACCGAGGCCGTCCGGCCCGTCGACGTGCTCCGCCACTACCTCAGGGCCGCGCGCGAGGCGCTGCTGTGGAAGCTCGAGGGCCTGGGGGAGCGGCAGCTCCGACTGCCGCGCACCCCCACGGGCACGTCCTTCCTCGGCACGGTGCTGCACTGCGCCAATGTCGAGATCGGCTACTTCGGCCCGACCTTCGGCCGGGTCTGGCCCGAGCCGGACCACCCGGCGGTCATCTCGTTGGACGCCTACGACACCGACCCGCAGGCCGACTGGGCGGTGCCCGCGGAGATCCCGGCCGCCGAGCTGGTCGCGTTCTACGGCCGGGTCGGCGCCTTCGCCGACGCCGCACTCGCCGAGCTCCCGCTCAGCACCCCCGGTCGGGTGCCGTGGTGGCCCGAGGAGGGCGCCGAGACCACGTTGCACTACATCGCCGTCCACGTCATGTGCGACCTCCACCGGCACGCCGGCCAGCTCGACATCCTCCGCGAGCAGCTCGACGGCGTCGCCGGGCTGCGCCCCGCGATCAGCAACGTCCCGGACGGCGTCGACTGGCCGTCGTACGTCGCGCGGCTGACCACGATCGCCGAGCAGTTCCCCGACGACGCCGCCCGCTGATACCGGTTCGCGGGCAGGGGGTCCGGCTTCCTAGACTGACGCCGATATGTCTGGCCCGAACACTGACTACGACCCCGTGGAGGTCGCCGCCGTGAGCCCTGCCGAGCTCGAAGCGGCGCGCGACGCCGCCCTCGCCGCGATCGCCGCCGCCACCGACCTGGAGCAGCTCAAGGCGGTGCGCACCGACCACGCCGGCGACCGCTCCCCGCTCGCCCTGGCCAACCGCGAGATCGGCGCGCTGCCCCCACAGGCCCGCAAGGAGGCCGGCCAGCGCGTCGGCCAGGCCCGCGGTGCCGTGAGCAAGGCGCTCGCCGCCCGGCAGGAGGTGCTGGAGGCGGAGCACGAGGCGCGGATCCTCGTCGAGGAGGCCGTCGACGTGACGCTGCCGACCGACGAGCTCCCGCTCGGCGGCCGCCACCCGCTGACCACCGGCGCCGAGCTGATCGCCGACATCTTCGTCGCGATGGGCTGGGAGGTCGCCGAGGGGCCGGTCATCGAGGCCGAGTGGCTCAACTTCGACGCCCTCAACCTGGGCCCGGACCATCCGGCCCGGACCATGCAGGACACCTTCTGGACCGAGCCGGCCGACAACCACGTCGTGCTGCGCACCCACACCAGCCCGGTCCAGGCGCGCACCATGCTGACCCGCACGCCCCCGATCTACGTCGTGTGCCCGGGGCGGGTCTTCCGCACCGACGAGTACGACGCCACGCACTCGCCGATGTTCCACCAGGTCGAGGGCCTCGCCATCGACGAGGGCATCTCGATGGCGCACCTCAAGGGCACCCTCGACCACTTCGCCTCGCAGATGTTCGGCGAGGGCATCACGACGCGCTTCCGGCCGTCGTACTTCCCCTTCACCGAGCCGAGCGCCGAGGTCGACCTGGTCTGCTTCGTCTGCCGCGGCATCGACTCCGACGCCTGCCGCACCTGTCGGGGCGAGGGCTGGATCGAGTGGGGCGGCTGCGGCATCGTCAACCCTCGCGTGCTCCAGGCCTGCGGCGTCGACTCCGAGCGCTACTCGGGCTTCGCCTTCGGCATGGGCATCGACCGGACCCTGATGTTCCGGCACGGCCTCGAGGACCTGCGCACCCTGTTCGAGGGCGACGTGCGCTTCACCACCGCTTTCGGAAGCGAGCTCTGACATGAAGGCCCCTGTCTCCTGGATCCGGGAGCTCGTCGACCTGCCCGAGTCGGTCACCACCGAGATGCTGACCGACCGGCTCACCGCGCTCGGCCTCAAGCTCGAGGCCGTCGACTCCGCCGACATCACCGGCCCGCTCGTCGTCGGCCGCGTCCTCACCCAGGACAAGGAGCCGCAGAAGAACGGCAAGGTGATCAACTGGTGCACCGTCGACGTCGGCGACGCCAACGGCACCGGCGAGCCCCAGGGCATCATCTGCGGCGCCCACAACTTCGGGCCGGGCGACCTGGTCGTCGTCGTGCTCCCGGGCGCCGTGCTGCCCGGCGGCTTCGAGATCTCCGCGCGCAAGACCTACGGCCACGTCTCGGCCGGCATGATCTGCTCGGCCCGCGAGCTCGGCATCGGCGAGGACCACGACGGCATCATCGTGCTGCCGCCCGACGCCGGCCAGCCCGGTGACGACGTCTTCGCGCTGCTCGGCCTCGACGACGAGGTCATCGAGTTCGAGATCAACCCCGACCGCGCCTACGCCCTGTCGCTGCGCGGCGTCGCCCGCGAGGCGGCGCTCGGCTTCGACGTCCCGTTCGCGGACCCGGCCGAGCGCGAGCTGCCCGCGGTCGACGGCAAGGCCTGGGAGGTCGTCGTCGACGACCCGGTCGGCTGCCCCGTCTTCGCCGCGCGCCTGGTCAGCGGCTTCGACCCGACCGCCCCGACGCCGGAGCACATCAGGCGCCGCGTCGAGCAGGCCGGGATGCGCTCGATCTCGCTGGCCGTCGACATCACCAACTACGTCATGCTCGAGCTCGGCCAGCCGATCCACGGGTACGACGCGGACAAGGTCGCCGGCGCCCTCGGCGTGCGTCGCGCGAGGGACGGCGAGAAGCTCACCACGCTCGACGACGCCGTGCGGGAGCTCTCGGTCGAGGACCTCGTCATCACCGACGACTCCGGCCCGATCGGCCTCGCCGGCGTCATGGGTGGCGCGACCACCGAGATGTCGGAGACCACCACGCGGATCCTCGTCGAGGCCGCGCACTGGGACGCCGTGTCGATGTTCCGCACCGGCAAGCGCCACAAGCTGACCTCCGAGGCCGGCAAGCGCAACGAGCGAGGCGTCGACCCGCTGCTGCCCGGCATCGCCGCCGACCGCGTGGTCGAGCTGCTCGTCGAGCACGGCGGCGCCACCGCCGAGCCCGGCTACACCCTGGTCGGCACCGCCCCCGAGCGGCCCGCGATCACCATCGCCACCGACCTGCCCGCCCGGCTCAGCGGCATCGACATCACGGCGATGACCACCGTCGAGAGCCTCCGGGCCATCGGCGCGACGGTCACCGAGCAGGACGCCGGCACCATCGAGGTCGTCCCGCCGACCTGGCGCCCCGACATCAACGACCCCTACGACCTGGTCGAGGAGGTCGTCCGGATCGTCGGCTACGACCAGGTGCCGAGCGTCCTCCCACGCCGGGCGACCGGACGCGGCCTGACCCGCACCCAGCGGCTGCGGCGCCGGATCGGCCGCACCCTCGCCGGCGCAGGCTTGGTCGAGGTGGTCAGCTTCCCCTTCGTCGGAGAGGCGACCTTCGACAAGCTCGGCCTGCCCGCCGACGACCCGCTGCGCAGCACGGTCGGCCTGGCCAACCCGCTCTCCAGCGAGGAGCCCGCCTACACGACGACCCTGCTGCCGGGCCTGCTCGACGCGGCTTCGCGCAACGTGGGTCGCGGTGCGCCCGGCGTCGCCCTGTTCGAGACCGGCACCGTCGCGTTCCCCGCCGACAACGGCCCGGCGCCCATCTACGGCGTCCACGCCCGGCCGACCGAGGCCGAGCTCGAGAAGCTCGTCGAGGCCCTGCCCGTCCAGCCCCAGCACCTCGCCGTCGTCCTCGCGGGCGAGCGGCGCCGTGCCGGCTGGTGGGGCGCCGGCGCGGACGCCGGCTGGACCGACGCGCTGGCCGTCGTACGACGCCTCGCCGCCGACCTCGGCGTCACCGTCGAGGTCACCTCGGCCGGCAGGATGCCGTGGCACCCGGGTCGGTGCGCGCTGGTCAGCATCGACGGCGTCGAGATCGGGCACGCGGGCGAGCTGCACCCCAACGTGTGCCGCGCCTACGGCCTGCCGGCCCGCAGCGCCGCGGTCGAGCTCGACCTCGACGCCCTGATGGCCGCCGCGACCGAGGTCGTCCCCGGGCCCGCCTTCTCCACGATGCCCCTGGCCAAGGAGGACGTCGCGCTCGTCGTCGACGCCGGCGTGACGGTCGCGGCCGTGGAGGCCGCGCTGCGCGAGGGCGCCGGCGAGCTGCTGGAGTCGATCCGGCTCTTCGACGTCTACACCGGCGAGCAGATCGACGAGGGCCAGAAGTCGCTCGCGTTCGCGCTGCGCTTCCGGGCACCGGACCGCACCCTCACCGAGGCCGAGACCGGTGCCGCCCGCGACGCCGCCGTGGCGCGTGCCGCGGAGCTGACGGGGGCAGTGCAACGCTGACGTCCGGGAGGTCCGGGCCGCGGCTGCGGCTGGCCGACGAGGTCACCTGGGACGGCGCCGCCGTTCCAGGCGATCGGACGCGCACGCTGCTCGTGGCCCTGGCCGACGCCCGCGGCAAGGTCGTCGGGGAGGAGTCCCTGATCGACGCGATCTGGGGGGACGGGCGCCCGGCCAGCCCGACCAAGGCGCTGCAGGTCGTCGTGTCCCGCGCCCGGGCCGCGACCGCGCCCGGTGTCGTCGAGCGGGCCGGCCACGGCTACCGGCTGGCCCTGGACACCGGCGACGTCGACGTGTGGGCCAGCGACCAGGCGGTCGACGCGGCCCGCCGCGCCGTCGCTGCCGGAGCCTGGAGCGACGCTGCGGCGTACCTCCCGCACCTGGACCGGCACCCCGTCCTCGCCGGGCGGATCCTGTCCGCCCTCGGCCGGCACGACGAGGCGCTGCCCCTGCTCGAGACCGACGGCACCAGCGGCGACGACCTCGCCCTGACCGCCCTGCTCCGCAGCGAGGCCGCCGTCCGGGGCGTGCCCGCGGCCCTGACCCGCTACGAGGAGCACCGTGCCCGGTTGGCCGAGCGGCTCGGCGTGGACCCGGCGCCGGAGCTGCAGGCACTCCACCACGAGCTCCTTCTCCTCGACCGTCCCGTCCGCTCCGGCCTGGCCCACTACGCGAGCAGCCTGGTCGGTCGCACCGACGACCTCGCCCGGCTACGAGGGCTGGTCGGCTCCCACCGCGTCGTGTCGATCCTCGGCCCCGGCGGCCTCGGCAAGACCCGCCTGGCCCAGCTCGTCGCGGCCGAGGCGGACCAGCCCGTGGTCCACGTCGTCGAGCTGGTCGGTGTCGTCGACCCGGCCGACGTCGTCGCCGAGGTCGGCTCGGCGCTCGGCGTCCGCGACTCCCTGACCAGCCGGCGCGACCTCACCCCCGAGCAGCAGCGCGACGTGCGGTCCCGGATCGCCCAGCAGCTCGACCAGGCGCCGACCCTCCTCGTGCTCGACAACTGCGAGCACCTCGTCGAGGCCGTCGCGGACCTGGTCGCCTTCCTCGTCGCCGTCACCCCGTCGCTGCGGGTCCTCACCACGACCCGGGCCCCGCTGGCCATCGCCGCCGAGCACGTCTTCGAGCTCGGCCGGCTCGACCGCGCCGACGCCGCCGACCTGTTCTGCCAGCGAGCGCTGGCCGCCCGGCCGGGCGTGGCGCTTCCGGCCGCGGCGGTCGACGAGGTGGTCGAACGCCTCGACGGCCTGCCGCTCGCGATCGAGCTGGCCGCGGTGAAGGTGCGCGCGATGTCCGTCGACGACATCGCCGTCCGCCTCGAGAACCGGTTCGCCCTGCTTCGCGGCGGCGACCGCAGCGCCCCTGACCGGCACCAGACGCTGCTCGCCGTCATCGACTGGTCCTGGAACCTGCTCGCCGAGCCCGACCGCCGTGCCCTGCGCCGGCTCTCGGTCTTCCAGGACGGCTTCACGCTCGCGGCAGCCGAGCGGGTGCTCGGCGGCGACGCCCTCGGGTCGGTCGAGGAGCTGGTCGCCCAGTCCCTGCTGTCCGTCATCGACCCCGGTACCGGCACCCCGCTGCGCTACCGGATGCTCGAGACGGTCCGCGAGTTCGGCCGCATGCAGCTGGTCGACGCAGGGGAGCAGGCCGACGCCCAAGCGGCGCACCAGGCCTGGGCCGTGGCGCTCGCCGACCGGCTGGGGACGGCGCTCTTCTCCCGCGAGCAGGTTGCGACCATCGACGCCGTCGCCGTCGAGGAGAACAACCTGGCCGACGCGCTGCGCAAGGCACTCGCGGCGTCCGACCCCGATGCGGTCGTCTCGTTGATGGCACTGCTCGGTGGGTTCTGGAGCATCCGCGGTGAGCACGCCCGCGTCGTCATGATGTGCGAGCCGGTCGCCGGCCTCCTCGCCCGGTGCCAGGCACGTCCCGAGCGCCACGACCAGGCCCGGGCGGCCCTGTGCCTGTCGCTGGTCAACTCGTGGATCGCGCAGCTCGACGTGCTCGAGGACCTGCTCGGCGCGCTGGTCGCCCTCGGTCCTGGGACGACGAGCCCGCGGGTCGCCGCCATGACCACCGTCCTGATCGGCGCGAGCGCGCCCGGGTTCAGCCCGCTGCTCTCGCCCACCGACGAGCTGGTCCACGACGCCGACCCGCGCGTGCGCGGGGTCGCCCTGCAGTGGCGCAGCCACGAGCTCGAGAACATCGGCGACGTCGCCGGCTCGATCGTCGCGGCCGAGGCGGCGCTCGCGCTCGCCACCGACGACGACGGCCCGTGGACGCGCGCGGTGCTGCACGCCCAGCTCGCCGGGCTCAACAGCCAGCTCGGTCGACTCCTCGACGCCGAGCCGCACGCGCGGGCCGCGGTACCCGTCCTGGTCCGGCTCGGCGCCCGCGAGGACGCCCTCCAGGCGATGACCGTCTCGGCCGCCGCCTGGCTCGAGCGCGGCGACCCGGCACAGGCCGAGCAGGTCGTCGAGGAGGTGCTGGCCCAGACCGACCTGCCCTCGGGCGGCGCCCACAGCGCCCGCGGCACGCTGCTGGTCATCCAGGCCGAGATCGCCTTCGCCCGCGGCGAGATCGAGGAGGGCTGCCGGATCGCGGAGCAGGCGGCGGAGGCCATGTCGTCCGTGCGGTTCCCGCTGATGGGCGACGACGCCGACATCGCGCCCTGGACCATCTACGGCAACACCGTCGCCGTCCTCGCCTTCGCCCTGCACGACCGCGCGGAGCGGGGGCGCCGCTACCACCGCTGGCTCGAGGGCGCGTTGCCGCGGACGATCGCCCGCGACCGCAGGTTCGTCGACGTCCCGGTGGTCGGCCTGATGCTGTTCGCGCTCGGCACCTGGTCGCTGTGCGTCGGCGGCCTGCGCCCGGCCGACGCCGTGCGGCTGCTGGTGCTCGCCGAACGCCTGGCCTATCCCCGCTTCGTCCCGTCGCTGTCGTGGGAGCGCGCCGTGGCCCGGTGTGAGGAGGTGGCGCCCGGCGAGCTCGACCGCATCGCTGCGGAGTACGACGGACGCCGCGGGCTCGACCTGCTGGACGAGACCCGCGACGTCGTCGGTCGCCTCCTCGGCGCCTCCTAGAACTTCCGGGAGTAGGACCGCACCGCCAGCGGCGCGAAGATCGCGACGACCGCGGCGCAGCCGAGCAGCGCCCAGCCGACCTCGGCGGTGACCTGGCCCTCGTTGATCAGGTCCCGGCACGCGGTGACCACGTGCGAGACCGGGTTGACCTTCACGAACGCCTCCAGCCAGCCGGGCAGCGACTCCGCCGGGACGAACGCGTTGGACAGGAAGGTCAGCGGGAACATGATGAGCATCGAGATGCCCTGCACGGCCTGGGCGGACCGGGCGACGGTCCCCAGCCAGGTGAAGATCCAGGCCAGCGACCAGGCGGCCACGATCGTCAGCAGCCAGCCGCCGAGGGTGCCCAGGACACCGCCGCCGGGGCGGTAGCCCATTGCGAGGCCGACCAGGATCGTCAGCGTCGAGGCGATCGTGTAGCGGATGACGTCAGCCAGCGCGGGCCCGGCGAGGGGAGCGATCCGGGCGATGGGCAGCGACCGGAACCGGTCGAAGACGCCCTTGTCCATGTCCTCGCGCAGCTGTGTGCCCATCGCCATGCAGGAGGTGAGGGCGGTCTGGGCGAGGATGCCGGGGATGATCAACGGCAGGTACGCGCTGACGCTCCCGGAGATCGCGCCGCCGAAGATGTAGGCGAACATCGCGGTGAAGAGCAGCGGCTGGATGGTGACGTCGAAGAACTGCTCCGGGTTGCGGCGCATCTTCTTGGTCGAGCGCCACGCCATCGCCAGGGTCTGGTCGACGGTGTCGCGCAGGGTCGGCCGGGCAGGCAGCTCCGCCGGGGTCAGCGGTACGGCGGCTGCCGGGTGGGTGTCGATGAGCGTGGTCATCACGCCACCTCCTCGGTCTCGTCGTTGTTGTCGTCGTCGTGGACATCGCTGTGGTGCCCGGTCAGTGCCAGGAACACCTCGTCGAGCGTCGGCTGGCGCACCGTGGCGGTCGTGATCGACAGCTGGGCCTGGCGCAGGGCGATGAGCACGTCGCCGGCCTGGTCCGCAGTGGTCAGCGGCACGTTGAGGCCGCCCGCCTCGGGCGTGAGCACCGGCGCCTCGCCGAGCGCCCGCTCGACGACGGCGGCGGCGGCTGCGGTCTGCTCGCGGTCAGCCAGCCGCAGGTGCAGGGTCGACGAACCGACGCCGGACTTGAGCTGCTCCGGCGTACCCTCGGCGACCTTGCGGCCCGCGTCGATGACCGCGATCCGGTCGGCCAGCTGGTCGGCCTCGTCGAGGTACTGCGTGGTCAGCAGGATCGTCGAGCCTTGTGCCACCAGCTCGCGGATCGTGTCCCACATCTGGCTGCGGGTGCGCGGGTCCAGGCCCGTGGTCGGCTCGTCGAGGAAGATCAGCGGCGGCCGTGCGATCAGCGAGGCGGCCAGGTCGAGCCGGCGCCGCATGCCGCCGGAGAAGTTCTTGATCTGGCGGCTGGCGGCCTCGCTGAGCCCGAACCGCTCGAGCAGGTCGGCCGCGATCGCGGACGCGCCCTGCCGCCGGTGCCCGAGCAGCCGGGCGAAGAGCACCAGGTTCTCGGTGGCGGTGAGGTTCTCGTCGACCGACGCGTACTGCCCGGTCACGCCGAGCAGCTGCCGCACCCGGTGCGGCTCACGCGCCACGTCGACGCCGAAGATCGAGGCGCGGCCGCCGTCGATCGGCAGCAGGGTCGCCAGCATGGACAGGGTCGTGGTCTTCCCGGCGCCGTTGGGTCCGAGCACGCCGAACACCTCGCCGCGGGCGACCTGCAGGTCGATGCCGTCGACGGCTCGGAAAGTGCTGGATCCGGGCCCGCCGAAGGACTTCACCAGGCTACTGGCGTCGACCGCGAGCTCGCGTCCCGCCGCGGGAGGGTGGAGGATGTCGTTCATGGGGCCGAGCGTGCCCGGCACCGCTTTCACCCCGGTTTCAGCGAGCCGCTGTCGCAGTTTCATGCACGACCCTGTATGTTCATGCACATGAACAAGGTGAGGGTCGCCGTCGCCGGCGCCAGCGGGTACGCCGGGGGCGAGGTGTTGCGGCTGCTGCTGGGCCACCCCGGCGTCGAGATCGGTGCGGTCACCGCGGGCAGCAACGCGGGGGAGCGCCTCGGTGCCCTCCAGCCCCACCTGCTCCCGCTCGCCGACCGCGTGCTCGAGCCGACCACGGTCGAGGTGCTCGCCGGACACGACGTCGTCTTCCTCGGCCTGCCCCACGGCCAGTCCGGCGCGCTCGCCGAGGAGCTCACGACCCACAACCCCGACGTCGTCGTCATCGACTGCGGCGCCGACTTCCGGCTCGAGGACGCCGCCGCCTGGGAGCAGTTCTACGGCAGCGCCCACGCCGGCACCTGGCCCTACGGCCTGCCCGAGCTCCCCGGCAACCGGGCAGCACTGCAGGGGGCAAGGCGGGTCGCCGTACCGGGCTGCTACCCGACGATCTCCTCCCTGACCCTGGCCCCGGCCGTGGCCGCGGGCCTCGTCCTCCCCGACGTCGTCGTGGTCGCCGCCTCCGGCACGAGCGGTGCCGGCAAGGCCGCCAAGACCCACCTGCTCGGCAGCGAGGTCATGGGCAACACCAGCGCGTACGGCGTCGGCGGGGTCCACCGCCACACGCCGGAGATCACCCAGAACCTCGGCCGGCTCACCGACGTCGAGGTGAAGGTCAGCTTCACCCCGCTCCTCGTCCCCATGTCCCGCGGCATCCTCGCCACCTGCTCGGCGCCGCTGGCCGGTCCTGTGACCGCGGAGGAGGCCCACGCGGCCTACGTGAAGGCCTACGCCGACGAGCCGTTCGTCCACGTCCTGCCCGCCGGGCAGTGGCCGCAGACCCAGGCGGTCCTCGGCTCCAACGCCGTGCACCTCCAGGTCACCGTCGACGAGGCGGCCGGCCGGCTGGTCGCCGTCGGCGCCATCGACAACCTCGCCAAGGGCACTGCCGGCGCCGCCGTGCAGTGCATGAACCTCGCCCTCGGTCTCGACGAGACCACGGGCCTGAGCACCGTAGGACTCGCCCCGTGACCGAGCAGACCGAGCAGACCGAGCAGACCGAGCAGACCGAGCAGACCGAGCAGACCAGCTACTCCCTCTCCCGCTACCCGGAGACGCTCGCCGTCGTCCGCCTCGCCGCGGGCGCCGAGATCCCGCTGTGGGCCGAGTCGTCCTCGGTCTTCTCGATCACCGCGACGGCCACCGAGACCTCGCTGGTCTGCGCCGGCCGCAGCGTCCCCAAGAAGGCGCGCCACCACAAGCCGCTGACCGCCTTCTGCGTCGACGGCGAGCTCGACCTGTCCGCGGTCGGCATCCTGGTCGGCCTGCTGACGCCGCTGGCCGAGGCCGAGATCCCGGTGTTCACCCTCTCCACCTTCGACACCGACTGGATCCTGGTCCCGACCGGGATGGCGGACAAGGCCGAGGAGGCCTGGCGACGATCGGGGCACACCGTCGCCCCCGCCGTCCCCGCCTGAACCGTCCCGAGGAGTCCCAGAAACCCATGAGCGTCACCCATCCCGCCGGCTTCGTCGCCGCCGGCGCCGCGATCGGCCTGAAGTCGACCGGCAAGAAGGACTTCGCCCTCGTCGTCAACCAGGGCCCCACCTACGACTCCGCGTCGGTGTTCACCAGCAACCGCTGCAAGGCCAACCCCGTGCTGTGGAGCGAGCAGGTCGTCAAGGACGGCGTCGTGCGCGCCGTCGTGCTCAACTCCGGCGGCGCCAACTGCTACACCGGCCCCGAGGGCTTCCAGACCACCCACCAGGTCGCCGAGAAGGTCGGCGAGCTCGTCGGCATCGCCGCCGGCGACGTCGTGGTCTGCTCCACCGGCCTGATCGGCCTGGTCAACGACCGGCAGCGGCTGCTCGACGGCGTCGGCGTCTTGCACGCGCAGCTGTCCGCCGACGGCGGCAACGACGCGGCCGAGGCGATCATGACCACCGACACCGTCAGCAAGCAGGTCGTCGTGCAGGGTGACGGCTGGTCCATCGGCGGCATGGCCAAGGGGGCGGGCATGCTCGCCCCGGCGCTGGCCACGATGCTCGTCGTCATCACCACCGACGCCGTCGTACCGGCCGGAGAGCTCGACGTCGCCCTCCGTGCCGCCACCCGGGTCAGCTTCGACCGGCTCGACTCCGACGGCTGCCAGTCGACCAACGACACGGTCACCGTGATGGCCAGCGGCGCCTCCGGCGTGACGCCGAGCCTGTCCGCGTTCACCGCCGCGCTCACCGAGGTCTGCCGGTCGCTGGCGATCCAGCTCCTCGCCGACGCCGAGGGCGCCGACCACGAGATCGCGATCACGACCGTCAACGCCGCCACGGAGGACGACGCGGTCGAGGTCGGCCGCAGCGTCGCCCGCAGCAACCTGTTCAAGGCCGCCGTCTTCGGCAAGGACCCCAACTGGGGCCGCGTCCTCGCCTCCGTCGGTACGACGCAGGCCGTGTTCGACCCCGCGGACCTCGACGTCGCGATGAACGGGGTGTGGGTGTGCCGCAACAGCACCCCCGCCGAGGACCCGTCTCTCGTCGACCTGTCCGACCGCAAGGTCACCGTCACCATCGACCTCAAGTCCGGCGACGCCGAGGCGACCGTCTGGACCAACGACCTGACCCACGCCTACGTCCACGAGAACAGCGCCTACTCCTCATGAGCGAGACCACCGAGACCCACGAGCCGGGCAAGCCGGACCAGTTCAAGGCCCACACCCTCGCCGGCGCATTGCCGTGGCTGAAGGCGTACCACGGCAAGATCGTCGTCATCAAGTACGGCGGCAACGCCATGACCGACGACACGCTCAAGCGTGCCTTCGCCGAGGACATCGCGTTCCTGCGCTTCGCTGGCTTCCGCCCCGTCGTCGTCCACGGCGGCGGCCCGCAGATCTCCACCATGCTCGACCGGCTCGGCATCGAGTCGGAGTTCCGCGGCGGCCTGCGGGTCACGACGCCCGAGGCGATGGACGTGGTCCGCATGGTGCTCGTCGGCCAGGTGCAGCGGGAGCTGGTCGGCCTCATCAACGAGCACGGCCCGCTCGCGGTCGGCCTGTCCGGCGAGGACGCCGGCCTGTTCACCGCCGAGCAGACCGGCACCGTCGTCGACGGCGAGGAGGTCGACCTCGGCCTCGTCGGCGAGGTCGCCCAGGTGCGCCCCGAGGCGGTCCTCGACCTGATCGAGGCCGGCCGGATCCCGGTGGTGTCCAGCGTCGCTCCCGACGTCGACGGCGTCGTCCACAACGTCAACGCCGACTCCGCGGCGGCCTCGCTGGCCGCCGCGCTCGGCGCCGAGAAGCTGCTCGTCCTCACCGACGTCGAGGGCCTCTACCTCGACTGGCCCGACCCCGAGGAGGTCATCGGCGAGATCAGCCCCGAGGCGCTGGAGGAGATCCTCCCGTCGCTGGCCAGCGGCATGATCCCGAAGATGAGCGCCTGCCTTCAGGCCGTGCGCGACGGCGTGAAGCGCGCGACCGTCGTCGACGGTCGCCAGGCACACGCCGTCCTGCTCGAGCTCTTCACCGACGAGGGCGTCGGCACCCAGGTGCTGCCCGGCGTCACCACCAAGACCCGCAAGGCGAGGGAGGCGTCGAAGTGACGACCAATGCTGCCTGGACCGAGCGCTACACCGGCGCGCTGATGAACACCTTCGGCCCGCCCAAGACGGTCCTCGTCCGTGGCGAGGGCGCGCACGTGTGGGACGCCGACGGCCGCGAGTACGTCGACCTTCTCGGCGGCATCGCCGTCAACGCGCTCGGTCACGGCCACCCGCGACTGGTCGCCGCCGTCACCGAGCAGCTGCAGACCCTCGGCCACATCTCGAACTTCTTCGCCAGCGGCCCGCAGATCACGCTCGCCGAGCGGCTCGGCGGCCTGCTCCAGGCCGAGCGGATCGAGCCTGTCGAGACCCGGGTGTTCTTCACCAACTCCGGCGCCGAGGCCAACGAGGCCGCGTTCAAGCTGACCCGGCGCACCGGACGCACGAAGATCGTCGCCACCGAGGGGTCCTTCCACGGTCGCACCATGGGCGCGCTCGCGCTGACCTCCAAGCTGGCCTACCGCGAGCCGTTCGAGCCGCTGCCCGGGGACGTCGTCTTCGTGCCCTACGGCGATGCCGCCGCCCTCGAGGCGGCCGTCGACCGCGACACCGCGGCCATCCTGGTCGAGCCGGTGCAGGGCGAGGCGGGCGTCATCGTGCCGCCGCGCGACTACCTGCCGACCGCGCAGCGCATCGCCCACGAGAACGGCGCCCTGCTCTGGCTCGACGAGATCCAGACCGGCGTCGGCCGCACCGGCACCTGGTTCGCCCACCAGAACCCGGCCCTCGTCGACGCCCCCGTCACGCCGGACATCGTGACCCTGGCCAAGGGCCTCGCCGGCGGCATCCCGATCGGTGCCTGCCTGGCCACCCACGGCGCCGGCAAGCTCTTCGACCCGGGCAACCACGGCACGACCTTCGGGGGCAACCCGGTCGCCGCGGCCGCCGCGCTCGCCGTCCTCGACGCGATCGCCGAGGAGGACCTGCTGGCCCACGCGAGCGCCCAGGGCGCCAGGCTCCGCGCGGCCGCCGCTGCCGACTCCCGCGTCGTCGAGACCCGTGGCGAGGGTCTCCTCGTCGGGCTGACCCTCGCCGAGCCGAGGGCCGCCGAGGTGGTCACCGCCGCCCAGGACGCGGGCTTCCTGCTCAACGCCGCGACGCCCGAGCGGGTCCGGATGGCGCCGCCGCTCAACCTCGCCGACGCCGACCTCGACGCGTTCGCGGCGGCCTGGCCCGCCATCCTCGACCACGCCATCGACTCGGCAGGAGTGACCTCATGACCCGCTCGTTCCTCCGCGACGACGACCTGACCCCGGCGGAGCAGGCCGACGTGCTCGACCTCGCGGCCAAGCTCAAGGCCGAGCCCTACGGCCATCAGCCGCTCGCGGGCCCGCGCACCGTCGCGATGATCTTCGACAAGCCGACGCTGCGCACCCAGGCCTCCTTCGCGGCCGGCGTCGCCGAGCTCGGCGGGCACCCGATGCTCGTCGACGGCACGCTCGCCGGCATCGGCAAGCGCGAGTCCGTCGCCGACGTCGCCCGGGTGCTCGGCCGCCAGGCCGCGCAGATCGTGTGGCGCACCTACGCCCAGGCCAACCTCGACGAGATGGCCGCGTACGCCGGCGTCCCGGTCGTCAACGCGCTCACCGACGAGTTCCATCCCTGCCAGCTGCTCGCCGACCTGCTCACCATCCGCGAGCACAAGGGGGACCTGGCCGGTCTGACGGCCGCCTTCCTGGGCGACGGCGCCTGCAACATGGGCAACTCCTGGCTGCTGGCCGGCGCCACCGCCGGCATGCACGTGCGGATCAGCGGCCCCGACGGGTACGTGCCCGACGACGCGATGTTCGCCCGCGCCGAGGAGATCGGCGCCGCCACCGGTGGCTCCGGCACCGCTGTCGCCGACCCCCGCGCGGCCGTCGCCGGAGCCGACGTCGTCATCACCGACACCTGGGTGTCGATGGGCAAGGAGGACGAGCGCGACGCCCGCCGCGCGGTCTTCGGCCCGTGGTCGGTCACCCCCGACCTCGTCGCCGAGGCCGCACCCGACGCCATCGTGATGCACTGCCTGCCGGCGTACCGGGGCATGGAGATCGCCGCCGAGGTCCTCGACGGCCCGCAGAGCGTGGTGTGGGACGAGGCCGAGAACCGCCGCCACGCCCAGAAGGCGATCCTGACCTGGCTCGAGGACCGGCGGTCCTGACATGACCGAGCACGCCCTGACCCCGATGACGAAGAGCGCCCGGCAGGCGATCGTCGTCGAGCTCCTGGAGACCCGCGAGGTGCGCTCCCAGCCCGAGCTCGCCGACCTGCTGGGGAGCCGGGGCGTGCACGTCACGCAGGCCACGCTGAGCCGCGACCTCGTCGAGCTCGACGCGGTCAAGGTCCGCTCGACCACGGGCGCCCTCGTCTACGCCGTCCCCGCCGAGGGCGGCAACCGGTCCCCGGTGACGGGGGAGAGCGCCGCCGCGCAGCACCGCCTGTCCCGGCTGGCCGGCGAGCTGCTGGTCAGCGCGGAGGCCAGCGCCAACCTGGTCGTGCTCCGCACGCCGCCCGGCGCGGCCCAGTTCCTGGCCAGCGCGATCGACAAGGTCGAGCTCGCCGACGTGCTCGGAACCATCGCCGGGGACGACACTGTGCTCGTGATCGGGCGCGACCCCGCCGGGGGAGACGCCCTGGCCCACAAGTTCACCGCACTCGCCGAGGGCGACACCCGAAAGGATTCACAGAGTTGAGCAAGGTCCTGACCTCCCTTCCCCGGGGAGAGCGCGTCGGTATCGCCTTCTCCGGCGGACTCGACACCTCCGTCGCGGTTGCGTGGATGCGTGACAAGGGTGCGATCCCGTGCACCTACACCGCCGACATCGGTCAGCCCGACGAGCCCGACATCGAGGGCGTCCCCACCCGTGCGAAGCAGTACGGCGCCGAGATCGCCCGCGCGGTCGACATCAAGCCCCAGCTGGTCGAGGAGGGCCTGGCCGCCCTGGCCTGCGGTGCGTTCCACATCCGCTCCGGCGCCAAGGCCTACTTCAACACCACGCCGCTCGGCCGTGCTGTCACCGGCACCATGCTGGTCCGCGCGATGCAGGCCGACGACGTCAACATCTGGGGCGACGGCTCGACGTACAAGGGCAACGACATCGAGCGGTTCTACCGCTACGGCCTGATGGCCAACCCGGAGCTGCGGATCTACAAGCCGTGGCTGGACGCCGACTTCGTCGAGGAGCTCGGCGGCCGCCACGAGATGAGCGAGTGGCTCGTCGAGCACGGCCTGCCGTACCGCGACTCCACGGAGAAGGCGTACTCCACCGACGCCAACATCTGGGGCGCCACCCACGAGGCCAAGGTGCTCGAGCACCTCGACGTCTCGCTCGAGATCGTCGAGCCGATCATGGGCGTGAAGTTCTGGGACCCCTCCGTGGCGATCGAGACCGAGGACGTCACCGTCACCTTCGAGGCGGGACGTCCCGTCGCCATCAACGGCAAGCGGTACGACGACGCGGTGGCCCTCGTCCTCGAGGCGAACACCATCGGTGGTCGCCACGGGCTCGGCATGTCCGACCAGATCGAGAACCGCATCATCGAGGCCAAGTCCCGCGGCATCTACGAGGCCCCCGGCATGGCGCTGCTGTTCGCGGCGTACGAGCGCCTGCTCAACGCGATCCACAACGAGGACACCCTCGCCAACTACCACCTCGAGGGCCGCAAGCTGGGCCGGCTGCTCTACGAGGGCCGTTGGCTCGACCCGCAGGCGCTGATGCTGCGCGAGTCGATCCAGCGCTGGATCGCCTCGCTGGTCACCGGCACGGTCACCCTGCGCCTGCGCCGCGGCGACGACTACACGATCCTCAGGACCGAGGGCGACAACTTCTCCTACCACCCGGAGAAGCTCTCCATGGAGCGCGTCGAGAACGCCGCCTTCGGCCCGACCGACCGGATCGGCCAGCTGACCATGCGCAACCTCGACATCGCCGACAGTCGCGCCAAGCTCGAGGCGTACGCCGGCCAGCCGCTCGACCAGGGCACCGTCCTGGTCGAGAACGGCACCCTGTTCGGGGAGCTGCCCGCCGGTGGCTACGACCAGATCACGGCCAACCCCGAGGGCGGCGACGAGGGCGAGGCGATCCTCGAGGAGGTCGCGATGGAGCTCGGGACCGACTGATGCACCACGAGCCCACGAGGCGCACGGTGGCCCGGGTACTCCCGGTCAGCAGCGAGGGCAAGGTCCTGCTGCTGCTCGGGTGCGACCCGGCGCTGCCGGAGGTGCGCTACTGGTTCACCGTCGGGGGAGCCGCCGACGCGGGGGAGTCCCTCGCCGAGGCCGCGACCCGCGAGCTGCGCGAGGAGACCGGCGTCGTCGTGTCCCCCGAAGCGCTGGGCGAGCCGTACGGCACCTTCGAGGTGGCCTTCTCGTGGGACGGGCGTGACTACGTCAACGACTCGACCCTCTTCGCCGTGGCGCTGGAGGAGTCGGATGCAGGAGCGATCAGCTTCGCGGGCCTGGACCTGCTGGAGTCGCAGTCGATCTTCGACGCGGCCTGGTGGACGCCCGAGGAGCTCGACCGCGACGGCCGCGCGGTGGACCCGCGGCTGATCGACCAGATGCGGGCGGCGATCGCGCACGTCCGGCAGAACTGAGAAGGAACGGAACCAGCGCAATGAGCACCAACACCGGCAAGCTGTGGGGCGGCCGCTTCGAGGGCGGACCCTCGCCGGAGCTGGACGCCCTCTCGCGCTCGACCCACTTCGACTGGCGCCTGGGCCTGTACGACATCGCCGGCTCCCACGCCCACGCCAAGGCGCTCGGCGCCGCGGGCCTGCTCACCGCGGACGAGGAGGCAGAGCTGCACCGTGGCCTCGACGTCCTCGCCGCCCGGTTCACCGACGGCTCGCTCCAGCCGGACCCCTCCGACGAGGACGTCCACGGTGCCCTCGAGCGGCTCCTCATCGAGGAGGTCGGTCCCGACGTCGGCGGCAAGCTCCGCGCCGGCCGCTCGCGCAACGACCAGATCGCCACGCTCTTCCGCTGCTACCTGCTCGACCACTCGCTCACGGTCGGCGAGCTGGTCCTCGACCTCGTCGACGCGCTGGCCGGACAGGCCGAGCGGCACCTGACCTCGGTCGGCGGGGGACCGGCGATCATGCCGGGCCGCACCCACCTCCAGCACGCCCAGCCGGTGCTGCTCTCGCACCACCTGCTCGCCCACGCCTGGGCCCTGCTCCGCGACGTCGAGCGGCTGGGCGACTGGCGGCGACGGGTGGCCGGCGACTCGCCGTACGGCTCCGGCGCGCTGGCCGGCCAGAGCCTCGGTCTCGACCCGGAGCTGGTCGCGCGCGAGCTCGGCTTCACCGGATCCACCGCCAACTCGATCGACGGCACCGCCTCGCGCGACTTCGTCGCCGAGTTCGCCTACGTCGCCGCCCAGACCGGCATCGACGTCAGCCGGATCGCCGAGGAGGTCATCCTCTGGGCGACCAAGGAGTTCGGCTTCGCCACGCTGCACGACTCCTGGTCGACGGGGTCGAGCATCATGCCGCAGAAGAAGAACCCCGACATCTCCGAGCTGGCCCGCGGCAAGGCCGGGCGGCTCGTCGGCAACCTCACCGGCCTGCTCACCACGCTCAAGGCCCTCCCGCTCGCCTACAACCGCGACCTCCAGGAGGACAAGGAGCCGGTGTTCGACTCCGTCGACACCCTCGAGGTGCTGCTGCCCGCCTTCACCGGCCAGGTCGCGACGCTCGTCTTCGACACCGACCGGATGGGGGAGCTGGCTCCCCAGGGCTTCTCGCTCGCCACCGACATCGCCGAGTGGCTGGTCAAGCAGGGCGTCCCGTTCCGGATCGCCCACGAGCTCGCGGGCGCCTGCGTCCGCGAGTGCGAGGGTCTCGGCATCGAGCTCGACGAGCTGAGCGACGAGCAGTTCGCGGCCATCTCCCCGCACCTGACGCCCGAGGTCCGCACCGTCCTCACGGTGGAGGGCTCGGTCGCCTCCCGTGACGGCCGGGGCGGCACGGCGCCGGCCCGCGTCGCCGAACAGCTCGCTGACCTGCGCAAACGCGTCCAGGAGACCCGGTCCGCACGGTGAGCACGACCCCGATTTGCTACCGGCCCGACGCGTCCTGTTAATGTTCCACTCGTTGCGGGGAACGCAGCGAGAACCTCCGGGGCCAGGCCCCAGACAAGAGGATCTCGTCGCGTCCGCGACACGGTTCGGACCCGGTCCGAGACCCCGGTCGCCCGGAGTTGACGAGCACAGGACGAACCACTAACGTTTCACAGGTTGCCCCGCGACCGAAGCCCGAAGGGCCGAGGCGCGAGTGCGTGTGATGTTTGAGAACTCAACAGTGTGTCATGCATAGATTGTTGTGACGT
>JADCLI010000021.1 GCA_016803235.1 Pimelobacter simplex
GGACAAACATTGCCTCAGGGCCAGCACCACACGTGCTGGCCCTGAGCGCTTTTTCTGGGCAGGGGCGAGAGTTCGCTGAGTGCCTACGCCTTCCATGGGCTGGGGAACGGGGAACCGCGGGTCGATCGCCCGCGTGAGCGCCGTCTTTGACTTCAAGTACTTGAAGTTCCTAGCCTCGACGAGGTGAGCACGCGAACTGCCGGCCGGACCTTCTTGATCAAGGAGGCGGCGGCGCTGACGGGGCTCCCGGCGAGCACCCTGCGCTACTACGAGTCGGTCGGTGTGGTCGCCCCTGTCGGCCGCTCGGCCAGCAGCGGGCACCGGGTCTACACCCAGGACGACCTGGACCTGTTGACCTGGGTGGCCTGCCTCAACGCCACCGGCCTGTCCATCAGCGACATGCGGCAGTACGTCGCGAACGGTGCGAAGGGCGCCGCTGCGGCGGAGGAGCAGGTCGCTCTGCTCTCCGCCCAGCGGGACCGCCTCGAGGCGGAGGCCGAGCGGCTCGCCGTACGCCGCCGGTACGTGCAGCTCAAGATCGACTACTGGCAGGCCGTGGCCGACGGTGACCGGGACCGGGCGCGTGCCCTGTCCGAGGATGCCATCGCGCTCGCCGACGAGCTCAAGAAGACCCCCTGACGAGGAGATGACCATGACCTACGACCGCACCGCTGTCGCCGCCTGGGCCGCGCCGGCCAGCAAGGCCCCGCTCGAGCCGACCACGATCGAGCGCCGCGAGGTCGGCGCGAACGACGTCCTCATCGTGATCGAGTACGCCGGCATCTGCCACTCCGACATCCATACCGTTCGCGGGGACTGGGGGCCGCAGCCGTTCCCCGTCGTTCCCGGCCACGAGATCGTCGGCGTCGTGGCCGAGGTCGGCGCCGACGTCACCCGACACCGGGTCGGCGACCGGGTGGGCGTCGGGTGCCTGGTCAACGCATGCCGCGAGTGCGCCAACTGCCTGCGGGGTGAGGAGCAGTTCTGCCTGAACGGCAGCGTCGGCACCTACGCGGCCACGGACCGCGACGGATCCACTACGCAGGGCGGCTACGCGACGCACGTGGTCGTCGACGCGCACTTCGTGCTGTCGGTGCCCGAGGGCCTCGACCCCGCGGCGGCCGCGCCGCTGCTGTGCGCCGGCATCACGACGTATTCGCCGCTCAAGCGGTGGGGCGCCGGACCCGGCACGAAGGTGGGCGTGATCGGTCTCGGCGGACTGGGCCACATGGCGGTCAAGATCGCCCACGCGATGGGCGCCGAGGTGACGGTGCTGTCGCAGTCGCTGAAGAAGCAGGAGGATGCGGAGCGCCTGGGCGCCGATCGCTACTACGCGACCTCCGACCCGACCACCTTCGAGCAGCTCGCGGGCCAGCTCGACCTCATCGTCAACACGGTCAGCGTCAGCCTCGACGCCAACGCCTACCTGCGGCTGCTCGCCGTCGACGGAGCCATGGTCAACGTAGGTGCCCCGCCGCGGCCGTTCAGCGTCGCGCCGATGTCGCTCATCTACGGCCGGCACGCGATGGCCGGCTCGATGATCGGCGGCATCGCCGAGACCCAGGAGATGCTCGACTTCTGCGCCGAGCGCGGCATCGGCTCCGAGGTCGAGGTGATCGCCGCCGACACTGTCAACGAGGCGTACGAGCGGGTGCTGGCCTCCGACGTGCGCTACCGCTTCGTCATCGACGCCGCGACGATCGGCTGAGCTCAGGCCTGGGGTCCGTACGGCGCGTGCGCCACCACGTAGTCACGCAACCGCGCGGCGACGGGCGCGAGCGGGCGGTCGGTGCGCCAGGTGAGGCCGATCGTCCGGCGTGCGCCGGGGTTGCGGATCCGCAGGCCGATCGTCCCGGAGACGCCGGCCTTCGCCTCTGGGACGATGGCCACGCCGAGACCTGCGGCGACCAGGCCCTCGATGGTGGCGAGGTCGGCGCTCTCGAAGGAGACCGGGGGAGCGACACCGGCCTCGGCGAGCAGCCCGTCGACCAGGGAGCTGTGGCCGAAGCCGGGCGGAGTGGTCACCAGCTCGTCGTCGGCGAGCTCGGCGAGGTCGATCTGCTTGCGCTCCCGCAGTCGGTGGGTGGGGCCGACCACCACGACCAGGCGCTCCTCCTGCAGGGGTGCCCAGGCGAAGTCACCGGCCGGCCGGGCCGACATGATCGCGAGCTCGACCGCCCCGGTGGCGAGGTCGCGCATCATGTCGTGGCCCGGTTCCTGGGTCAGCTCGACCCGGACGAGCGGCGCCTGCTCGTGGAAGCCGCGAAGGATCTGGGGGACCAGCGAGGTGGCCATCGAGTCGAGGAACGCCAGCCGGACGATGCCGCGCTCGGGGTCGTGACGGGTCCCGAGCTCGTGGCGCAGCTGCTGGTAGCGCCCGAGCACGTCCCGTGCCGTCGCCACCACGAGCGCGCCGTCGGGCGTGGTGACCAGGCCGTGGGGGACCCGTTCGAACAGCCGGACGCCCAGCTCGTCCTCCACCCGGGCCAGCGCGCGGGAGAGCGTCGGCTGGCTGACACCGAGCACGGCAGCGGTGTCCGTGACGTGCTCGTTGTCGGCCAGCGCGACGATCCACTCGAGGTCGCGCACCAGCACGTCCCCATCATACGGCAGACGTATGCAGATCCGACGAGCAGGACATTGGACGTATGGACTCGCCAGGCGCACCCTGATCGGGTGAGCAAGCAGGGAACACTCGAGCAGCCGGCGCTCGGGACCGCGGGACACGCACCCGGCAGCGCGGGCTACCGGCGGATCATGGCGGCGATGTTCGCCGCCGGGATGGCGACCTTCGTCCTCCTCTACGCGACCCAGGCCCTGCTGCCCGCGCTGCACACGACCTTCCACGTCAGCCCGACCCAGGCGACGTTGAGCATGTCGCTGACCACCGCCGGCCTCGCGCTCGGCCTGCTCGTCGCCGGACCCGCGTCCGAGGTGGTCGGCCGCACGCCGCTCATCGTCGGATCGACCTGGGCGGCGACCCTCGTCGCGTGCCTGACGCCGTTCGCGCCGTCGTGGCAGGTGTTCCTCGGCCTGCGGCTGCTCGAGGGGGTCGTGCTCGCCGGCCTGCCCGCGGTGGCGACGGCGTACCTGCGCGAGGAGCTGCACGCCAACGCGCTGGCCCGGGCGACCGGCCTCTACATCGGGGGTACGGCGCTCGGCGGCATGGCCGGCCGCCTGCTGACCGCGCCCGTCGCCGATGTCGCCGGCTGGCGGTGGGCGATGGCCAGCGCCGCCGTCTTCGCCGTCGGCTGCGCCGTCGCGGTGACCGTCGCGCTGCCTGCCTCCCGCAACTTCACACCTCGCCCCCGCGACGGCGCCGAGCTGCGCTCGATGGCCCGCGCGGCGCTCGCCGATCCCGCGTTGCGCAGCCTCTACCTGCTCGGCGCCTGCGCGGTCGGCACGCTGGTGGCGGTGTTCAACGCCCTCGGCTTCCGGCTGACCACCGAGCCGTTCCACCTGAGTCTGGGCGCGATCAGCCTGCTCTACCTCGTCTACCCGCTCGGCACGGTCAGCTCGACGGTCTCCGGTGCCCTGGCCGACCGGCTCGGGCGTCGTGCGGTGCTGCCGTCGGGGTGCGCGCTCGCGGTCGTCGGCGTCCTGCTCACCCTGTTGCCGTCGCTGGCCGCGATCGTGCTCGGCCTCGCCCTGCTGACCGCCGGCTTCTTCGTGATGCACGGCCTCGCCAGCGGCTGGGTCGCGGTGCGCGCCCACCTGGCCGGCGCCAGTGCGAGCCAGGCTGCGGCCTTCTACCTGTGCTCCTACTACGTCGGATCGTCGGTCTTCGGCAGTCTCGGCGGCACGGCCTGGTCGGCGTACGGCTGGACCGGCGTGGGGCTGCTCGCCCTCGCCCTGCTCGCCTGCGCCGGGGTCGCGACCGCGCGACTGCGACGGATCCCGCTACTTCCTGGTTCCCCGCTGCGGACCCTTGGGTAGTGTCCGTGCGACAGCTCGGCCGATTTAGGGGGATGCGTGATCGTGGGGACTGCGTGGGGGATGCGGCGACGAGTGGCGGCGGGCCTGGCCCTGCTGCTCACCCTGACGGTGCTGGTTGCCGGGGGACTCGCCTCTGCGCAGGCGGCTCCGCCCGCCGTCCCGGGGGACGCGACGAAGGTGTCGACGGCCGAGAAGCCGAACCCGGCGTACGTCGTGCAGCCCGGCATCACCTTCAACCACCCCTTCCGTGACGGTCAGCGCGGCAAGATCCACCGCAAGATCGCCAAGACCCTCAAGAACGCCCCGGCCGGAAGCCAGGTCCGGGTGATCACCTGGAACTTCGACTCGCCGTACCTCGCGCACAGGTTCATCGCGGCCCACGAGCGCGGTGTGTCGGTGCAGATCATCATGTCCCGCGGGCTGGCCCGCTCGCAGGGCAACAACCTGGCCCGTTCCTACCCGATGGTGCGGCGCGCGTTCGAGCGCGGCAACAAGAACAGGCCCGAGGGCATGGAGAGCTGGATCCGGACCTGCAAGCAGACCTGCCGCGGCAAGAAGGGCTCGATGCACTCCAAGCTGATGCTGGTCAGCCGCTCGGGAGCGACGAACTGGATCGTGATGCAGGGCTCGGGCAACCTCACCGGTGCGGCGGCCGTCCAGCAGTTCAACGACTGGACCACGGTCACCGAGAACCAGGCGCTCTACGACGGCTGGATGCAGATGTGGAACCAGGCCGTACAGGACAAGAACTTCCCGCCGATGCGGTTCACCACCGGCAACATCACCACGATGTTCGCGCCCCACCGGGGGCTGGTCGACCCGGCCATGAGCGTGCTCAACAAGGTGCAGTGCACCGGCGCGACCAACACCGCCTCCGGGCGCACCAAGGTGCGCATCGCCAACGCCGTGTGGGGTGAGGCCCGCGGCGCCCGGATCGCGCGCAAGGCTCGCGAGCTCGACCGCGCGGGCTGTGACGTCGAGATCGTCTTCATGATGATGCAGCGCCGGATCCGGGGCATCCTCAAGGGGATGCGGGCCAAGCAGATGGTCTACATCTACGGCGAGGAGGCCGACAAGTTCAAGGACCGCTACGTCCACCTGAAGGGCCTCGCGGTCCAGGGCCACTTCGACGGCCGCGCCGACGGCAACGTCGTGCTCTCCAGCAGCGAGAACTGGACCCAGCTCGGCTGGCACTCCGACGAGGAGAACATCATCATCCGCGACGACCCGGCGATGACCCAGAAGTACGTCGCGCAGGTCGACCTGATCTACCGCGAGGCACCGCGCACGCTCAGCAACTACGTGAACTCCGCCGACCCCGACCCCACGCCGCGTCCCGACGGCTTCCGGAACCAGGGCTACCTCGGCCCGAAGGAGTACCCGTTCCACGAGCTCGAGGCCGAGCTGGACTGAGCGCTCCACGAGGAGCAGCCAGCGACAGGCACGCCCCGCGCACCGACCGGTGCGCGGGGCGTGGTGCGTCACCGCGTCATCGGCCGGGGAGCGAGGCCTGTCGTGACAGCCGGCCGGCCGCGTCCAGGACCAGGACCAGGTCGAGGCCGAGGCTCTCGAGGAAGCGGTGGTCGTGGCTCACGACCAGCAGCGCGCCTCGGTAGCCGGAGAGCGCCTCGGTCAGCTGCTCGACGCTGGCCACGTCGAGGTTGTTGGTCGGCTCGTCGAGGATCAGCAGCTCGGCCGGTGGCTGGGTGAGCAACAGCGTGGCCAGCGAGACACGGAACCGCTCGCCCCCTGACAGCGACGAGACCGGCCGGTCGACGCTCGAGCCGCGCAGGAGCATCCGCCCGAGCTGGTTGCGGATGGTCGCGTCCGGCACGCCAGGCGCGACGCGCCGCACGTTCGCCACGGCGTCCGCGTCCTCGTCGAGACCGTCCAGGCGCTGGGGGAGGAAGCCGAACCGATCGGTCAGGATCCGACCCGCGGGTGCGCCCGGGGCGGGCGGGCGGTCGTGGACGAGGTGCTCGAGCAGGGTCGACTTGCCCGCGCCGTTGGGCCCGACGAGGGCCACCCGCTCCGGGCCCTGGACGACGATGGTGCGACCGTCCTGGGTCAGCTCGAGCAGGCGTCGACTGCGCGGCACCGCGGGGTCCGGGAGCGCCAGGCTGATGTGCTCCTCCCGGCGGACCCGGGCGTCGGCGGAGTCGACGGCGGCCTGCGCGGCGAGGACCTTGCCGTCGAGGGTCGAGCGCAGGGAGCCGGCGGCGTTCTGCGCCTTGCTGGCCCGGTTGCCGGCGAGGATCCGCGGGATGCCGCCGTCCTTCTGCGTCTTGCGGGCGGTCCGCTCGCGGCGCGCCAGCTTCGTCTCCGCCTCGGCTCGCTGCCTCTTCTCGACCTTCAGCGCCTGCTGGGCGGACCGGGCCGCCTGCCGGGCGGCTGCCTGCTCCTGCGCGACGTGCTCGCGCCAGGCGCTGTACGGCCCGCCGAACGTCGACAGCTCGCCCCCGCGGAGCTCGGCCGTCTGGTCGACGTGCTCGAGCAGCTCGAGGTCGTGGCTGACCACGACGAGCGTGCCGGGCCACTGGTCGACGAATCCCGCCAGTCGCGCGCGGGTCGGTCGGTCCAGGTTGTTGGTGGGCTCGTCCAGCAGGGTGATCGGCGTTCGCCGGATGCGCATGCCGGTGATGGCGACGAGCATCGCCTCGCCTCCCGACAGCTCCGCGACCCGCCGCTCCAGGTCCCGGGCGCCGAAGCCGATCTGGTCGAGGAGCTCGTCCGCTCGGGCCTCGATGTCCCAGTCGTCGCCGACGGCGTCGAAGTGGCGCTGGTCGACTTCGCCGCGCTCGATCGCGTCGATCGCGTCGATGACCGGTCGGATGCCGAGCAGGTCGGCGATCGTCGTACCGGACTGGAGGGTCAGGGTCTGGGGCAGGTAGCCGACGTCGCCGGCGGTGATGACCTGGCCCGCCGTGGGCCGCAGGAGTCCGGCGACGAGAAGCAGCAGCGTGGACTTCCCGGCGCCGTTGTCGCCGACGAGGCCGGTGCGGCCGGCGTTGAGGGAGCCGTCGAGGTGGGAGAGCGCGACCGTCCCGTCCGGCCACTCGAAGGTGACGTCGCGCAGGGTGATGACAGGGGACATGGCTGAGTCCGTTCGTGATGGGCGGACGACGACGGGCGCGCGAGGAGGCGGCCACGTCGTCCGCGTCCCGGTGAGGGTGACGACAGGTCCGGACCGGTGTGCGGGCAGGCAGGTGCCGCGCCCGCGCGGGCGGGCCGGCTCCGGATCCGCCGCCCCGTCCGGGCGGCTAGCCTCTGTCGACCTCGATCAGCACGGCTCAAGGCTAGCCCGGGACGTCCGCCGATGCGCAACCGGCGTGCTCCGTCCGCTCCTTGTGACCCGGCCTGACATCCTGACCGCGTGAGCGAAGCAGTCCTGTCAGTTCGCGGGCTGGCCCGCTCGTACGGCGACCACCGCGTCCTCGCCGACCTCGACCTCGAGGTCCGCGCCGGGACGGCCGCCGTGCTCGTGGGCCCCAACGGAGCAGGCAAGTCCACCGCGCTGCGCTGCATCACCGGTGCCGACCAGCCGGATGCCGGGACGATCGAGGTCCTGGGCGAGGCGCTCGACGAGCGCTCGCCGACCATCCGCGCGGCGATGGCGGTGGTCATGGACGACCTCGACTTCTTCCCCGACCTCACCGTCGTGGAGCACCTCGACCTGTTCGCCCGCGCCCACCGCACCCCGGACGCCGACGCCGTCGTCGACGACGTGCTCGACGAGGTCGGGCTGACCGCACAGTCCGGCCAGCTGCCGACGTCGCTCTCCTCCGGCCAGCGCCGCCGTCTCGCGCTGGCCAGCGCCTTCGTCCGGCCGCGCCGGCTGCTCGTCCTGGACGAGCCCGAGCAGCGCCTCGACCAGGAGGGCCTGGCCTGGCTGGTCGAGCGGCTGCGCGCCGAGAAGACCGCCGGGCTGGCGATCGTGCTGGCCAGCCACTCGCCCGTGCTCGTGGACGCCGTCGCCGACGACGTCGTCACGCTGGCCCGCCCGTCGTGAGCCGCGCGTGAGGACGACCGAGGCGGCCGAGCTGCGGGCCGACATCCGGTTCTGGCGCCGCAGCCGCCGCACGCTCTCCCTGGGCGAGGCACTGCAGGACCTGTACATCGGGCTGTTCGCAGTGCTCATGCTCGGCTCGATGCTGGTCAGCGTCCTGGTCAACCTCTCCGACATGGGCGACCGCGCCTGCGTGGCCTCCGACTGCGCCGCGGCCCGGTCGTTGCTGCCGTGGCTCGTGGTCGGCACCCTGCTGGCGGTGCTCTGGTCGTTGGCCCGGCTGGTCGGCCCGGTGGCCGTCAGCCCCGGCGTGGCGGCCTGGCTGCTGCCGAGCCCGGTGGACCGGGGGGAGCTGCTCCGCGGCCGCGCCCGGGGTACGACGCTGCTCGCCGCCGGGCTCGTCGCACCGGTCGCTGCCGGCGCCGCCACCCTGGCCGGCTTCGGCATCGCCTCGCTGGTCGTCTTCACCGTGGGCGCCGCCGGCCTGGCGTCGTACGGCGTCGGGGCGCTGGCGCACGCCCAGGCCGCCCCCGGCCGGCGCCACCCGGCCCACCTGCTCGGTCCGGTCAGCCTGCTGGCCGTCGTCGCCGGCCTCGCCGCGATCGCTGCCTCCCGGGCTCCCGAGGTCGTGGCAGGTCCGGCCGTGCGCGTCGCGTGGCCGGCCGGTGTCGTCCTGGTGTGGGCGGCAGTGGTGGTCGTGCTGCTCCGGTCCGGTCCGCTGACCGCTCGCCTGCACCGGCGTGACGTGGCACCGGGCGGCGTCCTCGTCCCGGGACTCGGTGGGGCGCTGGCCACCCTCGACCTGGCGCTGATGTTCGACGTGCTGGTCGCGCACGCGAGCAGCCGTCGTGCGGCCGTGCGCCCGCGACGTGGGGGCCCGTACGGTCTCGCCGCGTTGGCCTGGCGTGACGTCATCCGCCTGCGCCGCCACCCCGGCCGGCTGGCGCTGCTGGCCGGCTCCCTCCTCGTACCGTACGCCGTCGCCGGGGTCGGCGGCCGGGTCGTCGTGGTGCTGGTCGAGGTGATGGTGTGCTTCGTCCTCGTCGTGCCGTTCCTGGTCGCACTGCGCGTGCTGACCCGGTCCTCGGGCATGGTCCGGATGTTCCCGACCGCGCTGGGCCCGACCCGCGCGGCGGCGCTCGTCGTCCCCGGCCTGCTGCTGGTGGTGCACGGCCTGCTGAGCGCGCCCGCGCTGCACCGCACGCTCTCCGCTGGCGCGATGGACCTCACCCTGCTGGGCCTCGCCTCGGGCGTCGGTGGACTGGCGGCCGGGGTGCGCTGGGTCACCGGCCGGCCGCCGGACTACGGCCGTCCTCTGGTCTCGACGCCGGCCGGCGGCGTCCCGACGAACCTCTACGGCAGCGTGCTGCGCGGCTTCGACATCGCGGTGCTGACCGCGCTCCCGATGCTGCTCGTCCCCACGGCCGGGGGCGCCGCGATCTCCTTGGCGGTCTCGGCCGGGGTGATCGGCTACCTGTGCTCACGGCGCTGAGCCGAGCGCGGTCCGTCGACGGCTGTCCCGCTCAGCGGGGTCAACCTAGCACTTGCTTGGTATCTCCCTTATGATCCTCCTTCGGAGGACGACGAAAGGGTTTCCGTGGCGTACAGCATCGACATGACCGGCCAGGTGGTCCTCGTGACCGGCGGGGGCAAGGGCGTGGGCGACGGCATCGTGCAGGCCTACCTCGAGGCCGGTGCGACGGTGGAGATCTGCGGTCGCAGCACGCCGGGCGCCCTGCGCGAGGGGGTGCACTTCTCGTCCGTCGACGTGCGCGAGCCCGACCAGGTCGGGGCCTGGGTCCAGGACGTCGTACGCCGCCGCGGACGCATCGACGTCGCGGTCAACAACGCCGGCGGGGCGCCGTTCGCGCAGTTCGATGCGGGATCGCCGCGGTTCCACGCGAAGATCAACGACCTCAACTTCATGTCGGCGGTGTACGTCGGCCTCGCGGTGCGCCCGCACCTGAAGGAGACCGGCGGCTCGATGGTCAACATCACCTCGATCTCCGCCCGGCGCTGCAGCCCCGGCACCGCCGTGTACGGCGCCGCGAAGGCCGCCCTCGAGAGCCTCACCGCCAGCCTGGGCGTCGAGTGGGCGCCGGACGTCCGCGTGAACGCCGTCAGCTGCGGACTCGTCGAGACCCCCGGCTCGGCCGACCACTACGGCGACGCGGAGCAGTTCGCCGCGGTCGCCGCCACCATCCCGCGCGGCGTCTTCGCCACGCCGCTCGAGGTCGGGCAGGCCTGCGTGTTCCTGTCCTCGCCGCTGGCCACCCACATCACCGGAGCCGTCCTCAACGTCGACGGCGGCGGCGAGTGGCCCGCCTTCCTCCAGCACACCCCGAACGCCTGAGCCTCACGACACACAGGAGCATCCCGTGCCCGAAGCAGTCATCGTCTCCGCCGCCCGCTCGCCGATCGGCCGCGCCTACAAGGGCTCGCTGCGCGAGATGCGGCCCGACGACCTGGCCGCCCAGATGGTCGACGCGGCGCTGTCCGCCGTACCCGAGCTCGACCGCACCCTGGTCGAGGACCTGGTGATGGGCTGCGCCCAGCCCGCCGGCGAGCAGGGCTACAACATCGGCCGCATGGTCGCGATGCGCCTGGGCCTCGACGGCGTCCCCGGCACCACGGTGCACCGCTACTGCGCCTCGTCGCTGCAGGCGACCCGGATGGCGCTGCACGCCATCCGTGCCGGGGAGGGCGACGTCTTCGTCGCGGCCGGCGTCGAGACGGTCTCCCGCTTCGCGCTCGGCAAGGCCGACGGCATGCCGGACACTCGCAACCCGTTCTTCGCTGCCGCCGGTGAGCGCGCCGCGGCCAGGGCGCTGGCCCGCGAGCCGTGGGTCGACCCGCGCTCGCTCGGTGAGCTCCCGGACGCCTACCTCGCGATGGGCGAGACCGCCGAGAACGTCGCCCGCTACTGCAACGTCTCCCGCGAGGCGCAGGACGAGTACGCCGTCCGCAGCCAGAACCTCGCCGAGGCTGCCGCCCAGCGGGGCTTCTGGAAGAGCGACATCACGCCGGTCACCCTCGCCGACGGCACCGTCGTCGACACCGACGACGGCCCGCGCGCCGGCGTCACGCTGGAGAAGGTCGCCTCGATGGCGCCCGTCTTCCACCCCGAGGGCACCGTCACCGCCGCGAACTGCTGCCCGCTCAACGACGGCGCCGCCGCGCTCGTCATCATGAGCGACACCCGTGCCGCCGAGCTCGGCATCACGCCGCTGGCCCGGGTCGTGTCCACCGGCGTCTCCGCGCTGAGCCCCGAGATCATGGGCCTCGGACCGGTCGAGGCCAGCCGGCAGGCGATCGCCCGCGCGGGCCTGTCGGTCGGCGACATCGACCTCGTCGAGATGAACGAGGCCTTCGCCGCCCAGGTGCTGCCCTGCATCGACCAGCTCGGCCTCGACCTCGACCGGGTCAACGTCAACGGCGGTGCGATCGCCCTCGGCCACCCCTTCGGCTCCACCGGCGCCCGGATGGCCACCACCTTGATCCACGGCCTGCAGGAGCGCGACGCGCAGTTCGGCCTGGAGACCATGTGCGCCGCCGGCGGCCAGGGCATGGCGATGGTGCTCGAGCGCCTGTCCTGAGAGGCCGCCTCCCCCACATCGTTCGATCGAACGGATCGGGGGAGTTTGCCGCCACAAAGTCCCCCAAGCCGTTCGATCGAACGGTTTGGGGGCCCAGAAACGCCAGACCCCGCCCCGGCAGAGCCGAGGCGGGGTCTGGAACGTTCTGCGCCGGTACGCCGGCGGGCGGGTGCTACTTGTTGGCCTTCTTGGCGCGGCTGGCGGCCTTGGCGCGCTCGTTGGCGTCGAGGTTGACCTTGCGGATCCGCACGGTCTCCGGCGTGATCTCGACGCACTCGTCCTCGCGGCAGAACTCCAGGCACTGCTCGAGCGAGAGCTTCTTCGGCGGGATGAGCTTCTCGAAGTTGTCGGAGGTGGCGGACCGGATGTTGGTCTGCTGCTTCTCCTTGGTGATGTTGACGTCCATGTCGTCGGCGCGGGAGTTCTCGCCGACGATCATGCCCTCGTAGACCTCGGTCGACGGCTCGACGAAGAGCACGCCGCGCTCCTGCAGCGAGGTCATGGCGTACGCCGTCGCGGCACCCGCGCGGTCGGCCACGAGCGAGCCCGACTGGCGGCTGCGGATCTCGCCGGCCCACGGGAAGTAGCCCTCGGAGATGGAGTGCGCGATGCCGGTGCCGCGGGTCTCGGTGAGGAAGTCGGTGCGGAACCCGATCAGGCCGCGGGCGGGGACGATGAACTCCATGCGCACCCAGCCGGTGCCGTGGTTGGTCATGCCCTCCATCCGGCCCTTGCGGTTGGCGAGGAGCTCGGTGATGGTGCCGAGGAACTCCTCGGGAGCGTCGATGGTGAGCCGCTCGAAGGGCTCGTGCAGCTTGCCGTCGATCTCGCGGGTGACCACCTGCGGCTTGCCGACGGTGAGCTCGTAGCCCTCGCGACGCATCTGTTCGACCAGGATGGCCAGCGCCAGCTCGCCACGGCCCTGGACCTCCCAGGCGTCGGGGCGCTCGGTGGGCAGCACGCGCAGCGAGACGTTGCCGATCAGCTCGGAGTCGAGGCGGTCCTTGACCAGGCGGGCGGTGACCTTGTGGCCCTTGCCGCCCTTGCCCACCAGCGGGGAGGTGTTGGTGCCGATGGTCATCGAGATGGCCGGCTCGTCGACGTGGATGAGCGGCAGCGCGACCGGGTTCTCCGGGTCGGCGAGGGTCTCGCCGATGGTGATGTCCGGGATGCCGGCGACGGCGACGATGTCACCGGGGCCCGCCGACTCGCCGGGCTTGCGCTCGAGGCCCTCGGTGATCAGGAGCTCGGTGATCTTGACGTTCTTGGCCACGCCCTCGCGGTTGATCCACGCGACGTTCTGGCCCTTCTTGAGCGTGCCCTGCTTGATGCGCAGCAGCGCGAGGCGACCCAGGAAGGGGGAGGCGTCGAGGTTGGTGACGTGGGCCTGCAGCGGTGCGCCCTCGTCGTACTCCGGCGCCGGGATGGTCTCCAGGATGGTGCGGAACAGCGGCTCGAGGTCGCTGCCCTCGGGCAGGGTGCCGTTCTCGGGCTTGGTGAGCGAGGCGATGCCGGCCTTGCCGGAGGCGTAGACGACCGGGAAGTCGAGCGCGTCCTGCGAGTGGGACTCGTCGAGCAGGTCCATGAACAGCTCGTAGGTCTCGTCGACGACCTCGTCGATCCGGGCGTCGCCGCGGTCGGTCTTGTTGACCACGAGGATCACCGGCATGTCGGCGTTGAGCGCCTTGCGCAGCACGAAGCGGGTCTGGGGGAGCGGGCCCTCGGACGCGTCGACCAGCAGCACGATGCCGTCGACCATCGACAGGCCGCGCTCGACCTCGCCACCGAAGTCGGCGTGGCCGGGGGTGTCGATGATGTTGATGACCATGTCGCCGTTGGCCATCTCCTGCGCGGACGGGCCGCGGTAGTGGACCGCGGTGTTCTTCGCGAGGATGGTGATGCCCTTCTCGCGCTCCAGGTCACCGGAGTCCATCACGCGCTCGGCGACGCCCTCGGCCTGGTGCGCGCTGAAGGCACCGGCCTGGTGCAGCATCGCGTCGACGAGGGTCGTCTTGCCGTGGTCGACGTGGGCGACGATGGCGACGTTGCGGAGATCGGTACGACGAGTCTGGGACACGAGGGTTCAGCCTACTTGCGACGGACCGTCCCCCTCGCATCGTCGGCCGCACCCTAGACTCAGCGCATGCAGACCATCGGCCTCGTCGGCGGCATGTCCTGGGAGAGCAGTGCGGCGTACTACGAGGCGCTGAACCGCGGTGTCGAGGAGCGTCTCGGCGGCTTCCACTCGGCCCAGACCGTGATGGCGTCGGTCGACTTCGCCGAGGTCACCGAGCTCCAGGAGGCCGAGGACTGGGACGGCGTCGCCGCGATCCTGCGCTCCGCCGCGGAGTCGGTCGAGCGGGCCGGGGCCGACTTCCTGATGCTCTGCACGACCACCTTCCACCGGGTCGCCGAGCAGGTCCAGGAGGCCGTCTCGATCCCGCTGCTGCACCTCGGTGACGTCGTCGCCGAGGCCTGCAAGGCCGAGGGTGTCGAGAGCGTCGCCCTCCTCGGCACCAAGTTCGCGATGTCGCGCACCTTCTTCACCGACCGGATCGCCAGCCACGGCCTCGAGGTGATCGTGCCGGACGTCGCCCACCACGACGAGCTGAACCGGATCATCTACGACGAGCTGGTGCACGGCAAGGTCGTCGACGACTCCCGCCGGGCCGTCGTCGGCATGATCAGCGAGGCGTGGGACGCCGGCGCCGGCGGCGTCATCCTCGGCTGCTCCGAGCTGGAGCTGCTCATCCGCCAGGCGGACTCCGAGATCCCCGTCTTCCCGTGCACCACGCTGCACGTCACCGCGGCGCTGGACCGCGCGCTGGCCTGAGCGTCAAGGTGCAGGAATCACCGGTCAACCGGTGATTCCTCCGCTTGTCGGCCGTTGCAACGCCCGACAAGCGCAGGATGTGCCCGTCCGGCGTGACCTGTGGGGCCAGAGTGGTCAGGGCACTAGGAGGCCGCGCGCACCATCTGCTTGCTGCGCAGCTGCTCGAGGAACGCCGCCACGTCGTCGTGGCACAGCTCGGCGGTGATGTCGTACTCCGCGGCGACCAGGGCGCACAGCTCGGCGAGGTCGCGGGGCTGGGCGAGGTGGCGCCACAGGCTCGCGGCGACGCCCTTCACGGCGTAGTACTCGCCCTGCTCCATGCCCATCATCACGAACTCCTCGCCCATCTCCACCGCGTGGAGGGCGGGATCACGCACCCACCGTTCGGGTCGGTCTGCTCGTCGCATGCTGCTCCTCTCGCATCGCGCGCCGACCCGAGGGCGCATCAGGGTGGTGGGGGGTGGCACGGATGTCGGCGAGGATCGCGTCGGCGGACGACGCGACCGAGTCGACGCCGCGGGGACGGTCGACCCGCGCGAGGCGCGCGGTGCGGAGCAGGTGGGCACTGCGCGCGAGGTGGGTACGCCGCAGCTCGCCGACGAGGACCTCGTTGCGGTAGCTGTGCTCGTGGAGGCTGGCGAAGGCCGCCGCCCCCGGCACCGGTACGACGCGCAGCGGGCCGTCGTACCGGTCGAGGACGTAGACCCACCGGATCGGCACCGGCTCCGGCCGACCCGCGACGGAACGGTCCAGCGGCACGTGGAACTTCGCGAACCGGTCGTGCACCCGGTCCAGGCCGGAGGAGGTCAGGCCGAGGCGGTCGAGGGCGTCCTGCCAGAGCTTGATCCGCGGCCAGCCCGGGACCGCGCGGCCCGCGGGGTCGACGGGCACGACGTCGTCGCTGAGCACGACGTGACCGCGGCGGTGCATCTCGGCCGCCAGGGTGGACTTGCCGGCGCCGGAGTAGCCGAGGACGACCGCGCAGCCGCCGTCGACCACGAACGCGTTGCCGTGCAGCACGAGCAGGCCGCGCTGGCTGAGCAGGCAGCCGAGCGCGGAGCCGAGCAGGAACAGCCGCAGCGCGTCGTCGGACGCGCCGGGAGCGGGCTCGAGCGTGATCCGCGAACCGTCGGAGCAGGCGTAGCGTCCCACGTCGGGCACGTCGATCCCGATCCGCCCGTCGTCGACCCACAGCCCGCGCGGGAGCAGCACGGCGTC
Organism: Pimelobacter simplex; assembly: GCA_016803235.1. Lineage (GTDB taxonomy): Bacteria > Actinomycetota > Actinomycetes > Propionibacteriales > Nocardioidaceae > Nocardioides > Nocardioides simplex_A. Next base: position 15,590 of record JADCLI010000021.1, read on the forward strand.
CGGCGAGGGAGGGGCGACCGGTCCGAGCCGCACGAGCACGTCGGGGCGTGCGGAAGGAGCGGGCTCGCGTGCCAGGTCGGGCAGCGGGAGCTCGCTGTCGATGAGGAGTCCGTAGGCGGCGTACATGGCGGGATTCCGGGCTAGGGGCGCCAGCTGAAGCTGCCGACCGGGGTCCAGTCGCGCACGGAGCCGCCGGTGACGGTCACGGCGCCGACGGTGACCCACGCGTGCGCGAGGAGCTCACCGGCCTCGTCGCGCAGCAGGCCGAACACGACGGTGTGCGGCACCCGTGCGCCGCGCAGCAGGATGCGCGCGGTCAGGGCCTGCGGGTAGCAGTCGGACGTCCACGGAGTCCGCGTGGCGGCGTACCGGACCGCCCGCCCGACCGCCCGGGCGCGCGCGACGTCTCGCGCCGACGCGTCCGGGGGCGCCGGGGGCCCTGCGGCGCCCGGCGTGGCCGGCTCGCCGAGGAGGCGACGTACCGCACCGAACGGCAGGACGACCGTCAGCAGCCGGGTGACGCCGAGCAGGCACCACGCGACGGCCGTGGCAAGGCTGAACCGGAGGGTCAGCTGCCGAGCCCGAGGGTGATGTCGATCTCGATGTCGATGCCCTGGGTGGCCGTGACGCTCAGGGTCTCCAGGACGGGCGCAGCGTAGGTCGGCTTCATGTGAGCTCCTAGGGGTGCGGGACGGAGGGAGGGAGTGCTCCGTCAGCGGTGCAACGCAACTGTCCTCCCGCAGGACACGGTCTCGTCGGTGGTTCACCGGTTTTTTAACCTTGCCGGCCGCTCCGTTCCCCCGACGCCGCCGCAGACCGCGTGTCACGCTCACCGCGTGAACGCTGCTCTCGACTTGCTCAGCCGAATGGTGAGCAGTGCTCTCGATGCGGAGGAAGGCCGTGCGGTGCGGTCCGTTCCGCTGGGCGACGTCCCGGCGCGCGGCCTCCTCGACGTCGTACGGCGCCACCGGGTCCCCGAGCTGCTCCGCTCACGGGCCGGCGAGCTGGACCTGCCCGCCGACGTGGTGCGGGTGCTCGACGCGATGGTCGAGGGCAACCGCCAGCGCCACCTGGTGCACACCTTCGAGACGGTCCGCGCCTGGCGACTCCTCGACGCCGCCGGGATCGAGGCCGTCGTGTTCAAGGGGATCCCGCTCTCGGTGCTGACGACCGGGCGCCCGGACGCGCGCGGCGCGGGCGACGTCGACCTGCTGGTCCGCCCCGAGGCGGCCGCGGCGGCGCACCTGCTGCTGGCCTCGGCCGGCTGGGCGCTGCACGAGCAGGGCCGGATCGAGCCGGGGATGTGGGCCTGGCGGCACGTCCAGCGCTGGGGCCACACGCTCACCTACCTCGGTGCGGGAGCCGATGTCGACCTCCACTGGCGCCTCGACGCGATGCCGGGGGCGCAGCCGGACACCGACGACCTGCTCGCACGTCGCACGACGGTCGAGGTGGGCGGAACCTCGGTCCCGACCCTCGCGCCCGCCGACGCGTTCCGGCACCTCGCCGGCCACCGTGAGGGCTGGACCTGGCTGCGCACCCTCGTCGACCTGCGCCGACTGGCCCGCGACCCCGCGGTGTTCGCGCACGAGCTGCCGGGACCGGCGCTGACGTCGCTGGCAGCGGCCCGTGCGACCGTCGGCCTGCCGGGCACGGTCCCGGCCAGGGTGCTCGCCGCGCTCGACCGGGTCCCCGACGCCGCGCTGGCCCGGGCCCGTGCCCACCACCAGCTGCCGGTAGCGGCCTTCGGCGGCGCCGGCACCGCGCGGGAGGTCCGCAACGGCATGGCGTCGGTACGACGCCCGCGGGACCTCCAGCAGCTCGCGGTCACGCTCGTGCTGCCCCCGCACGCGGCCCTGCCGGTCCGCTCGGCCACCGCCTGGGGCGGCGTGCCCCGCGCCTTCGCGCTGCGGACCCGGCGCCTGGTCAGTCGCCGCTGACCCGGTGCACCTTGTGCGCGGCAGCCTGGGCGCGCGGCTTGATGACCAGCTCGTCGATGTTCACGTGCGCCGGCCGGGTGGCGATCCAGGTGATCGCGTCCGCGACGTCGTCGGCGACCAGCGGCTCGGCGACCCCGGCGTAGACCGCGTCGGCGCGCGCCCGGTCGCCGTCGAACCGGGTGAGCGCGAACTCGTCGGTGCGCACCATCCCCGGCGCGACCTCGCAGACCCGCACCGGCTGGTCGTACAGCTCGAGACGCAGGGTCTCGGTCACGACCTTGGTGCCGTGCTTGGCCGCGGTGTAGCCCGCCCCGCCCTCGTAGGCGATCCGGCCGGCCGTCGACCCGACGTTGACGATCACGCCCGCGCCGCTGGCCACGAGGGCCGGCAGCAGCGCCTTGGTGACCTGCATCAGGCCGAGCACGTTGACCTCGTACATCCGGCGCCACTCGTCGGCGTCGGCCTCCGCGACCGGGGCGAGACCGAACGCGCCGCCGGCGTTGTTGACCAGGACGTCGAGCCGGGGGCCGACGGCCGCGGCCAACGCGGCCACCGACTCCGGGGAGGTCACGTCGCACACCACGGCCCGGCCGCCGATCTCCGCGGCGAGCGCCTCGATCCGGTCGGCCCGCCGGGCGGCGCAGACCACGTCGAAGCCCTCGCGGGCGAGATGGCGGGCGGTGGCGGCGCCGATGCCGCTCGAGGCACCGGTGACGACGGCGGTCCGGGAGGTCATGGACCCCATTCTGGCCAGCCGGGAATGCCGGGCACACTGGCAGGGTTGTCCGATTGACCACGAACAGGCCCACGGGGGCGGCAGCGAGCAGCGGGAGGCGGGATGGTGGAGTCGGCGATCGGCCGCGTCGCCATGATCAGCCTGCACACCTCGCCGCTCGACCAGCCGGGCACCGGGGACGCGGGCGGCATGAACGTCTACGTCGTCGAGCTCGCCCGGCGCCTGGCCGAGCAGGGCACCGCGGTCGACATCTTCACCCGCGCGACCAGCTCCCGGCTCGACCCCGTCGTCCACGTGCGCGACGGCGTGACCGTGCACAACGTGCACGCCGGCCCGTTCGAGGGGCTGACCAAGGACCAGCTGCCCGGCCAGCTGTGCGTGTTCGCCCGCGAGGTGCTGCGCGCCGAGGCCGCGCACCCGGCCGGCCACTTCGACGTCGTCCACTCCCACTACTGGCTCTCCGGGCAGGTCGGCGCGCTGGCCCGCGACCGCTGGGGCGTGCCGCTGGTGCACTCCATGCACACCATGGCCAAGGTCAAGAACGAGGCTCTCGCCGACGGCGACACCCCCGAGCCGCAGGCGCGCGTGATCGGGGAGGAGCAGGTGGTCGAGGCGGCCGACGTGCTCATCGCGAACACCGACCTCGAGGCCAAGCAGCTGATCAACCTGTACGACGCCGACCCGGGCCGGGTCGAGGTCGTCCACCCCGGTGTCGACACCGACGTCTTCCGCGCCCGCACGCCCGCCGAGCAGACCCGGGCACGCCGTGAGCGCGGCCTCGCCGACGACGCGCTGGTGCTGCTCTTCGCCGGCCGGATCCAGCCGCTCAAGGCGCCCGACGTGCTGCTGAGGGCGGTCGCCGAGCTGCTGGTGCGCCGTCCGGACCTGCGCCCGCGGCTCGTCGTCCCCGTGGTCGGTGGCCCGTCCGGCAGCGGCCTCGAGCGCCCCACCGCGCTCGCCAACCTGGCCGCCGAGCTGCGCATCGACGACGTCGTCCGGTTCGTGCCGCCGGTGCCCCAGCCCGAGCTCGCCGGCTGGTACGCCGCAGCCACGCTCGTCGCCGTCCCGTCCTACAACGAGTCCTTCGGCCTGGTCGCCGCCGAGGCGCAGGCCTGTGGCGCGCCGGTCGTCGCCGCCGCCGTCGGCGGCCTGACCACCGTCGTCCGCGACGGTCGCAGCGGCCTGCTCGTCGACACCCACGAGCCCCACGACTGGGCGCTCGCGCTCGAGCGGGTGGTCGCCGACCCGGCGTACCGCGACCGGCTCGCCGGCGGGGCCCTCGACCAGGCCCGTCAGTTCTCGTGGGAGGCGACCGCCGCCCACACGGTGGAGGTCTACGAGCGCGCCCATGCGCTCCTGCGGCAGGAGGTCCGCGTCGGATGAGTCCAGCGGACGTCGTACGCACCTGGCTCGAGGACAACGAGATCGCGTTCGAGGAGACCGAGGAGGGCACGTTCAGCTTCTCGCTCCCCGGCGAGAAGAAGCTGCAGACCCCGGTCCGGCTCGACCTCGGCCCGCACGCCCTCGGCGTGCACGCGTTCGTGTGCCGCCGCCCCGACGAGGAGTTCGAGCGGGTCTACCGCTGGCTGCTCGAGCGGAACATGAGGATGTACGCCGTCGCGTTCGGCATCGACCACCACGGCGACATCTACCTCGACGCCCGCCTCCCGCTGTCGTCGGTCACCACCGACGACCTCGACCGGCTCCTCGGGTCGGTGCTGACCTACGCCGACGAGGCGTTCAACACGATCCTCGAGCTCGGCTTCGAGTCCTCCATCCGCAAGGAGTGGGCGTGGCGGATCGAGCGTGGCGAGTCGACGGCCAACCTGGAGGCGTTCCGCGGGTGGCTCGAGCAGTGAGGAGCATCGCGGAGCGTCGTACCGCCTTCCGCGCGCTCCACGAGCGCGGCTGCTTCGTGCTGCCCAACCCGTGGGACCGCGGCTCGGCCCGCTACCTCGAGCACCTCGGCTTCGCCGCGCTGGCCACGACCAGCTCGGGCGCGGCCTGGAGCCGCGGCCGTCCCGACGGCTCGGCCACCCGTGACGAGGCCCTCGAGCACCTCGCCGACATCGTCGCGGCCACCTCGCTGCCGGTGAACGCCGACTTCGAGGACGGGTACGGCGCCAGCGCCGACCAGGTCGCCGAGAGCGTCGCGCTCGCGGTCGGGACCGGCGTGGCCGGTCTCTCGATCGAGGACGCCAGCGACGGGGTCACCCTCGGGCTCGACGCCGCGGTCGAGCGGCTCACCGCCGCCCGCGAGGCGATCGACGCCAGCGGCCACGACGTGCTGCTCGTCGGCCGGGCCGACGGCTTCTTCAACGGCAGCCCCGACCTCGACGACATCCTGACGCGGCTGCGGGCGTTCGCGGCGGCGGGCGCCGACTGCCTGTACGCCCCCGGGATCAGCGACCCTGCCGCGATCCGGACGATCGTCGAGACGGTCGCGCCCACGCCGGTGAACGTCCTCGTCGGCGGGCCGAGCGCGGTGACGGTCGCCGACGTCGCGGCGCTCGGCGTACGCCGGATCAGCGTGGGCGGTGCGCTCGCCCGGGCCGCCTGGGGCGGCTTCGAGCAGGCCGCCGCCGGCCTGGTGGAGGGCCGGTTCGACGGCTTCGCGCGGGCCGTCCCCGGCGCGGACCTCAACGCCCTCTTCGGCGAGGGGCCGGAGGCGGACCAGCCGGGCTGATCCGCCTCCGGTGTCCCCGGTGGGCTGCCGGGACCGCTGGGGTCAGCGCCGGACCCGCCACTTCGCGACGGCGGGCGTCGCCTCGACCTGGCCGGACTCCCCGACCGAGCGGACCCGGGCCTTGTGCTTGCCGGGCGCGAGGCGCTTGACCTTGAGCGGCGACGTGCACGCCTTCCACGCCTTGCGGTCCACCTTGCACTGGAAGGTGACGTTCGGCTTGTCCGCGGTGAACGCGATCGTCGCCGAGCGCTTCTTGGTGACCTTCCCGGGCTTGCTGGTGATGGTGGTGTCGCCGGGGGCGTCGTCGGTCGTGATCGTCAGGGTGAACCCGCCCGACAGCTGGCCGGTGAAGCCACCGAGGTCGTCCGACGCGTGGAGGGTCCAGGTGCCGTTGGCGCCGCGGCCGTCGAAGGCCGACAGCTTCTCCGCGAAGGTCGTACCTGCCGGGACGGCGTCGCCGGCGGCCTCGTAGTCGCTCGGCTGGTAGGAGCCGGTGGGGCACGCGGCGTTGGTCGGCATCGTGGTGCCCGCCTCGTCGTCGATCGTGAGGTAGGCGCCGGTCAGGGGCGTGCCGTTGCTGCCACAGGCGTCGGACATCAGCCGCACGACCTGCGAGGACCCCGGTGCCTGGAGGTAGATGTCGAGGTCGCGCGGCCAGGTGTGGACCACGTTGTTGAGGACGACGTCGACGTCCGTGATCCGCCCCGGCAGGTTGGACACGTCGATCGTGGCCGCGGTGCTGGCGGCGTCGGGCACGACGACGGCCGGCGGGTGGGTGACCGTGCGGACGGCCGCGTGGGTGGGACTGGTGCTGGCGAGGCCGGCGAGGCCTCCGAGGGTGATGACACCTGCGGTCATCAGCGCGAGACGGCGCATGGCTGGAACCTTTCCGAGGGGGGAGGTGCTGACCTCCCTCGGACCCGCCGACCCCCGGCCGTGATACGCCGGTTTTCCGCGCCTCGCGGCTACCCGGCCGTGTGCAGCCGGCTCGCCTGCCGGGTGAGATGGTCCCGCTCGGCGACATTGGTCGCCCGCTCGGCGGCGAGCCGGTAGAGCCGGGCCGCCTCGTCGCGGTCGCCGGCACGCTCGTGCAGCCAGGCCGCGACCGCGTCCCGGCGGGGCAGATCGGCGGGCAGGCCCTCGACCTGTCGCAGAGCGGCCAGTGGTCCGTCGACCTCGCCGACGGCGACCGCGCGGTTGAGGGCGACGACCGGCCCAGGGGCGAGGCGCAGCAGCTCGTCGTACCACTCGAGGACCTGGGGCCAGTCGGTCTCCTCGGCGCTCGCGGCGTCGTCGTGGAGGGCGGCGATGGCGGCCTGGGCCTGGTACTCGCCGAGCGCGTCGCGGGCCAGCGCCGCCTGCAGCACCTCGACGCCCTCGGCGACCATCTCGGTGTCCCACAGTGAGCGGTCCTGCTCGGCGAGGGGCACCACCGCCCCCGAAGGGGTACGTCGCGCGCGACGCCGTGCGTGGTGCAGCAGCATCAGCGCGAGCAGCCCGTCGACCTCGGGGTCGTCGGTCGCGCCCGCCAGCTGCCGGGTCAGCCGGATCGCCTCCTCGGCGAGGTCGACGGTGCCGGTGAACCCCTCGTTGAACACGAGGTAGAGCACCCGCAGCACCGCGCCGACCTCGCCGGGCCGGTCGAAGCGCTGGCCACTCACGGTCCGCTTCGCGCGGGTGATCCGCTGCGCCATCGTCGCCTCGGGGACCAAGAACGCCTCCGCGATCTGTGCGGTGGTCAGGCCACCGACCGCCCGCAGCGTCAACGCGATCGCCGACGCCGGGGCGAGTGCCGGGTGGCAGCAGCGGCTGAGCAGGAGGAGGGTGTCGTCGGCCTGCTCGGAGGGCCCGGGATCGGGCTCGAGGTGGACCCGCAGCTCGCGGCGCTCGCGGGCGTTCGCCGAGCGCTGGGCGTCGACCAGCTTGCGGCCCGCGACCGTGACCAGCCAGGCCCGCGGGCTGTCCGGCCAGGCGTCGGGCTCCTCCGCCGGCCAGTGCCGCAGCGCCTCGATCAGCGCCTCCTGGACGGCGTCCTCGGCCGCCGCGAAGTCGGCTCCGCGGCGGACGAGGATGCCGAGGACCTGGGGCGTGAGGTCGCGCAGCAGCTCGCCCAGCCTCAGCTGGTCGTCGGTCATTCCGTGACGACCGGCGGCTCGCCGAGGAACGGGCGGACCTCGATCCACTCGTGGATCGGCTGCCCGCCGGCACCGGGTGCCGACGACAGCCGGGCCGCGGCCTCGTAGGCCCGCTCCTGGCTGTCGACGTCGACGACCATCCAGCCCGCGATCAGGTCCTTGGTCTCCGCGAACGGGCCGTCGGTGACCGGCGGGCGGCCCTCGCCGTCGTACCGGACGAAGGTGCCCTCCGGGGACAGCGCCTGGCCGTCGACGAACTCGCCGCGCTCACGCAGCTCGTCGGCGACCATCCGCATGAACTCGATGTGCGCGGTGACCTCGTCGGGCGTCCACTGGTCCATCGGGACCAGCTCGTCCTTCGCGATCGCGTGGCTGCTGCGGTAGTGCTTGAGCAAGAGGTACTTCGCCATGGTGTTCTCCTTGAGTCCGAGACGGCCATCCTGCCGCCTTCACCCCGGGGACGGAGCCGCCGACAGGATCTCGACATCGGCTGGCAGGAAATCCTGGGGCCGATGTCGGTGGCGGTCCCTAAGGTTCTGCTGTGACGAAGCGTGGATGGTCGCTGTTCCTGGCGATGTGCCTGATCTGGGGCCTGCCCTACCTGTTCATCCGGATCGCGGTCGACCACGTCTCGCCGGCGGGCCTGGTCTTCCTGCGCACGGCGCTCGCGGCCCTCGTCCTGCTCCCGCTCGCGCTGGTCCGCCGCGAGGTGGCCCCCGTGCTCGCCCGCTGGCGGCCGCTGGTGCTGTTCGCGGTCATCGAGATCATGATCCCGTGGGTGCTGCTGGGCCACGCCGAGCAGCGCATCTCGTCCTCGCTCGCCGGCCTGCTCGTCGCCGCGGTGCCGCTGTTCGGCGCGCTGGCCTTCCTGGTCACCAGCCACGCCGATCGGTTCACCGCCTCGCAGACCGGCGGCCTGGCGCTCGGGTTCGCGGGCGTGGCGTGCCTGGTCGGCCTCGACATCGGCCACATCGACATGCTCGCCGTCGCCGAGATGCTGGGCGTCGCGGTCTGCTACGCCACCGGCCCGATCATCCTCGCGCGCTCGTTCCACGACGTGTCCGGGCTCGGCGTCATGGCGTGCGCGCTCACCCTCACCGCGGTGGTCTACACGCCGTTCGGGATCGTCGACCCGCCCACCACCCTGCCGGCGGAGGCGTGGCTGAGCATCGCGGTGCTGGCGCTGGTCTGCACCGCGCTGGCGTTCGTGATCTTCCTCGACCTGATCAAGGTCGCCGGCCCGACCAGGTCGACGATCATCACCTACGTCAACCCCGCGGTGGCGATCCTGCTCGGCGTGCTGCTCCTCGACGAGCGGCTCACCATCGGCATGCTGGTCGGCTTCCCGCTGATCCTCGTCGGCTGCGTCGTCGCGGCCGGCGGCCGGCCCGCGACCACCGCGACCACGGAGCCGGCCGCCGAGTGCGCCGTCGTCGCCGACCCGGACCTGGTGTGAGCCTCAGCGGGCGCGCCGGGCCACGCCGACGCCGAGCAGCGCGAGCGCGCCGCCGGCGTACGCGACGGCCGGCGGGGCCTCGTCCAGGAGCACCAGCCCCAGCACGATCGTCAGCGGCGGGACCAGGTAGGTCGTCACGCCCAGCGCCGACGCGCTCATGTGCCGCAGGGCGTAGGCGTAGGTCGTGAACGCGACCGCCGTCGGGAACACCCCGAGGTAGACGAGCCACAGCGTCGACGACGCCGGTGCGTCCGCCACCTCGCCGACCAGCCGGCCCGCCCACGGCAGGCAGGTCACGACGCCGACCGTGCAGGCCAGCCAGGTGACGTGGACGGCGGAGAGCTCGGCGACGAGGGGCTTCTGGAGGATCACGCTGACGGAGTACGCCGCCGCGGGCACCAGGCACAGCACGACGCCGAGCAGGTCGCCGGTGTTGTCGCCGCCGGACGTGGACAGGCCGATCACGACGACCCCGGAGAACGCCAGCGCAAGGCCGGCGGCGAGCTGCGCGGTGAACCGCTCGCGGAGGAACACCGCCGCCAGCACGGCGATCAGGACGGGGGAGACCTGCAGCAGCATCGACGCCGTCCCTGCGTCGACCCGCTGCTCGCCGGCGTTGAGGGACAGGTTGTAGATCCCGAACCACAGCACGCCGATGATGGCGATCGAGACCCACTGCCGCCGGCTCGGACGGGGCAGTCCCTGGGCCAGCGCGATCGGCGCGAGGGCCAGCGCTCCGACCGCCAGCCGGCCGAAGGACAGCGCGCCCGCCGAGAAGTCGTGGGCGAGGTGCCGGATGCCGACGAAGGCGCTCGCCCACAGCACGAGGGTCACGCCGACCGCGGCCAGCGGCAGCAGCCCGGCGGGCCCGCTGCCGCGGTCGCCGTCGGTGTCCGGAGCGGAGGCGGGCGCTGTGGACTCGGCGGCGGGCACGAGGTCACGGTAGGCACCGGTCGACCGGCCGGTCGACCGGTTTTCCTCAGCCGGCCCGCCCCAGCGGCGGTGCGGGGCGCACGACCTGCTGGTCGCGGCCGCGCCTCTTGGCCTCGTACAGCGCGGCGTCGGCGTGGTGCAGGAGCTCGAGGGCGTCCTGGCCGGGCGTGATCTCGATGCCGCCGACGCTCAGGGTGACCCGGCGGCACACCGGCGCCAGCTGGGTGGTGTGCTCCCGGACGGCATCCACGAGGCCCTGCGCGGCCTGCTCGGCGCCGGCCGGGTCGGTGTCGGCGAGCAGGACCGCGAACTCGTCCCCGCCGAGCCGGGCCACCGCGTCCCGGTGGCGGACCCGGTGGCGCAGCACGTCGGCCGTCGTCCTCAGCAGGGCGTCGCCGGCGGCGTGCCCGAGGGTGTCGTTGACGTCCTTGAAGTGGTCGAGGTCGAGCATCAGCAGGACCCCCGGTCCGGTGGGGCTCGTCGTGGCGAGGTGCTCGCGCAGCACCCCCTCGAACCAGCGTCGGTTCGGCAACCCGGTCAGCGGGTCGTGATGGGCCAGGTGCGCCAGCTGCTGCTGGAGGTGCTCGCGCGCCTGCTGGTCGTGCACGGCCTCGGTGACGTCGATCGCCACGCCCAGGTAGCCCGTCGCCGTCCCGCTCGCGTCGCGCAGCTGGCTCAACGCGAGCCGGGCGAACAGCCGGCTTCCGTCCTTGCGGACCAGGGTCCAGGTCCGTGGCTCGCCCTCGACGCGGGCCAGTTCGGCCAGCACCTCCGCCGGTGGTACGCCGAGCTCGTCGGCCGCGGCCTGCAGCTCCTCCGCGTCGACGAAGCGGCTCAGGGGACGGTGCCCGACCACCTCGGCGGCGGCGTACCCGAGGAGCCGCTCGGCACCGACCCCGAAGGTGCGCACCCGGCCGCCGAGGTCGGTGGACACCAGCGCGACCAGCCGGCTCGCGTCCATCAGCGACGTCAGCTCGGCAGCCACGGTCCGCTCCTGGGCATGGCTGAACGCGAGGGACAGGCCGGCGACCATCGTCATCAGCACGCACAGCTGGGCCACGAGGGCGCGAGCGGTCACCTCGTCGAAGGCGACGAAGGGGCCCTCGCCGACGAGGGTCAGTGCCACCGCCGCGGCGGCGCAGCCCAGGCTGTGCACGGTCGCCGCCAACGGGGAGAACCGGATGCCCGCCCAGAACGTCGGGACCAGCACCAGGAAGGCCAGGGCCGGGCCTGCCGGCGCGGCGAACACCGCGAGGTAGACACCGACCGACGTCGCGACCAGGAGCATCGCTTCGAGCCCCCGGGCCGAGCCCCGGGGGCACACCGCACGCCGGAGGACGCGCGCCACGCCTCGCCAGCCGCCGGATCGCGCCGCAGGGAGGAGCACCGGCCCGGCGAGCAGACCGACCAGGCCGACCGCGACCACGCCGACGGTGTTGCGTCCCCACCAGGCGAGGACGGTCAGCAGCGAGCCGCCGTGCCGGGTGAGGTACAGGCCCGCCGATCCGACCAGGGCCGCGACCAGGCAGGCGATCAGCCCGGCGGCGACGAGCCGCCCGAGCTCGGCGAGCCGGCCCAGCGGGCGGCGCCCACCGAAGCCCCAGACCTCGGGGAGCCACCAGTGGGCCAGCGCCAGGACCAGCCCGGCCTGGACGAGGTTGGCCACCACGAAGACCGCCGCGAGCGCGGCGGAGGCGCCGGTGCTGGCGTTGACCACGAAGGTGGCGGCCCCGAAGGTGACCGCGTCCGCCACGACCGTGCGACGAGTGCTCGTGGCCAGCCAGAGCACCGCGACGCCCGCCGCGGGCCAGACCAGGCTGAGCGCGGTGCCGTCGATGATCGTGGCCCGGCCGACGTACCCCGAGCCGACGAACGCCGCCGTCCACGCAGCGAGGCGGACGACGGCGTGCATGCCTGCTGGATCGGCAGCCGCCCGCGCGGGTTGAGCGAGCGCAGGTTCAGACGTCGAACTTGTAGCCCAGCCCGCGGACCGTCACGAGGAACTTCGGCTCGCTCGGCTCGGGCTCCAGCTTGGCGCGCAGCCGCTTGACGTGCACGTCGAGGGTCTTGGTGTCGCCGACGTAGTCGGAGCCCCAGACCCGGTCGATGAGCTGGCCGCGGGTGAGCACCCGGCCCGGGTTGCGCAGGAACATCTCGAGGAGCTCGAACTCCTTGAGCGGCAGGCGCTGCTCGGTGCCGTCGACGGTCACGACGTGGCGCTCCACGTCCATCCGCACGGGGCCGGCCTCGAGGGTGTCGGGCAGCAGCTCGTCGCCGACACCGCGGCGCAGGACCGCACGGATCCGGGCGACCAGCTCGCGGGGCGAGTAGGGCTTGGTGACGTAGTCGTCGGCGCCGAGCTCGAGCCCGACCACCTTGTCGACCTCGTCGTCCTTGGCGCTGACCATGATCACCGGGACGTTCGACGTCTGCCGGATGGTGCGGCACACCTCGGTGCCGGGGATGCCCGGCAGCATCAGGTCGAGCAGCACGATGTCGGCGCCGTTGCGGTCGAACTCCTTGAGCGCCTCGTTGCCGTCGGCTGCGATCGCGACCTCGAACCCCTCCTTGCGGAGCAGGTAGGCGAGCGCGTCGCTGTAGCTCTCCTCGTCCTCGACGACAAGTACCCGGGTCATGCGTCCTCCTGATCATTCCTGCGTCCGCCCGGCGCTTCCGGGGTGGACGCGAGGGGCGCGAGCCGCACGTACGGCCCGTCACCCTCCTGGTGCTGGTGCTGCGGCAGGGTGAGGGTGAAGGTCGAGCCCTGCCCCTCCACCGACCACACGCGCACCTCGCCGCCGTGGGTGGCGGCCACGTGCTTGACGATCGACAGCCCCAGGCCGGTGCCGCCGGTCGAGCGGTGCCGGGCCGGGTCGACCCGGTAGAACCGCTCGAAGATGCGCTCGACCTCGGCCTCGGGGATGCCGATGCCCTGGTCGATGACGGAGATCTCCACGTTGGGCCCGACTCGCTTGCGGGTCACCACGACGCGGGAGTTGGGCTCGGAGTAGGCCACGGCGTTCGCCACCAGGTTGGAGACGGCGGCACCGACCTGCTTCTCGCTGCCGAGGACCTTGAGCCCCTCCTCGCCCTCGGCGATGAGCTGGATGTCCTTGGCGGTGGCGTTCATGCCGACGAAGTCGACCGCGGAGGCGACCACGTCGTCGATCGACACCGGGACCGGCGAGTCGAGCGGCTCGTCGCCCTGCAACCTCGACAGCTCGATGATCTGCTGGATCAGCCGCGAGAGGCGGTCGCTCTCGGTGAGCATCCGCGACGCGAACCGGTAGACGGCCTCGGGGTCGTCCGAGGCGTCCTGCACCGCCTCGGCGAGCAGGCGCATCGCGCCGACCGGCGTCTTCAGCTCGTGGCTCACGTTGGCCACGAAGTCACGTCGTACGGCGTCGACCTGGCGCTCGCGGGTGCGGTCCTCGACCAGGGCCAGGACCAGGCGCGAGCCCAGCGGAGCGACGCGGGCAGTGACGTGGCGCGGGGCGCCGGAGACGCGGGGGACGATCAGCTCGGTCTCGCGGATCTGGCCGTCGCGGCGTACCTGACGGATCAGGTCGCCGAGCTCGTCGGACAGCAGCGTGGTGCCGCGCACGAAGCCCATGGCGTACGCCGGCGCCGATGCCTTCACGACGGCGTCGGACTCGTCGACGACCACCGCGCTGCTGCGCAGCACCGAGAGCACCGCCGCCACGCCGTCGGGCAGCAGCGGCTCCTCCGGCGTCCGGAAGACCCGTTGCTGGCGGTCGCTGAGGTGCCATGCCAGCATGGCCCCGCCCGCCACGAGGGCGCCGAGGAGCGCGGCCACGAAGGCCTGCGTCGTCGGATCCACGTCTCGATCGTACGGCGCGCGCGGGGCCGGGTTCCGAATCAGCGGGGCCGTGCTTCGCGATGTTCATCCCGCGTTCACCGCACCTCGCTTGCTGGACACCTCCGCTCCCTACGCTCGGGTCCATGCGTGACGCCTACACCGACCAGCTCGACGCGATCTTCGACGACCTCGCCGGGATCTCCCGCCGCGTCCAGACCGCCGTCGGCCAGGCCACCGAGGCCCTGATGACCGGCAACTCCTCGATCGCCGAGCAGGTCATCAGCCAGGACGCCGAGATCGACCGCGCCCGCGAGAAGGTCGAGGACTCCTGCTTCGCCCTGCTCTCGCTGCAGCAGCCCGTCGCCGGCGACCTGCGCACCGTCGTCGCCGCGCTGCGGATGGTGGCCGAGCTCGAGCGGATGGGCGACCTGTCCGTCCACGTCGCCAAGATCGCCCGCCTCCGCGTCCCGGACGTCGCCGTCCCCGAGGAGGTCCGCCCGACGGTCGCGCGGATGGCCGAGGTCGCCGAGGACATGGTCGGCCGGGTCACCGAGGTCATCTCCGGCCGCGACGTCGAGGCTGCGATCGCGCTGGGCCGCGACGACGAGGAGATGGACCAGCTGCGCCGCCGCAGCTTCACCGAGCTGCTCGGCGAGGAGTGGACCCACGGCGTCGAGGCCGCGGTCGACATCGCCCTGCTCGGCCGCTACTACGAGCGGATCGCCGACCACGCCGTCTCGGTCGCCAACCGGGTCATCTTCGTGGTCACCGGCCACCACCCCGCTCCCGCTGCCTGATCTGCCGGAAATGAGTTCCACCGGCGACCGGTGAAACTTGTGACCCGTGGGGCTGCTGTGGTCAGCGTCCCTGGTTGGCGACGGCAGCGGCAGCGGCCGCGGCCGCCTCGGGGTCGAGGTAGCGACCACCGGGGACGACGGGCGCGAGGGTGTCCTCGTCGAGCTCGTAGACCAGCGGCATCCCGGTGGGGATGTTGAGGCCGGTGATGTCGGCGTCGCTCATCTGGTCGAGGTGCTTGACGATCGCGCGCAGGCTGTTGCCGTGGGCGGCGATGAGCACGGTGTGGCCGGCCCGCAGGTCCGGCACGATCCCGGCGTCCCAGTAGGGCAGCAGTCGGTCGATGACCTGCTTGAGCGCCTCGGCGCGGGGCAGCTCGTCGCCGAGGTCGGCGTAGCGGGGGTCGCCGGCCTGGGAGTACTCGTCGCTGTCGTCCAGCGGCGGCGGCGGTACGTCGAACGAGCGGCGCCAGAGCATGAACTGCTCCTCCCCGTACTCGTCCTTGATCGCCTTCTTGTCCTTGCCCTGCAGGGCGCCGTAGTGGCGCTCGTTGAGGCGCCAGGAGCGGCGGACGGGGATCCAGTGCCGGTCGGCGGCGTCGAGCGCGAGCGCGGCGGTGTTGATCGCGCGGCGCTGCAGCGAGGTGTGCACGACGTCCGGCAGGATGCCGGCCTCCGCGAGGAGCTCGCCGCCCCGGACCGCCTCGCCACGACCCTTCTCGGTCAGCGCGACGTCGACCCAGCCGGTGAACAGGTTCTTGGCGTTCCACTCGCTCTCGCCGTGGCGGAGCAGGACCAGCGTGAACGTCATCAGTGCGCGCCCTCGGGTGCCGGGATCTCGTCCGCGCAGGTGAAGGTGGCGTCGCCGCCCTCCTCCGCGTGCTCGTCGGCGTGCGTCTCGTCGGCGTGGGCCTCGTCGCCCTCCTCCTCGGCGGCGGCGTCGGCGGCCTCGCCGTCGGTGCCCTTCTCCGAGGGGGACTCGCTGGCCAGGTCGGTCGGAACCTGGGTGTACTGGAAGCACGGCTTGACGACCGGGACGTCCAGGCTGAGCGTGGTGCCGTCGCTGAAGGTCAGGTCGAGCGGGATGACGTCGCCGGCGGTGAAGTTGCCGCTCAGCGGTACGACGGCCGAGGTGGCCAGGTTGACGGTGCCCCGGCCCGCGACCTCGATCGGCTCGAAGTCGCCGGTGGTCACGCCCGCGGTCGACGACACGGCGTCGAGTGAGGCGTCCTCGCGCAGGTTGTTGGACAGCGCGCCGATCAGCCGGCCCTCGCCCTTCGCGGTCGCGAGCACCCGGATGCCGAGCGCGTCGACGTCACCGGTGCGGTCGTTGACGCCCGCGGCGATCGTGTTGACCCGGTCGGTCGGGTAGTCGAAGCCGCACGCGCTCAGGGCGGTGGCGGGGACGACTGCCAGCAGCAGTCCGGCGAGCGCGGATCGGCGCAGGTGGGGCATCTCGGCAGGCCTCCGGGTCAGGTTGGGTCGAAGCGGGCTCACTCTAGCGTTGCGCGAGGCCGGGTCGGTCAGCGGCTCAGGCCGACCCGGGCGCCGACCACGACCAGCGCGACGACGACGCCGACACTGAACAGGGTCGACAGCGCGAGCAGCCGGGTCGCGCCGAGCTTGAGTCCCAGCTTGAGCGGCAGGTACGTCCAGCCGTCCTCGTGGTCGGCCACCAGGCCCCACACGGCCCGCATGAAGTGGATGCCGACACCGAGCAGCGCGGCGAGCGCCACGATGGCCGGCTCGGGGGCGCTGCCGACGGCCTTGCCGCCCCAGCCGCCCCAGGACAGGTACGCCGGGAGGAGGGCGTACGACGCCGCCCACGACCACCACGAGAAGAACCCGGTGCGCAGGACGATGTTGCCGAGCATCGCGACCGCCACGGAGCCCAGGTAGTAGGCGCCAGCCCGGACGCCGGTCGTGGTGGCCAGCGGGACGAGGAGCAGGAACGCGACGACGATCGCGTACCAGACGGTGCCCACCTCGAGCCGGCCCGAGCCGACCGGCTTGCCGGCGAGGCCGTGGGCCTGGTCGCGCTGCCGGTCGACGATGTCGTTGTGCCAGCCCAGGATGGTCTGGCCCACGAGCACGGTCACCAGCACGACGCCCGCCTCGCGCGCCGGGCGGCCGGCCACCGCGGCGATCAGGCCCATCGCGAGCGCGGTGGTGATCGCCTGCTTGGCGTGGGCGGCCTGGAGCAGCTGGATCAGGACGACGTCGGCCGGGCTGCGGCCGCCGAACAGCCACCCCGTGAACCCGGGCCGGTCCGGGACGTGGGGGAGCGGGGGACGCTCGAGGTCGGCGTCCTCGGCGTCCTCGGCGTCCTCGGCGTCCTGCTCGACGTCCTCGTCGGTCTCCTCGACCAGCTCGGCCGCGAGCTCCTCGTCCGCGGGCTCGTCGGTCGCGACGTCCTCGGTCTCGGGGTCGCCGTCCGCGGGGAGGTCGTCGAGGCCGGCCTCGGGGGCCTCCTCGGTCAGGGTTCCCTCCCCGGCAGAGCGGCTGCGCCGCCAGCGCTGCATCTTCGCCATGGCGAGCAGTATTGACCACGGGCGACCAGCATGGGGGCGGGCCCGCCGATCGGTCGGGACCTGCCGTCGTACGGCTCCGGGTGACCTGCCCCACAGTGCCGCCGCCCGGACGGACCATACGAGTGGCGGCCTGTCAAGCCGCCGATGGTGCCCCTGACCTGCGCAAACGCATTCGGAGAGTCGTAGAAGGCGTGGTAAGATAGGTCACCCTAGGAAGGGGTTTTGCTCATATGACTTTCACCGTCGGCGAAACGGTCGTCTACCCCAATCACGGGGCCGCGGTCATCGAGAACATCGAGATGCGGACGATCAAGGGCCAGGAACGGCAGTACCTCGTGCTTCGGATTGTCGCCCAGCAGGACCTCGTGGTCCGCGTGCCGGCCGACAACCTCGACCTCGTGGGTGTTCGGGATGTCGTGGACAAGGACGGGCTGGACCGGGTCTTCGGGGTGCTCCGCGCGGAGCACGTCGAGGAGCCGACCAACTGGTCGAGGCGCTACAAGGCGAACCTCGAGAAGCTCCACAGTGGCGACGTCATGAAGGTGGCCGAGGTCGTGCGCGACCTGTGGCGCCGGGAGCGTGACCGCGGTCTGTCGGCAGGCGAGAAGCGGATGCTCGCCAAGGCCCGCCAGATCCTGGTCTCCGAGCTCGCCCTGTGCGAGAACACCAACGAGGACAAGGCCGAGACCATCCTCGACGAGGTGCTCGCCTCGTAGGCAGCCCTCACCCGCACCACCGACGGCGTCATACGGTGGGTTCCGATGAACCCGCACCCGTATGACGCCGTCGACCTTTTCGCCCCCGTCGCCGGGATCGTGGTGGAGGAGGGGCGCGGTGCCCTGCCCTTCCACCTGGTCCACGGCGAGTCCCTCGTGGCGAGCGCCGCGTGGGCGGCCGGCGAGGCGGGCATCGACCTGCTCGACCAGACCGTCCCGTGGGAGACCGTCGTGGAGCGCGAGGTGCCGCTGCTCCTGCACGACCCGCTCTGCCCGATGACGCCGCCCGACTTCCTGCGTCGCTGTGCCGAGCGCGCCGCGGTCGAGGACCGGGTCGTCGTCGGCGTCCGTCCGGTGACCGACACGGTCAAGGAGGTGCACCCGGTCGCCGGCGGTGACGTCGTCGGCGCGACCGTCGACCGGGACGCCCTCGTCGCCGTCTGCTCGCCCGTGGTGCTGCCCGCGGCCGTGGTCGCGGACCTGCTCGGCGCCGGCGGCCCGCTGCCGACGAGCGACTTCGTGCAGCTCGTGACCCTCCTGCGGCAGCGGTACGGCGCCGAGCGGGTGCTCCTCGTCGAGGCACCGCCCGAGGCCCGGCGGGTCGCCTCGGCCGCCGACCTCCCCGTGCTCGAGGCGCTGACCGATCCGCGCTGAGGGCCGCGGTCAGCGGTTGCGCGGGTCGTACGTCGGATCCGGGTAGCGCCGCGGGCAGCCCTCGTCGACGGCGGCGGGGCGCAGCTCGAAGTGCCACGGCTCGTTGTCGTAGGTCCGACACAGGCCGTACCGGTCGCCGTACGTCCCCAGCCAGGCCGCCGCCCGTGCCGGGCCGACGTCGACGGCGTCGCCCGACACGTGGGGCGAGTTGTCCGGCGTGGAGACCCAGCGGGCGGCCTCCGCCCGGGAGCCGTAGGTCGCGACCGCCTCGTCGAGGAGCCGCTGCTGGTAGGCGCGGGAGCGCCAGCCGCTGTTGACCACGAGGTCGACGTCGTCGTCGACCGCGGCCCGTGCCGCCCGGCGCAGCGCGCGGAGCAGGTCCGGGTCGAGCTCGGCGATGCCGGAGTGCTCGTCGTCGTACACCGAGGTGCCGTCGGGGAGCTCGCCGTCCCCGACGGGCCCGGAGTCGGCCGCCGACGAGGTCGAGGTGAGGGAGCGGTAGCCGACGGCGCCGAGCAGCACGAACACGATCAGCAACAGGAGGACCGGGCGGGAGGTGGGGGAAGGGGCCATGGCGAGGAGTCAAGACAGCGGCGCGTTGCCGGGGCGTATCGGCTTTTCGATATGCCGGCGATATCCGGCGGCTCGTAGCATCGGCGAGGTGCGGGTGCTGATCGTCGAGGACGAGCCTCTTCTGGCCGAGGCCGTCCGCGACGGACTGCGGCTGGAGGCGATCGCCGCCGACGTCGCGGGCGACGGCGACACCGCCCTCGAGCTGCTCGGCGTCAACAGCTACGACATCGCGGTCCTCGACCGGGACGTGCCGGGGCCGTCCGGGGACGAGATCGCGCGGCGCATCGTCGCCTCGGGCAGCGGCATGCCGATCCTGATGCTCACCGCGGCCGACCGGCTCGACGACAAGGCCTCCGGCTTCGCGCTCGGCGCGGACGACTACCTCACCAAGCCGTTCGAGCTCGCCGAGCTCGTGCTGCGGCTGCGGGCGCTCGACCGCCGACGGGCGCACCACCGCCCGCCCGTCCGCGAGATCGCCGGTGTGCGCCTCGACCCGTTCCGCCGTGAGGTCTTCCGCGACGGCCGGTACGTCGCCCTGACCCGCAAGCAGTTCGCGGTGCTCGAGGTCCTCGTCGGCGCCGAGGGCGGCGTGGTGAGCGCCGAGGAGCTGCTCGAGCGGGCCTGGGACGAGAACGCCGACCCCTTCACGAACGCCGTGCGGATCACGGTGTCCGCGCTGCGCAAGCGGCTCGGCGAGCCCTGGGTCATCGCCACCGTCGCCGGCGTCGGGTACCGGATCGATGTCGGCAACAACTAGGCGCCGCGGACCGAGCGTCCGGCTCCGGTTGACGCTGAGCTACGCCGGCTTCCTGCTGCTCGCCGGCGCGCTGCTGCTCGCCGTGGTCTGGCTGTTCCTCCTGCGCTACGTGCCCGACCAGGCCGTCACCGTGGCCACCGACGACCTGGGCGGTCCGGGGCCGAGGTCGCCGTACCTGTTCATCCCGGGACGCTCGGACCTGTGGGAGGCGTTCGCCCCCAAGGCGGCGCTGGTGCTGGGCTTCCTGCTCGTCTGCGGTCTCGGTGGCGGGTGGCTCCTGGCCGGCCGGATGCTCGCCCCGCTCGGCCAGATCACCGAGGCCACGCGGCGAGCGGCCGGCGGCTCGCTCACGCACCGGATCCGGCTCCGGGGCCGCGACGACGAGTTCCGCGAGCTGGCCGACGCCTTCGACGGCATGCTCGCGCGGCTCGACGCGCACGTCGCCGAGCAGCAGCGCTTCGCCGCCAACGCCTCACACGAGCTGCGGACGCCGCTGACGATCACCCAGACCCTGCTGGAGTTGGCCCGCAAGGACCCGACCCGCGACACCGGCCGGCTGGTCGAGAGCCTGTACGCCGTCAACACCCGGGCGATCGACCTGATCGAGGCGCTGCTCCTGCTCAGCCGGGCCGACCGCAGGTCCTTCGCCCGCGAGGACGTCGACCTGTCGCTCCTCGCCGAGGAGGCCACCGAGACGCTGCTGCCGCTCGCCGAGGCGGGCGGCGTCGTCCTCGAGGCGTCGGGCGACCTCGCCGTCACCACGGGCGAGCCGGCGCTGCTGCTGCAGCTGACGACCAACCTCGTCCACAACGCGATCGTGCACAACCTCCCCGCCGGCGGCCGGGTCCGGGTCAGCACGCACCGCGAGCCCGCGGCGGCGCTCCTGCACGTGGAGAACACGGGGGCGCTGCTCGACCCGGAGCTGGTCGCCACCCTGGCCGAGCCCTTCCAACGGGGCGCGGGGCGCACCCAGGACGGGCATGCCGGTGCAGGCCTCGGCCTCGCGATCGTCCGGAGCATCGCCGAGGCGCACGACGGCAGCCTCTCCCTCGCGGCCAGGTCGGGAGGCGGGCTGCGGGTGACGGTGCGCCTGCCGGCCGCGGGCTAGGAGAGCAGCCGCTCGGCGACCTGGAGGTCCTCGGCGAAGGTCACCTTCACGTTGCCCGGGTGGGCCGCCACGGACCGCACCTCGTGCCCGGCCGGTGCGAACTCCGCGAACGCCGCCGCGGTGTCGGTGCCGTCGAAGCCGGCCGCGGCGGCGGCCGCGTACGCCGCCAGCAGCGGGGTGGCCCGGAACGCCTGCGGGGTCGAGACGCCCACCAGCCGGGTGCCGGGACCGCCGGGGGCGGGCACCAGGGCGGCGTCGCGGGGGAGCAGGCCGGCCAGCTCGTGCGTGGGTACGGCGCCGCCGTGCTCGCGCGCGGTGGCGATGGTCGCCTCGAACAGCGCCGCGCTCGCCAGCGGCCGGGCGCCGTCGTGGATCGCGACCACGTCGACGCTGCCGGCGGCGACCCGCGGGGCGAGCGCGGCCAGCGCCGCCTGCTCGGAGTCCTGCCGGGTCGCGCCGCCCTCGACGAGCAGCACCTCGCGCTCGCCGATGACCGGCAGCAGTGCGGTCCCGACGTCCGCTCGCTCGCCAGGACGGTGCACCACGACGACCGGGTCGACGCCCGACAGCTCGAGCGCGGTGAGCACCGACCAGGCCAGCACCGGGCGGCCACGCAGCGGGAGCAGGATCTTGTTGACCCCGGCACCCACGCGGGTGCCGCTCCCGGCGGCGAGGACGACGACGGCTGCGGTCGGTGCAGGGGCCGGGGCGGTGGTCACGCCGCCGAGCCTAGATGTGTCCGCGCTCAGGCGCGGGCGCGGTGCCGCCCGCGTCGCTCCGCGTCGCCGGCGGGCTGGTCCGCGACCCGGGCGAGCGCGCGGTCGACCAGCGTGCACAGCTCGCCGCTCACGAGCTCGCGACGCTCGAAGGGCAGGTAGTGGCCCGCGTCGGGGGCCACGAGCAGCCGCGCGCCGCGGATGCCGCGGGCGATCTTGCTGGCGTGCTCGGGCGGGGTGAGCAGGTCGCGGGTGCCGACGAGCACCGTGGTCGGGACGTCGTCGAAGGCGGCGAGGTTGCCGATCCGGTCGTGGGCCATCATGTCCCTGAAGAACCCGGACATGGTCTCCGGTGCCGCGTGGACCAGCTGGTCGACGACGTGGGCGACGTCGCGGGAGCGGGCCGGGCGGCCGAACAGGAACCGGCGGGCGATCTGCCGCTCGATGGTCGGGAACTTCTCCCGGCGGCTCAGGCTGAGCATCCGCGACCGGTTGGCGAGGATGAACGGCAGCCGGTCGCGCAGCACGGCGCCCGCGACGGCCGGCAGGCCCAGGGTGACCTTGGACAGCTCGCCGCTGGTGGTGCTGACGAACAGGGTGCCGACGATCCGCGGCATCAGGTCGGGTCGCTCCTCGGGGATCGCGGTGATCGTCATCCCGCCGACCGAGTGGCCGGCGACGACGAGCGGTCCCTCGGGGGCGCAGCTGTCGACGACCAGGCCGAGGTCGCGCGCGAGGTGGGGGATGGTGCACGCCGCCTCCGGCGCCCGGTCCGAACGCCCGTGCCCGCGGTGGTCCCAGGTGATCACCCGGACGTCGCGGCCGTAGCGCGCCAGCAGGTCGGTGACCTGGTAGTGCCAGTCCGACTCCTCGGCCGTCCAGCAGTGCGACAGCAGCACCGTCAGCGGCGCGTCGTCGCGGCCGCGCACGGTCACGTGGATGCGCAGGCCGTCCTCGGTGATCACGGTGTGGTCGGACATCGGTACCCCCATGTCGGTGTCGGCGTCCCACCCTGCCACGACCCGGCGCGGTTGCGACAGCGTGTCGCAGGAAGAGACCGGGGAGGTCAGGAGGTGAGCAGCGCGGTGGCGATCGCGGCGACACCCTCGCCGCGCCCGGTGAGGCCCAGGCCGTCGGTGGTCGTCGCGGACAGGGACACGGGGGCGTCGAGGACGCCGCCGAGCGCGGCCTCCGCCTCCGCGCGGCGGGGACCGACCTTCGGCCGGTTGCCGATCACCTGCACCGCGACGTTGACGACCGAGAAGCCCGCCGCCTCGACCCGGCGCCGGGTCTCGCCGAGCAGGGCCGCGCCGCTGGCGCCCGCCCACTGTGGCTGCGCCGTACCGAAGTTGCTGCCGAGGTCGCCGAGACCGGCGGCCGAGAGCAGGGCGTCACAGGCCGCGTGGGCGGCGACGTCGGCGTCGGAGTGGCCCTCGAGCCGGACGTCCTCGTCGGGCCAGGTCAGGCCGCCGAGCGCCAGCGGGGGGTCCTGCGGGCCGCGGGGGACCAGGCGATGGACGTCGGAGCCGATGCCGATGCGCAGGTTCACGGCCCGATCATGCCTGAGTCGGGTGCCGTGGGAGAGAATCGGTCAGGTGAGGAGCTCCCGGGCCTGGTGGCCGCTGGCCGGGCTGATCGCCGGAGCGGTCGGCCTGGCGATCAGCTATGCCGCGGCAGCCCTGCTGCACGTGCGGGACTCGCCGGTCGTCGCGGTGGCCGAGGGCGTCATCGCGCTCACCCCCGGGCCGGTCGCCACGTGGGCGATCGACACCTTCGACACCGCCGACAAGAAGGTCCTCGTCGTCGGCATGCTGGTCGTCGTCGCGTTGCTCTTCGGGTGGTTCGGGCGACTGGCGCACCGGCGGTGGTGGGCCGCGGTGACCGGGTACGTCGTGCTCGCCGGCATCGCCGTCGTCGCCGTGCTGACCAAGCCGACGCCCAGCCTGATCGACCTCGCGCCGGTCGTGGTCGGGCTGCTCTGCTGGCTGGTCGCGCTCGCCCTGCTCGCCGAGTGGCTGCGGCGCTGGGAGCTCGTCGAGGACGTCCCCGGCCCCGCCGACGACGCGGTGCCGACCCGGCGCCGGTTCTTCGTGCTCGCCGGTGCCATGGCCGCCGTGACCGTGGTCGGCGGGCTGGCCGGGCGGATCGCCGGCAACGCGCGGCGCAAGGCCGAGCAGAGTCGCCGGCTCCTGCGGATCGAGGGCGTCACCGCGCCCGTCGTGCCCGACGGCGTCGCGGTCGGGGTCGACGGCGTCTCGCCGTGGCAGACCCCGAACGACGACTTCTACCTGATCGACACCGCCATCATCAAGCCGACCGTCGCGCCCGCCGAGTGGGAGCTGCGGATCCACGGCAAGGTCGAGCGCGAGATCCGGCTGACGTACGCCGACCTGGTCGGTCGCGAGATCACCCAGGACTGGATCACCCTCAACTGCGTGTCCAACGAGGTCGGCGGCGACCTGGTCGGCAACGCGTGGTGGAGCGGCGTGCGGCTGGCGGCGATCCTCGCCGAGGCCAAGCCCCTGGCCGGCGCGGACGCGGTGCTGCAGACCTCGGAGGACGGCTGGACCTGCGGGACGCCGCTGGCCGCCCTGATGGACGACCGCAACGCGATGCTCGCGGTCGCGATGAACGGCGAGCCGCTGCCGATCGAGCACGGCTTCCCGGTGCGCACCATCGTGCCCGGGCTCTACGGCTACGTGTCGGCGTGCAAGTGGGTGGTCGACATGGAGGTCACCTCGTTCGAGGACATCACGGCGTACTGGACCGACAAGGGCTGGTCGGAGCAGGGGCCGGTCAAGATCGCGTCCAAGATCGAGGTGCCCGGTGACGGCGCCGAGGTGCCGGCCGGGGAGCTGGTCTGCGCGGGCGTCGCCTGGTTCCAGCACACCGGGATCTCCGGCGTCGAGGTCCAGGTCGACGGCGGCCGCTGGCAGCGGGCGACCCTCGCGACCACCCCGAACGCCGACACCTGGGTGCAGTGGCGCGCGGTCCTCGACGTCGACCCCGGCGAGCACCAGCTGCGGGTCCGGGCGATCGACGCGGAGGGCCGCACCCAGACCGGCGCGGTGGCGGACGTCGTGCCGGACGGTGCGACCGGATGGCACACCATCGACCTCACCGTCTCGGCACAGGACTGAGCCCTACCAGTTGCCGCCGGGCGCTGCGGGGAGCGGGTGCGCGGCGTCGTGGACGACGTACGCCGTGCCGCCGGAGGCCTGCAGCCAGATCCGCTCGAGCTGCGCGCGGGCGTAGACCCGCCGTACGCCCTCGGCACTCGCGGCCGCGGGGTCGTTGACGATCACGTCGCCGGTCGCGGTGAACCCGACGATGACGAGCAGGTGCCCGTTGGACGCGGAGATCGGGGCGCCGGTCAGGTCGCCGCGACCGAACGCGATCGACACGACGGGCGGGATCCCGGCCTTGACGAGCAGCTCGGCGTCGGTGAGGTCGCGCAGCCGGGTCACGAACGCCTCGCCGGTCCGGCCCAGCCGCCGGGCGGCGTACGCGGTGTTGAACGGCCAGTTCCCGGTCCCCTCGTAGGCGTGGTCGTACGTCGAGCGGGCGGTCGCGTCGACCCACGGGTCCGGGTGCCCGGCCGGGACCCAGCCGTAGGAGCCCGGGCCGGGAAGGCGGCCGTAGTAGCCGAGCACCATCGAGGTCGAGGTCGGCGAGCACCACGCCTCGCCGCCGCCACCCCACTGCGGGTAGTGGCCGGTGTGGATCATCTGCGAGTAACGCGGGACCGCGAGCTCGACGCCACGCGCGACCCCCGGCGCGGAGACCGCGCCGGCGGCGGCCGGCAGTCGGGAGGTCATCGCCGTGGCGAGGTCGACGCGCGGCGACCTCCGGCCGGCCTCGTGGCGCACCGTCACCCGGATCCGGTACGACGCCAGCCCGGCCGTCCTCCACGTGTCGGTCGCCACCCGGGTGCCGTCGTCGGCCTGGCTTCCGCCCGAGCGGCGCTTGACGACCTTGTCGGTCGCCGCCCACCGGGCGACGGTGTCCCACGACGTCCTCGCGCCGTTCGCGGCCCGGCCGCGGACCTCGACCGCGATCCAGCTCGATCCCGGCGTGCGGGCCGACCACGACGCGATCAGCTCGGTGTAGTCGAAGCCGGGCGCGATCCACGGGCTGCTCCAGCGGCTGCCGACGTAGCTGCGGCCGTACCGCCGCTCGGTCGCGGCGCCCTTCCAGGCGCCCGGCGCGAACCGCTGCAGGTGGACCTGCCGGGCCGAGACCGCCGCCGCGGCCACCGCCTCGGGGCGCGACTCGGCGGGGGAGCGGTCGGCGACCACGGCGATGCCGGCCGCCAGGGAGGCGACCAGGGCGAGGACGAGGGACACGACGGGAACGGGGAAGGACCGGCGCACTGCCTCACGGTACGTCACATCCGTCACTCCCGTCACACGGAGGCGCGGCGCGGCCTTGTAACTACGTGTTACGTGCGGAATTCGGCTGCAACAACACCCGGGTAGCAACCACAGCACCCGGGTGGTGCGGCCGGCGTGGCGCCGGCGCAGCTCGGTGACGCGCGGCTGTTCCAAGTCCGCGTTGCGAGGCCGAATTGGCGACTACCCGGGTGCTGTGCTCGGTACCCGGGTGCTGTGGCATGCCTTTTCGTGCCGTAACACTTAGTTACAAGCGCACCCGCGACGATGTGAGGCGGACCCGCGCCGATCCCTAGACTGGCGGCGTGACCATCCGGCTCTACGACACCGCGACCCGCGAAGTACGTGACTTCGTGCCCCTCCACGAGGGCAGGGCGGGTCTGTACGTGTGCGGCCTGACGGTCCAGAGCGAGCCCCACGTCGGCCACGTCCGCTCCGCGGTGAACTTCGACGTCCTCCAGCGCTGGCTGCGTCACCGCGGCTACGAGGTCACGTTCATCCGCAACATCACCGACATCGACGACAAGATCCTGGCGAAGTCGGCCGAGCAGGGCCGGCCCTGGTACAACCTCGCGTACGCGATGAAGATCGAGCTCGACAAGGCCTACGCCGCGCTCAATGTGGCGCCGCCGACCTACGAGCCCGCCGCGACGGGCCACATCCCCGAGATGATCGTGCTCATCGAGCGGCTCATCGAGCGCGGCCACGCCTACCCGGCCGAGGACGGCAGCGGCGACGTCTACTTCGACGTCCGGTCGTGGCCTTCGTACGGCGAGCTGACCCACCAGGGCGTCGACGACATGGAGCCGGCGGCCGACGCCGACCCGCGCGGGAAGAGGGACCCCCGCGACTTCGCGCTGTGGAAGGGCCGCAAGGACTCCGAGCCGGAGACCGCGTCCTGGCCGAGCCCGTGGGGTCGGGGCCGTCCGGGCTGGCACATCGAGTGCTCGGCGATGGCCGGCAAGTACCTCGGCGAGGCCTTCGACATCCACGGCGGCGGCGTCGACCTGCGCTTCCCCCACCACGAGAACGAGCAGGCCCAGTCGCGGGCGGCGGGGGGCGCGTTCGCGTCGTACTGGATGCACAACGCGTGGATCACCACCGCCGGCGAGAAGATGAGCAAGTCCCTCGGCAACACGCTCTCGATCCCCTCGGTGCTGCAGCGGGTCAGTGGTGCGGAGCTGCGGTTCTACATGGTCGCCGCCCACTACCGCTCCCACGTCGAGTTCAGCTTCGAGGCGCTCGACGAGGCGGCCGCGGGCTACCAGCGGATCGTCTCCTTCCTCGACCGCGTCGGGGGCCCGACGGGCTCGACCGGTGGCAGCGGTGAGCTGCCGGAGGCCTTCGCCGCCGCGATGGACGACGACCTCGGTACGCCGGCCGCGGTCGCCGTCCTCTACGACACCGTGCGCGAGGGCAACCGCCTGCTGGCGGCCGGCGAGGACGTCGCCGCGGTCGCGGGTGCGGTCGCCGCGATGCTCGACGTGCTCGGCGTGCACCCGGCCGACCCGGCCTGGGCCGGTGCCGGCTCCTCCGGCGCCGAGGAGCGGCTCAGCGCCGCGGTGGACGCGCTGGTCGCCGGGCTGCTGGAGGAGCGCACCCAGGCGCGCGCCGACAAGGACTGGGCCCGCGCCGACGCGATCCGCGACCGGATCAAGGCGGCCGGCATCGAGGTCACCGACACCCCCGACGGACCCACCTGGAGCGTGAGCTGACATGGCAGGCAACTCGAGCCGCAAGGGCGCGATCCGCAAGTCGAGCAAGAGGCCGCAGGCCGGCTCGGGCGGCCAGGTCCGCCGCGGACTCGCCGGGAAGGGGCCGACACCCAAGGCCGTCGACCGCGAGTACCACAAGGCGCACAAGATCGCCGAGGCCAAGAAGCGCGCCGAGGCGAAGAAGGGCGGGCGCAGCGGCCCGCGTCGCAAGCCCGGCGGCGACGAGTGGATCGCCGGACGTAACCCCGTCGTCGAGGCGCTGCGCGAGCGGGTGCCGGTGACGTCGGTGTACGTCGCCGAGGGTGCCGAGCGCGACGGCCGGCTGCGCGAGGTCTTCCGCCTCGCCGCGGAGAACGGCGTCGGCCTGCTCGAGGTCAGCCGCGGCGAGCTCGACCGGCTCACCGACGGCGCGGTCCACCAGGGTCTCGCGGCCCGGATCCCGGCGTACGAGTACGCCCACCCCGACGACCTGCTGGACGCGGCCGACGAGGCCGGCCAGAAGCCGCTGGTCGTCATGCTCGACTCGATCACCGACCCGCGCAACCTCGGCGCGATCGTCCGCAGCGCGGCCGGTTTCGGCGCCCACGGCGTCGTCATCCCCGAGCGCCGCGCGGCCTCGATGACCGCCGCGGCCTGGAAGACGTCGGCCGGCGCCGCCGCCCGCTGCCCGGTGGCGCAGACGGTCAACCTGACCCGGCAGATCAAGGCCTACCAGGAGGCCGGCTGCTTCGTCATCGGCCTCGCCGCCGACGGCGACCTCACCCTGCCCGAGCTGACGGGCGACGCCGACCTGGTCGAGGGCGCGCTGGTGCTGGTCGTCGGCTCCGAGGGCGAGGGACTGTCCCGGCTGGTCGCGGAGAGCTGCGACCGGCTGATGTCGATCCCGATGGCCGGTGTGCTGGAGTCGCTGAACGCCGGCGTCGCCGCGTCGGTCGCGCTGTACGCCGTCGCGGAGGCCCGCGCGCGGTAACGGTGCTCGTGCTCCCGCCCCGCCGTGTCCTCAAGGTCCTCACGTACGTCGGGACCTGGCTGGTCCTGTCCGCCGCGATCGCGGCCGCGATCTTCCTGCACAGCGAGCGGACCGTCGAGATCGCCAGCCACGAGGCGACGCTCAGTCCCAACCTCTCCGGCGAGGTCGTCGCACGGATGGGGCCGGTCCTGCCGGACCTGCGGATGCCGTCGGGCTCGCGGATCGGGGTCGAGGTCGAGCTCGGGAAGACCGACGCCGCGACGCTCGAGGAGCTGACCCGCCGGTACGCCGCGATCGCGTCGCAGCCCGAGGGACAGGTCGCCGTGGCCCAGCGCGCCGTCGAGACCATGGCGCGCGCCGCCCTCCTGCAGGGCGCCGTGCTCGGCGCCGTACCGCTGCTGGTGTGGGGCCTCGTCGGCCGGTCGCGGCGACGCGAGCTGTACGCCGCGCTGCCGACCCGTCGCGGAGTGGCCGTCTCGGTCCTGGCGGCCGCGCTCGTGGTCGCGGCCGTCGTCCCCTACGGCTGGGGGCGCACCGAGCGGCCGGCGGAGCGCTGGATCGCGCTCGGCGACTTCCTCGGCCCCGAGGTGCCCCTGCCCGACGAGCTGGACGAGGTCGAGGTGATGACCGACGCGACGACCGCCCAGTCGCGGCGGCTGATCGAGAGCGGCATCAGCAGCTACGACGAGAGCCTGCGGTTCTACTCCGAGGCGGCCGACGACGCCGCGCTGCTCGACCTGCGACAGCCCGAGGAGGGGGAGACCGTCGCCGTCCTGGTCTCCGACCGCCACGACAACGTCGGCATGGACAAGGTCGCCCGGGCGATCGCCGACACCGCGGGTGCGACCGCCGTCCTCGACGCCGGCGACGACACCTCCACCGGCAGCCGGTGGGAGGCCTTCTCGCTGGACTCCCTCGCGGCCACGTTCAAGGACTTCGACGGGCGCTGGGCGGTCGCCGGCAACCACGACAACGGCGGCTTCGTGCGCAGCCACCTGGAGGACCTCGGCTGGACCTACTTCGACGACGAGGTGATCGACGGGCCCGGCGGCTCGCGGATCCTCGGCGTCGACGACCCGCGCTCCAGCGGTCTCGGGGACTGGCGGGACCAGACCGGGTTGAGCTTCAGCGAGGTCGCCGAGCTGCTCGGCGACGCCGCGTGCGCCGCCGACGAGGAGGGCGAGCGGGTCAACACCCTGCTCGTCCACGACGCCAACATCGCCAAGCCGGCGCTGCAGCGCGGCTGCGTCGACCTCGTCCTCGGCGGCCACGTGCACGTGCAGACCGGTCCGACCGCTGTCACCGCCGAGGACGGCCGGACCGGCTACACCTACACCCTCGGCACGACCGGGGGTGCGGCGTACGCCATCGCCATCGGCAGCAAGCTCCGCCGGCCCGCCAGCATCGCGCTGGTCACCTACCGCGACGGCCGGCCCGCCGGCATCCAGTCCATCACCCTGCAGCCGAACGGCCGCTTCGAGGTCGACCCCTGGGCGGCGCTCACCTACTGAGTCACCGGATTCGTGTTTGGTGAGGGTTCCCCTAGTGTGTCCCCGACATTCGTGTGGGTGACTCGGGACCGCCCCTGCTCGGAAAGGTTCCAGCATGCTCGATCTCGGACGTGGCCTCCTCGGCCGCATCATCGGTGGAGTCCTCAGCCTCGCGGTCGCCCTCGCGGCGTACTTCATCTTCTTCAAGGGGCAGGAGAAGGTGGAGGAGGCGAAGGCCCCGAAGGTCGGTGAGTGCCTGGCGGTCACCGGGACCTTCAACGCCGAGCACACCGAGCACCCCTGCGACAGCGCCGAGGCCGACTACGAGGTCGTGGCCGACGACGGCAAGTGCGACCCCGACGCCGAGACGCCGTACAAGATCTCGCTCGGCAACGACCGCTCCAGCGGCAACGTGGCCGACCTGTGCCTGGCCCTGAACGTGGCGAAGGGCGACTGCTTCGACTACAGCGCGGAGGACAAGGTCGACTGCGCGACGACCACGGGCACCTCGACCGTGGTGAAGGTGACCCGGGTCGGCAAGGCCGGGGAGCAGTGCGCCAACCCTGCCCAGCCCCTCGAGAACAAGACCCGCGGGACCCTGTTCTGCCTGGTGCCGAACGCCTGAGCGCGGCACCTCCAGGGACGGTCGGGCCTCTCGGGGCCCGGCCGCTCCGCGACGTTGCGGACATTTGGTCCGGTACGACGCCGCGGCCCTAGGCTGGGCACCGCAATCCCCGGTTGGTCTGCCGGCAGGGCCCGCCTGACTTTGAATCAGGACAAGCGACGTAGGTTCGACTCCTACCCGGGGAGCTCATCGCCCCTTTCCGCCGCCGCGGGCTCACAGGTCGGTGACCCACCAGGGGGCGTCGGGTCCGGCCCGCAGGGGGACGACGGTGAGCGCCGCGGTGCAGCACCCGGCCCTCCCAGGCCTCGGGGATGCCCCGGGTCAGGTCGACCGGGTCCACCTGCGGGCTGACCGCCGGTGACGGGCGGACTCCACGACGCGCAGGGGCAGGTCGAGGACCCGGCCCGGAGGAAGGAGCCGGCCGCGATCGCCCCGAGGAGCTGGCCTGCGGCACGCCGGCGACCAGCGTGTCGCCGACCTCGAGGTCCTCGCTGTCGAGCCGACCGGTCCGGCCGTCGCCGGGCCGTGGCCTCGACGTGGCGGACGGCTGCGTCGCGGGGCGTGGTCAGGCTGACCGCGGCAGGGACATCACCCGTCCCTCGGGCGTGAGGTACGCGCCGTCGTCGAACAGGATGACGCCGTTGCAGAGCCGGCACCAGCCCTGCTCGCTGTGGTCGGCGGTCACGTGGGCGGTGCAGCAGTCGGGGTCCCCGGCGGCCGGGCACTCGGGTGAGTGGTCACACATCGTCGTGCTCCCTTTCGATCGTTCACTTTCCATCTCCGTGATACGCCTCATCGGCCGCAGATGCACGCGCTTTCGCCGAACTGTGGAAATCCGTCCCCCATGGTGGTGGGGAAAACCCCACTCCCGATCGGCAGGCCAGGCCCATCGAGCGCGGCGCCCGTGGTTCCTAGCGTCGGAGGCACCAGATCCCGCACTCCAGGAGCAGCCATGTCCGACACCGCGCTCGAGGTCCAGGACCTCACCCGTACCTACGGCTCCGGCGACAACACCGTCGCCGCGCTCGCCGGCATCGACCTCGCCTTCCGGCGGGGTACCTTCACCGCCGTGATGGGGCCGTCCGGCTCCGGCAAGTCGACCTTCCTGTCCTGCGCCGCCGGACTGGACCGCCCGACCCGCGGGCGGGTGCTGGTCGGCGGCACGGACGTCACCGACTGGGACGAGGAGCGACGTACCCGGCTGCGCCGCGAGCGGATCGGATTCGTCTTCCAGGGCTTCCACCTGCTGCCGTACCTCTCGGCCGTCGAGAACGTCGGCCTGCCCAGCCGGCTCGCCGGCAAGCGCGTCGACCGCGAGCGGGTGCGGCAGCTGCTCGACCGGGTCGGGCTCGCCGACCGGGCGCACCACCTGCCGGGCAGCCTCTCCGGCGGGCAGCAGCAGCGGGTCGCGATCGCCCGGGCGCTGCTCACCGCGCCCGACGTCCTGCTCGCCGACGAGCCCACCGGCGCCCTCGACTCGGCCACCGCGCGCCAGGTCCTCGGGGTGCTGCGCGGCAGTGTCGCCGACCTCGGCCAGACCGTGGTGATGGTGACCCACGACCCGGTCGCGGCGTCGTACGCCGACGAGGTGGTCTTCCTCGTCGACGGCCGGGTCGCGGGCCGGATGGCCCACCCCACCGCCGACGCCGTCGCCGGGCAGATGGCCCACCTCGACGAGCTGGTGTCG
Organism: Pimelobacter simplex; assembly: GCA_016803235.1. Taxonomy (GTDB): domain Bacteria; phylum Actinomycetota; class Actinomycetes; order Propionibacteriales; family Nocardioidaceae; genus Nocardioides; species Nocardioides simplex_A. The sequence continues at coordinate 48,023 of JADCLI010000021.1, forward strand.
GCATGAGCGCCGCGATGAGCGGCCTGGCCCTGCGCAGCCTGCGCCACCGGCCGAGGGCCGCCGTCGCCACCTTCCTGGCGGTCCTGCTCGGCACGCTGCTGATCGGCTCCTTCGCCACGCTGGCGGAGTCCTCGGGCTCCGCGTCCGGCGCCGACGCCGACACCCTGGTCATCCTCGGCGCCGTCGTCGGCGGGTGGGGCTCGGTCATCGTGCTCTTCTCGGTCGCCTCGACCGTCGGGATCACCACCACCCAACGCGCCACCGAGATCGGCCTGCTGCGCACCATCGGGGCCACGCCCCGCCAGGCCCGCCGGTTGATCGCCCGCGAGACCGGCGCGATCGCCGTCGCCGCTGCCGTCCTCGGCGCCCTGCTCGCCGCCGTGGGCGGCCGCGCGCTCTTCGAGCTGATCCGGTCCGGCGGGCTGGTCTCCGAGCGCACGGAGCACGATGCCGGGCCGGTCTCGGTCGCGGGCGCCGCGCTCCTCGTCCTCCTGGTCTCCGCCGTCGCCGCGGGCGTCGCCGCCCGTCGCGCGACCCGCGGCCCCGCCGCGGTCGTGGCCCGCGAGAGCGCCGGTGAGCAGGGCCGGATGCGGTGGTGGCGGGTCGCGATCGCGCTGCTGCTGATCGGGTACGGCCTCGCGATGGCCGTCCTCACCATCACGGTGACCGCCCACGACACCGACCCGTACGCCGCGATGTCGACCAGTGGCTCCAGCTCGATCCTCGTCGGCGTCGGCCTGGCCGTCCTCGCGCCGGTCCTGCTGCGGTGGGGCGCCGGCCCGGTGCGCCTGCTGGCCGGTACGTCGGCGACGGCGCACCTGGCGTCGTACAACACCCTCCGTCGGGCGCACCTGCTCGCCGGCGTGCTCGCCCCCGTCGTGGTGCTCACCTCGGCCGCCGTCGGGACCCTGATGCTCGTCGACATCGACCAGCGCACCCTGCCGGGCGGCACCGCGGACAGCGACACGATCAACCTGCTCAACAACGTCGTCGTCGGCATGGTGTCGCTGTTCGCCGCGATCATGGTGGTCAACGCGTTCGTCGCCACGATCGCGCACCGCCGCGAGGAGCTCCACCGGCTGCGGCTGCTGGGCGCCACGCCCCACCAGGTCCGCGGATCGGTGGTCGCGGAGGCCGGGGTCGTCGCCGTCGTCGGCGTCGTGCTCGGGACCCTGGCCGCCCTCACCACGGTCGTCCCGTTCGCGGTCGCCCGGCACGAGGGCGTGGTCCCGGACGGTGGCCTGTGGCTGGCGCCCGCCGTGGTCGCCGGGGTCGTCGCGCTCACCGTGGGCTCGGCGCGCGGGGCGGTCCGGGGCGCCGTCCGGTGACAGACTGGCCCGCGATGGACGCCACGGTCACGGTCGACGCACTGACGCAGCGGCTGCGGCTGACGCTGCTCTCCGCCGGGTACGCCGTGTCCTTCGTCCCCTCGCTGGCGCTGGCGATCCTCACCCTGCTCTCCGTGCCGCTCGGGCTCGCCGGCGTCGGCTTCGTGCTGGCGCTGGCCGCGGTCCCGGCCACCGCGGCGCTGACCGCGGTCCACCGCCGGCTCAGCGGCCGGCTGCTGGGGGAGAGCATCACGGCGTCGTACGCGCCCGCCCGCGGGGCCGCACTGGTGCGGCCGGCGTACTGGCTGCGGGACCCGGCGCGGTGGCGCGACTTCGGGTTCCTGTGCTTCTCGGCCACCGGCGGCTTCGTGATGTCGCTGGTCCCGGTCGCGCTGCTGACGACCCCGATCACCTGGGTGATCCTCGCGTTCACCGCGGGGGACTGGATGTGGGTGCTCATGGTGCTCTTCACCGGCCCCCTGCTGCTGACCTGGTGGGTCACCACCGACCCACTGGTCCACGCTCGCGCCCGGGCCGAGCGCGCCCTCCTCGGCCACGGGCGGGTCGCCGAGCTCGAGGAGCGGGTCGGGCAGGTCGAGGAGTCCCGGGCCGAGACGCTCGACCACTCCGCCGCCGAGGTACGCCGCATCGAGCGCGACCTGCACGACGGCGCCCAGGCCAGGATCGCGTCGGTGGGGATGAGCGTCGGGCTCGCGGAGAAGCTGCTCCAGACCGACCCCGAGGCCGCCGCCGCGCTGCTGCGCGAGGCGCGCGAGACCACGATGGACGCCCTCGACGACCTGCGCTCGGTCGTCCGCGGCATCCACCCGCCGGTGCTCGCGGACCGCGGCCTGGCCGGTGCGATCGAGGCGCTGGCGCTCGCGCTGCCGGTCCCGGTGGCGGTGGCGGTCGACGTACCCCGCCTGCCGGCGCCCGTCGAGTCCGCCGCCTACTTCGCCGTCGCCGAGTGCCTCGCCAACACCGTCAAGCACGCGGCCGCGAGCCGCGCCTGGGTGACGGGGACCTACGACGACGGTCGGCTGCGCCTGGTCGCCGGCGACGACGGCCGCGGTGGCGCCGACCCCCGCGGCTCCGGGCTCGCCGGGGTCGCGCGCCGGCTCGGCGCCTTCGACGGCACCCTCGTCGTCGACAGTCCCACCGGTGGGCCCACCACGGCCCGGATGGAGCTGCCGTGCCCGACCACGTGACCGGACTGAGAGCCGTGCTCGCCGAGGACCAGGCGCTGCTGCGCGTGGGTCTCACCCGGATCCTCGAGTCGGGTGGGATCTCGGTCGTCGAGGCCGTGGGCGACGCGCCCTCGCTGGCCCGGGCGCTGGCCCGCGACGACATCGACATCGCGGTGGTCGACGTACGCCTCCCGCCGACGCACACCACGGAGGGCCTGGAGGCCGCGACCACCGTGCGGGCGGCGCGACGGGCGTTCCCGGTGCTGGTCCTCAGCCAGTGGGTGGAGCCGATCTACGCCCGCGACCTGCTGGCCGGGGGAGAGGGAGCGATCGGGTACCTGCTCAAGGACCGGGTCGCCGACGTCGACGGCTTCCTCGCCGCCGTCCACCAGGTCGCCTCGGGCGGCACGGTGCTCGACCCGGAGGTGGTCGCCACCCTCGTCTCGGCGCGGTCGCGACCCCTGGACCGGCTCACCGACCGCGAGCGGGAGGTGCTCACCCTGATGGGCGAGGGCCGTTCGAACGCCGCGATCGCCGCCCGGCTGGTCGTCACCGAGAAGGCGGTCGGCAAGCACATCAACAACATCTTCACCAAGCTGGACCTGCCCCAGGCCGCCGACGACAACCGCCGGGTCCTGGCCGTGCTGGCCTGGCTCGACGGACGCTGACGCGGCCCACCCGCACGGCGCCGGTCCGGCCGTCTCCTTCGTCCCGGCGGTCGTTAGGGTGACCGGGTGACCGACCAGCTCACCGTCATCGTCCTCGCCGCCGGCGGCGGCACCCGCATGAAGTCGAAGACCCCGAAGGTCCTCCACCGCATCGGCGGGCGCAGCATGATCGGTCACGTCCTGACGGCCGTGGCGGCCCTCGAGCCGGCCCGGGTGGTCACCGTGATCGGCCACCAGCGCGAGCTGGTCGGCCCCCACGTCAGCGAGCTGCGTCCGGAGAGCGTGCTCGCGGTCCAGGCCGAGCAGCTCGGCACCGGGCACGCCGTGCGGATCGCGCTCGAGGCACTCGACGACGCGCCCCGCGAGGGCACCGTCCTGGTCGCGTACGGCGACACCCCGCTCCTCGAGGGTGCCACCCTGCGGGCGTTCACCGCGTCGCACCGCGACGCCGGGGCCGCGGTCAGCATCCTCAGCGGGGTCGTCGCCAATCCCTTCGGGTACGGCCGGATCGTGCGCGACGACACCGGTGTCGTGCAGGCGATCGTCGAGGAGAAGGACGCCTCGGAGACCGAGCGCGCGATCACCGAGATCAACTCGGGGATCCTCGCCTTCGACGCCGCCTTCCTCGCCAAGGCCATCGGCCGGATCGGCAACGACAACGCCAAGGGCGAGTACTACCTCACCGACGCCGTGGGACTGGCCCGCGAGGCCGGCCTGGTCGTCACCGCCCATCCCGTCGACGACGCCCTGCAGACCGAGGGAGCCAACGACCGCGCCCAGCTGGCCGAGCTCGGTCGCGAGCTCAACCGCCGCATCGTCACCCGCTGGATGAGGGACGGGGTGAGCGTCATGGACCCGGCGACCACCTGGATCGACGCCGACGTCGTGCTCGCCCCCGACGTGACCGTCCTCCCCGGCACCCAGCTGCTCGGCGCGACCGTGGTCGCCGAGGACGCCGTGGTCGGCCCGGACACCACGCTCGAGGACTGCGAGGTCGGCGCCGGTGCGCGCGTCGTACGCACCCACGGTCAGCTCGCGGTCGTCGGCGCCGGCGCCTCGGTCGGCCCGTTCGCGTACCTGCGCCCCGGCACCCTCCTCGGCGCCGACGGCAAGATCGGCACCTTCGTCGAGACCAAGAACGCGCAGATCGGCGACGGCGCCAAGGTCCCGCACCTGTCGTACGTCGGCGACGCCGAGATCGGCGAGGGCAGCAACATCGGCGCCGGCACGATCTTCGCCAACTACGACGGCGTCAACAAGCACCGCACGACCGTCGGCAAGCAGGCGAGGACCGGCTCCAACAACACCTTCGTCGCGCCGGTCTCGATCGGGGACGGCGCCTCGACCGGCGGCGGCACCGTCGTACGGCGCAACGTCCCGGCCGGTGCGCTCGCCGTCAGCGCCTCGCCCCAGCGCAATCTCGACGGGTGGGTGGCCTCGCACCGGGCCGGCACCGCGCAGGCAGCGGCCGCGGAGGCCGCTGTGGCGGGCGCCACGGATGAACAGTCCGAAAACGGACCCGGACTTGGGGACGACCCCGCCGAGCGGGCAGAATCCTAGGTACCACCTTCGCCGACCAGGGGGAGCCACGCGCGTGAGCGGTCTGAAGCGGACGACCGAGAAGAACCTGATGGTCTTCTCCGGACGAGCACACCCCGAGCTGGCCGACGAGGTCGCTCAGATCCTCGACCAGGCGCTCGTGCCGACGTCGGCCTACGAGTTCGCCAACGGCGAGATCTACGTCCGCTACGAGGAGTCCGTCCGCGGCTGCGACGCCTTCGTGATCCAGAGCCACACCACTCCGATCAACGAGTGGATCATGGAGCACCTGATCATGGTCGACGCGCTCAAGCGCGCCTCCGCCAAGCGGATCACCGTGGTCATGCCCTTCTGGGGCTACAGCCGCCAGGACAAGAAGCACCGCGGCCGCGAGCCGATCTCGGCCCGCCTGATGGCCGACATGTTCAAGACCGCGGGCGCCGACCGGATCATCACCGTCGACCTGCACGCCGACCAGCTGCAGGGCTTCTTCGACGGTCCTGTCGACCACCTGATGGCGCTGCCGGTGCTCACCGACTACATCAAGCAGAAGTACGGCGACCAGCCGCTCGCCGTCGTCTCGCCCGACGCCGGCCGGATCAAGGTCGCGGAGCGCTGGTCCGCCCGCCTCGACGGCGCGCCGCTGGCCTTCATCCACAAGACCCGCCGCACCGACGTCGCCAACGAGGTGGTCGCCAACCGGGTCGTCGGTGACGTCAGGGGCCGCATGTGCGTGCTGACCGACGACATGATCGACACCGGCGGCACGATCGTGAAGGCCGCCGAGGCGCTCATGGCCGAGGGCGCCGCGGGCGTCATCATCGCCGCGACCCACGCGATCCTCTCCGACCCCGCGGTGGACCGGCTGAAGAACTGCTCGGCCACCGAGGTCGTCATCACCAACACGCTGCCCGTGCCGTCCGAGAAGCAGTTCGACAAGCTGACCACGCTGTCGATCGCGCCGCTCGTCGCCCGGGCCATCCGTGAGGTGTTCGAGGACGGCTCCGTGACGTCGATGTTCGACGGACATGCGTAGTTAACGGCGTTCACGAATTGCTGCGGTTTGGGACCAAACCGCGACGACACGCCGCACGAGCCTGCGGTTGGTGCCCAATCGGTGACCGTTGAGCGGCCGGCTCACGCGTCGTCGAGGGAGCGCACGAAGGCCCCGAAGCCGGGGAGCGTGAACCGCACCAGGCCGTGACCGACCGGCTCGATCACGCCCTTCTCGATCAGCCGCTCCCGGGGGACGCTGATGGCGCGCGAGTCGACGCCCATGCCGGCGGCGATCGCAGCCCGGGTGACGTTGCCGTCGCCGGCGGCGGCCATCGCGGCGAGGAAGCGCTGCTCCAGGCGTGAGGCCGCGCCCCACCGGGCGCGGTGCATGGCGGTGAGCTGGTCGCGGGCCACGGGCAGGCCGCGCTTGACGTGGGCGAGGGTCAGCCGGGTGCCGGTGCCGGGGTCGGCGGCGTCCCAGGTGGTGGAGCCGAGGAGCTGGAGCAGGTACGGGTAGCCGCGTGACTCGGTGACGACGGCGGCCAGGGCGCCGTCGGTCCACGCCACTCCCTCGGCCTCGGCGGGCGCGACGAGGGCGGCGCGGGCGTCGTCGTCGGAGAGGACGTCGAGCGAGACGAAGGTGCTGCGCTCGCCGAAGGTCGCGGCGCGGGTCAGGGCCTCGGGGGTGACCGGGAGGCCGGCGGCGACGGTGGCGAGCGGGTTCTCGGTGCGCTCGCCGTCGAGGTTCTGCAGGGTGTTGAGCAGGACCGACATCTCGTCGGCCGACGCGGTGTGCAGCTCGTCGAGCAGCAGGAACAGCCCGGCGCCGCCGTGGGCGCGGACCGACGCCGCAGCGTCGTGGAGCAGTGACTCCAGCATCCCGATCGCTGCGTGCGGGGGAGGGGTCGGCGCCTCCCTGCGGGCCACCTCGGCCTGCACCTTCGCGCCGGGTACGCCGACCTCGACGGTGAGCCGCTCGAGCTGCCCGCGCCACCGGTTCCCCGTCGGGACGGCGTCCGCGCGCTCGAGTGCCCGCGCGACGCTGTGGGCGATCGCCGAGAGGACGGGCTGCTGCCGGGAGCAGGCCACCCACGCGGTCACGAAGCCCGACTCGACGGCGCCCCGCTGGGCGGCGCGCAGCAGTGACGTCTTGCCGATGCCGCGGGGCGCGTGGAAGACCATGAGCGGGCCACCGAGCTCGCCGTACGTCGCGACCCGGGCCAGCAGGCCCTCGATCCGGCGCATCTCCACGGCCCTTCCGGCGAGGATCCGGGGGACCTGGCCGGGGGTGTAAGGGTTGCTCGGCATGCGGCCTCCCGCGCGTGATACGTCTTTATACTTGGCTGAAGTATAAAGCGGTATCAGAAGGCGCGGAGGGACTCAGAGGTACGGATCGGTGATCTCGCGCAGCGCCGACAGCGCCTCGCGCAGGGCCGCCATCCGGCGCGGGCCGAGGTGCTCGGCCCAGGCCGACTCCAGCTCCTGCAGCGCCGTCATCGCCGCCGCCCGGGCCTGTTCGCCGCGGCCGGCGACCCGGACCAGGCGGGCCCGGGCGTCGGTCGGATCCGGGACGCGCTCGACGTACCGGCCGGCCTCGAGCTGGTCGACCATGTAGCCGGCCGTCTGCTTGGTGACCTGGGCCGACTCGGCGAGCTCGGTGAGACGCGAGCCGGAGTCCGCGATCCGCGCGAACACCCGGGCCTGGGCGAGGGTCAGGTCCCCGAAGCCCTGGGAGGCGAGGTGTGCCAGGGACGCGTTCTCGGCGTACCGGTACGGGATGAACAGCAGCAGCGGCGTGGGGGAGGGGTCGGCGTCGGTCACGGCTGCTCCTTGACAAAATGGTCAGAAGTTCTGACTATCGTGAGACGGACACTAGCAAGCGAGGTGGCGATGGACGTCGACACGGCGTGGCAGCACACCCACGAGCAGCGGCGCGAGCTCGCGCGTCTGCTGGCCGGCCTCGACGAGGAGGCATGGGCCGCGCCGTCGGTCTGCCCGGGCTGGACGGTGCGCGACGTGGCGGCCCACGTGATCTCGGTGCCGCAGATGACCTGGGGCCCGTTCCTGCGGGCCTGCGTGCGCGGCGGCTTCTGGGTGCCGCGGGTCGGGCTGCTCGAGGGACGCCGGCGCGGACGGGCGGAGATCGCCGCCATCCTCGAGCAGTACGAGAGGTACGACGGCTCGCGTGTCTCGACGCCGTTCACCGGACACCTCGAGTCGCTGATGGACGTGCTCGTGCACGTCCAGGACATCGTCCGGCCGCTCGGCCTGCGCCACGACGCGCCGCCGGAGGCCTCGGCGGCCGCCGCGGGCGCGGCGCTGCGGCTCGGCGTCTTCTTCGGTCGCCCGCGTCTGGGCGGCGTCCGGCTGGTCGCGACCGACGTCGCGTGGAGTCACGGCCAGGGTCCCGAGGTGCGCGCGCCGATGGTGGAGCTGCTGCTCCTGTGCACGGGGCGCTCGGCCGCCGCGGCGCAGGTCGAGGGTGAGGGCCGGTCGCTGGTCCGGCTGGCCTGACCTCCTCAGGAACGGGCCGGTACGGCCGCCAGCCCTTCGCCGCTGAGCAGGTCGAGGTCGGGTGCCCGGCCGGAGGCCAGCATGAGCAGCTCCTGGATCGGGCCGCGGACGGTCGGCCCCTTGCCGCGGTCCCAGTCGATGTCGGTGGCGACCATCCGGACGCTGCGCAGCAGCCTGCCCGTGCCCATGAGGAAAGCGAGGCGGCGTACCCGGTCCGCGGCGACCGCCGCCGCCTCCGGTGCCATGGCGCGTCGTACGCCGAGGGGGCGGGCGATGTCCTGGTGGTGGAGCAGGGCGTCGATCAGGGGCTCGACCGAGGTGGTGGTCGGGACGTGGTGGGTGCTGGTCGCGTACCGCTCGAAGTCGCCGAGGATGCTCTCCCGGGTCTCTCGGGCCCCGAGTCGCTTCACCTCGCGGAAGATCATCGAGTTGTAGCCGCGGCCCAGGTTGCGCGCCATCATCCCGGGCATCGCGCCCCAGCCGATCTGTGGCGTGGAGATGACGTGGGCCGCGACGTCGTGCACCGACCAGCCGGGGCAGAGCGTGTCGTGCGCCCAGTCCGCCGGGTCGAGGTCGGCCAGCGTCGCGGCGAGCGCGGCGCGCTCGGCGTGGATGTGCGCCCAGATCGCGGCCTTGTCCATGTCGGCTCCTATTGGTCAGTCTTCCTGACTGATATAGTCAGTCTCACTGACCAGTTCGTCAAGACCCGTGGAGGCCCAGATGTCCGAGCCGCATCCCGCGCTGCTGATGTTCATCGGTGCGCGGTACGTCGAGCAGCGGGTCTCCGACGCGGTCGCCGCTGCCGGCTACGACGACATCACGCCGGCGATGGCCCGCGTCGCGGCCCGGCTCAGCGAGGACGGGATCCGGGTGACCGACCTGGCCGAGCAGGCCCGGATCACCAAGCAGAGCGCGAGCGTGCTGGTCGACCAGCTCGAGCGGGCGGCGTACGTCGAACGGGTGCCCGACCCCGCCGACGCCCGCGCCCGGCTCGTCGTGATCGCGCCGCGAGGGCGCGAGGTGCAGCAGGTGGCGCGCCGCGAGGAGCGGGCGATCGAGCGGGAGTGGAGCCGGCACCTGGGCGCCGAGCGGATGGCGGCGCTCAAGGACGCGCTCAAGGGCCTGCGCGAGATCACCGACCCCTACCGTGAGGATTTCGCGCAGCCCGCTCGTCGCGGGTAGTCTTCTCCGGTTGCCTCGGCGAGGGAGCACCCGCTTCTGTGACTCCGTGATCGACTGGGCCGGTCTGTCTTCATGACGCCGCGCGCCCTGCCGGTCACCGGGTGAGGGAAGCGCGGCGTTTCTCGTCTCCGAGCAGCCGCCACCATCACGCGAAGATCAGGAGATCCCCATGAGCAGCGAGAAGATCCAGGCCGAGGTCCGCACCGAGTTCGGCAAGGGCGCCGCCCGCCGCATCCGCCGCGACAACAAGATCCCCGCCGTCGTCTACGGCCACGGCAACGAGCCGGTCCACCTGACCCTCCCGGGCCACGACACGATGATGGCCATCAAGCACGGCGGCGCCAACGCCGTCCTCGAGCTCGAGTTCGACGGCCAGTCGCAGCTCGCCCTCACCAAGCAGGTCCAGGTCGACCCGGTCCGCCGCGTCCTCGAGCACGTCGACTTCGTCGCCGTGAAGCGCGGCGAGAAGGTCACCGTCGACGTCCCCGTGCACGTCGTGGGCGACGCCGCCGCCGAGACCCTCGTCGTCACGGAGAACGCGACCATCCAGGTCGAGGCCGAGGCCACCCACATCCCCGAGCAGTTCGAGGTCAGCATCGAGGGCGCCGAGGCCGGCACCCAGGTCCTCGCCGGCCAGGTCGAGCTGCCCAAGGGCGTCACCCTGCTCACCGACGCCGAGACCCTCGTCGTCAACGTGACCGCCGCGCAGACCGCCGAGCAGGCCGAGGCCGAGCTCGAGGAGGCCGAGGCCGAGGCCGGCATCGAGAAGGACGCCCCCGAGGCTGACGCCGCCGAGGCTGCTGAGGCCGGCGACAGCGAGTGATCACCGGCCGGCTCAGGTGGTTCCTGGGCCGACTGATCTCCCCGGCGCGGACGTCCGCGCCGGGGAGCACCGCCGCACCCGACGAGGAGACCTTCGTGGCTGACGCGACCAGCGCCGACGTCTGGCTCGTCGTCGGGCTCGGCAACCCCGGCCCGTCGTACGCCGGGCACCGGCACAACATCGGCTACCTCGTCGTCGACGAGCTCGCGCGCCGGATGGGCAGCGGCTTCCGTGCCCACAAGAGCGGTCGCGCCGACGTCGTCGAGGGCCGGCTCGGCGCCCCCGGTGCCACCAGCCCCCGGGTGGTGCTGGCCAAGTCCCGCTCGTACATGAACGAGTCGGGCGGTCCGGTCAAGGCGCTCGCGACCTTCTACAAGGTCCCCGCCGACCGGGTCATCGCGATCCACGACGAGCTCGACATCGACTTCGGCACGCTGCGCATCAAGAAGGGCGGCGGCGACAACGGCCACAACGGCCTCAAGTCGATGCGCTCCTCGCTGGGCACCGGCGACTTCTACCGGGTCCGGGCCGGCATCGGCCGCCCGCCGGGTCGCCAGGAGGTCGCCGACTTCGTGCTGTCCAACTACGGCACCGTGGAGCGCAAGGAGCTGCCGTTCCAGATCGACTCCGCCGCCGACGCCGTCGAGTCGCTCATCGCCGACGGCCTCGAGAAGACCCAGTCCCGCTTCAACTCCTGACCAGCCCTCCGAATCGTTCGATCGAACGGTTCGGGGGAGGAATGGGCCTCAGAACTCCCTCAAGCCGTTCGATCGAACGGAACGGGGCAGTCGGGCGATCCGCTGTCCTGTCCACCGGCACGGATGCACCCAGGTTCGACACGCCCACTACGCTGACCGCGTGACTTTCGTGCCCGGTACCCCCGCTCCCGAGGTCGTCGCCGACGACCACCTCCTCGCCGCCTGGCTGGCCGAGGAGGCCGGCCGCCGCCTGCTGGAGGTGCGCACGGAGGGCCTGGAGGGCAAGGAGCTCAAGGATGCCGGTGACCGCGCGGCCCACCTGCTGCTCATGGACCTGCTGGCGACCTACCGCCCCGACGACGCCGTCCTGTCCGAGGAGGCGCTCGAGAGCGCGGCCGACAAGGACGCCCGGCTCACCGCCGCCAAGGTCTGGATCGTCGACCCGCTCGACGGAACCCGCGAGTTCTCCGAGCCGCCGCGTGACGACTGGGCCGTGCACGTCGCGCTCTGGCAGGACGGCCGGCTGGTCGCCGGCGCCGTCGCGCAGCCCGCCCTGGGCGAGACCTTCAACACCGGTACGCCGCCCGTCGTCCCGGCCCGCACCTCGCAGCGGCCGCGCATCGCGGTGTCCCGCACCCGCCCGCCGGCCTTCGTGGAGGCGCTCGCGGAGGAGCTCGACGCCGAGCTGGTCCCGATGGGCTCGGCCGGCGTGAAGATGATGTCGGTCGTGCGCGACGTGGCCGACGCCTACGTGCACGCGGGCGGCCAGTACGAGTGGGACTCGGCCGCTCCGGTCGCGGTCGCGCGCGCGGCCGGCCTGTTCACCTCGCGGGTCGACGGCAGCGAGCTGGTCTACAACCAGGCCGACGTCTACCTGCCTGACGTGATCGTGTGCCGTCCCGAGCTCTCCGAGCAGATCCTCGCCTTCGTCAAGGCGAACGGCACCGACTGAGCGGTCCGGCGGCACGATGGCTGAGGCAGGACCCGAGGAGCGTGCGCCGCGCATCGACTGGCCCGCGACCGTCGCCGGGGCGGGAGCGGCGGTCACCGTGGCCGTGCTGCTCTCCACCCTCGGCGCCGCCGGCACCCTGATCGGCGCTGCCCTCGGCAGCGTCGTCGCGACGATCAGCACCGCGCTGTACAAGCAGGGCATCGAGTCCAGCCGGCGACGGGTGGCCGAGGTGCAGGCGGCCGCCCTGCAGCGCGAGGCCGCCCGGGCGCACCGCCACGTCGAGGCACCCGAGCTCACCGACGCGGCGGGGGCCGAGGATGACGCGCAGGACGACGAGGCGGCCGATGCTGGCGCCTCGCTCGCCGACCGCTGGGCCGCGCTGCCGTGGAAGCGGATCGCGGTCCTGGCGGCGGCGTTGTTCGTGCTGACGCTCGTGGTCATCAGTGCCGTCGAGCTGATCGCCGGCAGGAGCGTCTCGACCATCACCGGCGGCACCGACGGCAAGGACCGCACCTCGATCGGCGGTGTCTTCGGCGACGGTGGCAGCGGCGGCAAGGACGAGGGCGAGCAGCAGCAGGAGCTGCCGGCCGAGCAGACCCCGACCCCCACGCCCACGCCGACCGACACCGGCAGCACGGTCGCGCCCACGGAGCCGGCCACGCCGACCGCGCCGGTCACGCCGACCGCGCCGAGCGACCTGCCGGCGCCCACCGGGACGGCCACGGTGACCGAGACCGTCACCCCCACGCTGCCGCCGTCGGCTATCCCGTCCCCGACCGCGACGCCCTGAGACGAAACCGGGTTGCCCGGGCCCGCCGCGCCCGGCAAGGGTGGGCGCATGACGTCGTACATCTCGCACACCACCGTCGACTGCGCCAACGCCTACGAGCTGTCCGAGTGGTGGAAGCCCGTCCTCGGGTACACCGACGTCCCCGGTGACCCCAACCTGCCGGGGCACGAGGAGTGCATGATCGTCGACCCCGACACCGGCCACCAGGTGCTGTTCATCGAGGTCCCCGAGCCCAAGGCCGGCAAGAACCGGGTGCACTTCGACCTCCGCCCACGCACCGGCACCCGTGACGAGGAGATCGAGCGGCTGTTCGCGTACGGCGCCGTGCAGGTCGCCGACCACCGGGGCATCCACGGCCCCGGAAGCGGCTGGATGACCTTCGCCGACCCGGAGGGCAACGAGTTCTGCGTGGTGCGCTCGCAGGGTGAGCTGGAGAGCTCCTAGAACACGTTGAGGGGCCGGAACTGCACGGAGATCCGCGGTCCGGCCGAGGCGACCTTGGGCACGGCGTGCTCCCACGTGCGCTGGCAGGAGCCGCCCATCACGACCAGGTCGCCGTGGCCCATCTCGACCGCGAACGCCTCGTCGCGCCGGTCGGGGTCGCGCGGACGCAGGTGCAGCCGGCGCGGGTCGCCGACCGAGACGATCGCGACCATGGTGTCGTCGGTGGAGCCGCGCCCGATCGTGTCGCCGTGCCAGGCGACGCTGTCGCGCCCGTCGCGGTAGTAGCAGCAGCCGGCGGTGCGGAAGGGCTCGCCGAGCTCGTCGGCGTAGCGCGCCGTGAGCCGCTCGCGGGCGTCGGTGAGCGCGGGGTGGGGAAGCTCGTCGCCGATCATGTAGGTGAACACCAGGCGCGGTACGTCGACCACCCGGTCGTACATCGCGCGCCGCTCCGCACGCCACGGCACGTCGCGGACCAGGGTCGCGAACACGTCGTCGGCGTCGGGCAGCCAGTCGCGCGCGACGTCGACCCAGGCGCCGGCGCTGAGCGTGCGGCGCTCGATGGTGGCCTCGCTCGCGGCGTCGAACAGGCTGGTCTGGAAGTCCACCGTCATGGACCGAGGATACCTCGACTTCGAACACCTGTTCGCATGCCGTGTCAGGCAAAGTTTCGCGAGTTCCCGGGACGGCGCCGTGGACGAGTCCCTACTGTCGGGGCCGCAGTGCGCCAGCGCGACAGGGGGGTCGATGAGCCGCTCGCTCAAGCACGTGACGATCCGCGAGTACGTCCGCGACCTGGTCGCCGGCAGCGCCCCCGGCACGGCCGCGCCCTCCGAGCGGTTCCTGGTCGACCGCTTCGGTGTCGCCCGGATGACGGTGCGCCAGGCGCTCGACGCCCTGGTGGGGGAGGGCGTGCTGGAGCGCGTGCCGGGGCGGGGCACGTTCGTGGCCGCACCGCGTCGTACGGCGACGGGCGTCCTCGGCTTCACCGAGGAGATGGCCCGCCGCGGCATGGTCGCCGAGGCCCGCACCCTCGTCGCCGAACGGGTCCCCGCCGGCGCCCGCCTCGCGGTCGCGCTGCAGGTCGCGCCCGGTACCTCGCTGGTCCGGTGGCGGCGGTTGCGGATGGCCGACGGCCGCCCGATCTGCCTCACGGAGACCTACCTCGTCGAGCAGCGGGTGCCGGGACTGGTCGAGTCCCTGCCCGACAGCCTGTACGACGACCTCGACGCCCGTGGCCTGCGCCCCACGTGGTCGGAGGACGTGCTGGCCGCGTGCGCCGCAGCCCCGGAGGAGGCGGCCCTGCTCGAGGCCCCGGCGGCCTCGCCCGTGCTGCGACACGACCGCCGTGCGTCGGCGCAGGAGGTCGTGGTCGAGGTGTCGCGGACGGTCTACCGCGGCGACCACCACGCGGTCAGCCTGCTGCTGCGCGGCTGATCAGGGACCGAGGCTCCCGAGCGGCGCGACCGTCAGGCCGGTCTCCTCGCAGACCCAGGCCGGGTCCGGTCCGCCGAGGTCGGGCTCGATGTGCAGGGCGTGCACCGGAGCGTCGTCGCACTGCGTGCACACCGGCCACAGGCCCTCACGGGCCTGCCGGCCGAACCGGTCGGCGAGCCCGTCCTGCACGTCCTGGGCCACGAGGCCGGCGATGAACGGCTCTCCCTGGGGCCACTGCTCGAGCCACCAGCGGCGCTCCGAGCAGGCGTCCTCGAGCAGGGTCACGGAGTCCGGGGTTCCGAGAGCCCGGGCCTGCAGGTCGGCCAGGACCTGCGCTCGGGCGCGGAAGATCACGCTCTCGTCCACAGGCCCATTGTGCTCGGGTTTGGTGACGGGCCGGTGGCGGGCATCGCAGCCGGCACCACTCCCGACCCGCGGGAGCCATCGAGAGGGGACCGTCATGACGCTGTCCGCCGTGTGGGCCGACCTGGACCGGCTCGATGACCAGATGGCCGAGCTCGCCGGCCAGGCCGCCGAGCTGACGTCGTACGCCCGGCGCTGGGTGTGCCAACGGGCCGGCTTCGAGCCCAGCCCGCTGTGCCTGCTGCGCCCGCTCGCCGAGCTGATGGACCTGCTCGCCGACGGCTTCGGCGAGCTGCGGGACCTCGCGCTCGAGGACTGGGCCGACCTGCGCCACGACCTCGTGCTGACTCGGCAGGACCTGCGCGCGGTCGACGACGGCGTGGTCGGCCTGATGCCGGTGGTGGCGTGGTGACGGCGCAGCCGCTGGTGCTGCCGGAGCCCGCCCTCGGGCCCGAGCGGCTGCGTCACGACGCCGACTTCCGGGCGCTGGAGCGTCGGTTCGACCGGGTGCGGGACACCGTCAACGAGGGGATCGACGTCCTCAACGGCCTCGGGCTCGGGCTGCGCCGGCTGCCCGAGGAGAGCCTCCAGGAGCTGGTCGTGCTGCCGTTGACCGGCGACCACCGCCGGATCCGGCAGAACGCCGCGGCGATCGAGTACGTCGACGCGGCCATGGCCCGCTACGCCGCCTCGACCGCCGGCTTGGCGCTCGCGGTCCGTCCGGGCTGGGAGGGTGAGGCCGCGGCGTCGTACCTGCTCCGCCTGGGGCGCCACGCCGCCGCCGCGCGGGGCGCGGGGGAGCTGCTGGCGGTGGCCGTCCCGGTGCTCGAGGAGGTCGCCCGGTTCGCCGAGCGGCTGGCCGTCGAGGTCGAGGAGCTGGTCGTCGAGCTGGTCGACAAGGGCACCCGGCTGATGACCCGGCTGCTCGCCCGGGCCGCGGGGCCGGCGGGCTGGGCCGTGCTCGCGGCCGACGTGGCCCTGCACGGTCTCGACGCCGTCGCCGACCTGGTCGACGACGCCCGTCGGCTGGTCGAGATCGTCGACCGGCTGCTCGAGCTGAAGGAGGAGGTGATCGACCGGGTCGCCGAGCAGCGCGACCGGCTGGCCGCGCTGCGCTCCGTGGGGGACGTCGTGCGGGAAGGTCTAGGCCGGTAGGTGCGCGAGCTCGCGGGCGACATTGGCCCGCGCGGTCCGCTCCCACTGCGTGCGGCCGTGCGCGGTCCGGAACAGCGACGGGGTGTCGGTCAGGGCCCGCAGCACCTCGGCCCGGCCGGCCGCGAACACCTCGTCGTCGAGGTGGGCGTACTCCGAGCGCACCGCGGCGACGTACTCGTCGTAGCGCTCCTGCTCGGCCGCGAGGATGGACAGGTCGGCGTCCGAGAGCGCGCAGCCGTTGGCGTCGTCGGCCTCCGGGCGGTGGTGCTCGGTGAGCCGCACCAGCCGGGCGACCTCGGTGACCGTCGCCGGGTCGGTGTGGGCCGGCAGCGCGTCCTCGGCCCAGGCGGCCGAGCGCTCCTCGGCGTCCCGCTCGCCGTCGTACACCGCGTCGTGGAACCACGCGGCCAGCAGCACCGGTGTGCGGTCGTACCTCGCCCCGGCGGCGGCGAGCTCGTCGAGCCGCTGCAGCACCTCGATGAGGTGGCGGGTGCCGTGGTGCCCCCGGCTCGGGTCGCCGTAGGCCGCCAGCAGCTCGTCGCGCAGCGCGTCGGCACCGGTCAACGGCCAGGGCAGGTCGGTCACGTCGGGATGGTCGTCCTCCATCCGGACATTCAAACCGACCGCCCCGGCCGCTGTCACCGGCACCCCCACATCGGGCGTTCAGTCGCCCTTCACGTTGACGATCTGGCGCAGCACGTGCCGGACCTCGACGAGGTCGGCAGCGTCGGCCATCACCCGGTCGATGTCCTTGTACGCCGCCGGGATCTCGTCGATGAACGCGTCGGTGTCGCGGTACTCGATGCCCGCCATCGCCTCCCGCAGCTGCTCGCGGGTGAAGGTCCGGCGGGCCCTCGACCGGGAGTACTCCCGGCCGGCGCCGTGCGGTGCCGAGTTGAGCGCGACCGGGTTGCCGAGCCCGCTGACGACGTACGACGCCGTGCCCATGGATCCCGGGATCAGGCCGGGCCGGCCCCGCTCGGCGTTGATCGCGCCCTTCCGCGAGAGCCACACGTCCTTGCCGAAGTGATGCTCCTGCTCGGTGTAGTTGTGGTGGCAGTTGATCTCCTCGACCCGCTCGACCTCGTCGGCCGAGCCGAGGCCCATCCACTCCGCGAACTGCCGGACGACCCGGTCCATCATCTCCTCACGGTTGAGCAGGGCGTAGCGCTGCGCCCACCGCATCTCGCGGATGTAGGCCCAGAACTCGTCCGTGCCCTCGGCGAGGTAGGCGAGGTCCTTGTGAGGCAGCTGGATGTGCCACTTCGCGCACAGGTCGCGCGCGACCTCGATGTGCTTCTGCGCGATCTTGTTGCCGACACCCCGCGACCCCGAGTGCAGGAACAGCCAGACCTGCCGCTTCTCGTCGACGGTCACCTCGATGAAGTGGTTGCCCGACCCCAGCGTGCCCAGCTGGAGCTCCCAGCGCGCGGCGTACCGGCCGGGCTCGAAGCCGGCCTGCTCGGCCTGCGTCGTGAGCTCGGCGAGCCTGTGCTCGGTGTGCTCCCGGCTGATCGCGCGGTTGGCGGCGCCGGCCGAGAGCGGGACCGCCCGCTCGATGGCCTCCCGCAGCGGTCGCCGGTCGGTGGGGAGCTGGTCGGTCGTGAACCGGGTGCGCACCGCGATCATGCCGCAGCCGATGTCGACGCCGACCGCGGCCGGGATGATCGCGCCGAGGGTCGGGATGACCGAGCCCACCGTCGCGCCCAGGCCCAGGTGGGCGTCGGGCATCAGCGCGAGGTGCGGGTGGATGAACGGCATGCTCGCCGTCATCACCGCCTGGTCGCGGGTGCCCTGCTCGAGGATCGAAGCCCAGCTGAGGAGCTTCGGGGTGATCTTGTCCATCGTGGTGTCCTGCGTCGTGGCCCTTCTCGTGTCGTGTGCTGCGGTGCCGGCCGCTGGTGCGGCCGGCGGAGAACGCCACGGCCCGGGAAATGCGTTGCACACGCATTTCCCGGGCCGTAGAAGGGCAGACGGGCGGGGTGTCGTCAGCCGACCACCGGCACGTTCGCGAGTGCCTCGGTGAGCGCCTCGTCCGACAGCGGGTCGTCCTCGAGCCTGCCGCCGAGGAAGGTCTCGTAGGCGCCGAGCTCGAGCAGGCCGTGCCCGGACAGCCCGACCACGATCACCGGGGAGGTGCCGGCCTCCGTGGCGGCGAGCGCCTCGCGGCGTACCTGGGCCAGGGCGTGGGACGACTCGGGCGCCGGGACGATGCCCTGGGTCCGGGCGAACTCGACCGCGGCCTCGAAGCACTCGCTCTGGTGCAGCGCGACCGCGTCGATGAGGCCCTCGTTGACCGCGTGCGAGACCAGCGGCGCCATGCCGTGGTAGCGCAGGCCACCCGCGTGGATGGGCGAGGGGACGAAGTCGTGGCCGAGGGTGTGCATCTTCATCAGCGGCGTGAGTCCGGCGGTGTCGCCGAAGTCGTAGCGGTACTCGCCCCGCGTCAGCGTCGGGCACGAGCTCGGCTCGACAGCGAGGATCCGCGGCGCCTGGCTTCCGGCGAGCTTCTCGCGCAGGAACGGGAAGGCGAGGCCGGCGAAGTTCGAGCCACCGCCGGCACAGCCGACGACCAGGTCGGCGCCGGGCTCGCCGGCCTTGGCCAGCTGCAGCAGGGCCTCCTCGCCGATGACCGTCTGGTGGAGCAGCACGTGGTTGAGCACCGAGCCCAGCGCGTACTTGGCCTCGGGGTCCTGTGCCGCGACCTCGACGGCCTCCGAGATCGCGATGCCCAGCGAGCCCGGGTGGTCCTCGGCGAACGCCTTGCCGGACTCGGTCATCCGGCTCGGCGAGCGGTGCACCTTGCCGCCGAAGACCTCGATCAGGGTGCGGCGCTGCGGCTTGGTGTCGTACGACGCGCCGACCTGCCACACCTCGCAGGTGACCCCGAACAGCGCGCTGGCGTAGGAGAGGGCGGTGCCCCACTGGCCGGCGCCCGTCTCGGTGGTGAGCCGGGTGATCCCGTTGATCTTGTTGTAGTAGACCTGCGGCACGGCCGTGTTGACCTTGTGTGAGCCGGCCGGCGAGACGCCCTCGTACTTGTAGTAGATCCGGGCGCTGGTGCCGAGCCTCTCCTCCCAGCGTCGCGCGCGGTAGAGCGGGCTCGGCCGGTACTGCCGATAGACGTCGAGGACCGGCTCCGGGATGTCGACGTACCGCTCGGCCGTGACCTCCTGCGCGATCAGCTCCGGCGGGAACAGCGGCGCCAGGTCGTCGGGCCCGACCGGCTCGTGCGTGGCCGGGTGCAGCGGCGGCGGGGGAGGCGTCGGCAGGTCGGCGACGATGTTGTACCAGCGGGTCGGCTGCTCCTCCGGCTCGAGGGTGTACATGACCTGGTCGTCGCTCATGGGGAATCCTCTCGGGAGGCACTCGGGGGTCGCTCGGATCCTAGGGCAGCCGCACCCCCGGCCGGGCCGGCTCGTCGTGCCCACGGGCCGTGATCGTCCGTCCGCGGCTGTGACCTCGCGACGCCTCGCCACGCGGACGCCGCCCCGTCCCGGCGGGTCCGTAGGGCAGGATTCGGGGTGTGAGTGCTGACGACGCCCGGGCCGAGCTCCACCGACTCCGGTCGAGCATCGACAACCTCGACGCCGCCCTCGTGCACCTGCTGGCGGAGCGGTTCAAGTGCACCGAGGCGGTCGGTCGCCTCAAGGCGCGCGCAGCGATGCCGCCGGCCGATCCCGCCCGTGAGGCGGTCCAGATCGCGCGGCTGCGGTCGATGGCGGAGAGCTCGGGCCTCGACCCGCACTTCGCCGAGAAGATCCTCAACGTGATCATCGCGGAGGTCATCCGCAACCACGAGCAGTTCGCCGAGGAGAACGAGGACTGACGCGGACGGTCCCGAGCAGGGACTCTGGCGCACCCCCACCTCATATGCTTAACTCCGGTTAAGCAATCTGGAGGAGGGGTTCGATGCCGCTCGCCGCGTCCGACCTGGATGCGCTCAGCCTGTCGCTGGGCAACGGACCGCAGACCGTGATCAAGGTGCTGATCGCGGTCTTCCTGCTCGGCATCGCCCTCGACACCCGGGTCGCCGACCTGAGCGCCGTGGTGCGCCGGCCCGCGGTGCTGGTGGCCGGGGTGGTGGCGCAGTTCGCCGTCCTCCCGGGCGTGACGCTGCTGCTGTGCCGGGCCCTCGACGTCGGCGGGTCGGTGGCGCTGGGCATGCTGCTGGTGGCGTGCTGCCCGGCCGGCAACCTCTCCAACCTCCTGACCCACCGTGCGCGCGGCGACGTCGCCCTGTCGATCGCGATGGCCACCTCCTCCAACCTGCTCGCGGTCCTCGCCACCCCGGCCGCGTTCGGGTTCTGGGCGGCCAGCTATCCCGCGGCCGACGCCCTGCTCCACGACATCCGGCTCGACCCGGTGGAGATGGGGGTCGAGGTCGCCGTCCTCATCGGCCTGCCGTTCGCGATCGGGGTCGCGGTGGCGTCACGGCGTCCCGACCTCGCCGCGCGCCTCCGACGCCCGATGGAGGTCGCCGTCCTCGCGCTGCTGATGGTCGTGGTCGTCGCCGGGTTGGCCACGCGCGGGCGCGTGATCGGTGAGCACCTCGGCGAGGTGGCCCTGCCCGCGGTCGTGCAGAACGCCGTCGTGCTGCTCATCGGGTACGGCGTCGGCCGGGCCCTGCTGCTGCGGGCGGCCGGGGTGCGCGCGATGACCTTCGAGATGGGCGTGCGCAACACCGCCCTCGCCCTGGTGCTGGCCCTGGCCTACTTCGACGACCTCGGCGGCGTCGCGCTGGTCGTCGCGTTCTGGGGGCTGTGGGACGTCGTGACCGGGCTCGCCCTGTCCACGACCTGGCGCCGTCGTGCCGCGCCCGAGCGCGAGGCCGCGGCCGCGGCCGCGTGAGGCTACTGCGGCAGCAGCGTGTGGCGCTGCTCGGGAGTGGCGCGGTCGACCAGCGCCTCGAGGCTGCGCCGGGTCGCCGCGGCATCGGCCGCGCCGACCCGGGCCGCGAGCCCCTCCTCGAACTCCGCGTGGAAGGCCGCGGCACAGGCCAGTGCCTGCCGCCCACGTGCGGTCACCCGCACCGCCCGGACCCTCTTGTCGGCCGCCTCCGCCCGCTCCAGGTAGCCCGCCCTGAGCATCGGGTCGATCGCCTTGAGCGCCCCGGGGCTGCTCAGCCCCATCCGCTCGGCCAGGTCCCGCAGGCTGAGCGCCTCGTCGCCCAGCGCCCGCAGCACCCAGCCGCTGCGGACCGTGAAGTCCTCGAACCCGGACTCGGCCAGCCGCCCGTGCAGGTCGTCGACGAACACCGCGCCGGCGAGGTTCAGCAGCACCCCGAAGTCCGGCCGGCCGCCGTTGCCTTCCTCAGTCACCCGAGCATCGTAGGAGCCCCCACGTGACCAGCACCGAGCCCATCGGGCCCGTCATCGCCCGCACGGCGGCCGAGTCGACGCCGTACCACCCGCCGCGCCCGCGCCCCGCCGGCCGGCCGAACGTGGTCGTCGTGCTGCTCGACGACATCGGCTTCGGCCAGCTCGGCACCTTCGGCGGCGAGATCGAGACCCCGACCGTCGACCGGCTCGCCGGGCTCGGCCTGCGCTACAACCGCTTCCACGTCACGGCCATGTGCTCCCCCAGCCGTGCCTCCCTGCTGACCGGGCGCAACTCCCACGCGGTCGGCATCGGCTTCCTGGCCGACATGCCGACCGGCTACCCCGGCTACAGCGGGCGGATCCCCGCCTCGGCCGCGACCCTGCCCCGCATCCTGCGCGACGCCGGGTGGAACACCATGGCCGTGGGCAAGTGGCACCTCACGCCCCGCAACGACCGCACGGCGGCCGGCCCGTTCGGCAGCTGGCCGCTGGGGCAGGGCTTCGAGCGCTTCTACGGCTTCCTCCACGGCGACGCCAACCAGTGGACGCCCACCCTGTACCGGGACAACTCGCCCGTCGAGCCGCCCGCCACGCCGGAGCAGGGCTACCACCTGACCGAGGACCTGCTCGACGAGGCGGTGCGGATGGTGCGCGACCAGCAGCACGCGGCCCCCGAGAAGCCGTTCCTCCTCTACCTCGCGCCCGGCGCGGGGCACGCGCCCCACCAGGTCCCGGCCGAGTGGATCGAGAGGTACGCCGGCCGGTTCGACGACGGCTGGGAGGTGGTCCGCGAGCGCACCTTCGCCCGCCAGGTCGCAGCGGGCGTGGTACCGGCCGGCACCACCCTGCCCCCGCGACCGCCGTGGGTGCAGGACTGGGCCGGGCTCGGTGAGGACGAGCACCGGCTCTTCGCGAGGTACGCCGAGGCCCACGCCGGCTTCGTGGCCCACTTCGACCACCACCTCGGCCGGCTCGTCGACGCGCTGGACGAGATGGGGATCCTCGACGACACGATGATCGTGCTCACCTCCGACAACGGCGCCAGCGCGGAAGGGGGCCGGATCGGCTCGCTCAACGAGCACCGCTTCGGGTTCGGTGTCGCCGACGACCTCGACGACAACCTCGAGGCCATCGACGACATCGGCGGCTGGCGCGGCTACAACCACTACCCGTGGGGCTGGGCGTGGGCCGGCAACACCCCGTTCCACCTGTGGAAGCGCTACTCCTGGCTCGGCGGCGTCCGCGTTCCCATGGTCCTCAAGCCGCCGCGCGGCATCGCGGCACCCGGCGGCGTCCGCGAGCAGTGGTGCCACGTCGTCGACCTCGCGCCGACGATCCTCGACCTGTGCGGGGTGGGCGCGCCGGAGCAGGTCGACGGCGTGGCCCAGCAGCCCATGGCCGGCGCCTCCCTGGTGCCGACGTTCGAGGACGCCACGGCGCCCGCTCCCCGGACCACCCAGTACTTCGAGATGCTCGGCTCCCGCTCGATCATCCACGACGGCTGGAAGGCGACCACCGACCACGTCTCCTCCGGTGTCGACGACGAGCTGCTGATCCCCGGCAGCCGCGACTTCGGGACCGACCGCTGGTGCCTGTACCGGATGGACGACGACTTCTCCGAGGCCCACGACCTCGCCGGCGAGCATCCCGACGTCGTGGCCGAGCTGGCGGCCCGCTGGGAGGCGGAGGCCGAGGCCCACCAGGTGTTCCCGATGACCGACGGGCTCTACGGCCACCTGCCCGGCATCGAGCCGCCGCTGTGGCCGGTCCCCGAGCGTCTCGTGGTCCGTCCCGGCGGCAACCCGGTGGCCGACGAGGCGGTCCCGTCGCTGGCCCTCGGCGCGCTGGTCGAGGCGGCGGTCGTCGTCCCCGACTCCGGTGCCGAGGGGGTGCTCGCCGCGATCGGCGACTGGTCCAACGGCTGGGCGCTCGTGGTCGTCGACGGTTGCCCACGCTTCCTGCTCAACGTGACCAGCACGCCCTACGCCGTCGCGTCGTCCGCTCCGCTGGCCCCGGGAGCGCACACGGTCGGGTTCCGCCTGGCCGGGCAGGAGGGCGTGCTCCTGGTCGACGGTGACGAGGTCGCGCGGGCGTCGTTCCCGCAGGGCATGGGCGCCAGCGGGATCCAGATCGGCGGCGGCGGGCTGCGTCTGGGCCACGACGCGGGCTTCCCGGTCAGCGACGACTACGCCCCGCCGTTCCGGTGGACCGGCGAGCTGTGCTCGCTCACCTTCACGGGAGGTCAGGCGCTGGTCGAGCTCGACGTCGAACGGGCCCGGCTGGCGGCGCTGCTGCGCTCCGAGTGACCTCGCAGGAGCGCGGCAACCTCGGTGGGCGCCTCGTAGGGCGCCAGGTGGCCGACCCCCGGCAGCACCTCCAGCCGCCCGTCGGGTACGGCGGCCGCGAGCTCGGCCAGCACCGTGGGCGGCGTCGCCACGTCGTCGGCGCCCGCGACGGCGAGCAGGGGGACGCCCAGCTCGGCGAGGCGTGCGCGGACGTCGAAGCCGGCGAGCGCCTCGCACACCCGGGCATAGCTCTCGGGGTCCACGGCGGCCAGGTCGACGGCCGCGGCCGCGCGCCGCGGGTCAGCCTCGCCGACGCGGGAGCCGAACCAGCGCGCGGGGGAGGATGCCACGATCGGCGCCATCCCCTCGGAGCGGACCAGCGCGGCCCGCTCCGGCCAGGTGGCCCAGGTGCCGAAGGCCGCCTCGCTGCACAGCACGGCCAGTGAGGTGACCCGCTCGGGGTGGTCCAGTGCGAGCTGTAGGCCGACCGCGCCGCCGACCGAGTCGCCGGCGTACGCGAACGCGACGTCGGGCCCCGCCGCCTCGGACACGGCCGCCAGCACCCCCTCGCCGAGGGAGGACAGCGTGAGCGCCGGGGCCAGCCGGTCGACCGACGGGCTCGCGCCGTGGCCGGGGAGGTCCCAGCCGAGCACGTTCCATCCCGACAGGGCCGAGGCGACCGGTCCCCAGAGCCGGTCGACCGTCGTGCCCAGCGACGGCCCGACGACCAGCAACGGCCGGGCCGGACGGCCGGCCAGGTGGCGCACAGCGACGGCGGGCAGCATCAGATCGCCGACGGGTGCTCGGTCAGGGCCGTGACCTCGATCCGCATGTAGGGGAACAGCGGCAGGTTCGACAGGATCTCGTGCAGGCGCGCGTTCGACTCGACGTCGAAGATGCTGATGTTGGAGTACAGCCCGACGACGCGCCAGATGTGCGCCCACTCGCCGCTGCGCTGCAGCTCCTGGGAGTACGCCCTCTCCCGTGCGACCGTGTCCTCCCTCTCGGCAGGGTCGAGGTCGCGCGGGATCGAGACGTCCATGCGGACACAGAAGAGCATCAGCGGACCGGGTCGAGCACGAAGCCGTAGTCGACGGTGACCGAGCCGTCGGCCTGCGGCTTCGGGTCCAGCAGCAGCTCGGGCTTCACGGCCGAGGCGATGTCGTCGTCGTTGTGCTCGTCGCCGGGGAAGTAGAGCTGGGCGGTGAGCAGCTCGTGGCCCGGCGCCGACACCTTCACGTGCAGGTGCGCCGGACGCCAGGCGTGCCAGCCGGCGGCAGCGATCAGCTTGCCGCAGGAGCCGTCGGTGGGGATCTGGTACGGCGCCGGCTGGATCGTGCGGATCTCGAAGCCGCCCGCGGCGTCGGTGCGGAAGTTGCCGCGCAGGTTCCACTCCGGGATGCCGGGGGCGAACTGCGAGTAGAAGCCGTCGGCGTCGGCGTGCCAGAGCTCGACGAGCGCGCCCTCGAGGACGGTGCCGTCGGTGGAGGTGACCGTGCCGGTCCACACGAGCGGGGTGCCGGACTCACCCTCGCGCATGTCGATGGTGCCCTTGCTGCCGTGCTCCGGAGCGTTCGGGACGTAGTAGGGGCCCTCGATGGAGCCCTTGTTGCCCTCGCGGTGGGCGGTGTTGACGTCCTCGACCACGTGCTCGAGCCACACGTCCAGGAAGAGCGGCCACTCGCCGTCCTCGCCGACGTTGATCATCCACGCCTTGAGCGCGTTGAACTCGTCGTAGGTGACCTTCTCGTCGCGGACCGTCTGGTAGACCGCGTCGAGCACGCGGCGGGCGAGCCGGTCGACCCGCTCGGGCGGCGTACCGGCGACCGCGGCGAAGGGCGACTTGTCGGTGTGGAAGCGCTCGGTGGCGCTGGCGCCGGAAGCGGCGGCGGTGGCGACCTCGGTGGTCATGGCGGTGTCCTCTCGGGTTGGGTGGTGCGGGTCAGGAGTCAGTGCGGTAGCGGCGCAGCTTGTCGTCGTCGATCTCGACGCCGAGCCCGGCGCCGGGGCGCAGGGCGAGCTCGCCGTTCTCGATGCGGAGCGGCTCGGTGAGCAGGTCGTCGCTCATGTCGAGGAAGTTGGACAGCTCACCGGCGTGCAGGCTGCTGCGCTGGTGGGCGGCGCCGAACGCGACGGAGCAGATCGAGCCGAGCTGGCCGTCGATCTGGTTGCCCATCACCACCTCGAGGCCGAGTCCCTCGGCGAGGTGGAGCACCCGCTGCGAGCCGGTGAACCCGGTGCGGGCGGTCTTGATGGACAGCGCGGTGGCCGAGCCGCCGAGGACCTCGCGGGTCACCTCGGCCGGCGTGGTGGCGGACTCGTCGGCGATGAACGGCACGTCGAGCTGCTGCACCAGCCAGCGACGCCCGAGCACGTCGTCGGCGGGGCTGAGCTCCTCGGCGAACGCGAGGTCGAGATCGGCCATCTGGCGCATCGCGCGAGCCGACTCCGACGCGGTCCAGCCGCGGTTGCCGTCGACGTACAGCACGACGTCGGGGCCCAGCCCCTCGCGCAGCGCGCGGACCACGGCCACGTCGAGCGCCGCGGGGCGACGACCGACCTTGACCTTGAACGTCGTGATGCCGTGGACCTCGCGCATCCGCGCCGCCTCGTCGACCATCGCCGCCGGCTGGTCGAAGCCGAGCATGTGGGAGACCCGCATCCGGTCGGTGTAGCCGCCGAGCAGCTCAGAGACGGGCAGTCCCAGGGTGCGGCCGAGTGCGTCCCAGACGGCCATGTCGATCGCGGCCTTCGCCGTCGGGTTGCCGACCGTGCGGCCCAGCAGCGCGGCCATCTGCTCGCGGTCGGTGAGCGCGAGGCCGACGACCTGGGGGGCGAAGATCGTCTCGATCACCGCGATGATCCCGCGCTGCGTCTCGCCGTAGGTGAACGGCCGCGGCGGCGCCTCGGCGACCCCGACCACCCCGTCGTCGGTGTGCACGCGGACCAGCACGTGGTCGGCCACGTGGACCTCGCCGCTGGCGAACTTCAGCGGCTTGACGTAGGGGATCCGGAAGGGGATCGCCTCGATCGCGGTGATCTTCATGGGAGTCCTCGGGAGGCGGTGGTCGGGGAGGGCGCGGCGGTGAAGAACCCGTTGCGGTCCAGTACGTCGAGCGCGCCGGCCACCAGGGCGGACGGATCGTCCGCGCGCCAGGCGAGGGAGAGGTCGATGGTCGCGGCGTCGGCGACGTCGCGGAACACGACGCCCTGCAGCTGCATGCTGCGCACCGACTCGGGCACCAGCGCGACGCCCAGCTGCGCGGCGACGAGCGCGAGCAGCGCGGCGGTGCCGGGGGCGCGGTGGGTGATGTTGGGGGAGAAGCCGGCGCGCAGGCAGCTGGACACCATCGCCTCGTTGACGGCCGAGCGGGTGTCGGCGTACGCGACGAACTCGTCGGCGGAGACGTCGACGACCTCGAGCGCGGGCTCCGCGGCGAGCCGGTGGTCGGCCGGGAGGGCGAGCACCAGCGGCTCCTGCAGCAGCGACCGGGTCTCGATGCCGGGCTCGGCGACGGGGCCGCGGAGCACGCCGAGGTCGAGGCGGCCGTCGGTCAGCCGCTCGACCTGGCCGGGGGTGAGCAGGTCGGCCTGCACCTCGAGCGCGACTCCCGGCAGCGAGGAGCGGACGATGCGGGAGAGCCGGGCCAGCTGGGTGAACGCACTGGTGCCGGTGAACCCGACCCGGAGCAGCCCGCGGCTGCCCTCGGCGATGCTGCGGGTGCCGACCACGCACGCGTCGAGGTCGCCGAGGATCCGGCGCACCTCGCGGTGGAAGAACTCGCCGGCCGGCGTCAGGCTGACCTGGCGGGTCGTGCGTGCCAGGAGCAGGACGTCGAGCTCGGCCTCGAGGCGTCGTACGGCCTGGGAGAGAGCGGGCTGGGCGAGGTGGAGGCGCTCGGCCGCCTGGCCGAAGTGACAGGTCTCGGCCACGACGTCGAAGTAGCGCAGCTGCTTGAGGTCCATGGGTCACCTCCGTCCGGTGTGGTGGGCGTCACGTGGCCCCTCCACGCTAGATCGAGGTGATCCAGAAGCACAAAGACGAATAGTCGGCGCATTCATAACTCCATGTTATGAATGTTTCGGGCAGAGCAGGTCTCACCGGGAGGTCAGCCACATGCCGACCGCGGCCGTCAGCGGGGCCGCGAGCAGCCACCAGGTCAGCACCGGGCGGCGGTGGATCGCCCGGCCCGCGACGACTGCGATGGCCATGAACGCGCCGGCGATCACGTTGAGGCCGGCGCGGGCGGCGGTGGCCGACGGGTCGATCTCGAGCGCAGCGACCACCATGCCGACGGCGAGGTGTGCCGCGGTGAAGACCACGAGGGTGGACATGACCCAACGCTGCACGTTGGTCAGGGCGCGGTCGTTGACGGGGCGGACCGGGTTCGCCGGGTCCATCAGGTGGCGTCGGCGCGGGGTGGTGTTCGTGCTCATGACCAGCTTCCAATCGATCGTGTGGCAATGGTTTGTACACCAACTATTGCTACACTAACAACATGCCCGCCGCCCCTGATTCCGGTCTCCGCCGGGAGAATCCGCTCGCGCTCGACCAGCAGGTCTGCTTCGCCCTGGCGATCGCCTCGCGCAACGTCATCGCGCTCTACCGGCCGCTGCTCGAGCCGCTCGGCCTGACCCACCCGCAGTACCTCGTGATGCTCGCGCTGTGGGAGAGCGAGCCGCTGCGCGTCACCGAGCTGTCGAAGCTCCTCGACCTCGACCCGGGCACTCTCTCGCCGCTGCTCAAGCGGCTGGAGGCGGCCGGCTACCTGCGCCGCGAGCGCGACCCGCGCGACGAGCGCGCCCTCGCGGTGGTCCTGACCGAGCGCGGCCGGGCGTTGCGTGACGGCGCCGAGGCGATCCCGCCCGCGATCGTGGAGCGGCTCGGGATGCCGATCGAGGAGCTGCTCGACCTGCACGCCCGGCTCACTGCGGTGATCGCCGCTACCCGCTGACCAGCTCCCGCACCAGCGCGAGCGTGCGCAGCAGGTGGGCCTCGGTCCGGTCGCTGCGGTGGGCCACGGCCAGCTCGACGGTCGGGGCGGGCCGGGCGAGCGGCACGTAGACCACGCCGTTGAGGGCCAGTGCCTGCGCCGGCTCGGGGACGACGGCCACCCCCAGCCCGCCCGCCACGAGCGTGGCCAGGGTGGAGGTCTCGCCGACCTCGTGCCGGATGTGGGGGACCAGGCCGGCCTGGGCGAAGAGCGTGCGGACGACGTCGTACATCGCGGAGCGCCGGCCGGCCGAGTGCACGATCAGGTCCGCGTCGGCGAGGTCGGCGACCCGCAGCCAGCGCCGGGTGGCCAGGCGGTGCCGGAGGGGTACGGCGACCACGAGCCGCTCCTCGCGCAACGGGGTGAGCGTCAGTGACACGTCATCGACCGGTGGGCGCAGCAGGGCGACGTCGATCGCGCCGGTCCGCAGTGCCTCGACCTGGTCGGCCACGAGCATCTCGCCGCGGAATGCGAAGTCCACGCCGGGGAGCTCCTCGGCCAGGCGTCGCGACAGGTCCGGGAGCAGGCTGTAGGTCGCGGACCCGACGCAACCGATGGCGAGCCGGCCCACGGTGCCGGCCGCGACCCGTCGGGCCTCGTCGGCGGCGTCGTCGACGTCGGCCAGGATCGCCCGCGCGCGGTCGAGGTAGGCCGCGCCGGCAGCGGTCAGGTCGACGCGCCGGGTGGTGCGGACGAACAGATCGACGCCGACCTCGGCCTCGAGGCGGCGGATCTGCTGGGACAGGGGTGGCTGGGCCATGTGCAGCCGCTCGGCGGCGCGGCCGAAGTGGCGTTCCTCGGCGACGGTGACGAAGTACCGCAGGTGGCGCAGCAGATCCATATTCCGAATCGTCTCAATAGTGTCAGATACTGATCCTTCACAATATCAACGTCGGCGCCTACCGTCGACGCCGTGAGCTCCTTCGTCTACGCAGCGGTCCGCACCCCGTTCGGCCGGTTCAACGGTGCCCTCGCCGGCGTCCGCACCGACGACCTCGGTGCCGCCGTCGTCTCCTCGGTCCTGGCCCGCACGCCCGGCCTCGACCCCGCCGCGATCGGCGACGTGGTCTGGGGCAACGCCAACGGCGCGGGGGAGGACAACCGCAACGTCGGCCGGATGGCGACCCTGCTGGCCGGCGTGCCCGTCAGCGTGCCGGCCACCACCGTCAACCGCCTGTGCGGCTCCAGCCTGGACGCCGTGATGGTCGGCTCGCGCACCATCGAGACCGGTGACGCCGACGTCGTCCTCACCGGTGGCGTCGAGTCGATGACCCGGGCCCCGTGGGTGCTGCCCAAGCCCGACCGGGCGTTCCCGGCCGCCGACGTCACCGCGGTCTCGACGACCCTCGGCTGGCGACTGGTGAACCCGCGGATGCCGAAGGAGTGGACGGTCAGCCTCGGCGAGGCCAACGAGCAGCTGCAGGAGAGGTTCGGGATCTCCCGTGAGCGCCAGGACGAGTTCGCCGCGCGCTCGCACCGGCTCGCCCACCAGGCCTGGGAGGACGGCTTCTACGACGACCTGGTCGTCCCGGTCGACGGCAGCGACCTCGCCCGTGACGAGGGCATCCGTCCCGGCAGCACGCCCGAGTCGCTCGGCGGCCTCAAGCCGGTCTTCCGCAAGGACGGCACGATCACCGCCGGCAACGCCTCCCCGCTCAGCGACGGCGCCTCCGCCGTCCTGCTCGGATCGGAGGCCGCCGCCGACCGGATCGGTACGACGCCACTGGCGCGCGTGGCCGGCCGGGCGGCGTACGCCCTCGAGCCGCAGGCCTTCGGCTACGCACCCGTCGAGGCCGCCAACGCCGCCCTCGCCCGCGCCGGCATCGCGTGGTCCGACGTCGGAGCGGTGGAGCTCAACGAGGCCTTCGCCGTCCAGTCCCTCGCGTGCGTCGACGCCTGGCCGATCGACCCCGAGATCGTCAACCAGCGCGGCGGCGCGATCGCCCTGGGCCACCCGCTCGGCGCGTCCGGCGGCCGGCTGGTCGGCACGCTGGCCAAGGTGCTGCGCGAGACCGGCCAGCGCTGGGGCGTCGCCGGCATCTGCATCGGCGTGGGCCAGGGCCTGGCCGTCGTCCTCGAGAACCCGGAGGCCTCCTGACATGGCTCGCACCCAGCTGATGGAGACCGCCGACGAGGCGGTCGCGGGCATCGAGGACGGATCCACCGTGCTGGTGGGCGGGTTCGGTCTCGCCGGCATGCCGTTCGACCTCATCGACGCGCTGATCCGGCAGGGCGCCCAGGACCTCACGATCGTGTCCAACAACGCCGGCAACGGCGAGGTCGGCCTGGCCGCGCTGCTCAAGGCCGGCCGCGTGCGCAAGGTCGTCTGCTCCTTCCCCCGCCAGGCCGACTCCTACGTCTTCGACGAGCTCTACCTGTCCGGCGAGCTGGAGCTCGAGGTCGTCCCGCAGGGCAACCTCGCCGAGCGGATGCGAGCCGCTGGTGCCGGGATCGGCGCGTTCTACAGCCCCACCGCCGTCGGCACGCCGCTCGCGGAGGGCAAGGAGTCGCGGGTGATCGAGGGGCGCGAGTACCTGCTCGAGTACCCGATCAAGGGCGACTACGCGCTCATCTCGGCCCACACCGCCGACCGGCTCGGCAACCTGGTCTACCGCAAGACCGCCCGCAACTTCGGCCCGGTGATGGCCGCCGCGGCCACCACGACCATCGCCCAGGTGAGCAGCGTCGTCCCGACCGGCGCACTGGACCCCGAGGCCGTCGTCACCCCCTCCATCTACGTCGACCGCGTGGTCGCCGTCGAGGCCCGCCACTACACCGTGCAGGGAGCCCGCTGATGACCGTCGAGCACCTGGACCGCGGCCCGCTCACGATGGACGAGCTCGCCGAGGTGATCGC
The DNA here is from genome assembly GCA_016803235.1 of Pimelobacter simplex. Classification (GTDB taxonomy): domain Bacteria; phylum Actinomycetota; class Actinomycetes; order Propionibacteriales; family Nocardioidaceae; genus Nocardioides; species Nocardioides simplex_A. Next base: position 79,552 of record JADCLI010000021.1, read on the forward strand.
CCGCGACATCCCCGAGGGCTCGTTCGTCAACCTCGGCATCGGCCAGCCCACCAAGATCGCCGACCACCTCCCGGCCGAGCTCGGCGTCGTCCTGCACACCGAGAACGGCATGCTCGGCATGGGCCCGGCCGCCCGCGGGGACGAGGTCGACGCCGACCTGACCAACGCCGGCAAGGTCCCCGTGACCGAGCTGCCCGGGGCGTCGTACTTCCACCACGCCGACTCCTTCGCCATGATGCGCGGCGGCCACCTCGACGTCTGCGTCCTCGGCGCCTACCAGGTGGCCGCGAACGGCGACCTCGCCAACTGGCACACCGGCCGCCCCGACGCGATCCCCGCCGTGGGCGGCGCGATGGACCTGGCGATCGGCGCCAAGGACGTGTTCGTGATGATGGGGCTGTTCGGCAAGGACGGCTCGCCCAAGCTGGTCGAGGCCTGCACCTACCCGCTCACCGGCGTCGGCTGTGTCAGCCGCGTCTACACCGACCACGGGGTTTTCGAGGTCGGCGGTCCCGCCGTGGTCGTCCGCGAGACGTGGGGGATCGGCGTCGAGGAGCTCGGTCACCGGCTGGGCCTGCCGCTGACGGCCCCGGAGGGCTGAGGAAGTTCCCCAGTTCGCCCACCGCGAACGCCGGAACACCACCAACCCGGAATGCATTGGAAGGTGCATGACGAACCCGATCCAGCTTCCGGTGCTGTTCCTCTCCGACGTGGTGGTGCTCCCCGGGATGGTGGTCCGGGTCGAGCTCGACGAGCCCGCCCGAGCCGCCATCGACGCCGCCCAGCTCGCCGCCCGTGAGTCCGGCGAGACCGCCCGGGTGCTGGTCGCACCCCGCCTCGAGGACCGCTACGCGTCGTACGGCGTCGTCGCGAGCGTCGAGAAGGTCGGCCGGTTCTCCGGCGGCGAGCCTGCGGCGGTGCTCAAGGCCGGCGGTCGGGCCCGCATCGGCAGTGGCGTGACCGGTCCCGGCGCGGCCCTGTGGGTCGAGGTCGAGCCGGCCGACGGCGGGGTCGTGGACGACGACGTCCGCGCGCTCGCCGAGGACTACCGCAAGCTGGTCGTCGGCCTGCTGCAGCGCCGCGAGGCCTGGCAGGTCGCCGACCAGGTGACCCGGATCGACGACCCGGCGAGCCTGGCCGACACGGCCGGCTACGCGCCGTACCTCTCCGACGACCGCAAGCGCCAGCTCCTCGAGACCCCGTCGGTCCGTGACCGGCTCGAGCTGCTCGTCGAGTGGACCCGCGACTTCGTCGCCGAGTCCGAGGTCAGCGACAAGATCGACGCCGACGTGCGCGAGTCGCTGGAGAAGAACCAACGCGAGTTCCTGCTCCGCCAGCAGCTCGCGGCGATCCGCAAGGAGCTCGGCGACGGCGACCCCGCGGGCGGCGACGACTACCGCGCCCGGGTCGAGGCCGCCGACGTCCCCGACGGGGTCCGCGAGGCACTGCTGCGCGAGGTCGACAAGCTCGAGCGCGCCAGCGACCAGAACCCCGAGGCCGGCTGGATCCGCACCTGGCTCGACACCGTCCTCGACCTGCCCTGGAACGTCACGACCGAGGACGACACCGACGTCGTCGCGGCGCGTGCCGTCCTCGACGCCGACCACCACGGCCTCGACGAGGTGAAGGACCGGATCACCGAGTACCTCGCCGTCCGGGCCCGGCGCGCCGAGCGCGGCCTCGAGGTCGTCGGCGGGCGCGGGTCCGGCGCCGTCGTGCTCCTGGCCGGGCCTCCGGGCGTCGGCAAGACCTCGCTCGGCGAGTCGGTCGCGCGGGCCCTGGGGCGCACGTTCGTCCGGGTCGCCCTGGGTGGCGTCCGCGACGAGGCCGAGATCCGCGGTCACCGCCGCACGTACGTCGGCGCGCTGCCCGGCCGCGTCGTGCGGGCCATCAAGGAGGCCGGCTCGATGAACCCGGTCGTGCTGCTCGACGAGGTCGACAAGGTCGGCTCCGACTACCGCGGCGACCCGGCGGCGGCGCTGCTCGAGGTCCTCGACCCCGCGCAGAACCACACCTTCCGCGACCACTACCTCGAGCTCGACCTCGACCTGTCCGACGTGCTGTTCATCGCGACGGCCAACGACATCGGCTCGATCCCGGCCGCGCTGCTCGACCGGATGGAGCTGGTCTCCATCGACGGCTACACCGAGGAGGACAAGGTCGCGATCGCCCGCGACTTCCTGGTCCCGCGCCAGCTGGAGCGCGCGGCACTGACGGCCGACGAGGTCACCATCAGCGACGAGGCACTGCGCGAGATCGCGGCGAACTACACCCGGGAGGCGGGCGTGCGCCAGGTCGAGCGACTGCTTGCCAAGGCGTTCCGCAAGGCCACCGCGCGGCTCGCCTCGGGCGAGGTGGACCGCGTCGACATCGGTATCGGCGAGCTCAAGGACCTCATCGGCCGGCCCCGGTTCACCCCGGACCTCGAGGAGCGGACGTCGGTCCCCGGCGTCGCGACCGGCCTGGCCGTGACCGGCATGGGCGGTGACGTCCTGTACGTCGAGACGTCGGCCTCCGAGGGCAAGGCGGACCTCACGGTGACCGGCCAGCTCGGTGACGTGATGAAGGAGTCGGCTCGGATCGCACTCTCCTGGGTGCGCTCGCACGCCGCGGAGCTGGGCATCCCGGCCAGCGCCTTCGAGCAGTCCCTGCACGTGCACTTCCCCGCGGGCGCCGTACCCAAGGACGGTCCGTCCGCCGGTGTCACCATGGTCACCGCCCTGGTCTCGCTGCTGACCGGACGCCCGGTGCGCTCCGACATCGCGATGACCGGCGAGGTCACGCTCTCCGGGCGGGTGCTGCCGATCGGCGGGGTGAAGCAGAAGCTGCTCGCCGCCCTGCGCGCCGGGGTCGCCGAGGTGTTCATCCCCGAGCGCAACCGGCCCGACCTGGACGACGTCCCGGCCGAGATCCTCGACGCACTGACCGTCACCCCGGTCGGTGCGGTCACGGAGATCCTGGAGCGGGCGCTGGTGGTGGCGCAGGACGGAGTCGTCGCGGCGTGACCGACGCCCCCAGGGCCTCGTCGGCGCTCAGGCGCCGGCGAGGTCCTCGGCGTCGACGATCCGGTACGCGTAGCCCTGCTCGGCGAGGAACCGCTGCCGGTTCTGGGCGAACTCGGCGTCCACGGTGTCGCGGGCGACGATCGTGTAGAAGTGCGCGACCTTCCGCTCGCCACCGGGCCCGGGAGGCCCGGGCCGCAGCAGCCGGCCCAGCCGCTGCGCCTCCTCCTGCCGGGAGCCGAAGGACCCCGACACCTGGATGGCGACCTCGGCGGTGGGCAGGTCGATCGAGAAGTTCGCGACCTTCGAGACCACGAGCAGCCCGATCTCGCCGGAGCGGAAGCCGTCGAAGAGCCGCTGCCGCTCCTTGACGGTGGTCTGCCCGGTGATGACCGGCGCGTCCAGCGCGGTGGCGAGCTCGTCGAGCTGCTCGAGGTACTGCCCGATCACGAGCGTCGGCTGCCCGGCGTGCCGGGCGACGAGGTCCCGCACCACCGTGAGCTTCTCCGGCGTGCACGCCGCCAGCCGGTAGCGCTCCTCCGGATCGGCGGTGGCGTACGACATCCGCGAGGCGTCGGGCAGCGAGACCCGGACCTCGATGCAGTCGGCCGGCGCGATCCAGCCCTGCGCCTCGATGTCCTTCCACGGGGCGTCGTAGCGCTTCGGGCCGATCAGCGAGAACACGTCGCCCTCGCGGCCGTCCTCGCGCACCAGGGTCGCGGTCAGCCCGATCCGGCGCCGCGCCTGCAGGTCCGCGGTCATCCGGAAGATCGGCGCCGGCAGCAGGTGCACCTCGTCGTACACGATCAGGCCCCAGTCGCGGGCGTCGAACAGCTCGAGGTGCGGGTAGACGCCCTTCCGCTTGGTCGTGACGACCTGGTACGTCGCGATGGTGACCGGGCGGATCTGCTTGACGGTGCCGGAGTACTCGCCGATCTCGTCCTCCGTCAGGGAGGTACGACGGACCAGCTCGTCCTTCCACTGCCGGGCGCTCACGGTGTTGGTGACCAGGATCAGCGTGGTCGCCTGCGCGTGCGCCATCGCGGCGGCGCCGACGATGGTCTTGCCCGCACCGCACGGGAGCACGACGACGCCGGACCCGCCGTGCCAGAACGCCTCGGCCGCCTCCGCCTGGTAGGACCGCAGGGTCCAGTCGTCCTCGGCCAGCGCGATGGGGTGGGCCTCGCCGTCGACGTACCCGGCGTAGTCCTCGGCCGGCCAGCCCAGCTTGAGCAGCGCCTGCTTGAGGTTGCCGCGCTCCGAGGGGTGCACCGCCACGGTGTCGTCGTCGATCCGCGCACCGAGCATGCCGGCGATCTTCTTGGCGCGCAGCACCTCCTCCAGCACCGGGCGGTCGCTGGAGGCCAGCACCAGGCCGTGGACGGGGTGCTTCTCCAGCCGCAGCCGGCCGTAGCGCGCCATCGTCTCGGCGACGTCGACCAGCAGCGCGTGGGGGACCGGGTAGCGCGACCAGGTCAGCAGCGTGTCGACGACCTGCTCGGCGTCGTGGCCGGCGGCGCGCGCGTTCCACAGGCCCAGCGGCGTCAGCCGGTAGGTGTGGATGTGCTCGGGGGAGCGCTCCAGCTCGGCGAACGGCGCGATGGCCTTGCGGCACTCGGCGGCCTGCGGGTGGTCGACCTCCAGCAGCAGCGACTTGTCCGACTGCACGATCAGGGGTCCGTCGGTCACCGCACGAGTCTAGGTCGGCTCACCTGACGGGGATGACCCGGCTGATCCGGTGCACGGCGTAGCGCCGCTCCGCGTCCGGGTCGTCGGCGTCGGCGTCGGCGTCGAACGCCGTCAGCTGACCGCCCTCGACGACCAGCGGGCGCACGGTCCGCTCGGACACCACGCCCTGGTTGTCGGTGAACCCGATGAGCACGGCGCCGCCGCGCTCGATCGCGTCCCGCAGCGCCGAGAGCACACCGCCGCCCGCGGCGGTGGCCGTGGCCGGGCGGTTGCGCGCGGCCTCGTCACCCTCGCGCAGCGTCGCCACGGCGGACACGACCTGCGCGGCCTGGCGGGCCGCGGCGCGTGCGGCGTCGGCGGACTCCCTGGTCCGCGGCGGGCGCGCGCGCAGGGTGTCGGGGGTGCCGACCCGGACCACCCCGTCGGGTCCCTCGACGACCGGCGCCAGGCCGAGCTCGCGCAGCCGGGGGAGCAGCACGTCGATCGGCAGCGTGGACACCACGACCGTCGGCGCGATCCGCTGCAGCCCGAGCGCCGCCGCCCTCGGGTGGCTGACCAGGGCCGCGAGCGCGGCCTCGTCCTCGGAGCGCACGAAGGACGACGCCAGCCCGACCCGCAGCCGGCCGAAGGAGCGGACCACGTCGTCGATCAGGTAGCTCAGCGGCTGGGGGACCGGCGTGCGCGAGGCGGCCAGCACGAAAGCGTGCAGCTCGGCCGCGGTCCAGCCGGCGTCCAGCGCGCGGCGTACCGAGTCGGGGGTGAAGCGGTAGACCGTCGCCGCGCCGTGCGAGTCGACGTCGGCGACCTGCTGCAGCCGCCGGGCCAGGTCCGGCTCGAGCGGGCCGGGCGCGACGGCGGTCAGGTCGGCCTGGATCAGCACGTGGTCGACCGGCGGCGGCAGCAGCTCGGCCAGAACGGGGGTCGGGTCCCCGCCCGCCAGCAGCACCCTCGCGTACGGCGCCAGCACGTCGGCACCGGTCAGGCCGAGGACCGCGGCCTCGGCGACCGCCCACGCCACCAGGTCGGGACGGGTCCGGGGCCGGCGCGGCCGCTCCCAGGCGACCCGAGCGACCAGCGACGGGAGGCCGGTGCCGGCGGAGAGGCCGTGGCCCTCGGGCAGGCCGGCGAGGACGGCGAGCGCCATCGTCTTGGCCTCCGGCATCCCGGCGGCCGACAGCTCGGGGGTCAGCGTGTTCCACGGCTTCTGGTCCGGCCCCCGCTCGCCGACCAGCGACGGCAGCCGCGGGCTCGACAGCCAGGCGCGGGCGAGAACGCTCCACCGTTCGGCGACCGGCCGCTCGGCCCACTCGTCGAACGCCGACGTCGGCACCCACACGGGGTTGCCGTCCGCGTCCGCACGGGTGCCGGCCAGCCCGGCCTCGTGCGCGAGCTCGACGTGCAGCGCCGCCTCGGGTTCCGGCACCTGCAGCTGGGCGGCGGCCGCCTTCAGCTCACGGACGCCGAGCCCGGTGGTGCGCAGCGCGGCCGCCGGCCGGGTGCCCCACCACTCGAGGAGCAGCCCGACCCGTCGTACGACGTCCGTGGCGGCACCCAGCGCGGCACTGGTGGCGAGGCGGGGCGAGCGCTCCTCCGAGGCGACCGCGGGCGGGACGTCGACCGGCTCGGCGGTGGTCCGGCCACCCCGGACGGTGAGGCCGACCTCGCCGGGCACGACCAGCAACCCCGGCAGCAGGGACCCGCCGGGCACCAGCAGCCGGTGCGCGACGAGCAGCTCGGCCGGTGTCTCCGCGTCCTCGGGGCGCAGCCCGACGCGCACCGACCCCGACTTCGCCGTACCGCCCTCGGCGATGACGTGGTCGAGCAGCGCGCGGGCGCCCTGCGGCAGCGATGCCAGGGCCGCCGCGATCTCCTCGGCCGGGCGCGGTGACGCCGTGCGCGGCCGCAGGCCGCTCACCCCGGCGTCCGCTCCGCCGACCATCGCGTCGGCCACGCCGCTCAGCGCGCGGAGCCCCTCGGGGGAGTCCCAGGCGACCGCGAGGTCGCGCAGCCGGGCCAGTGTCGCGGCGACGTACGCCGGGTCGGCGTGGACGATCGCAGCGACTTCCGGATCGGTGGTTTGACCGGCGACGACGAGGGCATCCAGTACCGAGAGCTCGCCTCGGGTGAGGCTGTCGAGCGCGCGAGCGATCGAGTTCCTCACCGCGGCGCGGGACGCGAGTTGTCCGAAGTCGTGAGGGGCAGGGGTGGCCAGGTCGGGACGAGCGGTGAGCAGGCGCTGGAGCCGATCGTCGGGCCACGACCGCAGCTGGTCGGCCAACGACCGGTGTCCGCTCGGTCCCGCTCCCACGATGCACACGCTAGGACATCGGTGAACCGCGTCGAGCTGCACCACGGTGCCGCCACCGACGTCGGTCTGGTCCGGCAGGTCAACGAGGACGCCTTCTTGGCCCATCCGCCCGTCTTCGCGGTGGCCGACGGCATGGGCGGGCACGACCGTGGCGACGTCGCCAGCAGGTTCGCCGTCGAGGAGCTCGCGCGTCTCGCCGACGGCAGCTACGACCTCGAGGACGGCACGGCCGCGGTCGACGCCGCCCTGCAGGCCGCGCAGGACCGCCTGCTCGCCTACGACGACGAGCAGCGCGCCGCCGGGGCGGGCGACGACTTCGCCGCCGGCACGACCGTCGTCCTCGCCCTCCTGGTGCAGTCCGCCGACCGCCCGCACTGGCTGCTCGCCAATGTCGGCGACTCACGGATCTATCGCTGGAACGAGGGCGAGCTCGAGCAGGTCAGCGTCGACCACAGTCTGGTCCAGGAGCTCGTCGACGCCGGCCGGATCACGCCCGACGACGCCGCCGTCCACCCGAACCGCAACGTCGTCACCCGCGCGCTCGGGGGAGCGGCGATGCCGGCGGCGGTCAGCGGGGCGGCCGACTACTACCTGCTGCCCCTCGCCGCGGCCGAGCGACTGCTGCTGTGCTCCGACGGCGTCAGTGGCATGGTGGACGACGTGACCATCGCCTCGATCCTCGCCGGGTACGACGACCCGCGCGACGCCGCCGACGCCCTGGTGGCCGCGGCGGTCACCGCGGGCGGTCACGACAACGCGACGGCGGTCGTGGTCGATGTGGTGGGATTGGCACACGTTGACCCGTACGACTCGCACGCGCAGCGGTTGAGTCTGGAGCAGAAGTTGGGGGCACTCCCATGAGCGAGAGCGGCACCGCCTGGTCGTACCGCAGTGGTGCGTGGTTCGCGGTCTTCGGACCCGGGGTCGCGATCGTGCTGCCGGAGTCCCAGAAGGACCAGGTCGTCGGTCTCTGGGCGCTGGTCGACGGCGGCGCCGGCTTCGACGACGTCCTCGACGGGCTGCTCGCCTCGGGCCTGAGCCGGATCCCCGGCTTCGTGCTGGTCAGCACCGACGAGGGCCCCACCCGCTTCCTGCTGCGCGGCGCCGGCGTGGTCGCCACGGTCACCGCCGCCGGCGAGACCGTGACCGTCGACGGCGGCGCGAGCCACACCTGGGCCGAGCGCAGCCTCGACGACGTCACCGCGCTGAGCATCAGCCTCCCGGCCGGTGACGACGCAGCCACGGCCGACGAGACCGACTTCCCGATCCTCACCGGCCTGGTCCGGGTCGGGCGGATCGACCGCCCCGCCGTCGCTGCCGTCTCCGCCGCCGCGGCGCCCGAGCCGGTCGTGGAGCCGGCGGAGGAGCCGGCCGAGGAGCCGGCCGAGGAGCCCACCGACCAGGAGGACGAGTTCGCCCCTGTCACCGGTGGCGCCCACCTGGCTGTCGACGACGAGCCGCAGGCCCCGGCCGAGGAGCCGGCTCCCGCCGCGGAGGAGCCCGCTGCCGTCGAGGAGGAGCCGGCGGCGCTCGACGAGCCCAGCCCGCTCGACGAGCGCGCGTCCGCGGTCACCGAGGCGGCGTACCTCGACGACGGCCCGGCCACCGAGGTCATGGAGAGCGTCGACGAGCCCCTGGGCGAGGCCCCGCAGGAGCCGGCCCCCGACGGCTGGGTGACCCCGTGGGACAGCCCGGTCGCTGCCGCTGTCGGTCACCCGGCCCCGCGCCGAGCGGGGACCGGTCGAC
>JADCLI010000022.1 GCA_016803235.1 Pimelobacter simplex
CCACGGGCTGGTGCACCTCGACGCGCTGATGGACGCCGCCGACGGCCACGACCTCAACCAAGCCATCAGGCGTCGCGCTGAGGTCCTGGGCCGGCTCGGGGACGACTCGTCGCTCGACGTCCGACGCTCCAAGGCCGCCGCGGAGATCGCCCGCCACGACCTCGCCCTCGACCTGCTGATCCCCGACCCCGACACCGGGGAGGTCGTCGCCACCGTCCCGGGCCGCAAGGTCTCAACGTGCACGTCACCGACACCACCCTCACCGACACCACCCTCACCGGGCACAACCCGGTCGGGCGGTGGGACGAGGGCCGCTGCCCGATCACCACACGGCAGATCAAGGAATGGCTACAGGCGCGGGACACCACGATCATCGTGCGGCCGGTCGTTGACCTGGCCGATCACGTCCCGATCACCGCCTACGAGATCCCCGACCGGCACAAGACCCGCGTGCAGCTGCGTGACCACACCTGCCGGTTCCCCCACTGTTCGCGACCGGCGACCCGCTGCGACATCGACCACCACCAACCCTGGGCCGACGCCGGACCGACCTGCCCGTGCAATCTCGTCCCCCTCTGCAGGCGCCACCACCGGGCCAAGACCCACTCGACCTGGCACTACGACACCCCGATGCCGGCCACCTACGTGTGGACCAGCCCCCACGGCTACCGGTTCCGCGTCGACCACCGCGGCACCCACCCCCTCCACGACACCAGCGACACCAGCCCGCCCGACCAGTAGCCACCCCGCCCCACACCCCGCGAACCATCGGTCGCGGGGATGCGGGCACGTCTCGAGCTAGTCGGTCTCGTCCTCGGCCTTCTCGATCAGGTCCTTGACCGCGTCGATCGACCGGATCCGGCCGCTGGTGACGGTGCTGCCCTCGGCGGCGAACAGCGAGGTCGGGATGCCGATCAGCTCGCCGTCGTCGTCGATCGCCATGCCGCCGGAGTTGCCGGGCGCGATCCGGGCGTCGGTGTCGAGCTCGGAGCGCGGGCCGAGGTCGGGGTCGTTGAGGACCGTGGAGATGACGCCGGTGGTGACGGTGATCGACTCGCCCTCCCCCGCCACGGCCGGGAAGCCGAGCACGGTCACGTCGTCGCCGGCCCGCAGGTCGGCTGAGCTGCCGATCGGGACGGTCGGCAGGTCCAGCTCCTCGTCGAGCTCGTTGCCGTCCTCGTCGGCGTAGATCTGCACGACGGCGACGTCGAGCTCGCCGTCGGCCTCGACGACCCGGGCCCGGTACGCCGCCGGGGCGTTGGTGTCGGTCATCCCGTCGGTGAGCGAGATGAGCAGGTACTCGGGGTCCGCGATGCGCTCCTCGTCGCCGTACTTCTCCTCCAGCCCGGGGGCCTCGGGCGCCGCGACGTGAGCGTTGGTGAGGATGAGGCCGTCGGAGCGGATGATCGAGCCGGACCCGTGGTAGGTGCCGGTGTTGGACGGGTCGTCGAGCAGGTGGCTCTCGGCGGTGATCTTCACGGTAGCGGCCTTCGCCGCCTCCAGGACGTCGGTGTCGCCGCCGCTCGGCTTGACCGGGTCGTCCCGGCCGACGACGAACGCCAGGCCGACGGCGCCGGCGACCAGCAGCAGCGCGGCGGCGATGCCGCCGAGCAGGACGAGCCTCCTGCGGAGGCGCCGGCGGGCGATCCGCCGCTCCTCCTCGGCCGCCGACAGGATCGGCACGAGAGTGAGCTCCGGACCAGCGACGGGGTGGCCCAGGCGCAGCCCGAGCCGCTCGTCGAAGCGGGTCGTGGTGACCCGTCGACCGTCGTGGAAGGTGCCCTCGTTCGACAGGTTCGTGTAGGTCCAGCCGCCGGGAACGGGGTCGATCCGGCCGTGCAGGCGCGAGCAGGCCGGGTCGCCGATGACGACCGTGCAGTCGCTGCGCCGGCCGACGGTGATCGGCGTCGGGTGCCGGAACCGGTGCTCGCGCCCTTCGGCGATCAGCAGCAGGTCGGGACCGGTCCGCGGCGCAGGTCCGACACCCGGCGGGCCGGACGGCCGCGGCACGGCGAGGATCTGGGTCGCGTCGTTGCCGAAGATCGCCGGCGGCAGGCCGGGGGCCGCGCCGGGACGCGCCCCGGGGGCCGGCACCGACGGCGGCACCGACGGCGGCACTGCCGGTGGCGGGGCCATCGAGGGCATCGGGGCACCGGACGGCGGGGCCCACGGGGACGGCGTGCCCATCGGCGGAGTCGCCGGCGGAGTCGCCGGCGGAGTCGCCGGCGGCGGGGTGACCGGGTACGGCGCCCGGGTGGCCTCGTCGACGACGTAGGCGGGGGCCGCGGGCGCCCCCGGGTCGGCCGGCGGCGCGGCGGGAGCCACGGGCGTGGCCGCGACGACGTCGTACTCCTCGGCGGGCACGATCGCCAGGGTGGCGCCGGGCGCGGGCGGGCCGCAGCGGACGGTGACCCGGCGCTCGACGGGGTACTCGGTGACCCGCTCGTCCTCGACGTAGGTGCCGAACTGGCTGCCGTTGTCGACGAGCACCCAGCCGTACTCGGTGGCCTGGAGCTCGGCGTGCTGGCGCGAGACCGAGCCGGCGGTCAGCACGACATCGGCCTCGATGGCGCGCCCGATCCGGTAGACCGGCTTGCCCTCGAGACGCAGGACCCGGCCGTCGACCTCGACGACGAGTGCGGACACGCTGCTCACCCCTGCCCGTCGGTCGCGGGGCGGCGTACCTGCACGGTCGCGTTGCGGATCTGGATCCGGGCGCCCGCGACCAGCTCGATGGTGCGCTCCGGCTCGAGCAGGAAGTTCTGGCCGCCCGGGTAGGCGACCGGCCAGGAGAAGTCGGACGCGTTGTGCAGGCCCCAGCGGTCCGGGGCGTCGGGGTGCCGGCGGACCTGGCCGAGCACCTGCGGGTGGTCGACTCCGGAGGTCAGGTGGTCGGAGCGCAGCGTGGTCTGCGGTCCGACCGCGACGGTGCGGCGCCCGACGTGGAGCAGGTACGGCGGCCGCACCTGGGTGCCGTCCTGCCAGCAGGTCACGCTGTCCTCACCCGGGCTCCAGAAGTTGGTGGTGCCGCAGGTCGGGCAGGCCAGCATCCCGTCGCGCAGCCGGTCGAACGCCTTGATCCACTGCCCCTCGGTGACCCGGGCGCCGGGGTTGTCCATGCCGTCGACGAACGCCTGGGTGAACAGGTCGCGTAGGAACTGCGGGTAGATGTTCCAGTACTGCTGCACGATCTGCGCCGGCCGGTTGTCGGCCTTCGTGGGGTGCATGCAGAACAGCGGCTCGGTGCCGAAGTGGGTCATCAGCCAGTGCGCGTCGCGCATGCCGGCATCGGTGCGCGCGCCCTCGAGCGGGTGGCCGAGGAAGAGGGAGTAGAACAGCAGCACGGCCAGCGAGTGCCGGTCGGTGTCGGTGTTGGGCAGCGTGCGGTACGTCGTGTCGCGGACCACCTCGGGCGCCATGAAGTACGGCGTCCCGAGCACCCGGCCGGTGCCGTTGTCGATGCCGACGTTGTCGTTGTCGCAGATCAGCACGTCGCCGTTGCCCGGGTCGAAGAAGACGTTGCCGAAGGAGATGTCGCGGTAGCACAGACCGCGGGCGTGCAGCCGCAGGAAGCTGTAGCTGAGCTGGCGGCACAGCTCGATGATCGAGGCGAAGGAGACGTCGAGCGGCCTGCCGTCGCGATCGGCGTTGAGCAGCAGGTAGCTGAGCTCGAGGAAGCGGGGGTGCCGCAGGTGCATGACATAGCCGAAGCTCGGCTCGGTCCCGACCCGCGCCATGCTGAGCGGCCACAGGAACCGCTGGTGCGGCGAGCCGATCTCGACGAGCTGCTGCATCTCGTCGTACTGCTGGGCGGTGGCGCTCTCGGGCTTGTACCACTTCAGCGCCAGCGGCTCGCCGGAGTCGCGGCGCACCTCGAACACGTAGCCCTGGCCGCCCTGGCCGAGCAGCGACGTCACCCGGGCGCGCCCCAACGGCCCGAGGTCGACCTCGACGCCCTCTGCCAGCACCATGGGTGTGACCGACCTCCGTTATCGCGTTCGCTGTCCCGTGACAGGCTATAACCTGAACAGTTCGGGGTGAGTTGAAACCCAACCCCCTGGTGGAAGGAGACCGGCGATGAGCGATCGGCTGGGCGGTGCCCTGGCGCGCAAGCCGCTGCACTTCATCTTCGTGCTCGACGTGTCGGGATCGATGCTGCGCGGTGGTCGCATCCAGGCGCTCAACAACGCCATCACGGAGGTCCTGCCCCACCTGAAGGACGAGGCGCGCGCCAACCCCCACGCGGAGATGCTGGTGCGGGTGCTGGCGTTCGCCAACGAGCCGCAGTGGATCATCGAGGAGCCGACGCCGGTCGACCAGATCCACTGGAAGCGGCTCGAGGCGGTGCCGCGCGGGTTCACCGAGCTCGGCAGCGCCCTGCAGACCCTGGCCGGCGCGCTCGACCACCTCGACGAGTCCCACAGCGCGTTCCCGCCCGCGATCATCCTGGTCTCCGACGGCCGTCCCACGCAGAGCAGCGGCGTCACCTTCGCCGAGGGCCTGCAGGCCCTGCTCAACAACCGCTGGGGCTCGACCGCGGTGCGGCTCGCGCTCGGCGTGGGCCGCGACGCCGACATGCACTCCCTGCGCCGGTTCATCGGCGACGAGGACGTACCGCTGCTGCGCGCCGACAACCCCGAGCAGCTCGTCGAGTACATCGTCTGGGCCTCCAAGGCGGCCAGCAAGGTCGCCTCGCGGCCCGTCGTCGGTCCCGGCTCCGGCGTGACCGCGGCCCCGCCGAGCCCGATCGGCGACCCGATCTGGAGCACCCTGGGATGACCGACCGGCCGGACGCCGATCCGGTGTGGACCACCCTGTCGGGTACCACGATCGGATCGGTCCACGTCCGTGACCAGCTGCCGATCCAGGACGCCGTGCTCACCTGGAGCGACCAGGCGCTGGGGCACGCGGTGATCGCCGTCGCCGACGGGCACGGTCACAAGTTCCACTTCCGCAGCGACACCGGCGCGGCGCTGGCGGTCGTCAGCGCAGTCGAGGAGCTGCGCCGGGTCGTGCCCGACCTGGTCGCCGCCGACGAGACCGCGCGGGACCGGGCGGCCCGGGCCGGCGAGGCGATCGTGGCGACCTGGACGGCGAAGGTCCAGCACCACCTGGCGGCCAATCCCTACTCCCCCGCCGAGGACGAGCTCGGCGCCTCCGCCGATCCGCTGCGGGCCTACGGCTCGACGATCCTGGCTGCCGCTGCCGCGGGCGACGTGATGGTGTTCCTGCAGATCGGCGACGGCGACTCGGTCCTGGTGTCCAGTGACGGCACCGCCTCCCGGCCGCTGCCCGAGGACCCCGACCTCGACGGGCTGCACACCAGCTCGCTGTGCCAGCCACGACCGCTCGACGCACTGCGGGTCGGGGTGGTCGACGCCGCCGCCGACCGGGCCGCGCTGGTGTTCTTGTGCACCGACGGCTTCGGTCGTTCCCGGGTCGATGCCCAGGGCTGGTGGCGCCAGACCGGCGAGCAGCTGCTGGAGTTCGCCCGGGCCCGCGGCCTGGGCTGGGTGCGCGAGCAGCTGCCCGAGTGGCTGGCCGAGCCCGCGCTCATCGGCGGTGACGACACCACGATGGCGCTGCTGGTCCGCAACGACGTCGCCGGGATCGACCGGCCGGACCTCGCCGACACCGTGCCGGTGCCGGAGGCCTGACCGCGGCGGGTCAGTCGTCCGAGGGCCACCAGGCCTCGAGCCCGGCGAGGTCGCCCTCGAAGTTCCGGGCGACGCCGTAGCAGTAGCAGTCCTCGGCGTTCCAGTCCCAGTAGACCGTCGCGGTCTCGCCGGAGCTGTCGAGGTAGGCGTAGTAGCCGCCCTCGGCCTCGCCCTCGCCGAAGCGCCAGGTCCCGCCGCCGCCCTGGGTGCCGGCCTGGTCGTACTGCCGCTTGTAGTACCGGCGGTCGGCCTTCATCTCCTTGCGCGTGGAGTAGCGGCCGACGCTGACGATGATCCCGCTGTCGTCGGTGTCGCAGCTGCTCTCCTCGGTCTCTCCGGTGAAGAAGGTGCGCTCACGGGTGCACTTGGCGACGTCCATGTTGATCTTGATGAACTCGATCAGCTTGGGGTGGGCCGGCGCGGTCGGCTCGGTGACCCGCGGCGAGGTGCTGGTGAAGCTGGCGACGACCGCGTCGATGGTCGCGGTGCCCTCGCCCTCGAGGAGCGCGGACTGCCGGGCGCCCTTGCTGTCCCAGTAGACGACGGCCGGGTCGCTGGTGCCGCCCCGCTCGGGGTCGTACTCGTAGAGCGCGGTGGCGTCGTTGTCGGCGGTCATCGTGCCCGCGCGGTAGTCGAGGCGGGCCGTGCGGGCCGCGAGGAGCGCGGCCTCGTCCTCGTAGGTGACCAGGCGCAGGGTGCCGGTGCTGACCGTGCACTGCACGACCTCGCTCTCCCCGGCCCCCGGGTCGCCGGCCTCGCAGTCGGACGTGCCGGCCGAGATCTGGCTCGCCAGCGAGCCGTAGCGCTCGTCGAGGGCCTCCGGGGCCACGTCGACCACCGGCTCCTTCGGCCCACTGGTCTCCGGATCGTCCGGGCCCGGGCCCGGGTCGTCGCCCGCGAGCGCGATGGCTCCGGCGATCCCCCCGCCGACCAGCACGACGCCGGCGACGGCGGCCGCGACCCAGATCCCCGCACCGCGCTTCCTCGGCGGCGGCACGGTGCCGAAGCCCGGGGGCGGTGCGTAGCCACCCGGCGCCGAGGAGTACGACGCGGGCGCGGCGTACGGCGCAGGCGGTGGCGCCGCCGCCGCGGTGGGCGGGGTTGCCGGCGGCCAGGCGGTCGGCGGCGGGGACTGGTACGGCGGTGCGGGTGCCGCCGTTGGCGGGGGCAGCTGACCGCTCGCGGGCCGGCTGGAGCGGTAGCGGAGCACCACAGCGGCGGGCACCTTGCCGACGGCGTAGCCGAGCACGGCGGCCGCCCAGCTGGACGCGGCCTGGTCGTCGCCGCCACGGTCGCGCGCCAGCCGCTGCCCGGCCTCCTCGACCGCGCGGGCCGGGTCGGCACCGCCCTGGATCATCTCGCCGAGCGGGTTCAGCACCCCGAAGCGCACCGCGTCGACGAGCAGGTTGATGTCGCCGGTCGTCGCCTGGTCCTCGGCGAGGACGTCGTCGAGGACGCCCCGGAATCCGGCGGCGTCGTCGAGGATCCCGGGACCGTGCTCGGCCACCAGCTCGCGCAGGACGTCGTGCAGCTCCATGCTCAGACCGCCGACCCCAGCTCGGCGCCGATCCCGGCGATCCGGTCCGCGACCTCCGCGGCGGTGCGCGGACGGGCGGCGACGTCCGTGGCGAGGCAGGCCTCGACCAGCTCCCGGGCAGCGGACGGCAGGTCGTCCGCCAGGCTGGGCTGGGAGGCCAGGATCGAGCGCACGAGCAGCAGCGGCTCGGTGTCGCGGAGCTCGCCGTAGACACCGGCCCCCGTCATCGCGAAGTGCAAGGTGGCGCCCAGCGACCAGATGTCGCTGGCCCGCGAGGCCTGGGCGCCGAGCATGATCGCCGGGTCCGTGAACTCCAGGCCGATCTGCCCCAGCCCGGTCGTGACCATGCCCGGGGAGAGCAGCTGGGAGAGCCCGAGGTCGGCGAGCCGGCCGCCGTCGTCGGCGAGCAGGACGTTGGCCGGCTTGATGTCGCGGTGCGCGATCCCGCGCTCGTGGAGCGCGTGCGCGGCCAGGGCGGCGTCGCGGACGGCGGCCACCCGCTGGGCGGTGCCGATGTCGACCTGCGGGCGCTCGAGCGAGCCGAGCGGGAGGAACTCCATCGCGTAGTAGAACGCCCCGCCCTGCCGGCCGGCGTCGTAGACGGCGACCAGCCGGTCCGAGTCGGCGACGCTGAAGTGCTTGAGCTCGCGGGTCGCGCGGCGGAACGCGTCGTCGGAGGTGGGTCCGGCGATCACCTTGACCACCACCTCGCCGGCCGGGATGCCCAACCGCGCCGGCGCCGTGGCCAGGTAGTTGGTGCCGTAGTTCGACGCGCCCAGGGGGCGCACGAACTCGTAGTCAGCGATTCCCTGCACGCGGATCCTCCAGCGCCTCGTCGTCCAGCCGGTGCCTCGGCCAGGGTCCAGCATGTCACGCGGAGCATGCCGGGAGCAGTGATTCCCCCGGCACGAGAGGGGGTAACCGGTGTAGCGTTCCGGACGCCGTCAGCGACCCAGGAGGCACCGTTGATCGACCCCACCGCGGCATCCGTTGTCCCGACCACCGACCCGTCGACGTACCTTCCCGCGCAGCCGATCTCGGGCGACCTGAACG
Source organism: Pimelobacter simplex (assembly GCA_016803235.1). Taxonomy (GTDB): domain Bacteria; phylum Actinomycetota; class Actinomycetes; order Propionibacteriales; family Nocardioidaceae; genus Nocardioides; species Nocardioides simplex_A. Next base: position 8,248 of record JADCLI010000022.1, read on the forward strand.
ACCAGCTGCTGCAGACCGACTTCTGGACCGACGACATGGTCGCGGCCGCCGGGATCCCGATCGTGGACGTCCCGTTCGTCACCATCGGCGGCGGCATCGGCAGCTTCGTGACCGTCGACTACCTGCGCATCGCGGGGGTGCCGACCTCGCAGATGCGGGTGCTCAGCACGCTCGACTTCCCGTGGCAGACCTACGAGTACCTCACCCGGGTCTCGCAGGTGCCCCGCCCCGAGCGGATCCGCTCCGACTCGGCGTCGCGGCCCGACAACATCTGGGGCTTCCCGTCCTACGGCTTCGCCGAGGGCGTGCGTCACCTCAACCCGAAGGTGCTCTGGGGCCTGTTCAGCGAGCCGATCTTCGCCGACTACTACACGCCCAAGGCCGGCAACGTCTTCGAGCAGCTCGAGCGCGAGGCGAAGCGGATCTCGTACGACGAGATGCTGGTCAAGGGCCTGGTCCGCATCGTCCGGCGCCGGTACGGCGGCGGGTACTTCACGATCCTGACCCCACCCGAGGGCGCGTCGGCCACCAAGCGGGTCGCCTTCCGCTCGCAGTACGTCCACCTGGCGGTCGGCTACCCCGGCCTGAAGTTCCTGCCCGAGCTGCAGCGCTACCGCACCGAGAACAACGACTACCGCCACATCGTCAACGCCTACGAGGCCCACGAGCACGTCTACGAGCGGCTGGTGCAGACGCCGTCGACGGTGCTGGTGCGCGGCGGTGGCATCGTCGCCTCGCGCATCCTGCAGCGGCTGATGGACGACCGCGAGAAGCACGGCGCCCAGACGCGGATCGTGCACCTGTTCCGCACCTACATCCACGGCACCAACGACGGCTACGGCAACGAGGAGGACCCGCGCCCCGGCGGCGGCCGCACCCGGGTGACGATGCGGCGCCGCGGCGGCGACGGCTGGGCCTACCAGGGCTTCAACTACCCGAAGTCGGTGTGGGGCGGGCAGCTCAAGGCCCAGGTGCGCAACCTCGAGGGCGAGCAGCGCGCCGAGCTCTACAAGCGGATGGGCGGCACCAACACGCCGTACCGCAAGAGCTGGCAGCGGCAGATGAAGCAGGGCCGCCGCGAGGGCTGGTACACCTGCGTTGTCGGCACCGTCGACGAGATGCAGCCGAGCGGCGAGCGGATCCTCAACCAGGTCCGCACCGCGCAGGGCGTCGTCCCCCTGGAGGTCGACTTCGTCATCGACTGCACCGGCCTCGAGGCGGACATCGCCGAGCACCGGCTACTGAAGGACCTCCTCGACCACGGCGGCGCGAGCCGCAACCCGGTCGGCCGGCTCAACGTCGACCGGACCTTCGAGCTGATCGGCACCCAGTCGGGCGGCGGCGTGATGTACGCGTCCGGCGCGACGACGCTCGGTGGCTACTTCCCCGGCGTCGACACCTTCCTCGGCCTGCAGGTCGCGGCGCAGGAGATCTACGGCGACCTCAACAAGCGCGGGTTCTGCAAGCGGATCGGGCCGGTGCGCTCGACCGTCCAGTGGTGGAAGTGGCTCGCGGGGAGCGCCCCGTGAGCCGGATCGTCGCGACGACACAAGGAGCGAGCGCGTAATGCTGCCCACCCTCAACGGCCGGATCCAGACCCGGGTCTTCATGCTCGTCGTCTTCGGCGGGCTGATCACCCTCGTGCTGACGCCGATCCTCCCCGGCGACCCCGACTACCGCACGACGTACCTCATCCTCGCCGCGGTGCTCGTGCTCGGCATCCTCTGGGAGCTCGTCTACCACGCCATCCAGCAGCTGCGCTGGGAGAAGGACTGGCCCACCATGTTCGGCCTGATCACCGCCCTCAACGAGGGTGCGCTGGTCTGGCTGCTGCTCGACCTCGAGCTCGTGCCCGGCATCGACTACCCGTACGACGGGGTGCCGTTCTGGGCGTTCTTCATCGACTTCTCGGTGATCTGGCTCGTCATCTGGGTCTGGACCAACGGCCCGATGCGGGTCCCGTTCATCCGGTGGCGCTTCTTCGGCGGAAGGATCATTTGAGATGACGCACACCTCGGCAGAGGACTGGACCGCGGCGACGGTGGTGCCCGGCCCCGGTGGCGGCACGCTGGCCCGGTTCGGTCCGGTCGTGCTCCTCGTGGGGTCCGACGACCCCGACGTCGTGCGGCCCTACCTCGAGCACGCCTCGATGGTCGCCGCCAACGGCGGTCAGGGCCGCCAGCTGATCCGCGGGTTCGCGCTGATGCTGTCGACCTCGGTCGAGACGTCGCCCGGCTTCGCCGCGATCGCGCCGCACACGACCGGACTCGCCGTCTTCGTCGACGGTGACGTCACGGTGCGCGTCGACGGCGAGGAGATCAGCGGCGCCCAGTCGCTGGCCTGGGTGGAGCGGCTGATCCCGTGGCCGGTCACCTCGGTCTCGGCCTCGCTCCCGGGTGTCACCGCACCGGGTGAGGGGTCGTCGTACCGCCTCGACGGTGGGGTCGTGCCCGCCGGATCGTTCCTCGTTCCCGGTGCCGGCGCCGCGCCGTCCGCGCCGGTGCTGCGGCCGTCCACGCAGGTCCGCGCCCCGGAGCCGGCCCCGGAGCCGGTCGTGGCGCCCGTGGCGGGCAGGCCGCTCCCGCCGGCCCCGGCCGACGAGCACGTCAGCTTCCAGTCGGTGCTGATGAGCGAGGTCGACGACACCGACGACTTCGAGCCGCTGCCGATCGTCGAGGACGCGGCCCAGGTCCACGACGACCACGGCCACGAGCAGGTGCGCGGGGTCTACTGCAAGAACCAGCACTTCAACGACCCGCGGGTGCTGTTCTGCAGCATCTGCGGGATCAACATGGTCCAGCAGACGCCGGTGCTGGTGAACGGCCCCCGGCCGCCGCTGGGCGTGATCGTGCTCGACGACGGCGCGGTGTTCCAGCTCGACAACCCCTATCTGCTGGGGCGCGACCCCGCGCCGGACGAGCGGATCGTCGCGGGCGAGTTCCGGCCGCTGCCGATCATCGACCAGTCCCACCAGGTCTCCCGGGTGCATGCCCGGCTCGAGCTGCGCGGCTGGGACGTCGTGCTGGTCGACAACAACTCCACCAACGGCACCTACGTCCACCTGCCCAGGACTCCCGACTGGGTGCGGATGCCCCCGGGCGGCGAGCAGGTCCTGGTCCAGGGCACCCGGGTCCGGATCGGTGACCGCACGCTGGCGTTCAACACCCACGCGGGCAACGCCGCCGGCTGAGGCTTACACCACTTTATGACGATAAAGTGGTGTAATCTGGGGGGATGAGCCGGGAACAGGGCCTCCCCCAAGCCGGGTTCGTGGTCGGCCGGGAGCAGCATCCCTGGGACCGCGTCCCGGACCTGCCCGCATCCCGGCGCCAGCGGCTCGCCGCCCGCGGCCCGTACGACGCCGTGGTCCCCGCCACGATCGCGGGCGTCACCGTGCAGGTCGACGCCGCGCTCCAGGCCGAGGCGGAGGACGCCGTCCGCGAGATCACCCGGTTCGACGCCGAGGTCACCGCGCTCGCCGAGCGCCGCGCGGCTCGGGAAGGGGCGGCGCCGGTCGCGGAGATCGCACCGCTGGCCTCCGTCCTGCTGCGCACCGAGTCCGCGTCGTCGTCGGAGATCGAGGGCGTCACCGCCGGCGCCCGCGCGCTGGCACTGGCCGCCATCGACGCCAAGGCCGGCCCGAACGCACAGCTGGTCACCGCCAACGTCACCGCCCTGCAACGTGCCGTCGAGCTGGCCGACTCCATCGACGTCGAGGCGATCCTCGCGGCGCACGAGGCGCTGCTCGGCCCGCACGCCTACGCCGCCCCCGGACGACTGCGCGAGCAGCAGGTGTGGATCGGCAGCACCGCCCTGAGCCCGCACACCGCGTCGTTCGTCCCGCCCCACCCCACCCGGGTGCGGGCGGCACTCGACGACCTCATCGCCTTCGTGCGGCGGGTCGACCTGCCGGTCCTGGTCCAGGTCGCCATCGCGCACGCCCAGTTCGAGACGATCCACCCGTTCAACGACGGCAACGGGCGCACCGGCCGCACGCTGGTCCATGCCATGCTGCGCCGCGCAGGCGTCACCCGGACCCTGACGGTGCCGGTCTCCGCGGGACTGCTGACCGACACGGCCGCCTACTTCGACGCGCTGACCGACTACCGCCGTGGCGTCGTCGAGCCGATCATCCGGCAGTTCGTCGACGCGTCGTTCCGTGCCATCGGTAATGGGCGGCGGCTGATCGAGGACCTCGAGGAGGTCCACCAGAGCTGGAGCGACCGCCTCCCCTCGCGCCGTGGCTCGGCCGCGCGGCGCCTGCTCCCCCACCTGCTGAGCCAGCCCGCCGTCAACGTCGCCTACGTCGAGGGCGCCACGGGGGTCGCCCTGTCGGCGGCGCAGCGGGCGGTCGAGCAGCTGGAGGACGCCGGCATCCTGGTGCGGGCCGGCGGCGGCCAGCGCAACCGGGTCTGGGTCGCCCCCGAGGTGATCGACGCGCTCGACGCCTTCGCCGAGCGCGTCGGCCGTCGGGCCTAGAGCACTGCTTCCTCCGCGGCCAGCGGCACGGCCGCGAAGTCCACCGGGGCGGCGTCCAGCTCGGCGCGCACCCGTACCGCGGCGGAGGTCGCGTCGAGCGCCCCCACCTCGACGGGTACGGCGGCCAGCGGGCCGTCGTGCGCGGCCGGGTCCGCGAACCGGACGCCGCGGGCCTCGAGCGACGTCCTGGCGGCCGTCTGGCGGCGCCCACCGTCGCCGCGGAGCGCGAGCGTGGTGCCGCGGGCGAGGGCCAGCCGGGCGCCGTGGACGAGGGCTGCCTCGCCGTCGCTGCCGGGGGTCCAGTCGACGACGACGGGTGCGTCGGGCTCGGGGGTCGTCGTACCGCTGGCGACGACCACGACCGGCGACTCGTTGGCGGCCACGACCGCGGCGAGCGACGGGTCGTCGGACCACACGACCAGGCCCTGCGGGGCGAGGGCGCCGACCAGCTCGACGAGGTCCTGCTGCACGTCGGCGCTCGGGTGCGCGATCACGCGGACCGGCACGCCGAGCTCCTCACCGCGGTGCACGAGCACCTGCTGGCGCTCCATGGACGCCGCCATCTCGGCGAGGTCGAGCGAGAGCCCGCTGCCGACCTCGAGCGGGCGTCCCTGCGGGGTGAGGTCGGCGAGCACGATCTCCGCGGGGCGGGCACCGGCCAGCGCGGCGACGGCGAGCTCGACGGGAAGCCGGTTGTCCTGGCCGTCGCGGGCCAGGACGAGGATCCGGTCGACGGCCTCCGCACCGAGGGCCGCGCGCTCGGCCTCGGCGATGTCGCGGGCCACCCGGCGCTGCGGGTAGACCAGGCCCAGGAGCGGGCCGGTCATCACGGTGGTGACCAGCGCCATCACCACCATCATGGTGAACAGCTCCTGGCTGAGCAGGCCCTTCTCCAGGCCGACGTTGAGGATGATCAGCTCGGTCAGGCCGCGGGTGTTCATCAGCAGCCCCAGGGCGCTGGCCTGCCAGTGCGGGACCTTCTGGAGCCGGGCGCCGACGTAGGCGCCGACGTACTTGCCGACGATGGCGACGGCGAGGATGCCCAGCATCGGCACGATGTGCTCGGTGCCGAGACCTCGGATGTCGACCTTGAGGCCGGACAGCAGGAAGAAGACCGGCAGCAGCAGGAGGACGGAGATCTGCTCGAGGCGGACCAGGATCTCGTGGCGCAGGGCGGCGGCGTTCTCGTGCGGGAGGATCGCGCCGAACAGGAAGGCGCCGAAGATGTAGTGGATGCCGAGCACCTCGGTCGTGGCCGAGAACAGCAGCATCCCGACCAGCACGACCGAGAGGATCGCCGGGGTGAGCTCTCCGGCCCTGCGGTAGGCGCTGGTCAGCCCGGTCAGCGCGGGACGGACGACGAAGACCGCGACGAGCACGAACGGGATCGCGAGGTAGATCGCCCAGCTGGGCAGGTGTCCGTGTCCCGCGTCGACGCCCGCGATCGCGAGCACGACCGCCAGCAGCGTCCAGGCGATGATGTCGTCGGTCGCGGCGCAGGCGAGCGACAGCCCACCGGTCTCGGTGCGGTGCATGCGTCGGTCGGTCAGGATCCGGGCCAGCACCGGGAACGCGGTGATCGACATCGCGGCACCCATGAACAGGGCGAACGGCCAGAACTCCGCCTCGGCCGGCTTCAACGCCTCGGTGGCGCCGCTGCTGACGAACAGGTGGGCCAGCCCGATGCCCAGGGCGAACGGCAGCGCGATCGAGGTGAGCGACACCGACACCGCGACCTTCTCACGCCCGCGCACCAGGGACAGGTCGAGCTCGAGCCCGACCACGAACATGAACAGCACCAGTCCGACCCGGGCCAGCACGTCGAGGAAGCCGCGCTGGTCCACGGGGAACAGGTCCTGGCTGAGCTGCACACCGAGCAGGCTCGGCCCGAGCAGGACGCCGGCGCCGATCTCGCCGACGACCGGCGGGACGCCGATGCGCGCGACCGCGGCGCCCGCGAGGCGGGCGACGACGATGATCAGCGCGAGGAGGGCCAGGAGGACCGCGAAGTCGAGCACCGTCGCAGCCTATTGCGTCCTGCCCGTCCCCGGCGGCGCCTCAGGTGGTCTCCCAGCGGAACAGTCGCGCGGCCAGCAGGGTGACGACCACCGCGAACCCGGCGAGGATCCCGAGTGGGGCGAGCGCCGCCGCCGGTCCCTCGCCCCGCACCATCACGTCCAGCATGCCGGAGTTGAAGTGCTTGAGCGGCAGCAGGTCGGAGAGCCGTTGCAGCCAGCTGGGCGCACCGTCGAGCGGGAAGAACGAGCCGCTGAGGAAGGCCATCGGCAGGACCAGGAAGTTGGCGAGGTTGACCGCACCCTCGGTGGTCCTGGCGAGCGCGCCGGCGAGCAGGCCGATGGCCATGAAGCACAACGTGCCGACGGCGACCAGGGGGATCGACATCCACCACGAGCCGGTCAGGGTGAGCCCGAACGCGGCGGCGCCGAGGCCGAGGAAGATCGCCAGCTGGCCGAAGGCGATGAGCAGGGTCACCGCCACCCGCGCGCCGACGATGGTGCCGGTGCCGACCGGCGCGAGCTGGAGGCGGCGCAGCAGCTTGGACTGACGCCAGCCCTGGAGCGTGGCGGCCGAGCCGAACGCGGCGCTCATCGCCACCGCCCAGCCGAGCAGTCCCGGGGTGACGAACTGGATGACGGACAGCGAGTCGTCCTCGACCCGCTCGGCCGTGAACGAGTACGTCGGCGGCCGGCCGGTCGCGGCGACGTTGGCGCCGTCCACGAAGGCCCGCAGGGTGCCCTGGGTGACGGCCGCCTTGACCTGGTCGGTCTGCGTGTAGTGGGCGACCAGGTCGTTGCCGCGCTGCTCGATGGCGACGTCGGCATCGCCCTTGCGGACCTTCTCCAGCGCCGCGGCGCGGTCCTTCGCCTGCTCGACCTCGAAGGTCTGCCGGAACGCCGCGCGCGCCTCCTTCGGCAGGCCGTCGACGAGCGGGACGGCGCCGACCTGGACCAGGTCGACCTTGGACTGGTCCTGGTTGCCGAGGATGCCGCCGAAGAGCACGAGGAACATCAGCGGGAACACGACCGCGAAGAAGACCGCCGCCCGGTCGCGCAGGAAGCCGCGCAGGATCGCGACGGACAGCGCCCAGAACGGCGACTGCTGCAGCGCCCTCATGCTCGGTACTCCCGTCCGGTCAGGGAGAGGAAGACGTCCTCCAGGGTGCCGGTCTGCACGGTGACGCCGTCGAGGTGGTCACCGGCGGCGAGCGCACCGACGACGCCAGCCGGGTCCCGGGTCACCAGGACCACGCCGTCGACGTCCTCGCGGGTCTCGGTGACGCCGGGGATGGCCGCGGCCTGCGCCAGCGTGAGCGCCCCGGGCGCGACCCGGATCCGGGCCGGTGCGTCGAGACCGCGGACCAGCGCCGCCGGGGTGTCGAACTGCAGGATCCGGCCGTGGTCCATCACCGCGACCCGGTCGCAGAGGACCTCGGCCTCATCCATGTAGTGCGTCGTGAGCACGACCGTGCGGCCGCTGTCGTTGATCGAGGACAGCAGGTCCCACAGGTTGCGCCGGGCCTGCGGGTCGAGCGCTGCCGTGGGCTCGTCGAGGAACACCAGCTCCGGGTCGTGCACCAGCGCGCAGGCGATGGACAGCCGCTGGGCCTGGCCGCCGGACAGGTCCTCGACCCGGCTGTCTGCCTTGTCGGTCAGCCCGACCCGCTCCAGCCAGCCGTCGGCGGTGGCCCGCCCCACGCCGTACAGGCTGGCGAAGGTGCGGATCTGCTCGCGGGCGGTGAGCCGCTCGAAGAACGACGACGCCTGGAGCTGGACGCCGATGCGGGGCTGCAGCCGCGGGTTGCGCGGCCACACCGGCTCGCCGAGCACCTCGATCCCGCCGGCCTCCGGCTGACGCAGGCCCTCGACCATCTCCAGGAGAGTGGTCTTGCCGGCGCCGTTGGGTCCGAGCACCCCGACGAACTCCCCCTCGGCGACGTCGAGGCTCACGGCGTCGACGGCGACCAGGTCGCCGTAGCGCTTGGTCAGTCCGGTCACGTGGATGGCAGTCATCGTGACCGACCCTAGCCGTTGGTGGTGAGCCCTCGCCGAACCGCCGGGCGCAGGTCAGGCGAGCAGCCCCCGCACCACGCGCAGCCCGACGGAGACCTTGGCGATGTCGGTCGGCTCGTCCGAGCAGACCGCCGTCAGCGCACCGATCGCCTTGTCGACGACCCCGCCGGCCTCCGCCTCCCAGGTCGCGACCCGCCGGGCCGCGGCCTCGGTCGGGTCCTCGACCGGGTCGAGGTCGCCGGTGGCATCGAGGACCTCGGCCGTGAGCTGGGCGTGGACGGCGTGCAGGTCGTCGCGCAGCGCGGCGCGGGCCATCGTCTGCCACTGGTCGGCGCGCGGCAGGTCGACGATGCGGCGTTGCAGCACCGAGAGGCCGAGCCGCTCCCCCAGCGCGAAGTGGACGCGGGCCACCTCGGCGGGGGTCAGGTCGTGGCCGTCGGCGATCTCGACGACGTTGAGCAGGGTGTAGGCGACGTCGAACGACGCGACCCGGGCCGCGAGGTCCTCCGGAACGTCCTGGCCGACCAGGAACGTGCGCCGGGCCTCGTACGACCCCAGCTCGGCGCCGGTCAGCAGCTGCGGCAGCTCGAGCATGGTCGCCTGGACCGGGGCCGCGAAGAACTCGACGTTGCCCTGGCTGTCGAGCGGGGGCCGCCGGTTGGTGATCAGCCAGCGCGACGCCCGCTCGACCAGGGTGCGCATCTCGACCCGCATCCGGGTCTGCACGCCCGCGTCGAGGACGTTGTCGTACTGCTCCAGCTCGCGACGCAGGGCGAGGGAGCCGAAGATCTCCCGGGCGACGAAGTTGGCGCGGGTGAGCTCGGCGGCGCTGGCCCCGGTCTCCCCCGCGAGCCGCGGCCAGTAGGTCATGCCGGCGCCGTTGACCAGGTCGTTGACGACCTGGGTGACGATGATCTCGCGGCGCAGCGGGTGGGCGGCGACCTGCTCGGCGAAGCGGTCCCGGACCGGCTTCGGGAAGTAGGCCTGGATGTCCATGTCGAGGTACGGGTCCTCGGGCAGGTCCGAGGCGAGCAGTTCCTCGGCCAGCACGATCTTCGTGTAGGCCATCAGCACCGCGAGCTCGGGCTGGGTGAGCGTGGCCCCGGCCTCGATCCGGCGGGCGACCTCACGCTTCGAGGGCAGCGCCTCGAGCTCACGGTCGAGGAGGCCCTGGGACTCGAGGTCGCGCATCCACTGCTCGTGGACGTGCAGCAGCGAGACGGCGTTCCTCGCCGCGTTGGCCAGCGCGATGTTCTGGTCGTAGTTGTCGCGCAGCACCAGGTCGGCGACCTCGTCGGTCATCGACGCCAGCAGCTCGTTGCGCTGCTTGCCGGTCAGGTCGCCGTCGGCGACGATCCGGTCGAGCAGGATCTTGAGGTTCACCTCGTGGTCGGAGGTGTCCACACCGGCGGAGTTGTCGATGAAGTCGGTGTTGATCCGGCCGCCCGCGAGGGCGTACTCGATGCGGCCCTGCTGGGTGAAGCCCAGGTTGCCGCCCTCGCCGACGCAGCGCACCCGGAGCTGGCCGCCGTCGACGCGGATCGCGTCGTTGGACTTGTCGCCCGCGTCGGCGTCCGTCTCGGTCCCCGCCTTGACGTAGGTGCCGATGCCGCCGTTCCAGAGCAGGTCGACCGGGGCGAGCAGGATCGACCTCATCAGCTCGGCGGGCGTCAGCCGCACGACGTCGTCGGCGAGGCCGAGGACCGCGCGGACCTCCGGGCTGATCGGGATCGACTTCGCGCTGCGCGGGTAGACACCGCCGCCGGCGGAGATCAGCGAGCGGTCGTAGTCCTGCCAGCTCGACCGGGGCAGGTCGAAGAGCCGCTTGCGCTCGGCGTACGACGCCGCGGCGTCGGGTGCGGGGTCGAGGAAGATGTCGCGGTGGTCGAACGCGGCCACCAACCGGATGTGCTCGGAGCACAGCATGCCGTTGCCGAAGACGTCGCCGGACATGTCGCCGATCCCGACGACGGTGATGTCCTCGTTCTGGCAGTCGACGCCCATCTCGCGGAAGTGGCGGCGCACCGACACCCAGGCGCCCTTGGCCGTGATGCCCATCGCCTTGTGGTCGTAGCCGACCGAGCCGCCGCTCGCGAAGGCGTCGCCCAGCCAGAAGCGGTAGTCGGCCGAGACGCCGTTGGCGATGTCGGAGAAGGTCGCGGTGCCCTTGTCGGCGGCGACGACGAGGTAGGAGTCGTCGGTGTCGTGACGCACGACGTCCGGCGGCGGCACCGTCTGGCCGGCCACCAGGTTGTCGGTGACGTCGAGCAGGCCGCGGATGAACGTCGTGTAGCAGGCCACGCCCTCGGCCAGCCACGCCTCGCGGTCGCTGGGGTCGGGCAGCTGCTTGGCGTAGAACCCGCCCTTCGCGCCGACCGGCACGATCACGGTGTTCTTGACCATCTGCGCCTTGACCAGGCCGAGGATCTCGGTGCGGAAGTCGTCGCGCCGGTCCGACCAGCGCAGGCCGCCGCGCGCGACCGCGCCGAAGCGCAGGTGCACGCCCTCGACCCGCGGCGAGTACACGAAGATCTCGAACCGGGGCCGGGGCTCCGGCAGGTCGGGGATCGCCGACGGCTCCAGCTTGAGCGAGAGGTACGGCTTGGGGACGCCGTCGTCGGTCTGGAAGTAGTTGGTCCGCAGGGTGCTGCGGATGTGGGTGAGGTAGGAGCGCAGGATCCGGTCGTGGTCGAGGCTGACGACGTCGTCGAGCGCGGTGCGGATCTTGTCGACCAGGGCCTCCTCGCGGCCCGCTCGGTCCTGCTCTGCGGCCGGGTCGAAGCGCACCTCGAAGAGCGCGACCAGCAGCTGGGCCAGGTCGACGTTGTCGACCAGGGCCTGCTCGATGGAGTCGACGGCGAAGGGGCTGTTGCCCTGCTTCATGTACTTCGCGTAGGCACGCAGCAGCATCGCCTGGCGCCACGTCAGCTGGGCGCGCAGCACCAGCCGGTTGAAGCCGTCGACCTCGGTGTGGCCGTCCCACATCGCGCGCATGGACGCCGCGAACAGCTCGCGGGCGTGGTCGGGCAGCGCCTCGCCGTACCGCAGGCCGAAGTCGTAGATGTGGGTCACCCGGTCCAGCCCGGTCAGGCCGTAGGGGCGCTCGTCGACGACCTCGACGCCCATCGAGGCCAGCATCGGCAGGACCCCGCTCAGCGACAGCGGCTCCCCGACCCGGAACATCTTGAGCCGGGCCTCCCCGTCTGCGGCGTCGACCTCGGCGTAGAGGGACTGGTCACGGCCCTCGTCGCCGCGGATCCCTTCGATCCGGCCGAGGTCGACCGCGGCGGTGCGCGGTGTGAAGTCCTCCTTGTAGGCCTCGGGGAAGGCGTCGAGGTAGCGCCGGCCGAGCAGGGCGCCGACCTCCTCGCCGTACTCGGCGATCACGGCCTGGAGGAAGTCCTCCTGCCACGAGCGGGACGCCTCGACCAGGCGCCGCTCGAGGTCGGCGGTGTCGATGTCGTCGGGGATCAGCTCGCCCTTGGGCAGGTGGACGACGAAGTGCACGCGGGCCGTCGTCGACTCGTTGATGCTGACGTTGAACTCGACCGAGTCGGGACCGATCCGGCCCTTGCCGATCTGCTCGGTGAGGATCTCGACGAACTTGTGCCGGACGTTGGTGTTGTAGCGGTCGCGCGGCAGGTAGACGAGGACCGAGAGGTAGCGGGCGTAGGTGTCGCGCCGGATGAACAGGCGCACGGCGCGGCGCTCACGGGCCTGCATCGCGGCCTCGACGATCGGGGCCAGCTCGTCGACCGGCGTGTGGAACAGCTCGTCGCGCGGGTAGGTCTCGAGGGTGTCGAGCAGGGCGGCACCGTCGTGGCTGCGCGCGTCGTACCCGCTGCGCTCGAGGACCTCGTCGACCTTCTCGCGCAGCAGCGGGATCCGCAGCAGCGACTCGGTGTAGGCGGCGCTGGACAGCAGACCGAGGAAGCGGCGCTCCCCCACGACCTCGCCGTCGGGGCCGAAGGTCTTCACGCCGACGTAGTCGAGGTACGCCGGGCGGTGGATCGTGGAGCGCGAGTTGGCCTTCGCCAGGACCAGGAGCCGCTTCTCGCGGGCCTTCGCCTTGACCGCGTCGGGCAGCTTGCTGAACGCGATCGAGGTGTCGCCCTCGGCCGGGTGCTCGCGCAGGATCCCGAGCCCGCTGCCGGGGACCGGTCGCAGGACGTCGTCCTCCGGCCCACCGTCGACGGAGGCTCGGTCGAGGACGTACTCGCGGTAGCCGAGGAAGGTGAAGTGCTCGTCGGCGAGCCAGTCGAGGAGCTCGGCGGCCTGGCGGACCTCGTCCGCCGGCAGCGGCGGCGGGTCGGACCGGAGCCCGGAGACGACGTCGGCGACCCGGGCCTGCATGCCCGGCCAGTCCTCGACCGAGGCGCGGACGTCGCCGAGCACGCGCAGGCAGTCGGCCACGACCTGCTCGGAGGTGTCGTCGCCCTCGCCGCTGAGCCGGCCGATCTCGATGTGCATCCAGGACTCGCGGATCGCGCCGTCGGCCGGCGCGGTCGAGCCCGAGGAGACCGGCTCGGCCGAGAGCAGGCGCCCGGTCTCGTCGCGGCGCACGTCGAACGTCGGGTGCACGACCGTGCGGACGTCGTGGAGGCTGCGGGACAGCTCCATCGTCATCGAGTCGACGAGGAAGGGCATGTCGTCGACGACGACCTCGACGACGGAGTGACCGCCGGCGGACCAGCCGTTCTCGGCGACCGTCGGCGTGTGCACGCGGACCTTGGCCCGGCCCGGCGTCCGCTCGAGGGCGAGGTGGTGGTGCGAGGCGAAGGCGCCGTACACGTCGAGGTCGGTGCGGGTCGCGAGCTCCTCGGTGGCCACGTGCCGGTAGTAGGCCGGGAGCAGCGCGGGCAGCGCGTCACGGGGCGGCGCCCCCGGTCCCTTCGCGGGTCCGGCCGCTGCGGCGGCCTGCTCGAAGATGCGGTCGCGGTCAGCCCCCTGCGTCGAGGGCAGCGTCGTCGTTGACACACCTCGACACTAGGACCCCGCCGTTGCGGCCGACAACACTCCGCGCTCCCGGATTGTCTCGTATCCGATACACGCGCAGCGGACGACGCGGCGCGGCCGCGTGTCCTGACAGGACACTAGGCTCGGGTCGTGACGTTCACGGTCGGGCAGCTGGTCGCGACCCCCGCTCTCGCCACCCGGTCGCTGACCCCGGGCGTCGGCGAGTGGCGTCCCGTCGAGTGGGCGCACGTCTGCGAGCTGCGCGAGCCGTGGCAGTGGATCGGCGACGGCGCGCTGGTCATGACGACCGGCCTCGCCGTACCGGCCGACGCCGCGGCGCAGTGCGCCTACGTCGAGGGCATGCAGGCTGCCGGGATCGTCGCGGTCGCGATCGGGCAGTCGATGTCCGCTCCCCCTCTCAGCGCCGAGATGCTCGAGCACGCGACCCGGCTGGACTTCCCGGTGCTCGAGACCGCCCTGGAGATGCCGTTCATCAAGGTCGCGATGGCGGTCGCCGAGGCCAACAGCCAGGAGAACCAGAAGCGGGTGCGCCTCACCGAGCGGCTGTACGCCGCCCTGCGCGCCCGCGCCGGCGACCTCGACCTCGACGGCCTGGTCGACGACGTCGAGGAGCTGCTCGGCGCGGTGATCACGATCCACCCCGACGGCGCGCCCGGCGAACGGCGCAAGAGCCTCGGCGAGGTCGAGCACCCCGCACCGGGGGTGTTCGAGACCGCGCTCGTCGCCCCCGGCGAGCCCCGGCTCCGGGTCGAGTGCGCCGACGGCGGCACCCCCGACCACGCGGTGCTGCAGCACGCCGCCGCCGTGGTCGGCAGCCTGCTCGCCGCACGGTCGGCAGCGAACCGGCAGGAGTGGCTGCACGGATCGCTGCTGCTCGGCGACCTGCTCGACGCGGCGATCGCCTCGGAGCCCGCGACCCGCCTCCTCGACCCGCACCGGATCGCGCCGCCGTTCGTGATGGCCGCCTGGCGCGACGGCGCGATGGCCACCATCGAGGAGACCCACGTCGCCCTCGAGGCCGGCGGCGTCCGCAACCTGCTCACCACCAAGGACGGCCTGGTGGTGGTGCTCGCCCAGGCCGCGCAGCTGGAGACGGTGGAGGCCGGGCTCGCGCGCTTCGGACCGGTGGCCGTCAGCGCGCCGTTCGCGCAGGTCACCGACCTGCCGGAGGGCTATCGGCAGGTGCGCCTGCTGCTCGCGCGGGCCGAGCGAGCACCGGGCCGTGCGCCGGGCATCCTCCGTTTCACCGACGCCCGGCCGACCTCCCTGTTCCTGCCCGACGACCCCCAACGGCTGCGCGAGGCCGCGACGGCCGTGCTCGGTCCCCTCGTCGACTACGACCGGGCGCGAGGCACGCAGCTCGTCGCGACCCTGCGCGTCTTCCTCGAGGAGAATCGCAGCTGGGTGCGCGCGGCCGACCGGCTCTACGTGCACCGGCAGACGCTGGTGTCGCGGATCGGCCGGATCGAGGAGATCACCGGCCAGCGGCTCAACACGATCAGCGGAGCGGCCGAGCTGTGGCAGGCCATCCAGGCCGCGATCGAGTGCGGGCTCCTGCCCCCGGCGGACTAGCCGTCGGCGTCATACGAACGTATGAGATGGGCGCCACATCCGTCACGTCCGTCTGATTCCCTCCCGCGGTGGCCGCACCTAGCGTGACGCGCCGATCCACTGCTCAGGAGGCCACAGCCATGCCAGCTTCAACCACCGCGGTCCGCGCCTACGTCAACGGCGAGTGGCGAACGGGCAGCGCGCCCGACGCGACCTACCGGGCGGCGTACGACGGCGCCGAGCTCGGCTCGTTCGCCGTGTGCACCCCCGACGACGTCGACACCGCCGTGGCCGCGGCGCGCGCGGCCCAGGCCGACTGGGCGGCGACGCCGCTGCTCGACCGGGTCGACCTGATGTACCGCGCCTTCGAGGTCTGCGCAGGCAGGAACGAGGCGATCGCACGGGCGATCAGCGCCGAGATGGGCAAGACCATCGCCGAGTCGCGCGAGGAGATGGTCGACTACGGCTGGGGCCACTTCCGCCGTGCAGCCGAGGACATGCTGCGCTTCCGCGGCCAGACGCTGCCCAACAGCGAGACCCGCACGAACGCGATGCGGACGATGGTCTCGCACTACCCGCTCGGCGTGGTCGGCGTGATCTCGCCGTTCAACTTCCCGGTCGACATCGCGGCGATCGGCATCACCTACGCGCTGATCGCCGGCAACACCGTGGTCTGGAAGCCGTCGGAGCACTGCCCCGGCAGCACCGCGCTGTACGCCGGGATCTTCGAGGAGGCCGGCTTCCCGCCGGGTGTCTTCAACTTCGTCCCCGGGTACGGCGACGCCGGCGCCCGCCTCGTCGAGCACGACGACGTCGACGGCATCTTCTTCACCGGCAGCACCGGCGTCGGCCGCCGGATCAGCGAGCGGTCCGGCCTCAAGCGGCTGCTGCTCGAGCTCGGCGGCAACGGGCCGATCATCGTCCACGCCGACGCGGACGTCGACCGCGCGGTCGACGCGACGATCACCGGTTGCTTCTACATGGCTGGCCAGGTCTGCACCGCCGCCGAGCGGGTGCTGGTCCACGACGACGTCCACGACGAGTTCGTCACCAAGCTGCTCGACCGGGTCCGCGACCTCAAGATCGGCAACCCGCTCGACGAGGCCACCGACATGGGGCCGCTGTGCAACGACGCCACGCTGGAGAAGGTCCGCGGCCACGTCGACGGCGCGCGTGCCGACGGCGCGACCGTCCACCAGTTCCACGAGGCGTCCGGGCGGCTCTACCCGCCGACCGTCCTGACGGACGTCACCCCGTCGATGGAGATCGCGCGCCACGAGACCTTCGGCCCGGTCGCGCCGATCATCCGGTTCACCAGCCTCGACGAGGCGCTGGAGATCGCCAACGACACGGAGTTCGGCCTCAACGCCGCCGCCTTCACGGCCGACCTGCGCGACGCGTGGCGGTTCGTCGACGGCCTCCACCACGGGACCGTGCTGATCAACGAGACCACGAACTACTGGGACCAGCTGGCGCCGTTCGGGGGCGCCAAGGCCAGCGGCATCGGCCGCGAGCTCTCCACGGACGCGCTGCTCGCGTTCACGGAGAAGAAGACCATCGTCATGAACGTCGGCTGACGGGAGGGAACCCCGATGACCACTGCAGTCCCGCGGGCGGCCGCCGTACCGACGGCCGACCCCTCGCTCGGCACGATCGAGGCCCGCTCGATCGACTACGTGCCGCTCGCCGAGAGGAGCGGCCGGCTCAGCGACCAGGCGACGATCTGGTTCGGCGGCAGCGCGCACATCCTCAGCCTCGCCACGGGCGCCATCGGCATCGCGCTCGGCCTCAACCTGGTCTGGACGCTCATCGCGCTGGTCATCGGCACCGTCCTCGGGACGGCGCCGGTGGCGGCCCACGCCACGCAGGGCCCGCACCTGGGCCTGCCGCAGATGGTGCAGTCGCGTCCCCAGTTCGGCCGGTACGGCGCGCTGTTCATCTGGGCGATGGCCATCGCCGTCTACTGGGGCTACGTCGTGCTCGGTGAGAACCTGCTCGGCGCCACCGGCGAGCAGCTCGGCTGGGGCGGTGCCGTGCCGTGGACGATCATCGTCGGCGTCGTGTCGATCGTGCTCGCGATCTTCGGCTACCACTGGCTGCACGCCGCGCAGCGCTGGGTGAGCCTGGCGCTCGTCGTCGCGCTGGTCGTCTACGTCGGCGGTCTGGTCGCCGGCGGTCACATCCCGGCCTCGACGATGTCACTGGGCTCGTCCTTCTCGCTCGCCCCCTTCCTCGTCGTGGTGTCGGCGTCGGCGGCGTACCAGCTCTCCTGGGCCTTCTTCGTCTCCGACTACTCGCGCTACCTGCCCCCGGACACCGACAAGCGCAAGATCATGTCGTTCACCGCACTCGGCCTGTTCCTCGGCGTCCTCTCGTTCGAGGCCGTCGGCGCCATCTGTGCCGCGCTGCTGCCGTCCGAGTCGATCACGGCCGGGCTCGCGGACACCGGCGACCACGTCTTCGAGGGCTTCGGCAGCGTCCTTCTCGTCATCGGCGCACTCGGCCTGCTCGGCCTGATGGCGATGTGCGTGTACGGCGGCTCACTCACCCTGATCACGGCACTCGACAGCCTGCGGCCGGTGCGCCCGACCCGCGGCCTCAGGGTGGTGACCATCCTCCTCGTCGGCATCACCGGCACCATCGCGGCGGCGTACGTGCCCGTCGACTTCCTCTACACCGACTTCTCCACGGTGCTCGCCGTGCTCGCGTACCTGATGGCGCCTTGGACCGCGGTCAACCTGGTCGACTTCTTCATGGTGCGCCGCGGTCAGTACTCGATCCGCGAGATCTTCAGCACCGACGGCATCTACGGCCGGTGGAACTGGCGCGGGATCACGGCGTACTGCGTCGCCTTCGTCGCGATGGTCCCCTTCATGTACCTGTCCTTCTACCAGGGTCCGGTCGCGAAGGCCCTCGACGGCGTCGACCTCGCCTTCTTCGTCGGGATCCCGGTGGGAGCCGTGGCCTACGCGCTGCTGTGCCGCGGCCTGGACCTGGCCGCGGAGCGTGCCGCGATCGCGGTCGCCGACCGCGACCTGGACGCCGTCGCGGCACCCGTCGAGTGACCGATCCCCGACAGATGCAGGAGGAGAGCATGACCGCACACGACGTGGACGTCGTGGTGATCGGCGCCGGCTTCGCCGGGCTGGTCGCCGCACGGGAGCTGGGACGAGGGGGGCTCGACGTCGTGGTGATCGAGGCACGCGACCGCCTCGGCGGGCGCACCTGGACCGACCACCGCCTCGGCCACGACCTCGAGTTCGGCGGGACCTGGGTGCACTGGGTGCAGCCGCACACCTGGGCCGAGCTGACCCGCTACGGTCTCGGCATCGAGCGCACGCCGCCGGCCGAGGAGGCCTCGTGGCTGGGCGAGGACGGCGTACGGCGGCACGGCACGGTCGACGAGTTCATGACGCTCATCGAGGGCGGCCAGCAACGGATCGTGGACGACGTGCGCACGGCGATCCCGCGGGGCGTGGCCCCGACGGTCGGTGCGATCGAGCGGCTCGACGCGCTGAGCATCCAGGACCGCTTCGACCAGCTCGGCCTGACCGGCGAGGAGCGCCTCGCCAACGAGGCGGTCTGGGTCGGCCACGTGAATGCACCCCTCGACCGGGTCGGGCTGTCCAGCGCGTTGCGCTGGGTCGCGGCCACCGGCGGTCACTGGCAGCTCATGCACGAGGCGTCGTCGACCTACCGGGTCGTGGGCGGGATGCGCGGATTCGTGGGTGCGATCGCAGCGGACGTGACCGGTGAGATCCGGCTGTCCACCGCGGTGACCGCCGTCGAACCGGGTGACGGCGTCGTCGCGGTCGGCTGCGCCGACGGCACCGTCGTACGCGCCCGGCGGGTCGTGTGCACCCTGCCGGTCAACGCGGTCGGCAGCATCGCCTGGGGTGCCGAGCTGCCCGCGGCGTGGCGCCGGGCCGGCAAGGAGAGGGTCGCGTCACAGGGCCTCAAGATCTGGATCGAGGTGCGCGGCCGGGTGCCGCGGTTCGTCGGCTACACCAGCCAGCAGCATCCGGTCTCGGTGCTCAAGAGCGAGCTCGTCGGTGACGACAGCAGCGTGCTGGTCGGCTTCGGGCCGGACCACGCGGCGCTGGCTGCCGACGACCTCGCCCAGGTGCAGGCCGCCGTCGACGCCTTCCGCGACGACCTGGAGGTCGTCGACGCCACGGCGCACGACTGGATGGCCGACCCGTACGCCGCGACCACGTGGATGACCCACCGGCCCGGCCAGCTGACCCGCGACCTGGTCGAGCTGCAGGAGCCGTGGGGACAGGTCCACTTCGCCACCAGCGACAATGCCTCCTTGTGGGGTGGATTCATCGACGGCGCGATCGAGAGCGGCCTGCGCGAGGCACGCCGGATCCTTGCCGGCACGACCGGGACGGGCAGCCGATGACCGAGACCTCCCACGACCCCCGCACCGGAGCGGTCAACGGCGAGGTCGCCGAGTCGACGGTCGAGGAGGTCAGGTCCGCCGTCCGGGCCGCGGCGGCCGTCGCGCCCGTGGCGGCGGCGACCCCGCCTGACGTGCGCAGGGACTGGCTGGCCGCGGTCGCCGACGCCCTCGAGGCGGACCTCGAGGCACTGGTCGCGCTCGCCGACGCCGAGACCGCGCTGGGGGCCACCCGCCTGTCCGGCGAGGTCCAGCGGGCCGCGGGCCAGCTGCGGTTCTACGGCGCAGTGGCGGCCGACGGCGGCTACCTCCGCGCGGCCGTCGACACCACGGGCGGCCAGCACCTGGCCCGCGTCGGTGTCCCGCTCGGGCCGGTCGCGGTGTTCGGGGCGAGCAACTTCCCCCTCGGGTTCGGGGTGGTCGGCAACGACACCGCGTCCGCGCTGGCCGCCGGCTGCCCCGTGGTCGTCAAGGCCCACCCGGCCCACCCGTTGCTCAGCCTCCGTCTGGCGCGGTTGGCACAGGCCGCGCTGGCGGCCGCGGGTGCCCCCGACGGGCTCCTCGGCCTGGTCGTGGGCCACCGGGCCGGTGTCGACCTGGTCCGTGCGCCGGAGATCGCCGCCGTCGGCTTCACCGGCTCCCAGGCAGGTGGCCTGGCGCTGTGGCGGATCGCCAACGAGCGCGAGGTCGTCATCCCCGTGTACGCCGAGATGGGCACCGTCAACCCGGTCGTCGTCACCGAGGCCGCCGCCCCGCGGATGGCCGAGATCGCGGCGGGCTTCGTCGGCTCGGCCACCCTCGGCGCCGGCCAGTTCTGCACCAAGCCCGGGCTGCTCCTCGCACCGGCCGGCTCGCGCGCGGCCGAGGAGGTCGCGAAGGCCCTGCGGACGGCGGATCCCGCTCCGATCATGCTGACCGCCGCGATCGCCGAGGCGGTCAGCACGGGCATCGACGAGCTGGTCGCCGCCGGCGGTCGCCCGGTCGACCTCGTCGAGCCCTCCGGCCTCGGCTGGTCCGCGCCGGCCGCCGTGATCGAGGCGGACCCGGGCGACCTGCGCCCGGGCAGCCGACTGCTCGCGGAGTGCTTCGGGCCCGTCGTGGTCGTCGCCGAGTACGACGACGCTGCCGAGCGCGACGCCGTCCTGGCACGGCTGCAGGGGGCGCTCGCGGCGAGCCTGGTCACCGCAGGGCCCGACGACCCCGACGGCGCCGCGCTGGCACGGCGACTCAGCGGCCAGGTCGGGCGGGTCGTCGTCGACGGCTGGCCGACCGGCGTCGCCTTCACCTGGGCCCAGCAGCACGGCGGCCCGTGGCCCGCGACGTCGGCGCCCACGGCGACGTCCGTCGGCGCGGCGGCGCTCGACCGGTTCGTGCGCCCGGTCGCCTTTCAGGACGTCCCCGACGCCTGGCTGCCACCGCCGGTCCAGCAGGCCAACCCGTGGCGGGTCCCCCGCCGGGTCGACGGCGTGCTGGAGGTGCCGCGATGAGCGCGCCGCTCGACGGCGTCCTGGTCGCCGACCTGAGCCGGGTGCTGGCAGGACCGCTCGCCGCGACGATGCTCGCCGACCTCGGCGCCACCGTGATCAAGGTGGAGCGCCCCGGCGTGGGCGACGACACCCGGCAGTGGGGCCCACCGTGGACCGCCACCTCGAGCTCCTACTTCGAGTCGGCCAACCGGTCGAAGCAGTCCGTCGAGCTCGACCTCGACGACGCCGGGGACCGCCGGCTCGCGGCCGAGCTCACCCGTCGCGCGGACGTCGTCATCGAGAACCACCGCGCCGGCGCCCTCGAACGGCGCGGCCTCGGCTACGAGCAGGTGGCAGCGCGCAACCCGCGCGTGGTCTACGCCTCGATCAGCGGCTTCGGCTCCGAGGGCGGTCGCGAGCTGCCCGGGTACGACTTCCTGGTCCAGGCCGTCGGCGGGCTGATGAGCATCACCGGCGACCCGGCCGAGCCGACGAAGGTCGGCGTCGCGCTGGTCGACGTCCTGACCGCCAAGGACGCGACCATCGGGATCCTGGCCGCGCTGCGCGAGCGCGAGACGAGCGGGCGCGGCCAGCGAGTCGAGGTCAACCTGCTCTCCAGCCTGCTCGGCTCACTGGCCAACCAGGCCTCGGGGTTCCTCACGACCGGGCGCGCTCCGGTCGCGATGGGCAACCGGCACCCCTCGATCGCGCCGTACGAGACACTCGCGGCCGCCGACGGCCTGGTCGCCGTGTGCTGCGGCAACGACGGCCAGTTCCGCCGCCTCGCCGAGGTCCTCGGCTCCCCCGGCCTCGCCGACGACCCGCGGTTCGCGACCAACCCGGCCCGGGTCGAGCACCGGACCGCGCTCGTGGCCGCGTTGGAGAAGGAGCTCGGCCAGGCCCCGGTCGCCCACTGGGTCGGGCTGCTCCGGACGGCCGGCGTGCCCGCCGGCGCGGTCGGCACCGTGGCCGACGGGTTCGCCCTGGCCGACCGGCTCGGCCTGCGCCCGACCGTCGACGTCGGCCCCGGCGCGCCGCCCCAGGTGCGCAACCCGATCACCCTCACCCGCACCCCCATCAGCCGGTACGCCGCACCGCCGCGGCTCGGCGAGCACACCAACGACGTCCGCCGCTGGCTGACCGAAGGAGAAGCACCATGAGCACGTCCCCCCTCGACCTCGCCGGGATCGACGACCTGCTGTCCGACGACGAGAAGGCCGTGCGCGCGTCGGTGCGCCAGCTCTGCGCCGACCGCGTCGACCCCTACGTCGCCGACTGGTTCGAGCGCGGCCAGGTCGACGACATCCGCGGCCTGGCGAAGGACCTCGGGTCGCTGGGCCTGCTCGGCATGCACCTGACCGGCTACGGCTGCGCCGGCATGTCGGCCACCGAGTACGGACTGGCCTGCCTTGAGCTGGAGGCCTCCGACTCCGGCGTCCGCTCCCTGGTCAGCGTCCAGGGGTCGCTCGCGATGTTCGCGATCTGGCGGTGGGGCTCGGAGGAGCACAAGACCGAGTGGCTGCCGCGGATGGCAGCGGGCGAGGCGATCGGCTGCTTCGGCCTGACCGAGCCCGACATCGGCTCGGACCCGGGCAGCATGCGCACCCGGGCCCGCCGGGACGGGTCGGACTGGATCCTCGACGGCCGGAAGATGTGGATCACGAACTCCTCGGTCGCCGACGTCGCCGTGGTGTGGGCGCAGACCGACGAGCCGTCGGGCGGCGTGCGTGGGTTCGTCGTACCGACCTCGACGCCGGGGTTCAGCGCGCCGGAGATCAAGCACAAGCAGTCGCTGCGGGCCTCGGTCACCGGCGAGATCGTCCTCGACGGCGTCCGGCTGCCCGACGCGGCGGCCTTCCCCGACGTCCGCGGGCTCAAGGGACCGCTGTCGTGCCTCAACGAGGCCCGCTACGGGATCGTGTGGGGCGCGCTGGGCGCCGCGCGGTCGTCGCTGCAGGCCGCACTGGACTATGCCAACCAGCGGATCCAGTTCGGCAAGCCGATCTCGGCGTTCCAGCTCACCCAGCAGAAGCTGGTCGACATGAACCTCGAGTACACCAAGGGGCTGCTGCTCGCCCTGCACCTCGGCCGCCGCAAGGACGCCGGCACCCTGCGGCCCGAGCAGGTCAGCCTCGGCAAGCTCAACAACGTCCGCGAGGCCCTGGAGATCTGCCGCACCGCCCGCACCGTCATGGGCGCCAACGGGATCTCGCTGGAGTACCCGGTGATCCGGCACGCCAACAACCTCGAGTCGGTCCTCACCTACGAGGGCACCGTCGAGATGCACACCCTCGTCCTGGGGCAGGCGATGACGGGCCACGCCGCCTTCCGCTGATTCCCCCACGCCGGCGCGGCGTACGACATGATTCCCGCATGCGATACAGCCGAGAGCTCGCCTACGACGCCCCACCGGAGGAGGTGTTCGCGATGCTCGCGGACCCCGCGTTCCGGGAGAAGGTCGGCGCCGCCCAGGACGTGGTGTCCATCGAGGTCACCCTCACCCCGGCCGGTGCCGGCTTCACGCTCGTCAGCGACCAGGTGCAGAACACCGCCGGGCTGCCCGCGATCGCCAAGAAGATCGCCGGCGACACCACTCAGGCGGTGGTCAAGGAGTCCTGGGACGACGCGACCTCCGGCACGATCGAGATCACCGCGCCCGGCAAGCCCACGAGGGCGACCGGGACGGTGCGGCTCACGCCGAGCGGCACCGGGACGACGTACGTCCAGGAGCTCGACGTGGTCGTCAAGGTCCCGCTCGTCGCGGGCAAGCTGGAGAAGCTGATGGCCGACAACATCGACGCAGGCCTCACGACCGAGCATGCTGTGGGCGTGGCCTGGCTGAAGGGAGACCGCTGACATGGCGACCAAGCTGACGCACGAGATGACGTACGACGCCCCCGCGATCGAGGTCGCGGCGATGTTGTCCGACCCGGTGTTCCGCGAGACCGTGTGCCGCAACCAGCGCGCCACGTCGTACAGCGTCGAGATCGAGGGCAACGTCGACGCGAAGGCCGTGCGCATCGAGATGGAGCAGCCGACCGACAAGGTGCCGGCCTTCGCGAAGAAGTTCATCGGCGACACCACCACGATCACGCAGACCGAGACCTGGTCGAGCCCGCTGAGGGCGACCGTCACCATCGGCATCCCCGGGAAGCCGGGCGAGATCAACGGGACGGCGACCCTGGTCGAGACCGACGGCGTGACGAAGGAGACCGTCGAGCTGGAGATCAAGGTCAAGATCCCGCTCGTGTCCGGCAAGATCGAGGAGCTGCTGGCCAAGCTGCTCGGCAGCGCGCTGCGCGCCGAGGAGCGCACCGGCAAGGAGTGGCTCGCCGGCTAGTCCTTCTGCTGGCGGTCGTGCTCCTCCGCCTCGTCGAGGTCGTCGTGCTCGTCGCCGGCCTCGGCGCGGCGGCGGACCGCGATCACGATCCCCAGCACCACGAACGGCCCGAAGGCGAGCACGATCGTGGCGATCTGCTCGACGGGGTGCAGGGCACCGAGATGCAGCGGGATCACGGGACCCATGGTCCCACTCAGTCCTGCGCGTCCTTCGCGGACCCCTTGCTGGTGGACTTCGTCGTGCGTCGGCCGCGCGGTGCGCGCTGCCGGCTCGCCGAGGACAGGTCGATCAGCTCGTCGAGCGCCTCCCGCAGGCAGGCGCCGAGCACCTCGGCGTCGGGGATCCAGTCCCGGTCGGCGGTGATGCCGTAGTAGACCCCGCCGTCGTACGACGTCACGCCGATCGCCAGCGGGTGCCCGGGCGTCAGCGGCGGAACCGGGTAGCTGGCGAGCATCCGGGCGCCGGCGGCGTACAGCGGGGCCTGCGGGCCGGGGACGTTGGTGACCGAGAGCTGGTAGCCACGGCGCAGCTCGATCGACGCGACCCGCGACCCGATGGCGTGGAAGGTGGTCGGCGCGAATCCGGCGATGCCGGCGAGCCGGTTGGCGGCGACGCTGCGGCCGGTGTCCTTGTGGGCCTGGAACGAGTAGGACACCTGGTGCAGCCGCACCACGGGGCTCGGCTCCCCGATCGGCAGGTCGACGAAGTGCGCGGCGATCTGGGTGCCGAGGGAGGTCGCCTCGAGCTCCTCGTCGATGACCGAGACGGGGACGACGGCGCGCACCTGGCGCAGCCCGCCCATCGACTCCGAGCGGGTCATCAGCCAGGCGCGCAGGGCGCCGGTGACGGTGGCGAGGATGACGTCGTTGACGGTGCCGCCGTGCGCCTCCCGGATCCGGCGGTAGTCGGCGAGCCGGGTCTCGACGGTGACGACCCGGCGCTGCTGGGAGAGCGGGCCGTTGATCACACCGCGCGTCCTGGGCCGGCGCCCGGTCGCGGCGGCGAGGAAGGAGCGGGCCCGCTCGCTGCGCCGGTCGGCGGTGCGGGCCAGGGCGCGGGAGCCGGTGCGGACCGTGTCGAGCAGCTCGCCGGGGTCGGTGAGGTTCTCGCGCACCGCCGTGGCCAGCAGGTTGGCGGGGTTCGGCGAGCGGCGTGGCTGCCAGTCGTCGGGCTCGAGGGCACGCGCCTCGGGCTGCAGGTCGAGCAGCAGCTGGCCGAGGTCGACGGTGTGGACGCCGTCGACCAGCGCCTGGTGGGTCTTGGACAGCAGCGCGACCCGGCCGCCCTCCAGGCCCTCGACGAAGTAGATCTCCCACAGCGGCCGGGTGCGGTCGAGCGGACGGGAGACGATCCGCGACACCAGCTCGAGGAGCTGGGCGGAGGTGCCGGGCCGCGGCAGCGCGGAGCGTCGGACGTGGAAGCCGATGTCGAACTTCTCGTCGTCGACCCACACCGGGTTGGCCAGGTGTCCCGGCACCGCCTGCAGCCGCTGGCGGTAGCGCGGCACGAACGCGATCCGGTCACGGATCAGTCCGACGAGACGGGCGTGGTCGAACGCGTCCGCGCCCTCACCGGGATCGAAGATCTCGATGGTCGCGTTGTGCGCCGGGGTCTCGGCGGACTCCTGCTCGAGGAACGTCAGGTCCCGAGGACGCACCCGATCCACCACGTGGTTCCCCAGCCTCTCTGGTCGGATCCCCGATGCAGCGACGACCGGCCCCATCCGGTCGCCTTGGGATCACATGAGATTCTGGCAGACGACATCGTGCATCCGTGGATTCGTCCGCGGATGTTCTGCGACAGGAGGAACCATGCAGCGGCTGCCAGGGCGAGTGCGGGGGCGTGGGAGACACGCCCTTGGGGCGGCGCTCGCGGGGACCATGCTCCTCGGCACTGCGACGGCGTGCGGATCCGACGACGAGGCGGGCACCGACGAGAAGGTCGTCGTCGAGATCACGGTCGAGGGCGGCGAGATCACCCCGAAGGGGGACCGGGTCAAGGCCAGCACCGGCCAGCCGATCGACCTGGTGATCACCTCCGACACCGCCGGTTCGCTGCACATGCACTCCGACCCCGAGCAGGAGTTCCCCTACGACGTCGGGACGCAGACGATCCCGATCTCGATCGACCGCCCCGGCGTGATCGAGGTGGAGTCGCACGACCCGCCGCAGATCATCGTCCAGCTCGAAGTCCGATGACCCCCGTCTCCGGCACCGTCGAAGCCCACGGCATCGGCGGTCAGGCCGACCTGCCGATCTCCCTCGAGCTCGCCGTGTCCGGTGCGGTCGCCGCGCTGGTCGTGTCCTTCACGGTCCTCGTCGTCGCCTGGCAGCGCCCGAGGTACGACGCAGGCGCGCACCCCGGCCGCCCGGCGCCGGGCTGGCTCGACCGGCTCACCGGATCGGCGGCGTTCCCGGTCGTGCTGCGGCTGGTCGGCATGGTCGTCGCGCTCTACACCGTGGCCACCGCGGTGTTCGGCCAGAACACCCTGACCAACCCGTTCTTCGGCATCTTCTACGTGTGGTGGTGGGTCGGCCTGGTCTTCGCCTCGGCGCTGTTCGGGCCGGTGTGGCGAGCGATCAGTCCGGTCCGCACCATCAACGCCGGCATCGCGAGGCTCGCGGGCGGCGACCCCGACGAAGGCCTGGTCCGCTACCCCGAGCGGCTGGGGTACTGGCCGGCCGCGCTCGGCCTCTTCGCGTTCGTCTGGCTGGAGCTGGCCTCCACCCATCCCACCGAGCTCGGCACCGTGCGCCTGTGGTGCGCGATCTACGTCGGCGCGATGCTCATCGGTGGCGCGGTCTTCGGCAACCGCTTCTACGAGAACGCCGACCCGTTCGAGGTCTACTCCTCGCTCATCGCGAAGCTCTCGCCCTGGGCCCGGGTCGACGGCCGGCTGGTGCTGCGCAGCCCGCTCGCCAACCTCGCCACCATCGCGCCCGTGCCCGGTCTGGTCGGCGTCGTCGCTGTGCTCTTCGGCAGCACCGCCTTCGACTCCTTCGCCGAGTCGTCCTTCTGGGTCAAGACCTACCAGAACGCGACCGTCAGCAAGTTCCTGCTCGACAACGTCGCCCTGGTGGTGTTCTGCCTGCTGGCCGGGCTGCTGTTCAGCATCGGCAGCGCCCTCACCCCGTCGCGGGCCGGCGTGCCGCGGCGCCGGCTGGCCCGGCACTATGCCCACTCGATCGTGCCGATCGTGCTCGGCTACATCGTCGCGCACTACCTGACCCTGTTCATCGACGTCGGCACGCAGACCCTCGCCCGGGCCAGCGATCCCTTCGGCAAGGGGTGGGACATCCTCGGTACGGCGGCGGTGGAGCCGTCGTACTGGTTCTCCTACCATCCCGAGGTGCTGGCCACGATCAAGGTGCTGGCCGTCGTGGTCGGGCACGTGGTGGCCGCCGTCGCCGCGCACGACCGGGCACTGAGCCTGCTGCCCAAGCGCGACCAGATCACCGGGCAGCTGCCGCTGCTCGTCGTGATGGTGGGATTCACCGCGGGCGGGCTGTTCCTGCTGTTCAGCGCCTGACGGGCACGCCCGCCATGGCGTCGAGCAGCCGCGCGACACCCCGCGTCAGCGCGCACTCGCCGGACTCGACCAGCAGCCGGCCGGCGACCAGGGCCCGGTCGACGGCGGCCTGGTCGTCGGGCAGGAAGTGCACGTCGAGATGGGGACCGAAGCCGGCGAGCATGGTGACCACGTCGGCCTCGCGCCAGCCGAGGCTCGGGCGCATCCGGTTGACCACGACGCGCACGCGCGGGTCGGGGACGTGCTCGTGCAGCTCGGTCAGGGCCCGGGCCAGCCGGGCCAGCCCGACCGGGTCGGCGGAGCCGACGAGGACGACCTCGTCGGCCACCTCGAGCGCCTCGCGGGTCAGCCCGTTGCGCTCGGGGCGGGCGGTGACCTCGCCGACGTCGGGCTCGAGGCTGAAGCCGGTGTCGAGGACGACCTGGCCGTCCTGGCGGGCGCGCTCGACGATCGCGGTGAGGGTGCCGGGGCGCAGCTCGACCCAGCGGTCGGGGCGTGGGAGCCCGGTCAGCACCCGCAGGTGGTCGGAGAGCCGGCGCTGCACCGTCACGAAGCGCTCGTCGAGGGTGCCGGCCCCGACCAGCCGCGCGGCCGACAGGAGTCCGGAGACCTCGTCGAGGACCCCCAGCTGCTGGGCGACCGCGCCGCCGTGGGGATCGGCGTCGACGAGCAGCGTGGTCAGGCCGCGGCGGGCGAGCTCCCCGGCCAGGCCGGTCGCCAGCGTCGTGCGGCCGGGGGCTCCCCCGGCGCCCCACACCGCCAGCACCCGTCCGGCCGGGCCGTCGACCGGCCCCGCCGGCCGGTGGGACGCGTCGCCGGACGGGTCGAGCGCCGCCAGGGCGTCGTACGACGGGACGGGGTGGCTCGGGTCGGCCGGCAGGCCGGCGACCAGGTCGGCCAGCTCGGCGACGCGATCGGCGGCGAGCAGGGTGACCACGCCGATCCGGGAGGCACGCGGTCGGGCGAGCTCGGGATCGGCGGCGACACCGACCACCCGCACGCCGTGTTGGAGCAGGTCGTCGACGACTCCGTGGTCGAGGCCCGGCAGGTCCGCTGCCACCACGGCGACGTCGGCCTGTCCGGTCCGGGCCGCGGCCATCAGGTCCGCGACGTCGACGCACCGCTTGAGCAGGACGGTGGCGGGGTGCTCGGTGAGCGTGGTCAGCGCCCGGGACTCCCAGGCGGCACCCGAGGACACCAGCAGGACGACGCTCACGCCGGCCATGAGGCCCTCACGAGCGCTGCAGGATCCGGATCACCGGGTCCTGCAGGGCGCCGAGGAGCAGCTCGAACTCCGCCGCCCGGTCGTCGTCGACCGCGACGACCAGCTGGCGGGCGCCGGTGACGGCGAAGGTGTCGTCGTACGCCGGCGCCGCCACGACCGTGACCCCGCTCAGCGCGGGCTCCTGGGCCGGCTTGCTCGCCGCATCGGCGGGCCCGGACCCGTCGGTCAGCCACACGTCGACGACCGACCCGGCCGCGACGTCGGGCGGCACGCGGTTGGGGTCGACCTCCAGCGGCACCCGCAGCACCGCCTCCTCGTCGGCCGGGCCGACCGCCGACCGGGCCAGCAGCTCGCCCTCCCCGACGCCGCGGACCAGCACCAGGTCGTCGGGGACGGGCTCCTCGGCGGCGAAGTAGCGCGCCAGCGTCGCGTCGTCGGCGAAACGGACCCGCTGCACGACGAGGTCCCCGGCCGCGACCGGCGTGCCGGCGCCCCGCTCCCCCGTCATCGCCCACACCGCCACGGTGTCGTCGGCGGCCGCGAGGACCCGCGCCCCGAGGACGACCGAGCCGGTCACGAGCAGCACGCCGAGCCACAGCCGCGGGTCACGCCAGGCCGGCCGGGCCACCCGGAGGGCGACCGGAGGGACAGGCGTGCCCGTCGAGTTCCCGAGATCTCTGGACACGGGGTCATCATGCAGGGCGAACCGACCGGCGTCACCTGGCCGTCCACAGGCACAGCGCGGCCCGGGCTGCGGAGGTCGGGACCGGATGCGACGATGGGACCATGTCAGACGGTCCCGCCCAGCCCGGCAGCCCGCGCTTCCTGACGCTCGCCGACGTCGCCGAGGTGCTCAACACCTCGAGCGCTCAGGTCTACGCCCTCGTGCGCCGCGGCGAGCTGCCCGCCATCAAGATCGGCGGGCGAGGGCAGTGGCGCGTGGAGGCCAGCCGGCTCGAGGACTACATCGCGCAGCAGTACCGGCACACCGAGCAGTACGTCGCCGACCACCCGTTCGTCGAGTCCGAGGTCGACTGACCCCGGTCCCGGTCCCGGCCCGGCGGGCCTAGCCGTCCTCGCCGTCGAGGGTGACGGCGACCTTCCTCTCGTTCGAGCCGCGGTCGACGGTGAACTCGATGGTCTGACCCGGCTGGTAGGTCCGGATCGCGACGATCAGCGCGGTGCCGTCGGCGACCCGGCTGCCGTTGACGTGGGTGATGACGTCGCCGCGACGCAGGCCGGCCTTCTCGGCGGGGCTGTCCGCGATGATCTCGTCGAGCTCCGCGCCCTCGCCGGACGGGACCCCGCCGGTCTTCACCTTGGCGCCGATGACCGGGTACTGCGCCTTGCCGGTCTTCAGGATCTGGTCGGCGGTGACCCGCACCTGCTCCACGGGGATCGCGAAGCCCACACCGATGTTGCCGGCCTCGGAGTCGACGGAGCCGCCGCCGGCGGTGGCGATCGCGGAGTTGACGCCGATCACCTCGCCCTTCTGGTTGACCAGCGGGCCGCCCGAGTTGCCCGGGTTGATCGCGGCGTCGGTCTGGATCGCGTCGATCCAGGAGGAGTCCTCGGCGGTGGAGCCGGTGGTGACCGGTCGGTGGAGATAGCTCACGATGCCCGAGGTGACGGTGGAGGGCAGGCTCAGCGGTGAGCCGATCGCCACGACCGGCTCACCGACCTGGAGCTTCGCGGCGTAGCCGAGCTTGGCGGGCTTGAGGCTGTCGTGCTTCTCGACGTACAGCACCGCGAGGTCGTAGATCGGGCTGCGGCCGACGACCTCGGCGTCGTACCGGTTGCGGTCGTGGTCGACCACGACGATCGGCCCCTTGTCCTTGGCGGCCTCGGCGACCACGTGGTTGTTGGTGACGATGTGGCCGTCGCCGTCCATGACCCAGCCGGAGCCGGTCGCGCCGGCGGCCTCGCCGCCGTACTCGGCGATGATCTGGACGGTGCTGGGCAGCACCGCCTGGGCGACGTCGGCGACCGAGCCGGGCGCGGCCAGCGGCGGGTCCTTCTCGAGGTCGACGCCGGAGAGGCCCTCGCCCGAGTAGCCGGAGCCCGTCGGGGAGTCGTCGGAGAGCTGGTCGTAGGCCAGGGCGCCGAGCAGCCCGCCGCTGAGGCCGACCACCAGGGCGACCGCCGCCACGACCGGGAGCACCCAGCCGGCGAGCCTCGCACCGCCGCGCTCGGCGCTGGGGGCGGGCATCCGCACCGTGAGGTCGGGAGCGGGCGGCGGCGGCGCCAGCGAGGGCGCCAGGCCCGGCAGCGGCGTGGTGGGCTCGGGAGCCGGGTCCGGCAGCGGTGCGGCACCGGGCGACGGGGGCGCCCACTGGGTGTGCGGCCGCTCCGGGGTGGTCTCGGACGACGGCACGTCGAGCGGCGCCAGGGGCGCGAGCGGCTCGGTGGGCTCGTGGTCGGGGTCGTGCGCGTCGGTCACGGGACCATCATGTCCGATCGCTCCACACCGGCCCCTGACGGGGACGCCGGGCGATCAGGGCAGCATCCGGCGCAGCTCGACCGGCGCGAGCGGGCCGAGCACGGGCGTGGGCCGGTTGCGGGAGGTCCCGGTGGAGCCGGACGGCGGCGTCGGGACGACGGTGTCGATCTGCGTGGCCGGTGGCCGGCGGTCGGCGGGCGGGGTGGAGCCCGGCGCGAAGCCGAGCGCCAGGACGCCGAGCATGGCGGCGCCGATCGCGCTGCCGCCGATCATCACCGCGCCCGTCGTACGACGGTGCGGCGGGTGCGACTCGGGGTCGAGCAGCGCGTCCCCGGGCGGCATGCTGAGCAGCGAGCCCTTGAGGTCGGAGGGGGCGCCGCGCTCGGCGCCGCACAGCCCGGCGAGCCGGGTCTTCACCCAGCCCTCGCGCTCGACGAGGTCACGGCACGCGTGGCAGGCGTAGACGTGGGCCCACGCCTCCTCGGTATCCCGGGCCGAGAGCTGTCCGTCGAGGAGCGCGCTCACCCGGTTGCCGAGGTGGCCGATCACGTCGCCACTCCCCCGCCGACGACGAGCGGCGCGGGACCGGCGTACCGGGTCCGGCCGGCCGTGGGGGCGCGGTGGGCCAGCGCGGTGCGCAGCAGGGCGCGGCCGCGGTGGATCCGGGAGCGGACCGTGCCGAGCTTGGCACCGAGGATCTCGGCGATCTCCTCGTAGGTGAGGCCCTCGATGTCGCACAGCACGACGGCGGCCCGGAAGTCCGGAGGCAGGGACGCCAGCGCGGCGGCGACGTCCTCGTCGAAGGTCTGGTCGGCGTACGCCAGGTCGGGCGCGGGCGAGGCGCTCGCGAGCCGGGCCGCACGCTCGTCGGACAGGGCGTCGAACCGGATCCGCTGCTTGCGGCGGGCCTGGTCGAGGAACAGGTTGGTCGTGATCCGGTGCAGCCAGCCCTCGAACGTGCCGGGGGTGTAGGTGTGCAGCGAGCGGAAGACGCGCACGAAGACCTCCTGGGTGAGGTCCTCGGCGTCGTGGCGGTTGCCCGTCAGGCGCAGCGCGAGACGGTAGACGCGGTCGGAGTGCTCCTCGACGATGGTCCCCCAGTCCAGGTCGGACTGCCCCGGCCCGGCGGGCTGGGGGTGGGGATCGACGGGCTCCTTCATGGCGGCCTTCTTCCGCTGGATCAGTGCCAAGTGGCCTGGCTCCTCTCACCGTAGGGACAACTCCTGAGGGTTCCCTGTGAACTCCCCCATCATTCGGCAACAACGATCGACGAGGATCGGGTGTTCCCGGCGACGGTCCACGGTCCCGGGCACTCTCCACACTAGGCTGAACCCGTGGCTCCGACACCGATCAACGCGACCAGCTGGACCTTCGCCGACGCCTACGTCGGGGAGGACGACGTCCTCGCCGCGGCTCGTACGCGTGCCGAGGAGGTCGGGGTGACCCCCATCGGCGCCGGCACCGGCGCCACGCTGCGCTTCCTCGCGGCCGCGCTCGAGGCGCGCGCGGTCGTCGAGATCGGCACCGGCACCGGCGTCTCCGGTGTCTGGCTGCTGCGCGGCATGCGCCCCGACGGCGTGCTGACCACGGTCGACGTCGAGGCCGAGCACCAGCGCCTGGCGAAGGAGTCGTTCAAGGACGCCGGCGTCGCGCCGCAGCGGGTCCGCACCATCGCCGGTTCGGCGCTCGACGTGCTCCCCCGGCTGACCGACGGTCACTACGACATCGTGTTCGCCGACGGCGACAAGCGGGAGTACGGCGCCTACCTGTCCGAGGCGCTGCGCCTGCTCCGTCCCGGGGGCGTGGTCGCGTTCGACAACGCGCTGTGGCACGACCGCGTCGCCGACCCGGCCCAGCGCGACGACGAGACGGTCGCCATCCGCGAGCTCGTACAGCAGGTCGCGGCCACCGACGGACTGGTCCCGGCGCTGCTGCCCGTGGGCGACGGGCTCCTGGTCGCCAAGAAGGAATGGGTCCCCGAGGCGGACTGACGAGTGGTAGGAAGGGGGTGAGCCTCGGCCCCCGAGCCGGCCGGGAGAAACGAGTGCGTCATGACCAGCACCGGGACCACCGCGCCGCGCCACCTCCTCGAGGATCTCGAGCCCGTCGTGGCGGCCAACCTCGACCGGCACCTCGCGATCGCGCAGGAGTGGCACCCGCACGACTACATCCCCTGGAGCCGTGGTCGTGACTTCGCGATGCTCGGCGGCGAGGACTACTCCCCCGAGCAGTCCGAGCTCTCGGACGTCGCCAAGGCGGCGATGTTCACCAACCTCCTGACCGAGGACAACCTGCCGTCGTACCACCGGGAGATCGCCACCCGCTTCGGCCGGGACGGCGCCTGGGGCACGTGGGTCGGGCGGTGGACCGCGGAGGAGAACCGGCACGGCATCGCGCTGCGCGACTACCTCGTCGTGACGCGCGGCGTGGACCCGGTCGAGCTCGAGCGGGCGCGGATGGACTACATGACCACCGGCTACGACTCAGGCGACAAGACCGCGCTCGAGGCGGTCGCGTACGTGTCCTTCCAGGAGCTCGCGACCCGGGTCTCGCACCGCAACACCGGCAGGGCCACCGACGATCCGGTCGCGGACGCCCTCCTCGCGCGGATCGCCAAGGACGAGAACCTGCACATGATCTTCTACCGCAACATCGTCGCCGCGGCACTGGAGATCGCCCCGGACCAGACCATGCGTGCGATCGCCGACGAGGTGATCGGCTTCGAGATGCCGGGCGCCACCATGGCCGGGTTCCGCCGGAGCTCGATGATCATCGCCAAGGCGGGCATCTACGACCTGCGGTTGCACCACGACGAGGTGATCATGCCCGTCCTGCGCCACTGGAACGTCTTCGGCCGCTCCGGGCTCGGTCCTGTCGGCGAGCAGGCGCGCGAGGAGCTGGGCACCTTCCTCGCGGCGCTCGACGAGCAGGCGACCGCCTTCGTCGACCGGCGCGCGGAGCAGCGTGCCCGGCAGGCCGCCGGCTCGGACCGGCCGCAGGTCATCGTCTCCTGAGCGTGCGGGCTCAGGCGCCGATGCCCGCCACCGGGTCAGGCGAGCCGAGCCAGGACAGCAGCAGCCGGGAGCCGAATCCCGAGGGACCGACGGTCCACTCGTGCCACTCCTTCTCGACGTCGCCGACGGAGGCGATGTCGAGGTGCGCCCACGGAACCTCGCCGACGAAGGGCTGCAGGAACAGCGCGGCGGTGATCGCGCCCGGGCCGCCCGGGTCGTTGGCCGCGTCGGCGACCTTGGAGGCGAGCTTGTCCTCGTAGCCGCGGTAGAGCGGGAATCGCCACACGGGCTCCCCCGACCGGGCGCCGGCCGCGTCGAGCGCGGCGGCGAGGGCGTCGTCGTTGGCGAAGAGGCCGCCGACCTGCTGGCCGAGCGCGACCTTCACCGCACCGGTGAGGGTCGCGACGTCGACGACGACGGCGGGGTCGAGCTCGGAGACGGCGTAGGCGAGGGCGTCGGCGAGGACCAGGCGGCCCTCGGCGTCGGTGTTGCCGACCTCGGTGGTGCGTCCACCGCGGTGGGTGATCACGTCGCCGGGACGCAGCGCGCTGCCGGAGATGGCGTTCTCGGCGGCGGCGACCAGGCCGATCACGCGGACCGGGCAGTCGACGTCGGCGAGCGCGGCCATCGTCGCCAGGACGACGGCGCCGCCGGTCATGTCGCGCTTCATCGAGCCCATCGAGGCGGCGGGCTTGATGGACAGCCCGCCGGTGTCGAAGGTGATGCCCTTGCCGACGAG
This sequence comes from Pimelobacter simplex, assembly GCA_016803235.1. Taxonomy (GTDB): domain Bacteria; phylum Actinomycetota; class Actinomycetes; order Propionibacteriales; family Nocardioidaceae; genus Nocardioides; species Nocardioides simplex_A. The sequence continues at coordinate 43,441 of JADCLI010000022.1, forward strand.
GACGACGACGGGGAGCTTCTTCGCGGCTCGGGCCGAGACGCCGGCCGGGGAGTAGTCGAGGCGGATCAGGCGGGGCGGGGTCGCGGACGCGGCACCGACGGCGAGGATGCCGCCGAAGCCGTCGCGGGCGAGGTCGTCCTCGTCCCAGACCCGTACGTCGAGACGGCTCGCCGCGGCGATCTCCTCGGCCTGCGCGGCGAGCCAGGCGGGGTTCTTCAGGTTCGACGGCACGGTGGCGAGCAGGCGGGAGCGCCAGCCTGCGCCGCCGAGGGCGACGGCGCGCTCCAGGGCGGCCCGGTCGGTACCGGCGGCGGAGAGCACCACCCGCCGTACGGGATGGTGCTCGGGGCCGGTCGAGCGCCAGTGGAAGACGAACGAGCCGAGCATGGTGCCGGCCACGAACGCCTCCAGCGCGATCGGGTCGTCGGGCGAGGTGTCCTCGGAGACGGCCGGGATCGAGGTGACCACCGCGGCGCGGTCGCGCGCGGCCCGGGCCATCGCGGCACCGGCGCGGCGCAGGTCGACGGGGCGCGCGGCGCCGACCCCGACGAGCAGGATCAGGCGCAGGGCCGGATTGGCCGGGGTGCCGTCGGGCACCGGTACGACGGCGACCTCGGCGCTCGCCCCGGTCAGGCCGTGGACCTCGGCGATGCCGACCAGGTCGAGGCCGAGCTCGTCGGCGAGCTCCGCGGCACCCGGGCCGAGCAGCAGGCTTCCGTCATCGCCCGGCAGCACCGGGAGCGCGACGACGTCGACGCCCTTGATGGAGCCCGGGAGCAGCTCGCTCGCAGCGAATTCGGGAGGTGAGACCTGACCCGGCAGGACCGGGCGTGCGTCAGCCGATGACATTGTGGAGCGCATCGCCGAGCGCGGCAGCCTCCTCGGCGTTGAGCTCGACCACGAGCCGGCCACCACCCTCGAGCGGGACGCGCATCACGATGCCGCGACCCTCCTTGGTGACCTCGAGCGGACCGTCGCCGGTCCGAGGCTTCATCGCCGCCATGCGGCACCCCTCTTCCACTACCTCTGCGAGCCGCCGGAGCCCTGTGCCACCGACTGTGCGCAGAATCATTATTCCCCATGCCCCACCAGCCGCGCAGTCGAGGCACGATCATCCCGGGCCCCGAGGCGGCCCCGATCAGCCCGGATTCACCCCGTCGGCGGCCAGTGCGGCGTCGACGAAGGCGATGACGCTGTCACTCTCGTCGCCGTCGAAACGGGCCATGGCGCGGCCGATCGGGTCCGCCACGCTCCCCGACGGCAGCGCCACGACGGGGATGCCGTCGCTCCCTCGGCCGGTCGACCACGCGGCCCCGGGCACCGTGCGGACCAGGACCTCGCCGAGATAGGCGCCGGCGGCCCAGACGTCGGCCTCGGCCACGGCCGGGCCGTGCCCCGGGCGACGCGACCACTGGTCGAGGGACGACTCCACCTGGTCGACGCTCTCGGCGGAGAAGTCGAGGATGTCGCTGCCGGCGGGGTGCTCGGCCGCCCACTTCTCGGCCATCACCCGCGCGAGCGCCGACGGCGCGGAGGACTCGGACGGCGGGGACGCAGCGGCCGGCCGGTCGCCCTCCATCTCGCGGGCGAGGCGGCTGAGCAGCGTGTCGACCTCGGACATCCGGTAGCCGCGCAGCGCGAGCGAGAAGCGCACCCGGCGCAGGTCGTCGGCCCGGACGGGGCGCGTCGCCGGCACGAGCGCGTCCGGCCGGTCGTCGTACGCCGGCGCCATCGGCTCCCCGCGGCCGGAGGCGAGCAGGGCGACCCCACCCATGGCCAGCACGATGAGTACCGCGAACACCCACATCATCGGGTGGGACATCGGCGACGCCTCAGCCGTGCTGGTCGCGGGCCGCGACCATCAGCGCCACGGCCTCGTCGACGTCGTCGGTGAGGGTGAGCATGTCGACGTCGGACTGCTTGATGCGCGCGTCCTCGAGCATCGATCCCTGCATCCAGTCGAGCAGGCCCTGCCAGTGCTCGACGCCCATGAGGACGATCGGGAACTGGGTGATCTTCAGGGTCTGCGCGAGCGTCATCGCCTCGAACAGCTCGTCGAGCGTGCCGAGGCCGCCCGGCAGGACGACGTAGCCCTGGCTGTACTTCACGAACATCATCTTGCGGACGAAGAAGTAGCGGAAGTTGAGACCGAAGTTGACGTAGTCGTTGAGCTTGGCCTCCCACGGCAGCTCGATGCCCAGACCGATGCTCTCGCCACCGGCCTCCGTCGCGCCCCGGTTGGCGGCCTCCATCGCGCCCGGCCCGCCACCGGTGATGACCGCGAACCCGGCCTTCGCCAGCGCCGAGCCGACCCGCACCCCGATGTCGTACGCCGCGTGCGTGTCCGGGATCCGCGCGGACCCGAACACCGAGATCGCCGGCCCCACCTCGGCGAGGTCGTTGAAGCCCTCGACGAACTCGGCCTGGATCTTGAGCACCCGCCACGGGTCGGTGTGGACCCAGTCGGCGTCGCCGCGGGTGTCGAGCAGCCGCTGGTCGGTGGTCGATCCCACGGGACGTCCCGCGCTCGGGCGAGGTCCGGGTCCGCTGCGCCTGGTCATGACTGCTCCTCCTGGGGGGTGGTGAGCCACTGCCGCAGCTGCTGCTCGCAGCGCACGATCTGGGCGACCTCGACGTGCTCGTCCTGCTTGTGGGCCAGCATCGGGTCACCGGGGCCGTAGTTGACCGCTGGCACGCCGAGCACGGTGAACCGGGCGACGTCGGTCCAGCCGAACTTCGGCGCGACCTGTCCGCCGACGGCGGCGACGAACGCCTTCGCCGCCGGCCGGTCCAGGCCGGGCAGGGCACCCGGGGCGGTGTCGGTGAGGGTGACCTCGAAGCCGGCGAAGAAGTCCTCGACGAAGGCCAGCGCCTCGGCCTCGGAGCGGTCGGGGGCGAAGCGGTAGTTGACGGTCACCACGCACTCGTCGGGGATCACGTTGCCCGCGACGCCACCACGGATCCCGACCGCGCTGAGCCCCTCGTGGTACTCCAGCCCGTCGATGACCGGCTTGCGGGCGTCGTACGCGGTGAGCCGGGTGAGGATCTCCGCGGCGCCGTGGATCGCGTTGACGCCGCGCCAGCTGCGCGCGGAGTGCGCGCGCTCGCCGCGGGTGCGGACCTCCACTCGCAGCGTGCCCTGGCAGCCCGCCTCGACACCGGCGTTGGACGGCTCCATCAGGATCGCGAAGTCGGCCTCGAGTAGGTGCGGGTCGGACTCCCCCAGCAGCCGCAGGCCGTTGTACGCCGAGTCGATCTCCTCGGCCTCGTAGAGCACGTAGGTGACGTCGTGGACCGGCGCGGTGAGGGTGGCCGCGAGCTTGAGGATGACCGCGTCGCCCCCCTTCATGTCGCAGGTGCCGAGCCCGTGCAGGACGCCCGCCGCCTCGTCGTACCGGCTCGGGAGGTTGTCGTTGACCGGCACCGTGTCGAGGTGCCCCGCGATGACGACGCGGCCCGGGCGGCCGAGGTCGGTGCGCGCGACCACCGTGTGCCCGCGGCGGGTGACCGTGAGGTGGGGCAGGGCCCGCAGGGCGGCCTCGACGGCGTCCGCGATCGCCTGCTCGTCGCGGCTGACCGACTCGATGTCGACCAGCCGGCGGGTCAGGGTGACGACGTCGGTGGTCAGGTCGAGCTGGATCGGTGAGCCGGGCACAGGTGACAGTCAACCAGCGTGCCGGGCAGCGCCGGCCGACCGGTGCCCGTGTCGCCGCGGCCCGACCTGGCTCAGGCGCTCTCCTCGCGGGCCCAGCGGCGCTTCGGCTTGTCGACGTGGCGGCAGACGGTGCGACTGATGTAGTCCCACGGGTAGTAGCGGTAGGTGCACCGGAACTTCCCCTGCCGGAAGGTCGCCCGGTACGCCTGGCACTCGCCGCCGGTGTCGTTGGCGTGGGCGCACTCGCTGCTCTCGTACTGTGCCTGCCCGATGTCGACGGCGTCGGCGATCAGGCGCCTCGCGGACCGGCAGGTCATCCCCTGTGCCTCGAGGACGTATTCGACGTCCTCGACGCAGGTGCGTCCGGCCGCCTGGGCAGGTGCGCCGACGACGGACAGGGTCGCGCCGACGAGCGTGCTGAGCACGGCGAGCTGGATCCAGCGCAGGAAGGTCCCCATGCGGCGGACGCTAGCGCAAGCACCTTCTCGGCGTCCGGCCTTCGCTCGAGCTCGGTGGAGGATCCGGCTGGTCACCTGCGCCATCGCGGGGACCTGCTCGTCGGTCCCGCGGACGACGACCTGGCTGTGCGTCGTCGATCCAGGTGCGGGCGGGGGTGTGCATGGCGCCATCGTCTGCGGGCGCCACGACGGCCGGCCATGACCCCGTGGGTCATGACCGGCCGCTCGCAGCAGCGTCGCGTCAGGCGAGCTCGACCGCGATCGCCGCCTTCTCGCCGTCGCCGACGACGACCTCGGTGGCGCCGGCGGGCGCCTCCTCCGCGACGGTGTACGACGTCGCGAGGGTCTCCCCCGCGATCAGCGCCTCGTGGGCACGGGCCGCGGCGAGCACCGGCGCGGGTCCCGAGACCACCAGCTCGATCCGGTCGGTGACCTGGAAGTCCGCGTCGCGCCGTGCCTGCTGGACGGCACGGACCAGGTCGCGGGCCAGGCCCTCCTCGGCGAGCTCGGGCGTGACGACGGTGTCGAGCACGACGAAGCCGCCGCCCGGCAGCATGCCGGTGGCGGTGCCCTCGGCCGCGTCGCCGGCAACGGTCTCCAGCGTGTACTCACCCTCGACGAGGGCCAAGCCGCCGGCGGTGACGGTGCCGTCGGCGGCGACCGACCAGTCGCCGGACTTCGAGCCCTTGATGGCGAGCTGGACGTCCTTGCCGAGGCGCGGTCCGGCGGCGCGGGCGTTGACGCTGAGCTTCTGCTCGACGCCGTAGCCGGCGGCCTCGTCGGAGTCGGCGCCGACGAGCCGGACGGCCTTGAGGTTCAGCTCGTCGGCGACGATCGCGGCGAACGGCTCGAGCGCGGCCGGGTCGGACACGACGACGGTCAGGCCCGACAGCGGCAGGCGGTTGCGGAGCTTGGCGGCCTTGCGCAGCGCGGACGTGGTCGAGCAGACCTCGCGCACCTCGTCCATCGCGGCGACCAGCGAGTCGTCCGACGGGAGGGCCGAGACGTCCGGCCAGTCGGCGAGGTGCACCGAGCGCCCGCCGGTCAGGCCGCGCCAGATCTCCTCGGTCGTCAGCGGCAGCAGCGGCGCCACGGCCCGGCAGACCACGTCGAGGACGGCGGCGAGGGTCTCGAACGCCTCCGGCTTGCCCTCCCAGAACCGCTCACGCGAGCGGCGGACGTACCAGTTCGTGAGCACGTCGAGGAAGGACCGCGTGGTCTCGCAGGCGTCGGCGATCGCGTAGTCGTCGAGCTCGGCGGTGAGCTTCTCGACGAACTGGCGCGTCTTGGCGAGCAGGTAGCGGTCGAGCGGGTCCTTGCTGTCGGTCGAGCCCTGGGCGTCGTACTGCTCGGCGTTGGCGTAGAGCGCGAAGAAGTACCACGTGTTCCACAGCGGGATCATCACCTGGCGCACGGCGTCGCGGATGCCCTGCTCGGTGACGACCAGGTTGCCGCCGCGCAGGATCGGCGAGGCCATCAGGAACCAGCGCATCGCGTCGGCGCCGTCGCGGTCGAAGACCTCGGAGACGTCGGGGTAGTTGCGCAGCGACTTCGACATCTTGTTGCCGTCGGAGCCGAGCACGATGCCGTGGCTGATGCACGACGAGAACGCCGGCTTGTCGAACAGCGCGGTGGCCAGGATGTGCAGCGTGTAGAACCAGCCACGGGTCTGGCCGATGTACTCGACGATGAAGTCGGCCGGGAAGTGGTTCTCGAACCACTCCTTGTTCTCGAACGGGTAGTGCACCTGCCCGAACGACATCGAGCCCGAGTCGAACCACACGTCGAGGACGTCGGCGACGCGGCGCATCGTCGACCGACCGGTCGGGTCGTCCGGGTTGGGCCGGGTCAGGTCGTCGATCCACGGCCGGTGCAGGTCGGGCTGGCCCTGCGCGTTGAGCGGTAGGCGGCCGAAGTCGCGCTCGATCTCCTCGAAGGAGCCGTAGACGTCGATGCGGGGGTACGCCGGGTCGTCGGACTTCCACACCGGGACGGGCGATCCCCAGAACCGGTTGCGGGTGATCGACCAGTCGCGGGCGTTGTCGACCCACTTGCCGAACTGGCCGTCCTTGATGTGCTCGGGGACCCAGCGGATCTCCTGGTTGAGCTCGGCCATCCGCTGCTTGAACGCGGTGACCTCGACGAACCAGCTGCTCACGCCCTTGTAGATCAGGGGCTCCCGGCAACGCCAGCAGTGCGGGTAGGAGTGGTCGTAGGTCTCGCGGCGCAGCAGCACCGTGCCGGGCGTGACCGCGCCGGTGCGGGCCTTGAGGTCGTCGATGATGTGCGGGTTGGCGTCGAAGACCAGCATCCCGGCGTACTCGCTGACGGGCGCGGTGAACCGGCCGTCCTTGCCGACCGGCATGACCGCCTCGATGCCCTCGCGGTCGGTCACCTCCTTGTCGACCTCACCGAACGCGCCGGCGCTGTGCACCAGCCCGGAGCCGTCGGTCGTGGTGACGGCCTCGTCGGCGGCCACGACACGGAAGGCGTTCTCGTGCCCGGCGAAGTAGGAGAACGGCGGCGCGTAGGCGAGTCCGAGCAGGTCGGAGCCCTTGCCCCGCCAGGTGGTCGTGGGCTCGTCGCCGAGCTCGCGGGCGTACGCCGGCAGCCGGGCCTCGGCCAGCACGAACCGCTCACCGTCGTGGTCGACGACGACGTAGTCGATGTCGGAGCCGACCATGACCGCGAGGTTGCTGGGCAGCGTCCACGGGGTCGTGGTCCAGATCAGCAGCTTGGCGCCCTGGAAGTCGCCGGGGGTGGTGACCTCGAAGCCGACGGTCACCGCCGGGTCCTGCCGCATCTGGTAGACGTCGTCGTCCATCCGCAGCTCGTGGTTGGACAGCGGGGTCTCGTCGTTCCAGCAGTACGGCAGGACGCGGAAGCCCTCGTAGACCAGGCCCTTGTCGAACAGGCTCTTGAACGCCCACAGCACCGACTCCATGAACTCGGGGTTCATGGTCTTGTAGTCGTTGTCGAAGTCGACCCAGCGCGCCTGGCGGGTGACGTAGTCGCGCCACTCGCCGGTGTACTTGAGCACCGACGCCCGGCAGGCGTCGTTGAACTTGTCGATGCCCATCTCGACGATCTCGTCGGTGGTCTTGATGCCGTTGAGCCGCATCGCCTCGAGCTCGGCGGGCAGGCCGTGGGTGTCCCAGCCGAAGCGGCGCTCGACCCGCTTGCCGCGCATCGTCTGGTAGCGCGGCACGATGTCCTTGACGTACCCGGTCAGCAGGTGGCCGTAGTGCGGCAGGCCGTTGGCGAACGGCGGGCCGTCGTAGAAGACGAACTCGTTCTCGCCGTTGGCGCCGGGGTCGCGCTGCTCGACGCTCGCGCGGAAGGTGTCGTCCTCGGCCCAGTAGGCGAGGACCCCCTCCTCGATGCGGGGGAACCGCGGCGAGCTCGGGACGGCTCGGTGCTCGGCGGTGGGTCCGGCGGTCGGGTCGGTGGTGACCTTCGGGTAGGTCATCGGGCTTCGGTCTCCTGCGTCGTCGTTGCTGACACGAGGACGACGTCTGCCGCGGTACCACCTCGCTTGCCGTCCCGCCGAGTGCACGGGGCGACCGCTCGTTCACGGCTGTGACGGGCCTGCCCGCCGGGTTCTACTCGCCCCTGCTGGCTGCTGGCGGCTTTCTTCCCGGAGCTCGCCGCTGATGACGGCTCGAACGCTGTGCCCCAAGCGTACGGCGAGCGGGCGCCGTACCGGAAACCGGATTGCACGGCGTCCTACGGTGAGTCCATGACCGGCGAGCTGGCGAACCTGCGCGAGTACCTCACCCACTACCGCGAGACCCTGGAGCGCAAGTGCGCCGGCCTCACCCCGGAGCAGCTGGCGACCCGCTCCGTGCCACCGAGCACGATGAGCCTGCTCGGCATGGTGCGGCACCTGGCGCGGGTCGAGCACTTCTGGTTCCAGCGGGCGCTCGTCGAGGTCGAGGGCGAGCGCATCCACGACGACGGGGACGCCGGGTTCGCCGTGGTCGAGCCGACCGAGACGGCCGTGGCCGAGGCGTGGGCGGCGTGGCGCGAGCAGGTCGCCCTCGCCGACGCCTGGCTGGACGGGCAGAGCGACGACGGCCTCGGCCGGGTGGTGACCTTCCGCCAGGGCACCGAGACCTCGAGCATCCGCGACATCCTGCTGCACATGGTCGAGGAGTACGCCCGGCACTGCGGGCACGCCGACCTGCTGCGCGAGTGCATCGACGGCGTCACCGGGGAGTGACGACTGCCACGTCGTCGCTGTCCGCGCGCTCCGGCACGATGGAGGGGTGAGCCACCTCCTCGACGACGCCGTGGCGTCGGAGCCCCGCGGCGACGGCGTGCACCGGGTCCAGGTCACCGCCGACTGGAACACCGCCAACCAGACGCCCAACGGCGGCTACGTCCTCGCGTTGCTGCAGCACGCCGTGCTGCAGGAGTCGGCGCACCCCGACGCGCTGAGCATCTCGATCACCTACTTCCGCCCCGCGCTCCCCGGCCCGGCCGACATCCGGGTCCGCGAGGTGCGCAAGGGCCGGCGCGTGTCGACGTACGACGCCGTGCTGGTCCAGGCCGGCAAGGAGGTCGCGCACGCGGTGGTCAGCACCCACGACTGGGACGCCACCGGGACCGTCGAGCACACCCCGCACGCGGCGCCCGTCGTCCCCCTCCCCGAGGAGTGTGCCGACGCGAGCGAGCTGATCCCGGCCGGGATGGTGCCGATCCTCGACCGCTACAGCTACCGCGCTCCTGTCGTCGCCGGCTGGCTGCGCGGCGAGCCGACCGGCGTCACCGAGTCGCTGTGCTGGATCCGTGCCGTCGACGAGCGGCCGGTCGACGCCCTGCTCGCCGGGGCGATGATCGACGCGTTCCCGCCCGTGACCGCCGAGATCGGCCACCTCGCCTCCGCCACCATCCAGCTCACGGTCCACTACCGCCGGCGCCCCGACACCGTGTGGGCGCTGGGCCACGTCGTCACCCGTCACGTCATCGCCGGCTATCACGACGAGGACGTCGAGCTGTGGGACGAGCAGGGCAGGCTGATCGCGCAGGGGCGCCAACTGGCGATCCTGGCGGAGGGCTGATCACCGCTCCGCGACGCTGACCGTCGTCCCACCGTCGAGGGTCGGCGTCCCGAACGAGACCGAGCCACCCCGGTCCAGCGAGAACTCGGTGCGCGGGTGGAGCAGGTCCGAGCCGCCTCCGTCCCCTTCACCGGCCATCGGCGCGCTGGTCTCCAGTGCCACCTCGCCCCCGTCGACCTGGACCACGGTGACGACCACCTCGTCGTCGCCGATCACCTCGACGGTGAACGCGTCGCCCTCCGAGAGCTCGTGCGTCGTCACGACCGGCTCGGGCTGCTCCTCCGACCAACCGGTCCAGTCCTGCACGCTGACCTCGAGCCGCACCGGTCCGTCGTCGCCGCACCCCGCCAGCGCGAGCAGCGGGAGCACGGTGAGCAGCACGGGCGCCAGCAGGGGGCGAGGTCCGGGACGCATGTCCGTCGGACGGCGCCGGGCACCGGCCGGTTCCGACGACCACCTAGAATCTCCCCACGTGACTGCCGCTTGGGGCTTCGGCCTGACGACCTACGCCGCCGACCAGACCGTCCTCGACACCTGGTTCCCCGCCCCCGCGCTGGGCGAGAAGCCCGCCGACGCGCAGGCTCCCGCCGAGCTGGTCGCGCTCGAGGGCGCCGACGAGGCTCGGGGCGTCACCCGCAAGGTCAACCTGGTCGAGATCGCCGACCTGGCGGCCCCGCCCGCCGACACCGTCGACGTCTGGCTGCGTCTCCACCTGCTCTCGCACCGCCTGGTGCAGCCGCACGGTCAGAGCCTGGACGGCGTGTTCGGCCTGCTGACCAACGTCGTGTGGACCTCCGCGGGTCCGTGCGCGGTCGAGGGCTTCGAGCTCACCAGGCTGCGGCTGCAGGCCGCGGGCCAGCACGTCACCGTGTACGGCGTCGACAAGTTCCCTCGCCTGGTCGACTACGTCATCCCCGCCGGGGTCCGGATCGCCGACGCCGACCGGGTCCGCCTCGGCGCGCACCTCGCCGCCGGCACCACCGTCATGCACGAGGGCTTCGTCAACTTCAACGCCGGCACGCTCGGCACCTCGATGGTCGAGGGCCGGATCTCGGCCGGCGTGGTCGTGGGCGACGGGTCCGACATCGGCGGCGGCGCCTCGATCATGGGCACCCTGTCCGGGGGCGGCAAGCAGGTCATCTCGGTCGGCCAGCGCTGCCTGCTCGGCGCCAACGCCGGCATCGGCATCTCGCTCGGCGACGACTGCGTCGTCGAGGCGGGCTGCTACGTCACCGCCGGCACCAAGGTCACCGTGCTCGAGCCCGGCAAGGACGCCCGCGTCGTGAAGGCCGCCGAGCTCTCCGGTGCGAGCAACGTGCTGTTCCGCCGCAACTCCGTCTCCGGCACGATCGAGGCGGTTCCGTGGCAGGGCGAGGGCATCGCCCTCAACGCAGCACTCCACGCCAACTGAGCCCGCCGCTCGTCGTACCGCCGCGTCACCAGCCCCCACGCACACTGGATCCGTGAAGCGCAGGGCCTGGGGCGTCGTCGTCGCCGTCACGGTCCTCGCCACCGTGGTGGCGATCGGCATCGGCGTGCTCCGGGCAACCGAGGAGCTCGTCGGCGGACCGAGCGGGGACTGCACGGTCACCGTCGCCGACCACACCGTCGACGTCAGCGGGGAGCAGGCCGAGAACGCGGCACTGATCGCGTCGATCGCCGTACGCCGGGGGCTGCCCGCGCGCGCGACCTCCATCGCGCTCGCGACGGCGTACCAGGAGTCGAAGCTGCAGAACATCGACTACGGCGACCGCGACTCGCTCGGCCTCTTCCAGCAGCGCCCGTCGCAGGGCTGGGGCACCCCCGAGCAGGTCCTCGACCCGGTCTACGCGACCAACGCGTTCTTCGACGCGCTGGTGAAGGTCGACGGCTACGAGTCGATGGAGATCACGGTCGCGGCCCAGGAGGTGCAGCGCTCGGCCTTCCCGGACGCGTACGCCGACCACGAGGCCGACGGGCGCGCCCTGGCCTCCGCGCTCACCGGCCACTCCCCCGCCACCTTCAGCTGCGACCTCGGCGGCGGCGCCCCGACCGCCAACGCCGAGCTGGTCGCGAGCGGGCTGACCCCGCGGGCCGACACCGTGCGCACCGAGCTGCTCACCCGCTTCGGCCGACTGCAGCTCGGCGGGTTCGAGCCGGACGGCGTCTCGGACGGGCACATGGAGGGCTCCGCGCACTACGACGGCCGCGCCATCGACGTCTTCGTCCGCCCGATCAACCGGGCCAACAAGACCAGGGGCTGGGCGATCGCGCACTGGTCGGTGGCCAACGCCGCTCGTCTCGGCATCCGCACGGTGATCTTCGACGACCGGATCTGGACCGCCGGCCGGGAGGGCTGGCGCGACTACGACCCGCCGTCCTCCTCCGGGGACCGGCGGATCCTCGAGCACCGCGACCACGTGCACGTCGACGTGTTCAGGTGACGACCTCCCACGCCAGCGGCACCACCGGGTCCGGCACGTAGCTGCAGCAGGAGCCGGTGCGCACCGCCCGGCTCAGGTGCCCTCCGAGCTCGGGCTGCACCTCCACGACCCGTGCCAGCGCGTAGCGCAGCGACCGGGTGACGCTGGTCCGCGCCCGCTCCGCGGTCCCCCGGGTGGCCCGCGCCCGGCCGCCGAGGCCGAACGCGCCGGCCAGCTCGGCGAGGAGGTACTCCCGGTCCCGCTCCGCCAGCTGCCGCCGCGCCTCGTCGTGGTCGCGCGCGGCCTCGGCCAGGTCGTCCTCGACCTCCCCCAGCCGGCGCCGGTACGACGCCCGCGCCTCCTCGTCCAGGACCGGCAGCCCCGGCTCGACGACCCCGGCCCCGGCGAGGTCGAGCGCGTGCACCTCCCGGCCGGGGCTGGCCAGCAGGACGGCGAGCAGCTGCACGCCCTTGAGGTCGGGCAGCCAGGCCTCGGCGCCGTCGTAGCCCAGACGCCAGCGGTCGCCCTCGCGCACCAGCGAGGCGGTGCGGGTCGGGCGTGCCCCGGCCACGCCGGGGCGGCCGGCGTGGCCGGCGTGGCCGGCGGCGCCGAAGGCGGCGAAGGCCGAGGCCGCCGCGTCCTCCTCGAGGCGGGCCAGGTCGTCGTCCCCGCCCGCACGGTGGGCCCGGGCGAGGACCAGGCGCGCGCACGCGGCGTCGTACGGCGCGGCCACATCGGTCCACGCGGCGACGGCCGCGCGGGCCGGTCCCACCGCCTGCGACGGGTCGGGTCCCAACAGGGCCGCGCGGGCGCGGGCGAGCACGGCATCGGCCCGCAGCGCGTCGCCCGGGTAGCGCACGACGATCCGGTCGAGCTCGTCGGCCGCCTCCCCCGCCGACACGGCGTCGCCGGCCTCCAGCGCGATCTCGGCCTGGGCGGCGAGCAGCGGCACCAGCCGCAGGTCGCCGAACGGCGGGCGCTCCTTCCACGGGACGTCCATCGGGTGGGCGATCTCGTCGCGCACCATCGCGGCAGCACCGGCGACGTCACCGCGGGCCAGGCGCAGCAGCGCCAGCCCGGGCTGGGGCGACCAGGCGTGCTCGTGTGCCTCCCGGAAGGCGGCCTCCGCGCCGTCGAGGTCACCACGACGCAGCCGGATGTTGCCGAGCTCGACGAGCGGCCAGCCGTACTCGCGGCGCATCCAGGGGCGCAGCTCCGCACAGGCCGCCAGGGCCTCCTCCTCGGCCGCATCGGCAGGTCCGGAGAACCGGAGCAGCTCCGCGCGGTGGACCCGGCAGCGGCCGTGGGTCGCACCGAACGCCGGGCCGTGCCGCCACCGCTCCATGACATCGGTCCACTCCCGGGCCCGGTCGTGGCGGCCGAGCCAGAGTGCGGCGCAGATCAGCTCGCAGTACACGTTGCCGGTCGTCAGCGGGTCGAAGGACCCGGCGGCGAGGTCGACGGCGAGCTCGTCGAGCAGGTCGATGCCCTCCTCGACCTCGCCGCGGTGGATCGCGAGCCGTGCCACCGCGACCCGGCCGAGCCCGCGGGCCGGGTCGACGCCGAACTCCTCGCCGAGCGCGACCGCCAGCCGCGCCGGCTCCAGGGCGCTGTCGGGGTCACCGGACAGGAAGCGCTCGTAGGTCGTGATGATCGCGAGCAGGGCGTGCACCGGTCCGCGATCGGCGTCGCCGAGGAGCCGGCGGACCCGCGCGACCCAGCCCCGCACGGGCGCGAGCAGGCCGGTCTCGCAGAGCAGGTTGAGCGCCACCAGCGCGCCGGCTCGGGCAGCGGGGAGGGTCTCGCCGGCGGCCAGATGGGCGGCGTACAGCTGCTCGAAGGCGCCGATCGCCCCCTCCAGGTCACCGGCGGCGTAGCGCTCGAACGCCTGCTGCTCGAGGTCGTCGGCGGTCATGTCGCATTGTGACACCGCTTGTCACGCCTCAGGGGGTGAACCACTCCCCGAGGAAGGAACCGTCATGCACGTGAAGACCAGCGACCTGCCGATCAAGATGAATGCCCTCGGCGCCACCGCCCGCCACCTCGGCGACTTCGGCAGCGCCCACGGCCCGCTCGCCGCCGAGCACCTCCACCTCGCGGCCGGCGTCGACGTCGCTCCCCTGCTCGCCGGGCTCGACGACGGCCTGTGCTTCTCCGCGCACTGGGGCTACCTGGTGCGGGGCCGCGTCGTCGTGACGTACGGCGACGGCTCGACCGAGACCTGCGCGGCCGGCGAGGTGGTGCACTGGCCGGCCGGTCACACCGTGCGGGTCGAGGAGGACACCGAGCTGGTGATGTTCAGCCCGGCGGCCGAGCACCTCGCGGTGATGAACCACATGCTCGGGGTGCTCGCGACGATCCCGGCCTAGACCCTCCTCACGCCGTGAGGCGCGCGGCCGCCGCCGCGATCCGCTCGTCCGTCGCGGTCAGCGCGATCCGGACGTGGTGGGACCCGGCGGCGCCGTAGAAGGCGCCCGGCGCGACCAGGATCCCCTGCGCGGCGAGCTCGGCGACCAGCTGCCAGCAGTCCGGGCCGTCGGGGCCCTTCGTGGTCCACAGGTAGAGCGACGCCTCGGAGTGCTCGATCGTGTAGCCCGCGGCCTCGAGCGCGGTCCGGAGCGTCGTACGACGGGCGCGGTAGCGCTCGTGCTGCTCCTTGACGTGCGCCTCGTCGCCGAGGACGGCGGCCATGGCGTGCTGCTGCGGCGCGGGCATCATCAGGCCCATGTTCTTGCGGACCGCGAGCAGCTCGGCGATCACCTCGCGGTCTCCGGCGACGAAGGCGCAGCGGTAGCCCGCGAGGTTGGAGCGCTTCGACAGCGAGTGGACGACGAGGATGCCCTCGGCCGATCCGCCGCAGACGTCGGGGTGCAGCACCGAGAAGGCCTCGGCCTCCCAGACGCAGTCGAGATAGCACTCGTCCGAGACGAGCAGCACGCCCCGCTCCCGGCACCAGTCGACGACCTTCTTGAGGTGCTCCTTGGGCAGCACCCGGCCGGACGGGTTCGACGGCGAGTTGACCCACAGCAGCGTCGGGGTCTCGGGACCGAAGGTGGTGAGCGCGTCGGTCGCGACGGCCTTCGCACCGACCAGCGCGGCGCCGACCTCGTAGGTCGGGTAGGCCAGCGCCGGGTAGCCGATCAGGTCGCCCGGCCCGAGGCCGAGGTAGGTCGGCAGCGAGGCGATGAACTCCTTGGAGCCGATCAGCGGGAGGACCTGGTCGAGGTCCAGCCCGGTGACGCCGTGGGTGCCGGCGAGCCAGTCGACGACGGACTGCCGGACCTCGGGGGTGCCGGCGGTGAACGGGTACCCCGGGGCGTCGACCGCCTCCGCCAGCGCGGCCCGCGCGACCTGCGGCGTCGGGTCGACCGGCGTCCCGATCGACAGGTCGACGATCCCGTCGGCGTGCTCACGCGCCTGCGCGGCGTACTGGGTCAGCTTGTCCCAGGGGAAGTCGGGCAGCCGGCCCGAGACGGCTCCCGGCGTCACCAAGGCGGGCTCAGTGATCCTGGTTCTGCGGCTCGAGCGCAGCGATGAACTCGGCGTCCTTGTCGATCTCGCCCATCTTGGCGGCACCGCCGGGCGAGCCGAGGTCGTCGAAGAACTTCACGTTGGCGTCGTAGTAGTCCTTCCACTCCTCCGGGACGTCGTCCTCGTAGAAGATCGCCTCGACCGGGCAGACCGGCTCGCAGGCACCACAGTCGACGCACTCGTCGGGGTGGATGTAGAGCATCCGCTTGCCCTCGTAGATGCAGTCGACGGGACACTCGTCGACGCACGCACGGTCCTTGACGTCGACGCACGGCTGCGAGATGACGTAGGTCATCGATTCCTCCTGAGACCAACGAGCGCGGATTGCTCGACACGAAAGTGTTTCGTGTCGAGGCTCAGCCTAGTATCCCCGTCGTGCCGGACGCGTCAGGACCCCAGGAAAATGGACACGAGGCGGGCCAGCACCTGCTCGGTCCCCACGTCGTGGGCCAGCGCGTCGTCGTACGTCGGCTGCTGCGCGGCGAGACCGGTCCTACCGGGGGTCCGGCCTTCACGGACGTGCTCGGGGTGTGCCTGTCCTGGACCGAGGGCACGTGCGTCGTCCAGCCGGAGACGGGTGCCGCGGTGAGGATCGCGATCACCGACATCGTGTCCGGCAAGCCGGTGCCGCCGCGCCCGGCCGCCCGGTTGCGCGTGGGCGTGCGGGACGCGGAGTCCCGCACGGGCGGCCTGTGGACCACCGTCGACCGCGAGCCGGTCGGCGACTGGGAGCTGCGCTCGGACCGGGCACCCGTGGGGCGGTTGCTCAAGCGGGCCAACTCCTGCCTGGCCATCGGCGACCCCGGCCGTCCCTTCCCCGAGGCACTGGCCGCCGTCGAGACGTTCTACGCCGACCGCGGCCGCGACCCGCTCGTCCAGGTCGAGGCGGGCTCCGCGGTCGAGGAGGCGTTCGCGGGGGCGGGCTGGCAGCCCCTCGGGTACGGCGAGTCGGACTTCCTGCTCGCTTCGGTGGCCCGGCTGCGGCGGTCGCTGCCGACGTCGCCGCACACCGTCGAGCTCTCCGCCGACGGCGTCCGGGCGGTGGCGTCCGTGGACGCCGGGTGCGACCCGGTGGCCGAGGCGCAGGCCACCGTCGACGGTGACTGGGTCGGGCTGCACGGCCTCACCGTCGACCCGGCGCACCGCCGCCGCGGCCTGGCGACGGCAGTGGTCGGCGAGCTCCTCGGGTGGGCCGCGGAGCAGGGCGCGATGACCGCCTGGCTGCACGTCGAGGCCGACAACGCCGGCGGGCGGGCGTTCTGGGAGGCGCTGGGCTTCGCCGTCCACCACACCTGCCGCTACTACGCGCCGCGCACCTCAGCCACGTGGCGCCGCCCCTGACGTAGCCTCCCGCCATGGAGGAGAACCCCGCAGCGAAGTCCCGCCACAGCACCAGCGGACGGGGAGGCTTCGAGCGCTTCGTCGACGCGATCAACCTCAGGATCAGCCGGGCGCCGTTCTTCGGCGTCATCCTCGTCGCGCTGCTGGCGTGGGCGGTCAGCAAGCCCCTGTGGGGCAGCACCACCAAGTGGGAGCTCGGCCTGCACACCGGCTCCGCGATCCTGTCCCTGCTCCTGCTCGTGCTCCTCGAGAACGCGAGCCGCCGGGGGCAGGAGACGGCGCAGGAGAAGCTCAACGTGATCGCCGAGGCGCTGTCGGACCTGATGACGCACCACGCCGACGACTCCGAGGACCTGCGGGCGTCCGTGCGCCGTCTCCGCGAGGCCGTCGGCCTCGAGGAGCGTCACTGAGGGACGGACCGCTCGTCCGCCGCGAGGTCTGCCAGTGCCGGGCCGGTGAGCCGGTACGTCGACCACTCCTGCATCGGGCGCGCACCGAGCGACTCGTAGAACTCGATCGACGGGGTGTTCCAGTCGAGCACCGCCCACTCGACGCGGCGGTAGCCGCGCTCGACGGCGATCCGGGCGAGCCTCGCCAGCAACGCCTTGCCAAGGCCGCTGCCCCGCTGGTCGGGCTGGACGAAGAGGTCCTCGAGGTAGATCCCCGGCGTGCCGGTCCAGGTCGAGTAGGTCCGGAACCACAGCGCCATCCCGACCACCCGACGCTGCGGGCCGCCGTCCTCGGCGACGAGGACGCTGGCCACCGGGTCGGGGCCGAACAGCCAACGTTGCAGGTCCTCCTCCGTGGTCTCCACGGCGTCCGCCTCCCGCTCGTAGTCGGCGAGGGCACGGATCAGCCGGAGGACGTCGGGGACGTCCTCCGGCGTCGCCGCACGGACCAGGTCGGCTGCGTCAGCCACGCGCGAGGAAGTTGAGCAGGTCGTGACGGGTGAGCACCCCGACCGGCTTGCCGTCCTCGTGGACCAGCACCGCGTCCGCGGACTCGAGCAGGGGGACGGCGGCCGTCGCGTCCTCGGTGGACCCGATGGTCGGCAGGGCCGCGGACATGTGCTGCTCGACGGAGTCGGTGAGCTTCGCCTTGCCGGTGAACAGCGCGTCGAGCAGCGCCCGCTCGGAGACCGAGCCGGCGACCTCGGCCGCCACGATCGGCGGCTCCGCGCGCACGACGGGCATCTGCGAGACGCCGTACTCCTGGAGGATCTGGACCGCCTCGGCGATGGTCTCGTTGGGGTGGGTGTGCACCAGGGCGGGCATGCCCTTCGACTTGCTGCGCAGCACCTCGCCGATGGTCTGGGCCGGACGGGGCTGGCCGGTGCTGAAGCCGTACTGGGCCAGCCAGTCGTCGTTGAAGACCTTGCTGAGGTAGCCGCGGCCGGAGTCGGGCAGCAGCACGACGATCACCGCGTCGTTCCTGCCGTCGGCGGCGAGCTCCTGCGCGAGCTGGCGCGCGGCGTACGCGGCCATGCCGGAGGAACCGCCCACCAGCAGGGCCTCCTCGCGGGCGAGGCGGCGCGTGAAGGCGAACGAGTCGGCGTCGGAGACCTCGATGATCCGGTCGGCCACGCCACGGTCGTAGGTCTCGGGCCAGAAGTCCTCGCCGACGCCCTCGACGAGGTACGGGCGGCCGGTGCCGCCGGAGTAGACCGAGCCGGCCGGGTCGGCGCCGACGACCTGGACGTCGCCGTTCTGCTCCTTGAGGTACCGGCCGATGCCGGAGATGGTGCCGCCGGTGCCGACGCCCGCGACGAAGTGGGTGATCCGCCCCTCGGTCTGGCGCCACAGCTCGGGGCCGGTCTCCTCGTAGTGGGAGCGCGGGTTGTGCGGGTTGGAGTACTGGTCGGGCTTCCATGCCCCCGGCTCGTTGGCCAGCCGGTCGGACACGTTGTAGTAGGAGTCGGGGTGCTCGGGGGCGACCGCCGTCGGGCAGACGACCACCTCGGCGCCGTACGCCTTGAGGACGTTGCGCTTGTCCTCGCTGACCTTGTCGGGGCACACGAAGATGCACTTGTAGCCCTTCTGCTGGGCCACCATCGCCAGTCCGACACCGGTGTTGCCGGACGTCGGCTCGACGATCGTGCCCCCGGGCTTCAGGGCGCCGGATGCCTCGGCGGCCTCGATCATCCGGGTGGCGATCCGGTCCTTCACCGAACCGCCGGGGTTGAGGTACTCCACCTTGGCCAGCACCAACGGTCCGTCGGCGGGCAGGTCGAGGGAACGGTTGAGCCGGACCAGCGGGGTGTTGCCGATCAGCTCCAGCAGGGACTCGACGTACTCCATGCCACCACCGTATCGGTGGATCCGTAGAGTTGCCGCCGTGAGCAAGGCGTCCGCAGCCCGCAAGCTCGCCGCCGCCGCGCTGTACGGCGGGGGCGGGCTGTCTGCCCTCGGGGCCGGTCTCTACGGCGTGCTGTCCGCCGAGGCGAGGATCGCGCGCAAGACGATCGGCCCCGCACGCGACGAGCCGCCGCCCGACGCGACGGGCTGGTACGGCCGCGGCCGCCCCGGCCCGGCGATCCGGATCGCCGTGCTGGGCGACTCCAGCGCGGCCGGGTACGGCGTCGAGCGGGTCGAGGACACGCCGGGCGCGCTGATCGGAACTGCCGTGGCCGAGCACGCCGACCGGCGTGTCTACGTGCGCGAGTTCTGCGTCGTCGGCGCCAAGTCCTCCGACCTCGCCGCCCAGGTCGACCGGGCGCTGCCCATCGAGCCCGAGGTCGCGATCATCCTGATCGGCGGCAACGACGTCACCCACACCGTGCGCCCCTCGCACTCGGTGCGCGCGCTGGCCGACGGCGTACGACGGCTCATCGCCGCCGGCGCCACCGTGGTCGTCGGCACCTGCCCCGACCTCGGCACCATCCAGCCGATCGCTCCCCCGCTGCGCCAGGTCGCCCGGGCCTGGTCGCGCCGGCTCGCCGCGGCCCAGACCATCGCCGTCGTCGAGGAGGGTGGCCGCACCGTCTCGCTCGGCGACATCCTCGGCCCGGAGTTCGCCGCCGCCCCGGCGCTGCTGTTCGGCCCGGACCAGTTCCACCCGTCGGCCGAGGGCTACCGGGCCCTCGCCGGCGTGCTGGTGCCGTCGGTGCTGGCCGCCCTGGAGCCGACCGGCGAGGAGACGGGGCTCGAGGCGTACCGCGGCGAGGGCGTGCTGCCGGTCACCCGGGCGGCCGTGCAGGCCGTCAACGAGCCCGGCACCGAGCTGGGCGGCACCGAGGTCGGCGGCCGCCGGGCCGGCGTGCGCGGCCTGTGGGTCGAGCTGCGGCACCGCCGCTCGCGCCGGCACGTCCCCGGCGAGGCGCCCGAGGAGCACGAGAGCGCCCCCGACCCGGTCTGAGCGGGGACGCGGTCGGTTGGTCGGTCGGCTCGGGTTCGGTTCAACTACCGAATTCGTCGCGTCTTCGCCGATGCCGGAGCGAATTCGGTAGTTGGACCGCCCGCGCCCCTAGCCGCCTGTGGAGAGGCAACCCGGTCTGCGGCCGGTACGCCGATGCTGGGCGAATGGAACTGGATGTCGAGCGCCGAGATGTCGTGGTCCCCGTGCGGGTCGATCCGCTCGGGATCGACGGGCCGACACCGGGGCAGGCACGTGGGCCCCGGTGGCGTCGTACGCCGGGCCCCGGGCTCTTCGTCCCGTCGTCGGTGCCCGTCGACAGCGGGTTCCAGCGCATCGTCGAGGCGGTCGCGGGAGCTCCCGAGGGCTCGGGAGCCACCGGCTGGGCGGCTCTGCACTGGCAGCGCGCTCGCTGGTTCACGGGCCGCACCGCCCACGGTGATCCCCTGCCCGTGCCGCTGGCCCTCGGTGACACCGCGCACCTTGCTCCACGTGCCGGAGTCCAGCTGCACCGGGACTGGCTGTTCGACGGCGACATCATCCACGTCGACGGCCTGCCCATCACCCGCGCCGAGCGCTCCATCTGCACAGCGGCCCTGCGTGCCCGCTCCCTCGAGGACACCGTCCGCATCATCTGCATGGCGATGGCCGACGACCTCGCCAGCCTCAGCGAGCTCCGTTCCTACGCTGCCCGCATCAAGGGCCGACCGCACACCCGCCGTCTCAACGACGCGATCGAGCTGTCCGACGAGAACATCTGGTCACCGCAGGAAGTCACCTTGATGATGCGGTGGCGGCAGCAGCGGCCAGGATGCGTGCCGCTGTGCAACCCGCCGATCTTCGACCGACGGGGCACCCACCTGCTCACGCCCGACCTCCTCGACGCGCGAGCCGGGGTGATCGGTCAGTACGACGGGCTGCTCCACGAGTGCACACGGGTGCGGCGTCGGGACCTCGAGGTCGAGGAGGTGTGCCGCGAGCTCGGCCTCGAGGTGGTGACGATGCTCTCGAGCGACCTGCGCGACCTGCGCTCCTTCGACCGCAGGTTGGCGGCGGCGTACGAACGGGCCGCTCCCCGATGCCGTGACCACTCCGAACGCGCGTGGACGCTCGACCAGCCCTGGTGGTGGATCGACACCTCGACCGTCGCCCGCCGGCGCGCACTCGACGAGACGGACCGCAGGATCTGGCTGCGACGGCAGGTCGCCTGACGGTCGCGGGCCCGGATCGGTTCGGTTCAACTACCGGATCTGCTGCCGAAGAGCCGCGAACGCGACGAATTCGGTAGTTGAACCGAAAAACCACGACGGCCCCGGTCCCACCGAGGCGGGGCCGGGGCCGTCGTACGACGCGGAGGCGTCGGTCAGGTCAGTCCTGCTGGAGGATCGCGAGGATCCGGAGCAGGTTGGTGTAGATCCAGACCAGGCTGACGAGCAGGCCGAAGGAGGCCCGCCAGGACTCGCGCTCCGGGATGCCGTTGGCGATGCCCTGCTCGACGAAGTCGAAGTCGAGGATCAGCATGAACACACCGAGGACGAGACCGGCGACCGCGAACAGCAGGCCGAGGGTGCCGTTCTCGAAGATGCCGACGCCGCCGCCGAACAGGCCGAGCACGAGCTCCATCAGGCTGAGCGCCACCATGCCGAACATCGCGGCGATCACGAAGGTGCGGAACTTCTGGCCGACCTTGATGTCGAAGAACTTGTACGCCGCGAGCGTGCCACCGAAGGCGGCGAAGGTGCCGATGACCGCCTGGACGACGATGCCGCCCATGCCGGCCGACTCGGCGCCGTAGACCGCGTCGTACAGCTTGCTCAGACCACCGAGGGCGACGCCCTCGGCGAGCGCGAACGCCATCACCAGACCGGGGCTGATCACCCGCTTGAAGGAGTTGACCAGCGACAGGATGAACGCCGCGCCGGCGCCGACGATCATGATGCCGGACAGCGTGCCGACGGCGTCGGCGCTGTCGAGGTCGGGGGTGAGGAACCACGTCGCGGCGGCAGCGAGGATGGTGATGCCGAGCGTGATCGCGGTCGACTGCACGACCGAGTCGATGGTCATCCGGCCCTGGCGGACCGGGGTGGCCGGGCTCTCGGGCGCCGGGTAGCCGGGCTGGGCGTAGCCGCCGTACTGCGGCTCGCCGAAGCCCTGGTAGGCAGCGGCGCCGGAACGGTTGAACTCCTCCGAGCGCCGGAACACCGGGTTGTTGCTCTGCATGGTCTCCTCCGCAGGCTTGCGAGTCAGCCGGGCGGCCACGGTGGCTGCCCTTCCACCTACAGTCTAGGTGTCTCGATGCTGGTGCAACGCCCCAGCGTTGCCAAAGGTTCCCGGGAACCCCTCGCAACCTCCCGCTCAGCGCCGCCGCAGGCGCACCACCGTGTCGCGGACGAGCAGCGGGCCGTCGGGGGTGGCCTGCTCACGGACGGGCGTGTCGGCGACCTCGACCTCCCACGCGCTGTCGGGTTGGCCGGCGCCGAGCACCTCCAGCACCCGGTCCGGCTCGAACATCAGGCCCGGGCCGTGGTCGTGGCGGGCGCCGGTGGTGACGTCGTCGGGGTGGTGCGCGGTGACGAGGAGCCGGCCGCCCGGCGCCACGGCGTCGGCGATGCCCCGGTAGATCGCGGGGAAGTCCGGGAGCGGGACGTGGAGGAAGCTGACCGTGACCAGGTCGAAGGTACGACGGCCCGCGGGTCGCGGGTCGGCCAGCGCGTCGTAGAAGCCGAGCCGGACCCGGTCCTCGACTCCCCGCTCCTCGGCGTGCGTGGCGACCCTGGCCAGGGCGACCTGCGAGACGTCGACCGCGGTCACCTGCCAACCCTGCTCGGCGAGCCACAGGGCGTCGCCACCCTCGCCGCACGCCACGTCGAGCGCGGTGCCGGGCGCGAGGTCGGCGACCTGCTCGACCAGCCGCTGGTTGGGCCGGCCGCTCCAGACGCGGTCCGTGCCGCCGTACCGCTCGTCCCAGAAGCCGGCGGTCAGGGCGTCGCGCAGCTCGGCGAGGGTCTGCTCGTGCTGGTGGTGCTCGTGACGGTGCATGGCACCACTGTCCCGCTTCAGGTGGACATGAAGTCAAGCGCTGCTGTCGGCAGCGTCCTGCTGCCGTGGGCGGATCCGCCTTCTCCGCCCCGCGCCGGGCGCCGACAGTGGGCGCCATGAGCGACGACAACCGACCCCGCACCTTCGACGACCGGGTACGACGCGAGCTGCTCCAGCAGCGCGTGCTGGTGCTCGACGGCCCCCTCGACGACGACAACGGCATGCTGCTGACCAGCCAGCTGGTGGCGCTCGCCGCGGACGACCCCGGCGCCGACATCGCGCTGTGGATCCACTCGCCCGGCGGATCCGTGCCGGCGATGCTCGCTATCCGCGACGTCATGCGCCTGGTGCCGTGCGACGTGGCGACGCTGGCGCTCGGCATCGCCTGCAGCGCCGGGCAGTTCCTGCTCTCCTCGGGGACCCGCGGCAAGCGCCGGGCGCTCCCCCACGCGCGGGTCCTCATGCACCAGGGCTCGGCCGGCATCGGCGGCACCGCGGTCGACATCGAGCTGCAGGCACAGGACCTGCGCCAGACGCGCGACACGGTGCTCGCGCTGATCGCCGAGGACACCGGGCAGCCGCTGGAACGGGTCTTCGAGGACTCGCTGCACGACCGGTGGTACTCCGCCCAGCAGGCACTGGAGTACGGCTTCGTCGACGAGATCGTCGCGTCGTACGACGTCCTGGTGCCCCCGCGCCGCGCGCCCCTGGGGCTGGGCAGCCTCGCGGGGGTGGCCCGATGAGCAGCTACCTGGTGCCCAATGTGATCATGCAGCACCCGCGCGGCGAGCGGATCATGGACGTCTACTCACACCTGCTCACCGAGCGGGTGGTCTACCTCGGCACCGCGATCGACGCCGGTGTCGCCAACTCCCTCGTGGCCCAGCTGCTGCACCTCGAGGCCGACAACCCGGACCGCGACATCCAGCTCTACATCAACTGCGAGGGCGGCGACCCGAGCGCGATGCTGGCCGTGCACGACACGATGCAGTTCATCCGACCGCAGGTCGCGACCACCTGCATCGGGCAGGCGATCGCGGTCGGCGCGGTGCTGCTGGCCTCGGGCGCCGCCGGCAAGCGCTCCGCGCTCCCCCACGCCCGGGTGGTGCTGCACCAGCCGGCCGCCCAGGGCCGCGGCGCCATCCCGGACCTGATCCTGCAGGCCGACGAGGTGGTGCGGGTGCGTGCCGACATCGAGCAGATCCTGTCGCGGCACACAGGGCAGGACACCGCCACGCTGCGCGCCGACACCGACCACGACCGGGTCTTCACCGCCTCGGGGGCGCGGGAGTACGGCCTGATCGACCACGTGATCGAGGAGCGTGGCCCCGCGGTCGTTGCTCAGGCGGCGAGCGCCAGGGCGTAGGAACCGCCGACCTCGACGGGGACGGCGAGCGGCCGGAGGTCGCCGGCGACGGAGGTGGTGAGGTCGAGCAGGGTCGTGCCGAGGGCCCCGAGCACCGCCGCGATCATCTCGCTGCTCGGCTCCTTGACGCCACGCTCGATCTCGGAGAGGTACTGCGGCGAGATGCCGGCCCGGCCCGCGGTCTCGGTCAGCGTCTCGCCGCGCTCCCGGCGCAGGTCACGCAGTCGTCGCCCCACCAGGTCCCGCCACAGCGGCTCCGCCCCGTTCCGATCCTCGGCCATGCCTCATCGTAGGTCGGAGGACCTGCCCGTCCGGGGCGTCGGCCCACAGTTCTGCTCTGAGCAGAAGGGTGCCCCCGCTGGGGCTCGAACCCAGACTGCGCCGCTTTTAAGGCGGCTTCCTCTGCCGGTTGGGATACGGGGGCCGTCCCTGCAGGCGGGCCTACAGGTAGGTCTGGCGAGGATAGATCGCGTGCGCCCCGGCGACCCGGTCGAGGAACAGGAAGCCGTCGGTGTGGTCGATCTCGTGCTGCAGGGCCCGCGCCTCGAACGCGTCGGTCGAGAAGGACACGGTCTCACCCGTCCCCGGCAGCTGACCGCGGACGGTCAGCCGGGAGGCACGCTTCACGTCGCCGGTCAGGTCGGGGACGCTCATGCAGCCCTCGCGGGCCTTCTCGTTGCGGCTGGACTCGACGACCTCGGCGTTGCAGAGCACGAAGGTGCCGTGCCCGGTCCGGGTCTTCGGGTGCTCGGTGACGTCGACGCAGAACACCCGCACGCCGACGCCGACCTGGTTGGCGGCGAGGCCGACGCAGCCGGGGCTGACCCGCATCGTCGCGACGAGGTCGGCGGCGAGCTGGACGACGTCCGGGGCGGTGGGGTCGACGTCGGAGCCGCGGGCGGAGAGCACCCCCTCGGGCGCCCGTACGACGTCGAGCACCCGCCCCTCGACCGCGAGCTCGGTCTCGGACCAGGCCGCGACGCGCTCGCTGCTCACAGCTCGTCGGCCTCGGCGGGGCGCAGGGTGGCGGTGACGCCGACCCGCTCGGCCGAGGCCCGGATGGCGTCCTCGACCGCCGCGACGTCGGCCTCGGCGGGCAGGTCGAGCTCGGCGACGAGCAGGTAGAGGTCGCCGACCAGGCGGGTGGTGAGGTCGGTGATGTTGCCGCCGGCCGCGGCGACCTCGGCGACGACGGCCGAGACGATCCCGGACCGGTCGCCGCCGTGCACGGTGAGCACCCAAGCGCTGCCCCCCGCGGCAGGCGTCGGCTCGTCGGCGACGGGCCGGACCGCGACGTCGAGGTCACCGGCGGCGGCGAGCGGCGCGAGGGCACGCTCGATCGCAGCCGTCTCCGAGGCGCCACGGCACAGCAGCATCATCGCGAACTGGCCCCGCAGCAGCGTCATCGTGGAGTCCTCGATGTTGAGCCCGAGCTCCGCGAGGCCGGCCGTGGTGGCGGCGATGATGCCGGGACGGTCGTGGCCGAGGACGGTGACGGCGTACAGGTCGGTGCTCACGCCGCGATCATCCCAGCCGGGACGCCGCCGACGCGCCCGGGTCCCGGCCTCAGGAACGGAGGTCGAGGACCGCCCGGACCCGGGTGGCCCCGGAGGTCAGCCACAGCTCGTCGACCTCGACGGGCAGCCCGAGCGCCTCGAACCGGCCGTCGGGTGCGGTACGGACCGCGCGCCGCAGGGCGCCCTTCGCCAGGAATGCGAGGTCGACGCCGGCGACACCGGGTGGCTGCAGGACCAGGCCCTCGACGTCGACCTCACCGGCGCGGGCCGGCATCGCATCGACGACGAAGCGGCCCAGGTCGCTCTCGAAGGCCAGGTGCACGCCGCCCGACCTCGCACGGTCGCGGGCGTCGTGCAGCAGTGTGGCGTCGCACCAGTCCCGACCGGCCCGGGGGCGGTGCAGGCGGTCGAAGATGCCGCGCAACCGGCCGCCGAGCTCGGGCGGGGGCTGCTCGAGCGGCATGGAGACGGCTCCGTCGACGAACCCGAGGATCCACTCGACGCTCTCGAGGGTCTGCGGGTCGCCCTCGGCGACGTACGACGCCACGGCCTCGGCCTCGTCGACGTCCAGGCGGCCGTCGAGCCAGTCGACGAGCTCGGTGAAGCTGGGCCGGACGGTCGTCACGCCTCCGCCCCCATGATCATCCGCAGCTCCTCGAGACAGCTGCCGCGCAGGGGGCCGATCGCCCCGGCCGGGCGGCCGAAGCGTGGCGCGAGCGCCGCGTGGCTCGGGACCTTCCTCTCGAAGTAGAGGGCGAGGAGGAGCTCGCGGCTCGTGCCGCCGAGCACAGCGAGGGCGTCGTGCAGCGCCGTCGTGGTCTCCCAGTCGTCGAAGGGGTCGGTGGCGGGCTCGCCGGCGACGTCGAGCGGTGTGTTCGGCCCCTTCTGGTTGCGGCTGCTCCAGGTCCGCCGGCGAGCCACGGTCATCAGCCACGACGCGAGCCGCTCGTCGTCCGGCAGCCGGTCGAGGGCGTCGGCGAGGGCCACGAACGTCGCGTGCGCGACGTCCGCGGCATCCTCGGCGCCGAGGCCGCCGCGCCGGGCCACGGTGTAGACGAGCCGCTCGTAGCGGCTCACCAGCTCGGCCCAGGCCTCCGGGTCGCGGCGGCGGCATCTCCGCAGGAGGTCGGCATCGGTGACCACCGCCTCACCGCGCCCGTCCCCACGGCGCGGTGCGGCGGCGGTCTCGATCCGGCCCACGTGCTCCAAGGTCGCGACGCGCGTCAGGCCCTCGCTCAAAGACGTCATGCGGTCCCCCAGGACATGAAGGAACGCCCGGGCACGTTCCGGCGATGAGAAGCCAAGGCCGCCGTCCTGGGCCGTCCGCCCTGACGAGGAGTCATCGAGCGGGAGGGCCGGTGATGGCCTCGGGTGCGTTCGACGATAGGCGGCAGATCCCGGCGTCCACAAGCGATTCCGGAAGGCCGGGACCGGCCTGGCGCGGCCCTGGCGGGCGCGACGGGGGCCACGGCCTCGCTAGCATCACGTCCCGACGTCGGCGCTCCTGCCCGACGCTCGCCGGGCCTCCACGACAGCTCGCGGGCCACCCCAGGGACGCAGGTCACTCCCCCGCGAACCGGCACCGCGGTCCGACGCGCCGGCAGGCACGTCGTCCGGGAACGCCGGCCGTCGGCGCGACGGCCGTCCTTGCCAGGTCGGAGTCGCCAGTTGCCCCAATGGCATTCCGAAAATTGCCAGGATGTGACAGCCTCGAAGGCAAGTCTCGGGCCCCACCCATGCACCACCGGTCGACGAACGTCGGTCGGACACCACCAGGAGATCCCGAATGAAGACTCGCAAGCTCCTCGCCGCCACCGCCGCCGCCCTCGCCGCCACCCTTGCGGCGACCCTGGGCGCACCGTCGACGGGCCCGTCGGTCGTGCTCGCCGACCGTCCGTCCGGCTGCTGCTAGCAGTCGCCTAGACCGTCTCCCCCGACCGGGACCTCCGGCGACTCCGGCCGCGCAGCCGGAGCCCGCTGGCATTCGCCGCCGCCTTGAAGGCACGGTGTGCGCCCTCGGCATCCCCCAACCCGTCCAGCAGCTCGGCAAGCTCGCACCAGGCCTGCGCCACCCACCGGTCGGTGCCCTCGAGAGCGGCCAGGAAGCTCGCCGCCTCGCCGCAGACGGCGACCGCCTCCTCGTCGCGACCGAGCTCGGCCAGCGCCTCGGCATGCGCGAGCGCCGCTTCTGCGGCACCGAGAGGGGACAGCTCGGGGTTGGCGGCCCGGGCCGTCGCGGCGACCTCGAGTGCCCGCTCGGGGCGGCCGTCCACCACCAGCGCGCGGGCCATCAGGACCTGGGCCTGCGCGATCTCGACGAGCGATGCACTGGTGCCGCGCAGCTCGTCGTTCGCTCGCTCGAGCTGGTCGAGCGCGGCCACCGGGTCCGGCCCCTCGAGCTGGAGCTGGAGCCGGCCGAGCTCGAGGCGGAGCCGGGCGAGGTTGCGGGCGTCCTGGCCCTCCCCGAGCAGGGCGAGCGCCCGTGTGGCGAGGGTGAGGGCGGACTGGGTCTCCCCGCGCTCGGAGTAGGCGATGCTCGCGTTCCAGTACGCCGCGCTGCGGGCGACCGGCGAGGCCATCTCCTCGGCGAGCTCGATCGTCTCGGTGCAGATCAGGGTGGCCCGGCTGAGGTCACCACGCTCGATGTGCGCGAGTGCCACGGTCATCGCGAGCTGGACGGCCTCGTCGGTGCGCTCGAGACCGCTCTCGACGATGTCCGGACGGATCCGGTCGCCGACCTCGATGGCGAGGGCGAGGTCTCCCGCCTCGCGGTAGCAGCGGCTCAGCGCGATGCCGCACCTGATCGCCGCCAGGCCGCCGACGTCGGCGAGCAGCGACTCGAGCTCGCGGATGGCGTCGTCCAGCTGGCCCATCGTCTCCAGCGAGCGGGCCACGACGAAGCGTCCGCGGGTGGTCAGGTCGGCGAGCGAGGCCCCCTCGGCGCGGGCGAGCGCGGCCCGGGCCTGGTGCTCGGCGTCGAGCGCCTCGCCGTTCTCGAGGGCGAGCTCGGCGTAGCTCAGGGCCAGCCGGATCTCGTCGACCTCCTCCGCGGAGGCGCCGGTCAGCAGCTCCACCACCGGCAGTCCCAGCCGCTCACTGAGCGCGGTGAGCGCGGCCAGGGTCGGGCGCCGGCTCCCGGACTCGATGCGCGACACGTAGCCCACGGAGCAGGCGTCCCCGGCCAGGGCGGCCTGGTTCATGCCGAGCGCGCGTCGGGCCGCGCGCACGCGAGAACCGAGGACGACGGGGTCGACCGTCCTCAGCAGCTCCTCGCTCCGCGTGTCGACGTGACTCATCACTCGGAAGGCTAGGCGAATTCTCGTCGCCTCCACGGACAAATGTCGGGAAGGATCCCCGTCGACGCCGAGAGTGTCCGGTGACCGGGTCCCCTCGCCGAGGCTCTCGGCCGGGACGGACTGAAGGGCGGGCCCGGGCGGCCGCGCACCCGCCGAGAGGTGCGCCTGCGAACCGTCCCGGAGGGCGTTCGAATCCGGCCCGACGCACCCCGGAGCCCCTGGGACGACGCGCCGACGGCGAAAGTAAAATTTTCGGAGGAAGGGTCGGATCAGGGACCCTCCCGGGCCATTTGGCCCGCCCTCCGGAAGACCTCGTCCGTCATCTGCTCGGTCAGCCGACCGGTGAAGGTGTTGTGCGGGCTCGGGTGGAAGGAGCCCAGGAGCGTCACGTCCTGGCCCCGCGTGGCCCGTCCGGAAGGCGCGGACCTCGCCAGCCCGGCCTCCACGCCGTGGCCGAACCGAGGTCGCGGGCGGGGTACGGTCCACCCGGCCCGGTCGAGGGCGTCGAGCGACGCCTGCCACCCGATGGCGCCGAGCGCGACCACCACGCGCAGGCTCGGCGCCAGGATCGCCAGCTCCCGGTCGAGCCACGGCGCGCACGTCGATCGCTCCTGCGGCGTCGGCTTGTTGGCGGGTGGGGCGCACCGCACCGGTGCCGCCATCCGCAGGTCGTGGAGCACCATGCCGTCGTCGCGGGCGACGCTCTCCGGCTGGTTGGCCAGCCCGACCCGGTGCAGCGACGCGAACAGCCAGTCACCCGAGCGGTCACCGGTGAACATCCGCCCCGTGCGGTTGGCCCCGTGGGCCGCGGGGGCGAGCCCGACGACCAGGATCCGCGCGTCCGCCGGTCCGAAGCCGGGGACGGGTCGGGCCCAGTAGTCCTCGTCGGCGTACGCCGCCCGCTTCTCCCGCGCGACCTGCTCACGCCAGGCGACCAGGCGCGGGCACCTCCGGCAGCCGGCGATCCGCGCGTCGAGCCGCGCCATCGCCTCCGCCGGGTCGCCGCTCATGACACCAGGGACCAGGCGATCCCGTCGAGGATGTCGGTCTCGGCGACGGTGACGGTGTCGACCGAGAGACGCATCAGGACCCGCGCGACGATGAGCGCGCCGGCGTCGATCACGTCGGCCCGCCCCGGGTGCATCCAGCCGAGGGCGCGCCGCTCGGCGACGGTCATCACGAGCAGTCGGTCGACCTGGGCGAGGACGTCGGGCACCGGGAGCACACGGGCGTGGATCAGGTCGCGGTCGTAGGCGGCGAGGCCGAGGGTGCCGGCGGCGATCGTCGTGTTCGTGCCGGCGACCGCGATCACGGACCGGGCGGCGGCCGGGTCGACCGGGCAGGCGTCGAGCGCGGCGTCGATGTCGGCGACGACGGCGGCGACCTCGTCGTCGGTGACCGGGTCGTGGCGCACGTGCCGCTCGTGGAGCCGCACCGAGCCGATGTCCATCGAGTGCGCCGCGGTGGGCCCGGTCGTCGGGGCGCCGAGGATCAGCTCGGTGGAGCCGCCGCCGATGTCGACCACGAGTGCTGGGCCGTGCACCTCGACCGCGGCGGCGGTGAGTCCGCGGACCGCGCCGTCGAAGGCGAGGCGGGCTTCCTCCTCGCCCGAGAGCACCTCGGGGTCGATCCCGAGCCGGGCGCGGACGCCCGCGGTGAAGTCGGCGGCGTTGGACGCGTCGCGGGTCGCGGAGGTCGCGCAGAACCGGATCCGGTCCACGCCGACGCCGGCCTCGCGGATGATGCCGGCGTACTCGTCGATGGCCGCCCATGCCCGCTGCAGCGCCTCCGGTGCCAGCCGGCCGGTCGCGTCGACGCCCTGGCCGAGGCGGATCATCCGGCTCTCGCGGCGCACCCCGTCGGGCTCGTCGGCCGGGTCGCCGACCAGCAGCTTGATGGTGTTGGTGCCGCAGTCGATCGCGGCGAGCGCGTCACTCATCCGGCTCGTCGGCGCCGGGCGCGACGCACGGCCCCTTGGCCCACCAGTCACCGAGGATCGCCAAGACCTCGTCGCCGAGCGGGTTGACGCCCGGCCCGGCCGCGAGCGCATGGCCGGCCAGGACATGCAGGCACTTGACCCGGTCGGGCATGCCGCCGGCGGAGATGCCCTCGATCTCGGGGACGTCGAAGCCGCCGGCCTCGCCGATCGCGGCCCGGTCGGCGAGGTAGGCCTCGTGGGCGGCCCGGTAGGCGGCGGCGAGCTCGGGGTCGGTGCCGAGCCGGTCCTGCATCTCCCGCATCAGCCCGGATGCCTCCAGGGTGCCGATCTTCGAGTTCACCCGCGGGCAGGTCAGGTAGTACGTCGTCGGGAACGGCGTCCCGTTGGGGAGCCGCGGCTCGGTGGCCACGACGTCGGGGTTGCCGCACGGGCAGCGGTGGCCGATCGCGTGGACACCCCGCGGGGGCCTCCCGAGCTGGGCCGCGATGACCGCCTCGTCCGTGCTGGTCATGGCGTCGCTCACTGCTCGAGGTCCTCCTTGGGAGCCTTGATCTGGTCCTTGGGGTCGCGCACCTTCGTCGGCGGGTTGCCGGCGATCTTCATGGAGTCCCACGCGTCCTCGTACCAGGTCTGCTTGTCGGGGTCGTCGACCTCCGCCGGGTCACCGAGCTCGGCGGAGGCGTCGAGCGGGTTGCCGTCGGCGTCGACCACCACGAACGGCGTCTCGCCCTTGGCGACGTACCCGAACCGGGCCCGGGCCTGCTGCGCGACGTACGCCGGGTCGTCCCAGCGCTTCTTCTCGTCGCGCAGGTCGTCGATCTTCGCCTCGCGCTGGGAGATCTGTGCCTCGAGCGCGTTGATGTTGCCGCGCTGTTGCAGGTAGGCCCGCAGCGAGGAGGCGTAGGAGACCGCCAGCACGGCGAGCACGAGCACCAGGATCGCGGCGCGACTGGTCAGCCGGGCCTTGTGCTGGTGCTCGGCCCGCGCCCGGACCAGGGCGGCCTCGCGCTCGCGGGCGGCCTTCTTGCGCTCGGCCTTGAGCCGCTCGGCGTACCGCGGCCCGGACCGCCCCGAGACAGGGCGGCCGGGCTTGCGGGACGTTCGGCGGTCGTCGGCCATCACGTGGCTCCTGGTCGGAGGGGTCAGCCCTGGTAGCGCGGGAAGGCGCCGGCGCCGGCGTAGCGGGCCGCGTCGCCGAGCTCGTCCTCGATGCGCAGGAGCTGGTTGTACTTCGCGACCCGCTCGGACCGGGCCGGGGCTCCGGTCTTGATCTGGCCGCAGTTGGTCGCGACGGCGAGGTCGGCGATCGTGGTGTCCTCGGTCTCACCCGAGCGGTGGCTCATCATGTTGCGGTAGCCGCTGCGGTGGGCCAGCTCGACGGCGTCGAGGGTCTCGGTGAGCGAGCCGATCTGGTTGACCTTGACCAGCATCGCGTTGGCCTGGCCGCCGGCGATGCCGCGCTGCAGGCGCTCGACGTTGGTGACGAACAGGTCGTCGCCGACCAGCTGGGTCTTGGTGCCGAGCTCGTCGGTGATGGCCTTCCAGCCGTCCCAGTCGTCCTCGTTGAGCGGGTCCTCGATGCTGACGATCGGGTAGTTCGCGACCAGGTCGGCGTAGTAGGCGATCATCTCGGCCGCGGACTTCTTCTCGCCCTCGAAGAGGTAGGCACCGTCCTCGTGGAACTCGGAGGCCGCGACGTCGAGCGCGAGCACGACGTCCTTGCCGAGCTCGTAGCCGGCCTTGGCGATCGCCTCGGCGATCAGGTCCAGCGCCGCGCGGTTGGACTCGAGGTTGGGCGCGAAGCCGCCCTCGTCGCCGACGCCGGTGGCGAGGCCCTTGTCCTTCAGCACCGACTTCAGCGCGTGGTAGACCTCGGCGCCCACGCGCAGCGCCTCGCGGAAGGTCGGGGCACCGATCGGAGCGATCATGAACTCCTGGATGTCGACGTTGGTGTCCGCGTGGGCACCGCCGTTGAGGATGTTCATCATCGGGACCGGCAGCAGGTGGGCGTTGGGCCCACCGACGTAGCGGTAGAGCGGCAGGTCGGCCGAGTCGGCTGCGGCGCGGGCGACGGCGAGCGAGACGCCGAGGATCGCGTTGGCGCCGACCTGGGCCTTGTTGGGGGTGCCGTCGGCCTCGAGGAGGGTCTGGTCGACCAGCCGCTGGTCGGCCGCGTCGAGCCCCTCGATCGCGGGGCCGAGCGTCTGGATCACGGCGTCGACGGCCTTCTGGACGCCCTTGCCGACGTACCGGTCGCCGCCGTCGCGCAGCTCGACGGCCTCGAAGGCGCCGGTGGAGGCGCCGCTGGGCACGGCGGCCCGGGCGAAGGACCCGTCGTCGAGGAGGACCTCGACCTCGACGGTGGGGTTGCCGCGGGAGTCGAGGATCTCGCGGGCTCCGACGGCTTCGATCGCTGCCACGTGTACTGCTCCTGGAGTCGGGGACGGGCTGTCGTCGCGGTCAGCCTAGACCGCCGCGGGTGCGGTTCCCGGCAGCACCCACCCGGCGTGGGACAGCCGGTGGGAGATGCTGTGACCGTGGCCGCACCCGAGCACCCCGAGGCGACGCCTCGCACGCGTCGTCGTCCGCACCGCGTGTACGGCGTCGGGCGGGACCCCGAGGCACGCGACTCGCTCGCCAACGAGCGCACCTTCCTGGCCTGGGTGCGCACCTCGCTCGCGCTCGTGGCGGGCGCCGTCGCGGTCAGCTCCCCGGCCCTGGAGTTCTCGCTCCCGGCCCGGCTGGTGCTGTCGCTGGGCTTGGTACTGGTGGCCGCCGTGGCTCTCGGCGTGGGCTGGCACCGCTGGACCCGCACCGAGATCGCGATGCGGACCGGCGGCGTGCGGCCGGGGTTCACCGGCGGCATGGTCGTGCTCGGCGCGGTCGGACTGCTGATGGCCGGCGCTCTGGCCAGCACGATCATCAGCCACTAGGCACCGTTCGGTCAGTGTCGGGCGAAACCCCGAACACCGCGCCGAACAGCCGCTCGCAGCGTGCGCTCATCTCCTCCGGAGCCATCCCCGGGTGGTCGCACCACCAGGTGACCAGCGAGCCGAAGACGGTGCTCCACACCGCGGTCATCGCATCGAGGTCGAGGGCGTCGTCGGCGCCCGAGAGGGCGAGCAGCTCGCCGACGCCCTCGCGGGCCAGCTCCTCGAGCCGGCGCCGGTAGGCACCCATCAGCTCGCCGGGCGCGTCGGCCACGGGCGCGGTCGGGTCGTTCGCGACCCGCCAGGGCCAGGTCCGGTCGTCGAGCACCCGGAAGACGCCGTCGAGGGTCGCCAGGGCGCGGGCGAGGCCGACGGCGCCGAGAGCGGCTGACCGCTCGATCTCACCGATCAGGAGGCTGGAGGCCTCCCGCAGGCAGCGCTCGAAGAGTCCCTCCTTGGAGCCGAAGTAGTTGTAGATCAGCGGCTTGGAGATGCCCGCGGCCGCGGCGATGTCGGCGACCGAGGTGGCGGCGAAGCCACGCTCCCCGAACACCCGGCCGGCGACCTCGAGGATCTGCTGCTCGCGGTCGGCGCGCGCGACGCCCTTCGTCCCGGAGCGGCGTACCGACGACGTCATGCGGATCACCCTAGCGCTCGATATGACCTCGTAGTAACTTACCCGAGAGTCATATCGAAGGAGCCGCCATGCAGGACCTGCTCGACCCGATGAAGAACCCGGTGACCTACGCCGTCCCGTTCTTCGTCCTCAGCGTGCTCGTCGAGCTGGCCGCGCTGAAGTGGCTCGACCACGACGACAACCTGACCGGCTACTCCCTCAAGGACGCGCGCACGTCGATCTCGATGGGGATCGGCTCACTGTTCTTCCTGACCGTCTTCAAGGTCGGCACCTTCGTCGTCTACTCCGCGGTCTCGACCCATCTCGCGCCGTTCCACCTGCCCACCGACACCTGGTGGTACTGGGTGCTGCTCATCGTGGTCCTCGACCTCGCCTACTACGGCAACCACCGCTTCGTGCACCGGGTCAACATCGGCTGGGCCGCGCACCAGGCACACCACTCCAGCGAGTACATGAACTTCACGACCGCGCTGCGGCAGAAGTGGAATCCGTGGTTCGAGTTCTTCTTCTGGCTGCCGCTGCCGTTCCTCGGCTTCGCGCCGTGGACCCTCTACGTCGCCTTCTCGATCAACCTCGTCTACCAGTTCTTCGTGCACACCGAGACGATCGACCGGCTCCCCCGCCCGATCGAGCTGGTCTTCAACACCCCCTCCCACCACCGCGTGCACCACGGCTCGGACCCGGAGTACCTCGACAGGAACTACGCCGGGATCCTGATCGTCTGGGACCGGCTGTTCGGCACCTTCCAGCCCGAGGTCCAGCGCCCGACGTACGGCCTGACCAAGCCGGTCGACACCTACAACCTGGTCCGGCTGGAGTACGGCGACTACGCCGCCATCGCGCGCAAGGTGCGGGCGGCGCGGGGCTGGCGGGAGCGGCTGGGCTACCTGTTCGGGCCCCCGGGATGGGCGCCGGCGGCCGCTTCCACGACGGCCGCGCCGGAGCTCAGCGGCACAGGTGCCGACTGAGGGGGCTCAGGCCTCGAGGCCGAGCTCGGACATCCGGGCCATGTGCCGCTCGGTGAGCCGGGTGAACATCCGGCCCATCGCGGCCAGGTCGAGGCCGGGGCGGTCGACACCGCCGGCGAGCAGCGCGGTCAGGGCGTCGCGATCGGCGGCGACCCGCTGGGCCTGGGTGAGCGCCTCCCCCATCAGCCGGCGGCCCCACAGCGCGAGCCGGCCACCGAGGCGGGCGTCCTCGGCGATGGCGGCGCGGACCCGGTCGACGACGAAGGTCGCGTGGGTGCCCTCCTCCATCGTGGAGATCACGAGGTCACGGGTCTCGGGGTCGAGGTAGGCCGCGATCTCCCGGTAGAAGTCGTTGGCGAGACCGTCCCCGACGTACGCCTTGACCAGGCCCTCGTACCAGTCGGCCGGCGCCGTGTGCCGGTGGAACTCGTCGAGCGGCTCGCGGAACGGGAGCATGGCCTCGAACGGGTCGGCGTCGAAGTCGCGGATCCGGGCGTGGAGGGCGTGCACCTTGGTGAGCTCGCCGCTCGCCATCGTCGCGAGGTCGACCTTGTCGGCCAGGCTCGGCGCCAGCTTGGCGTCCTCGGCCAGGCGCTCGAAGGCCGAGATCTCGCCGTACGCGATCGCCGCCAGGAGGTCGACCACGGCCTCGCGGTAGGCCGGGTCGGCGTCGGCGGAGGGGGTGGTCGCGTCGGCGGATTCAGCCATGCGCTGAGCGTACAAGTAGACTCGACCGCGGCGAGAGCCTGCCTGCACCCCCACGGGAGCGCGCCGGCCCGCCCGGGCACCCGCCCACGTATGTGCGCGGCTGAGTGTGAACAGCCGCATTGATCTGGCGCCATGCCGACCGGCTGACGACACTCACGAAAGCGAACAGAACACTGACTTCCAACGACACCACCGCTGCGTCCACCACCGAGACCGACGCGGCGGCGTCCCCCACGTTCCGCGACCTCGGCGTGATGCCGAAGATCTGCGACGCACTCGAGCGGGCCGGGATCACCCACCCGTTCGCGATCCAGGAGATGACCCTCTCCGTCGCGCTGATGGGCACCGACCTGATCGGCCAGGCCCGCACCGGCACCGGCAAGACCCTCGCGTTCGGCATCCCGGTGATCCAGCGCAGCGTCGCGCCGTCCGACCCCGACTACTCCGAGCTCCCGCAGGGCAAGCCGCAGGCGCTGATCGTCGCGCCGACCCGCGAGCTCGCGCTCCAGGTCTCCAGCGACATCGAGATCGCCAGCCGCGATCGCGGCCTGCGCGTCCTCACCATCTACGGCGGGGTCGGCTACGAGCCCCAGATCGAGGCCCTCGAGACCGGTGTCGACATCGTCATCGGTACGCCGGGCCGGTTGATCGACCTGGCCAACCGCAAGGTCCTCGACCTCTCGCACGTGCACGCCCTGGTCCTCGACGAGGCCGACGAGATGCTCGACCTCGGCTTCCTTCCCGACGTCGAGAAGCTGCTCCGGCTCACCCCCGAGACCCGGCAGACGATGCTCTTCTCGGCAACCATGCCCTCCGCGATCGTCTCGCTGGCCCGCATGCACATGCGGCACCCGATGAACATCCGGGCGGAGTCGTCGTACGAGAACGCCACGGTGCCCGCCACCGCGCAGTTCATCTACCTGGCCCACGACCTCGACAAGCCGGAGATCCTCGGTCGCCTGCTGCAGGCCGAGGACGCCGACAAGATGATCGTGTTCACCCGCACCAAGCGGCAGGCCCAGCGCGTCGCCGACGACCTGGTCGAGCGCGGCTTCAAGGCCAGCCCGCTGCACGGTGACATGGCGCAGGTCGCCCGCGAGAAGGCGCTGACGAGGTTCCGCGAGGACAAGATCAAGGTCCTCGTCGCCACGGACGTCGCCGCCCGCGGCATCGACGTGTCCGGCGTGAGCCATGTGGTCAACTACACCTGCCCCGAGGACGACAAGACCTACGTGCACCGCATCGGCCGCACCGGCCGCGCCGGGGCCTCCGGCATCGCGATCACGCTGGTCGACGCGACCGACGTGCACCGCTGGAAGATGATCAACAAGGCGCTCGACCTGCCCTTCGACGAGCCGGTCGAGACCTACTCGACCTCCGAGCACCTCTACCACGACCAGGGCATCGTCCCCGGCACCAAGGGTCGGATCGCTCCCCCGGCTCCGCCGGCGCCCAGGGGCGAGCGGTCGGAGCGGTCGGAGCGGTCGGCCGAGCGTTCGGAACGACGCTCCGGCGACCGCAACCGCACGCGCACCCGGACCCGCACCCGCGGCGGCAAGCCCGTCGAGGGCGGCGCCGAGGCCCCGGCGGCCCAGGCGACCGAGGGTTCCGAGAGCGCCCCTGCCGAGGGCGGCGAGCGCCCGGCCAACCGCAACCGGCGGCGTCGTCGCCGCAGCGGCGGTGGCGGCAACGGCGGCGGCGCGAGCACGCCGGCGGAGACGCCGAGCGCCTGAGCGACGTACCCGCACCCAGCGCCACACGGTCCCCGGAGAAGGTTCCGTCGCGCCGCCCGCCGTTTCCGGACGGCGGAGCGAGCGAGGAACGAGCGAGCGGGGGAGGAAGAAGCGGCGTCGGCAGGCGGCGCGACGTGCGCGAGCGAAGCGAGCGCCAAGACGAAGGAGCCCGGGCAGTGCCCGGGCTCCTTGCCTCTTCCGACTGATCAGGCGGGCTTGGGCTCCACCCAGACGTTGCCGACCAGCACGGGGTGGTCGCTGATGCCGTTGTAGATCTTGGCGTAGTCGCTGAACTTGGTGCCCGTCCACGTGGCGAGCATCCAGTCCGGGCCGGCCTTGGGCGGCACGGGGCACGGCTTGCGCTTCGTGCCGCCGAGTGAGACCAGGTCGGTGGCCTTGGCGACGCGCTGGCAGAACTCGACGCGCTCGTTCATGTCGCCCATGACCAGGACCGGGTGGCCCTTGGCCCCGAGGCGCTTGATCAGCTTGATCTCGCGCTCGGTCGAGACGTCGCGCTCGTGCTCGAGGCCGCCGGGGGCGTTGTGGATCGCCACGACGGAGATCACCCGCTTGGTGGCGCGGTGCTTGAGCTTGACCCACGGAATGGCACGCATCTTGCCCATCGACGGGCGGTAGATCTCGCCCTTGTCGATCGCGTCGTACTCGTCGGTCTTCCAGGCGACCTGGATCGCGCCGCTGAAGTTGTCGAGGCTGCGGCGGGGGTAGAACTTGAACCGCGGCAGACGGTGGCGCAGCACCTTCAGCTGGGACTGGTGGACCTCCTGGAAGGCGACCACGGTGCGATTGCGCTGCTGGACCTGCGTGGCGGCGGCGTTCGCGCGGCCGATGCCGCCGGGCGCCATCGAGGCGGTGAGGATGTTGAAGGTCATGGCGCGGATCTCGAACCCGCCGCCCTTCTGCGACGCGGCCGGAGCGGGCTCGGCCGGCGCCGCCGTGGCGGTCTGGGTGTGCGCCAGCGAGGCGCCGAGGGCGAGGACCATCAGCGCGGCGCAGATCTTGGCAAGGTGCTTCCCGTACGTGGCGAGCATCCGGGCACCCTAGGCAGAGGCCCCCTGATCAGGGCAAATCGGCCGACGGCCGCCATGGGGCTGGTGAGACCGGCGGGACACGTGGGTCAGGCGGTGACGACGACGGTGGTGCCGATGGGCGCGAAGTCCCACAGCGCGATCGCGTTCGGCCGATCCTGGCGGATGCAGCCGTGCGAGAGCGGGGTGCCGAGCTGGGCCCTGGTCTGCACCGGCTTGCCCTCGTCGACGGGGATCGTGTGGAAGCCGATCGCTGCGCCCCGGGTGCCCTGGGTGAAGCGGACGAAGTACTCCATCGTGCCGGAGTCGTCGATGCCGATGGCGTGGCGGCTGCGGGAGTAGACCTCGTACGTGCCGGGGTCGAGGTTGTCCTCGATGCTGCCGGAGACGAGGTAGGTCCGTTCGACCTCGCCGTCGCTGTCGACCAGCCAGACCCGCTGGCGGCCCTCGCTGAACACGATCCGGCGGCCGGTCCCGGATCCGGCCGGCAGCTCGGTCGAGCCCGAGACCGCTGCGATCCGCGTGCTCACGTCGGCCAGGTCGCCGGTCAGCGGCCCGGACAGGGCCGTGACGTCATCGGGCTTCGGGGAGTCCTTCACGACCGGGTCCGCAGCCGGGGCGCTCGCGGTGTCCGTCGCGGTAGCGGCGGCCGGTGTCGTCGGGGTGGCGCCGACGGCGGACGTCTCCTCGGGCCCGCCGGGGAGCAGACCGACGCCGCCCGCCAGCGCCACCGTGGTCACGGTGAGCGCCGCGGCGACCGCGGTGATCCGTCCGTACCGCGGCCGGACCGGCGTGGCGCGACGTCGGCCGGGCTGCTGCCGGGCGCGGTGGCGTCCGGTGTCGCGGCGCGCAGCGTGCTTGGACACCGGGGCTCAGCGGGCCGATCGGGCGAGCAGGGAGCCCGCCACCTCGCGATAGGCCTCGGCGCCCTTGCTCGTGCGGCTCGTGGCGAGGATCGACCGGCCTGCCGCCGGCGCCTCGGCGAACTTGATGGTCTTGGGGATCGGCGGCTCGACCACCTCGAGCTCGTAGGTCTCCGAGATCGTGTCGAGCACGGCGCGCGCGTGGTTGGTGCGGCCGTCGTACAACGTCGGAAGCACGCCCCACACCGCGAGGTCGCGGTTGGTGAACCGGCGCACGTCATGGACGGTGTCGAGCAGCTGGCCGACGCCGCGGTGGGACAGCGTCTCGCACTGCAGCGGGATGAGGACGCCGGTCGCGGCCGTCAGCGCGGCGACGGTGAGCACGCCCAGCGAGGGCGGGCAGTCGAGCAGCACCCAGTCGTAGCTGCGCCCGCTCGCCTGGAGGTCCTCCATCACCCCGCGCAGGACGTGCTCGCGGCCGGTGCGGGTGAGCAGGTCGGCCTCGGCACGGGCCAGCTCGATCGTGGCCGGCAGCAGGTCGACGCCGTCGTCGGTCTCGAGGATCACCTCGTCGACCGCGGTGCCCTTGGTGAGCACGTGGTGCACCGACAGCTCGAGGTCCTCGGGGTCGATGCCCAGCGAGAACGTCAGGCAGGCCTGGGGGTCGAGGTCGACGAGAAGGACGCGCTGTCCCCGCTCGGCGAGGGCCGCACCGATCGACGCGACACTGGTCGTCTTCGCGACGCCGCCCTTCTGGTTGGCGACAGCGAGGATCGTGGGAGCCGCCTGCACGCTGTTCATCGGCACCATCATGCCCGATCGCCTCCTAAGGTTGCGGCATGCCCACAGCTCTCGTGACCGGCGCCACCGCCGGCATCGGCCTCGAGTTCGCCCGCCAGCTGGCCGCCCGCGGCAACGACCTGGTCCTGGTGGCCCGCGACGAGGTGCGGCTCGCCTCCGTCGCCGGGGAGCTGCGCTCGTCGTACGGCGTCGGGGTGGACGTGCTGCCCGGCGACCTGACCGCGCCCGACGCGCTGGCCCGGGTCGAGGCAAGGCTGGCCGATCGCGGCGCCCCGGTGGACCTGCTCGTCAACAACGCCGGCTTCGGGCTCAAGGAGCGCTTCCTCGACAACCCGGTCGATGTCGAGCAGGCCCAGCAGGACGTGCTCGTGCGGGCCGTCCTGCGGCTGACGCACGCCGCGCTCGGGGGCATGGTCGAGCGCGGGCACGGCGGCGTGATCAACGTGTCGAGCGTGGCGGCCTTCCTGCCGCGCGGCACCTACAGCGCGGCGAAGGCGTGGGTGAACTCGTTCAGCGCCTGGGCGCACCAAGAGTACGCCGGGCAGGGCGTCACCGTGATGGCGCTGTGCCCGGGCTTCGTGAGGACCGAGTTCCACGAGCGCCTCGGCATCGACCGCGACGCCTCCGCGCCCCGGGTGCTGTGGCTGGAGCCGGACCGGCTGGTCCGCGACGCGCTCGCCGACTTCGACCGGGGCCGGGCGATGTCGATCCCGTCGAAGCGCTACAAGGCGATCGTCACCGCCAGCAGGCTGGTCCCCCGCCCCGCCCTGCAGCGGCTGCAGTCGCTCGGTCGGAAGTAGGGCCGGGTGTCCGCGTGGCCTAGCTGTTCTGACCACGGACGTTAGGTACGGCGGGTCGGCTGGACCATGACGAATACCTCCGGGTGAGGTGTGGAGCTACCACGCACCCACACTCACCACGGAGGTCTTC
>JADCLI010000023.1 GCA_016803235.1 Pimelobacter simplex
GTGCAGCCCTGACCCTCCACCGGGCCCGCCCCGCCGGGGAGGGAGGCGGGGCGGGCCCGGTGGAGGGTCAGGGCTGCACGGGTGGGTGGTAGTCGAGCGTGCCGGCGAGGAGCCAGAGCAGCCCGAGGACCAGCGGCAGGTGGACCAGGAACTGGACGAAGGTGAACCCGACGAGATGTCGTGCCCGCAGTCCGAGGATCCCGAGGAGTGGGAGCATCCAGAACGGGTTGATCAGGTTCGGCAGGGCCTCGGCGGCGTTGTAGATCTGCACGCTCCAGCCCAGGTGCGACTCCATGGCGTTCGACGCGTCCATGACGTAGGGCGCCTCGATGATCCACTTGCCGCCACCGGACGGGATGAAGAAGCCCAGGGTGGCGGAGTAGATCCCGATGACCAGGGCGAAGGTGCCGGGCGTGGAGAGGTTGACGAAGCCTTCCGAGATGAGGTGCGCAAGCGTGTCACCGTCGCCGGACTCGGCCCTGGTCAGGATCGCCGCGATCCCGGCGTAGAAGGGGAACTGGACCAGGATGCCGGAGGTCGCCGGAACGGCGTTGGAGACCGCGTCGAGGAAGCTGCGCGGGCGCCAGTGGAGCAGCATGCCGAGGGCGAGGAACAGCAGGTTGTAGGTGTTGAGGTTCGAGATCACCACGATCGGGTCGCCGTTCGCGAACTCCCGGACCAGCCAGCCTGCCACCAGGGCCGCCACGATGATCGTCAGCAGGGGACTGAACTCGAGCCAGTCGCCCGGACGCTCGCGCTTGCGGCGGCTACCGGCCGTCTCGGCGAGGTCCACACCGAGCTCACGTGCCGTGACTGCCTTGCCCTCACCGGGGGCCGACAGGAAGGCGATGGCCACGCTGACGACCAGGATGATGCCGGCCAGGAGCAGCGACTGCCACAAGAAGATGGTCTCCCGGAAGGGGATCACGCCGGTGATGGCGAGCAGCTCGGGGGTGAGACTGTCCGGGTTGGCCTGGAGCTGGGCGGCCGAGGAGCTGATGCCCAGCGCCCAGATCCCGCCGATGCCGAGGTACGCCGCCGCGCCGGCCGCCCGGTAGTCGACCGTGATGTCCTCCCGTCGACCGACAGCCTTGGCGAGGAGGCCGGCGAAGACGAGGCCGAAGCCCCAGTTGACGAGGGAGGTCGCGAGGCTGACGGTCGCGATGAAGGACACCGCGGTCCGTCCGGTGCGCGGCACGGCGGCCAACCGGGTGATCAGGCGGCTGGCGGGCGGCGAGGTCGCGACGACGTACCCCGTCACGACGACCAGT
The DNA here is from genome assembly GCA_016803235.1 of Pimelobacter simplex. Classification (GTDB taxonomy): domain Bacteria; phylum Actinomycetota; class Actinomycetes; order Propionibacteriales; family Nocardioidaceae; genus Nocardioides; species Nocardioides simplex_A. Next base: position 1,272 of record JADCLI010000023.1, read on the forward strand.
GCCATCTGCATGGTGAACGGGATGAGGTCCCAGAAGCCCGTGCTGAAGCTGTCGGCGACCGCGGTCGCCGGTGCGCCCATCGCGACCGCGGCGACGGCGGCGACCACCACCGCGACCAGCGCGAAGACGAACGCGTCGGGGAACCACTTCTCGACGAAGTCGGAGAAGCGCAGTGCGAGCCGAGCCCAGAAACCGTCGCGGACCTCGTCGTGCGGGTCGCTCTGGTCGCGCGCCGCTCCCGCGTCGACCGCGGTGTGCCGGCTCATCGGGCCGCTCCGTCCCGGCGAGGCGTGACGGGCAGTTGGGCAGCGATGCCGACGCCCTGCTCGAAGCGCTGGGCGTAGGAGAGCAGCCGCGCCTCCGAGCCGGGGCGGCCGACGAGCTGCACGCCGATCGGCAGGCCCTCGTCGTCGAGCCCGCTCGGCAGGGCGACCACCGGGCAGCCGGTGAGGGAGATGCAGAACGTGATCGCGATCCAGTCGATGTAGGTCGTCAGCTCGGTGCCGTCGATCTGCGTGGGCGCGGTCCACTCCACGGGGAACGGCGACAGTGGGGCGCTCGGCACCACCAGCACGTCGTGGTCGTCGAAGAAGTCCATCACCCGGTGGATCAAGACGCCACGGGCCCGCTCGGCCCACTGCACGTCCGCGATGGTCTGGGAGAGTCCCTTCTCGATGTTCCACACGATGTCGGGCTTGATCAGGTCGCGGTGACGCTCGAGGGTGCTGGCGTGCATCGTCGCGACGAGGTGGGCGCGCAGGATCTGGAACGCCTCGTAGGCACTACCGAAGTCGGGCTCTGCCTCGACCACCTCGGCTCCCATCGCCTGGAAGTGCGCGAGCGAGTCGCGCGTGATGCGGCGCACGCCCTGGTCGACCGGGAGGACCCCGAGGTCCGGGGAGTAGGCGACCCGCGTCGGAGCGTCGTAGTGGTCGAGCGAGGCGAGGAAGGACGCCGGCCGCTCCCGCCGGGTCAGCGGGTCGTGGTCGTCGTGGCCGACCATGGCGTCGAGCATGAGAGCCGCGTCGGCCACGTTGCGCGCCATCGGGCCCTCGACCCACAAGGTGTCGAAGGGGACGGCGGGCGTACGTCGCGGGACCCGGCCGGGTGTCGGGCGCACGCCCACGATGCCGTTGAAGCCGGCCGGCGTGCGCAGTGACCCGCCGAGGTCGTTGCCGGTCGCCAGCCAGGCGGACCCGGCGGCGAGGCAGGCCGCCGCGCCCCCGCTGGAGCCGCCGACGGAGCGGGTGAGGTTCCACGGGTTGCGGCTCGCGCCGAACACCTCGTTGTAGGTGTGGCCTCCGGCGAACTCCGGCACGTTGGACTTCGCGTAGGCGATCGCCCCGTTGTCCTCGAGGACCCGCACCATGGCATCCGAGGTCTCCGCGACGGTGTCGGCGAAGATCGGCGAGCCGAAGGTGGTGCGCTGTCCGGCGACGTCGTTGTAGTCCTTGACCGCCACCGGGAGACCGGCCAGCAGGCCGCGGTCGGCGGGGTCGGGACAGTTCCTCATCATGGCCTCGGCCTGCTCGCGCGCCCGGTCGAAGAAGCGGATGGGCAGTGCGTTCACGTCGGCGTCGGCCACGGTGACGTGCTCCTCGAGCGCCTTGACCACCTCGAGGGGTGAGACCTCTCCCCGGCGCAGCAGGTCCACGACCTCACGGGCGGTCCTGCGGATGATGTCGTTCATGGCGACCTCCTGATCGTGCGGCCCCTTCCGGGGATTCGCCTGAACTGTGCGCGCCGTCACATATTCACGGCAAGGACCTGTCGCAATGTGGAGGATCTCGCCATACGATTGGCGCATGTCCTCAGGTCCCGCGAGCGACCTCGACCGGCGGATCGTCGCTGCGCTGATGGTCGACGGTCGCGCGTCGTGGCGGAAGATCGCTGCCGCACTGCAGATGCCGGACCGCACGGTGACCCGTCGTGGAACCGCGCTGCTCGAGTCCGGCGCGGTCGCGATCCATGCGCTCGCGGATCCGCATCGCACCGGTCGCGGCGACCCGTTCCTCGTGACGCTGTCCTGTGCACCTCCGGTCGTCTGGTCGACCAGCGCCTCCATCGCCCGGCGCTCCGAGACGGTCACGACGTACGTCGTGTCGGGGCGCGCGCAGTGCGTGGCCGACATGTGGTGCCCGGAGGGCCGGCAGTCCCAGCTCTTCCTCCACGAGCTGGGTGCCACTCCGGGAGTGACCGGGGTCGAGGTCGCACCGGTCCTGCGCTACATCCAGACCCTCACGACCTGGGACCCGGGCATCCTGACTCCCGACGAGACGGCCGCACTGCGGGTCGGCGAGCCGATCACGGCCTGGCCGGTGTTCACCGAGCCGGTCCGGATGGACCGCGAGGACCGGGCCTTGCTGCGCGGGCTCGTCGAGGACGGCCGCCGCACCTTCGAGGAGCTGGGCCGGATGGCAGGGGTGTCCGAGCAGACGGCTGCGCGCCGCATCGACGCGATGCGCTCGTCGGGGATCGTCACGCTCCGCGCCGTCGTGGACCCTCGCGTCGTGGGCCTGCCCGTCGCCGCTCTGCTGCGCCTGCGGATCCGTCCTCCGGCCGTCGAGACCGTCGCGGCCGCGCTGAGCGCCAGTCCCCACGTCCGTTACGCCGCGATGGTGATGGGCGAGCACCAGATCGTCGCCGACGTCCGGCTGCCCTCCAAGGATGCGTTGCGTCACCTGCTGACCGCCGCCGAGTGGACCGAGCACGTCGAGGCGATGGAGAGCTCGCTCATCCTCGACGTGCTCAAGCAGAGCGAGGTCCTTGCCGCGTCGTTGCGTTGACGCCGAGGGGAGGCAGTGGGGGGCCTTGCCCTCCATCGAGCACTTCCCGGGCGCCCTAGAGTTCACTCCCATGGACGCCGTTCGGAGCACCGCCACCGGCTCGCAGACCCTGGCCCGCGGGCTGCGGGCCCTCGAGCTCGTCGCCGAGGCGACCGACGGCCTCACCGTCCAGGACCTCGCCGGCCGACTGGACGTGCATCGCTCCATCGCCTCGCGGCTGCTGACCACGCTGGCCGACTTCCGGCTGGTGATCCGGACCCCGGACGGCCGCTACCGGGCCGGCTCCGGGCTCGCCGCGCTGGCGGCCGGCATCCAGGGCACCCTTCGCGCAGCAGCAGAACCGGTCATGCACGAGCTGGCGGCCGAGCTGGGCGCCACGGTCTCGCTCCTCGTCGTCGAGGGTCAGGAGGCCGTGGCACTCGCCGTCGTCGAGCCGCCGGGTGCGTCGTACGTGCTCTCCTTCCGCACCGGCAGCCGACACCCCCTCGAGCGCGGATCGGCCGGCGCCGCACTGCTCGCCGCCGGCCCTGCCGACGGCGACGAACGCGCGGCGGTGTCCGAGGCGCGCGCCCGCGGCTACGCATCGACGTTCGGCGAGGTGGAGCCCGGGGCCTACGGCGTGGCCGTGCCCCTCCCCCCGCGAGCCGGACTGCCGGCGGCCTGCCTGAACCTGATCACGCACCGCGCCGACGTCGCCGAGTCCGCGGCACCCGCCCTCGTGACGGCAGCAGAGCGCATCACGCAGAACCTGGGCTGAGCCCGGCCGACCTCGCGCCGCCGGTCGACCGGCGGTGACCTCCTCACGGCGCCTGCAGCAGGCGGCGCGCTGCCGCCTGCCTTGACATCGCCGCGTGCCCGGAGTCACACTCCCTGTGTTACGTGCATATAACGAGTTGTTACGTGCAACTATCGCACTCGAAGGCGAGGAAGACATGCCGATCACCCAGGAGTCCTCAGCCCGCGCCGTGACCCTCGAGTCCGGCGTGCGCCTGCGCTACTACGAGGCCGGCGAGGCCACCGACCCGGTCGTGGTGCTGCTGCACGGCTCGGGCCCCGGCGCGACCGGCTGGTCGAACTTCTCCGGCAACATCGAGGCCATCGCTGCGGCCGGCTTCCACGTTCTCGCGCCGGACATGCCCGGCTGGGGCGACTCGGACGCGGTGGCCACGGTCGACATGGACCACGACGCGGACCTGGTCGGCTTCCTGGACGCCCTCGGCCTGGACCGTGCAGCGCTGGTCGGCAACTCCATGGGCGGCCACACCGCCGTGCGGTTCGCCACCCTGCACCCCGACCGGATCAGCCACCTGGTGACGATGGGCGCCTCGCTCGGCCGCGGCCCCGCCTCCCTCTTCGGCCCCGCCGACGGTCCCAGCGAGGGCCTCAAAGTCCTCGTGCAGGCCTACCGGGACGCGAGCCCGGAGAACATGAAGGCACTCGTCGAGATCATGACCTTCGACAAGCAGCGGTTCGCCACGCCCGAGCTCACCGCCGCCCGGTCCGCCGCCGCACTCGCCCGGCCTGACCACCTGCACAACTACGTCGAGGGCCTCGCGCACGGAGCGCCGATCCCGATCAAGGTGGATCGCGCCCGGATCCCCGAGATCGCGGTCCCGACGCTGCTGATCCACGGCAAGGACGACCGAGTCCTCCATTACGAGACCACGCTGTGGCTGCTCGCCAACATCCCGAACTCCCGCGCCGTCCTGCTCAACCGATGCGGCCACTGGGCGATGATCGAGCACGCCGCGGAGTTCAACCGTCTCGTCGTCGACTTCCTCACCCACAGCTGAGCGGAGACGACCGTGCAGACCATCGACCCCACGCCGGGTACGACGACCGACGCCGACGTGATCATCATCGGCGCAGGCCCGGTCGGCCTCACCCTCGCCAACCTGCTCGGCGTGCGTGGCCAGCGCGCCCTCGTCCTCGAAGCCCGCTCCGAGCTCATCGACTACCCGCGCGGTGTCGGACTCGACGACGAGTCCATCCGGACCCTGCAGACGGCCGGCCTGTGGGAATCGGTCCGCCCCTACACCGTGCCGCACCACGTGGTCCGGTTCGTCAACGGCAGAGGCCAGGTGCTCGCGACCAACGACCCCCGCACCGACGAGTTCGGGCATCCGCGCAAGCACGGCTTCATCCAGCCCCTCGTCGACCGCGAGCTGGCGGCCGGCCTCGACCGGTTCCCCACCACCGACCTGTGGTTCGACCACAACGTCATCGGTCTCCACGACGACGGCACCCGGGTCAACGTCACAGCGCAGCGACCCGACGGGACGACGACGGAGCTCAGCGCATCGTACGTCGTCGGCTGCGAGGGCGGCCGGTCGTTCACCCGCGGCTGGATCGGCGCCGACTTCGTCGGCAAGTCGCCCTCGACCCGCTGGCTGGTCGTCGACGTGGACAACGATCCGCTCGGCACGCCCTCGGTCTACCTCGGCGCCGACCCGCGCCGCCCGTACGTGTCGATCGGCCTCCCTCACGGCATCCGCCGCTGGGAGTTCATGCTCTTCGACGACGAGGCCACCGAGCTCGTCGACACCCCGGCCTTCATGCACCGCCTGCTGGCACCGCACGTGCCGGACCCGACGTCACTGGACGTGATCAACAAGAGGGTCTTCACCCACCACGGCCGGATCGCGTCCACCTTCCGGAAGGGACGCGTCCTGATCGCCGGCGACGCGGCCCACCTGATGCCGGTCTGGCTCGGGCAGGGCTGGAACTCCGGGATCCGCGACGCGACCAATCTCGCCTGGAAGCTCACGGCCGTCCTCACCGGGCAGGCCGAGGATCGACTCCTCGACACCTACACGACCGAGCGCCACCAGCACGCCTCCGACATGATCGACATCAACATGACCGCCGGCGCGATCATGAAGTGCGGACCTGTCAAGGGACGGCTGAGGGACCTGGCGGCAGCCGCACTCAACGTCGCGCCGACGATGAAGGCCTACTTCTCCGAGCTGCGCTTCAAGCCGATGCCGCGCTACTCCGCCGGAGTGGTCGTCGACCAGGCGACCCTGGAGCCCGGTCGCTCGGACGTCTCGTTCAAGCACAACCTGCTGCGCCCCTTCACCGACGCGGCAGGCGCGGCATCGCCGGTCGGGTCGCAGTTCATCCAACCGCACGTGGCGACCAGGCACGCCGCCGACGTCCCGCTCGACGAAGCGCTCGGCGACTGGTGGACGGTCGCGGCCTGGGGCAACAACCCCGCGCGACTGCTCTCGGCGGACCAGCTCGCCGAGGTCGAGCGCCTCGGCATCCGCCTGGTCAGCCTCGTCCCGGAGACCCAGCGGGTCTGGGCGGAGCAGAGGTTCGCCGACTCCCCCGTCCCGGTCACCGTCGTCGGCGACACCACCGGACGCCTCAAGTCCTGGTTCGACACCCGGGCGTGCGGCGTGGTCGTCCTTCGGCCCGACCGGTTCGTCGCGGCGGCAGCCCTGGCCCAGCAGGCGTCGGAAGCCCTGCGCGCGACGCTCGCCGCGGCGTCGTACGTCGCCGCCCCCGTGCCGGTCCCCGTCCTGGAAGGAGCGACGGCATGAGCCTCGCCCTGGTGTGCATGTCCCACAGTCCCCTGCTGGACTTCGCCGAGCCGCCGAAGGAGGTCAGCGCGGCCGTCGACGACGCCTTCGCCCGGGCACGGGACTTCGTGTCCGCCTTCGACCCGACGCTCGTCGTCTCCTTCGCCCCCGACCACTACAACGGCTTCTTCTACGACCTGATGCCACCCTTCTGCATCGGCTACGAGGCGCATGCGGTCGGCGACTACGGGACCAGCGCGGGCCCGCTGGACGTGCCGAGCACGGTCGCGGAGCAGCTCGCGCAGCACGTGATCGACCACGACGTCGACGTCGCGATCTCGCGGCGCATGGAGATCGACCACGGAGCCGTGCAGCCGCTGGAGATCCTGTTCGGGGGCATCGACACCGTCGCGACGATCCCGGTCTTCGTCAACGGCGTCGCACGCCCGTTCACCCGGATGCGCCGCATCCGCCATCTCGGCCAGGCGGTCGGCTCCTTCCTCGCCGGCCTCGACGAACGCGTCCTGGTGATCGGGTCCGGCGGCCTCTCGCACGACCCGCCGGTGCCCCAGTGGGCGACGGCGACCGACCAGCAGCGCGCCATGCTGCTCGACGGCCGCCATCCGACTGCCGCGGCGCGTGACGCCCGCCAGCAACGCGTGATCGACACCGCCCGCGAGTTCGCCGCAGGACGCGCGCCGATCCGCGACCTCAACCCGGAGTGGGACCAGCACCTCCTCGACGTGCTCGTCTCCGGCGACCTCGCACGTCTCGACACCATGACGCCCGAGCAGATGACCGTCGATGCCGGGAACTCCGCGCACGAGGTCCGGACCTGGGTGGCTGCCTTCAGCGCCCTCGCCGCGGCCGGCGACTACGACGTCACCTCCTGCTTCTACCGCCCCATCCCCGAGCTGATCGCCGGCTTCGGCGTCACCACCGCCCGTCCCCGCACCGGCCCGACCGGCCGCGACTGACCCGGAGTACCGCCATGGAGCTCAGAGAGACCATCCGCACGACCGCCATGACCTCCTTCCAGTGGAAGGTCGTGGCGCTGTGCATCCTGCTGACCGTCGTCGACGGCTACGAGATCCTGATCACCGCGTTCACGCTGCCGGCACTGATCGAGCACTGGGACCTCAGCACCGGCCAGGCCGGTCTGGTCGCATCGATCGGCACGCTCGGGATGGGAATCGGTGCGGTCGCGCTGAGCCCGCTCGCAGACCGCATCGGCCGACGCCGCCTGATCCTGGGATCACTGCTGCTGATCGTGGTCGGGATGGTGCTCAGCGGCCTGGCCCCCACCTTCGAGGCCTTCCTCGCTGCGCGCTTCTTCGCGGGCCTCTTCCTCGGCGGCATCGTGCCGAGCATCAACGTGCTCGTCTCGGAGTACGCATCCGACCAGCGACGGGGGACCGTGATGGGCATCTACGGCATCGGCCTTCCCCTCGGCGCCGCACTCGGCGGCTTCGCGTCAATCGAGCTGATCGACTCCTTCACCTGGCGCGGGCCCTACCTCGCCGCGGCGACCGTCACGGCGGTGCTGCTCCTGGCCGCCTGGCGCATCCTGCCCGAGTCGGTCGGCTACCTCACCGAGAAGCAGCCGCGGGGCGCCCTCGACACCTACAACGCGATCGGCGCCCGCCTCGGTGTCGCTCCTGCCTCCGGCCTGCCCGCGCCGACCGCTGAGGCCTCGGGTCGCCGGGTGTCCGTCGCGGCGGACATCTTCAGCGGAGTCATGCTGCGCCGTACCGCACTCCTGTGGGTCTCCTACGCCCTGCTGATCGCGTCCTTCTACTTCGCCAACAGCCTCACGGCCAAGCTCGTCGCGCAGAGCACCGGCAAGCCGGACTTCGGCATCACCGCGCAGTCCCTCGTCGCGGTCGGCGGCGTGATCGGGGCCCTCGCGTTCGCCTGGCTGTCGAGCAAGGTCCACCCCCGCATGGTCACCGGCGCCATCATGTTCGTCGGCACCGTGGTCTTCTTCGCCTTCGCCGCGTTCTTCGCCAACTCGTCCCTGGTGCTGCTCCTCGCGGTCCTCGTCGGCTTCTCCGTCAACGGCGGAGTGGCCGCCTACTACGCGATCAGCCCGCCGATCTACCCCACCGCGGTCCGCGCCACGGCCGTGGGACTGATGATGGGCGTCGGTCGGGCCGTGGCCTTCCTCGCCCCGAACATCGCCGCCTTCCTCGAGGAGCGCGGCCTGACCGCTCCCGATCTCTACCGTCTGTACGGCGGCATCCTCGTCCTGTCCGGGATCGCCGTGCTCGCCCTGCACCGCAGCTACCGAGGCCTGAACGCCCACGACGCGATGGAGACCGAGACCGAGGTCGGGGCACGGGCGCTCGTGCAGAGGTAGCCGGCGTCGATCAGCGCCTGGCCCTCCCCGGCCGGACTCGGAGGAACCTCGCGCAGGAGTCGCTGGCAGTACCGACCTGGTCCACCATCGGACGGTCTTCCGGGAATGCGAACGGCGCACGCCTGATGGCATCAGCCACCGTCCCCGCGGTCATGACGGTCCGGTCCGGTCGCACCAGGGCTGCCTCGTGACGGCCGAGCCATCGTTGCAGCTCTGGCGCTCCGTCGGCGTCGATGACGACCACATCACCGGCGCGGAGGCGATCTGCGCATGGGCGCGTGGGGGCCGTGCGTGACACGAGCACCCAATGGTGGCCACCCACGACGTCGAGGCGCTCCCCGGAGGCCAGGACCGGGTTCGGGCACAGCTGTCCGGGAAGGTCACGGCCGAGCCGTCGGCGGTCGACCAGCGAGGAGCGGCACAACGCCGGGGTGGTGCTGTCGAGGACGCGACCGCGTACGCCGGGCAGGCGCACGAGGTGGGGAAGGACGACGCCGCGCAGGCGGTCGCCGATGGTGCCGCCGGCCGTCATGGCCCGCCCGACCAGGCTGGCGAGGCGGATCATGGACCGCGCGTGGGGCGCGCGCTCGGCCTCGTAGCTGTCGAGGGCGCTGTCCGGCAGCGTGCCGTCGACCACGGCCGCGATCTTCCAGGCGAGGTTGGCCGCGTCCCTGATGCCGGCGCCCATGCCCTGTCCGACGAACGGCGGGGTGAGGTGCGCGGCGTCGCCGAGGACGAAGATCCCGTCACGGTGCCACCGGTCGGCGAGCCTCGCCCGGAAGGTGTACTCCGCGACGCGGACGACCTCGAGGTCGGCGAGGTCGGTCTCCCACGGTGCGAGGAGCGGGGCCAGCGCCTCGAGATCGTGGTAGTCGTCCGAGACCTCGTCGTCCCGGAGGGCGAACTCCCATCGGTGCCGGGTCTCGCCGATGCGCATGTAGGTCGCGGCACGGCTGCTGTCGCAGACCTGGTGGACGCCGCCCCAGTGCCCCAGCTCGCGCGGGGTCGCGATGTCGACCACGAGCCAGCGCTGCGCGCTGAACCCGAGGTCTCGCATCGTCGATCCGATCGCCGCACGGACCATGCTGTTCGCGCCGTCGCACCCGAGGACGAACCGGGCACGGACCGTGCGGACCTCGCGCGTGGCGAGGTCGACGTACTCGACCTCGGGCCACTCGTGGCCGTTGGGACGGACGGCGCTCACCTCGACGCCGCCACGGAAGGTCACGAGGGACAACTCTCGCATCCGGGCTCGCAGCACGGCCTCGAGGTCGGGCTGGTCGAACATGTTGGCCTGCGGATAGCCGTTGGACGTCCGGGGGTCGGTGCGGTCGAACTGGGCGAGCGTGACGTGGGTCGGCGACAGGAGCCTCAGCCCGGCACCCGGAACGGAGATGGCGTCGACCTGCCTGCCCACGCCCAGGCGGGCCAGGATGCGGTAGACCTCGTCGTCGAAGTGCACCGCCCGCGGCTGGGGGAACACGTCCTGCCAGCGCTCCAGGACCAGCGTCGAGACTCCTGCCTGGGCAAGCAGGATGGCGGCCGTGACCCCGGTCGGACCGGCACCGACGACCACCACGTCGGGTTGCTCGACGCTCATCGCGCCGCGCTGGTCTCGTGGCGGACCGTCGTCCGCTGCCGCCCGAGGTCCAGCTTGCCGTCCGCGGTGGCGACGTGGATCTCGACCAGGTCTCCGTCGGCGAGGTACGACGCGTTCTTCGCCTGCGCCTTGAAGAACGCCTTCCACTTCGTTGCGGGCGGGAGGAGCGCTCCGATGATCTCGACCGGCTTGGGCGGCGCCTTGAGCGCCGTACCACCGGGGGTTCCGGTGAGGACCAGGTCGCCCGTGGACAGGGGCTGGAAGCGCGCGAGTCCCTGGAGTGCCTCGAGTGGCTTGTAGAGCATGTCGTCGGCGACAACCGCGTCCTGCCGGACCTCGCCGTTGACCCGCAGCTGGAGCCGCAGGTCCTCGAAGCGCTCCCAGTCACCGGGCTCCAGGACGACGAGCCGGGGCCCGACGGGAGTGAAGGTCGGGTAGGACTTGGCCTCGAAGAACTGGGTCTTCGGCAGCTGCAGGTCGCGAGCGGAGACGTCATTGGTGACGACGAGCGCGGCGACGTGGTCGGCGACGTTCTCCTTCGTCAGGACGGACCCGACCGGGACGTCCTTGCCGATCACCAGCCCGACCTCGACCTCGTAGTCGAGGAAGCGGACGTGGGACGGCTTCACGATGTCGTCGGCGGGGCCGCTGATCGAGTGCGACGTCTTGCGGAAGAAGGTCAGCGGCACCGTGTCGGGGTTGAGGCCGGAGTCCTTGATGTGGCTGACGAAGTTCGTCATCTGGGCGACCACACGGCACGGCGCGGTCACCGGCGCCTGCAGCTCACCGCCGGGCAGGGCGCTCTCCATCCCGGCGACAGCGAGGTCGACCGCTTCGCGGTCGGCGAGCAGCTCGGCGGTGGTGCGCGCGGTGGTGTCGACGGGGGTGCCGGTGCGCGCCGACTTCTGGACGTACCAGCGCTCGGCGATGCGGATGATGTTGATGCTCATGAGTTGGCCACCTTCAGGAGCCCGCGCAGGCGGGTCAGGTCGAATTCGTTGTCGGAGCTCCGCAGGGCGGAGAGGAGGGAGCGGGCTTCGGCCAGGGACTCGCGGCCGGGCTTGATGCCCAGGAAGTCCGCCGATGCCGGCGGCCCCCACTGCGCGAGGCCGGAGGCGGTCATCGGCGCCCACCCGGGCTCGAGGGTGTTGTCGAACATGTCCCCGTCGGTGAAGTGCTCGACGAGGAAGCCCTTGTCGTCGCGCCAGTAGTCGAAGATCTGGCTGCCCTGGATGTGCCGGCCGATGCCCCACGAGCGGTGATAGCCGGCATCGCGGAGGAACTCGCCGCCCGCGGCGAGTGCGTCGAGGTCGGCCACCTGGTACGCCGAGTGCACGTAGCGTGCGCGAGGACCGAGGGCCATCGCGAGCGTGTGGTGGTCCGCGGGTTCACTGCCGCGGTCGCACCGGATGAAGCTCATCGTCGGCCCCCTGGACCGCTGGCCGTCGTAGTAGAGGAAGTCGCTGACGATCAGCCCGAGGTGCTCGAGGTACCAGTCGAGGGCCTCGCGGTAGTGCGGCGTCTGGAGGACGACGTGGCCGAGCCGCTCGACCTTCGCGGGCTCGCGCAGGGGACGCTGCGTGGTGTTCGCCCGCGCGACCCGGCCACCGGCGTTGTGGACGAGCGGCGCCTGGCCCGGCAGGGCCGCCAGGAAGTGACAGCCGGTCACCACCCGGACCCGCGCACCGCTGGGGTCACGGGCGTCGACGGTGAGGCCGCCCAGGTTCTCCGGCAGCGGCGTCACGACGAGGTCGAGGTGGCCGGCGAGCCGGAGCAGGTCGGCGTCGTCGCCGGCCAGGAACGCCGGTCCGGTGAACCGCGATCGCGGACTGCGGCGTACGACGACGGCGGGACTGCCCGCGAGCGTGCCCCGCAGGTGCAGCTCGTCTCGATCCTTGAAGCTCGTCGCGAAGCCGAAGGCGTGCGCGAAGACCTCGGCGCCGTCGAGATCCGGCTTCTCGAACTCCAGCCACGCCAGGTCGCGCACCTTGATGACGGGGTTGCGCGCCCGGCCGGGGTGCTCTCCGGCCAGCGCTCCCTGCTCGCTGTGCAGGTCGTTGTGGGTGTGATGCGTGGACATGCCACCTCCCTTTGAATGACGAAATCGTCAGTCAAGAGGTGGGGACTCGTCAAGAGTTTCTGACGAAATCGTCAGAAGTGCTGATCCGACCTAGAGTGGTGTCGCGCGAAACGCGGCCTGCGAGGAGGCAACAGGTGTCGGACGCGATGGCCAGGGCGGCGAGCACCCGCGGCGCCCGACGGCGAGCCCAGACCAGGTCCGCCCTCGTCAGGGCAGGCCAACAGCTCATCGCCGAGAACCGGACCAACGCCGCGATCCTCGAGATCACCCAGCTCGCGGACGTCGGAATGGGGTCGTTCTACAACCACTTCGAGAGCCGGGAGCAGCTGTTCGAGGCTGCCGTCGACGACGCCCTCGAGCAACAGGGCGCGTTCCTCGACCAGCTCACGACCGACCTCGACGATCCTGCCGAGTCGTTCGCACGGAGCTTCCGCCTGGTCGGCCGACTGCACCGGCACGTCCCCGAGCTGAGCAAGGTGATCCTGTCGCAGGGAGCCGCGCTGGTCACGTCCGACCACGGCCTCGCCCCCCGAGCCCTGCGCGACATCCGCGCCGCCGTCGAGGCCGGCCGCTTCTCCTCCAGCGACCCGACCGCCGCACTGCTGATCGCCGGCGGCGCGGCCCTCACCCTTGCCCAGCACCTCCACGAGCACCCCGAGGTCGACGACGCCGCCCTCACCGACAGCGTCACCGAGTCACTGTTGGTCATGCTGGGCCTCAGCGCCGACGACGCCCACGAGATCGCCACGCACGACCTCCCCGACGTCGGCGGGCCGCTCGGGGACTTCGAGGCGTCAGAGTCCGCCGCAGACGGTCCAGGTCAGTAGTGCCAGGGGAAGCGCGGCACGCTCAGCGGCCACTTCTGGTCACTGCTGGCAAGTGCTGTCTGACCTGCGCAAACTCATTGAGCATCACTGATGGGCGATGGTGGCACGAGTCCTGCTGCCATTTGCCACGCACTCGATCGCCGGGCCCGCCGAAATCAGCTGACCTGCGCGGAGAAGGTCGCCACGCGGTCAGCGATTGCGGCTCACGGCACGCAGCAGGCGTCACCTACCGGCGCGATCTCTAAGCTTGCCTGTTTCCTGTGCGACGCCACCCAGGTGCAGCCGGTCGATTTCATCCGTCCCCGTATCCGGCCTCCTCGAGCATCGGACGGGTGTGTTCGCGGAAACGACGCATCGGCGCCAGGCTGGGCAACGCCAAGTCCTCCGAGACCACGGGCGGGCGCTCGACCATGACGTTCTGATCCGGTGCCGACGACCGAGGACACCCCATACGGTTGGCGCGAGACCGCCGCGAGGAGTTCTGGCAGCCCGTCGACACGCATCATCGCAGGCATCTGACGCGCCGGCCCGCAGCAGGGCCTTCGCCGCTTCGTCGGGCTCGCGCTCGGCGGCCCACACTGCAGTCGCGGCGTCGAGGCCGTCATTCGAGATGATGAGGACACCCACACCGCCCGCTCTCCAGGGGAGCCCTGATGCCGTCGGCGCCCGCCGGCACGTCCGCAGGTCTCATTCGTCGAGCAGCAGGACGAGCGACTCCGCCACGCAGGCCGGCTTGTCGACGCCGTCGATCTCGATGATGGAGTGCTGCACCACCTGGACGCCGTGGGGCAACTGGGTCACGGCCCCGAACGACACGGTCACCCGGATCCGTGCGCCGACCCGGACCGGCGTCGGGAAGCGGACCTTGTTGAGGCCGTAGTTGATGCGCGGACCGGGGGTTCTCAGGGACACCACCTGGCTGCCGAGATGGGGCAACAGCGAGAGGGTGAGGTACCCGTGCGCGATGGTCCCGCCGAAGGGCCCGGATGTCGCACGATCGACGTCGACGTGGATCCACTGCCGGTCTCCCGTGGCGTCTGCGAAGGCGTCGACACGTTCCTGGGTGACCTCCAGCCATTCGGAAGCACCGAGCCGGGTGCCCGCCGCGGACCGCACCGCGTCGATCGTCTCGAAGACCTGCACGTGCCCTCCGTCATCTCTTTGCATGGGATTCGTCCACTTTCTAGGGGGTTTCGACCAGGAAAGAAAGGAGGTGCCGTCGGGAGGTTGGGCGAACCAGTTGCGCGCGACAGCCTCGCCGTGATCGTGCATCCGAGCGCAGCTGGCGCGGTAGTCGACGACGCAGTACCGGCCGACCAGTTCAGCCAGAGCCTCCGGCATACACCAGCCGATCTGCCGTTGTGTCCCCGGCGAAGCCACGAGTCACTCGCGCTAACGCAAGGAGCCGCTTCGTCGCAAGCGCAACTGTCCGCGCCGTCCTCCCGACGGAAGCTCGCGCGAACCTTCAGAGGTCTTCGATCTCAGACCGCAACGCTTCGGCCACGGCTCGAAAGGAGACCACCGTCGACGGGCACGGCTCCCAGTACGGCGCACCGGCGGCAGCCTGCGCTCCCAGCTCCTCGTACTTCCGGGCGATCCTCAGCAGCGCCGCCCGAAGGCCGGGCGTCGTGCCGTTCGCTGTCGTCGTGTCCATGACGTCCCGTCCCTTCCCGGCCTCATTGCCAGGACCATTGGACATCCCGGTGACGCGGCGCCGCATCCGCAGAACTACCGTCGTGGTACGTACATCCGGTCGCCGACTGCGTACGACGTCGCGGCAGCCGGGCGGGTCAGTCGCGCGGAACGAGCCCGCCGATCAGCATCTCGGCGAACATCTCGCCTATCTCGGACGGCGAGAGGTTTCCGTCGAGGTGGAGCCAGGTGTGTGTCCACGCGCCGGTTCCGATGATGCCGAAGGCGATCACGCGAGCCGGTCCGATCCGCCGGAACGAGCCTTCCTTCATGCCGTGGTCGATCAGGTCGACGAAGTAGCGCTCGAACTCGTCGCGCTTGCGCTGGATCTCGTCGAACGTGCTGCCCTCGAGAAAGCGGCGCTCCTGCAGGAATACGGTGATCTCCGCCTTGTAGACCGCCATTGGCTCCAGAAGCGCTTCCCGGATGAGCTTGCGCAGCCGCTCGGCGGCCGGCAGGCCCGGCTCGGACATCACCGCCCGCGCCTTGGACAACTGGTGGTCGATGAACTCGTCGTGCACGCGCTGCAGCAGCTCGTCCTTGCTCTCGAAGTGGTGATAGAACGCACCCTTGGTGAGCCCGGCCGCGTCGACGATGCTCTGGACCGACGTGGCGGCATATCCCCGCGCCTCGAACAGCTCGACCCCCGCCTTCACGAGCGCATTGCGGGCGCCTTCGGGATCGCGGAGCCTCTTGCGACGAGCGTTCGCAGCTTCGGCCACAGGGAACACCTCCTCGCTGGAGGCCCTTCCTCCAGCTTCCGACTGACCGGTACGTTAGCAACACGGTCGGGCACGCACCACGTTGACCATCTCGCCCTCGTGCACGACCTCGTCGCGCTGGTTGAGAACCTCGACCCGCTGCACCACGACCCCGCGTGTTGCGTCGCTGGTGGTCCGCAGCTCGACGATTGTCGTCCGGGTCCGGACCGTTTCGCCGAGATGGACCGGCGCCCGCATCACCCAGCTCCGGATCTCGACGAAGGCGACCAACGCCTCTCCTACGAAGGGGAGCTGGCCGCGCTGCCCCGTCGCGACCGACAGCACCAGGGCACCGTGGACCAGACGGCGTCCGAATCGCGAGCGGGCGGCGTACTCGGCGTCGACGTGCAGGGGATGGAAGTCGCCGGAGACCCCGCAGAAGGCGACCAGGTCGGCCTCGGTGAGGGTGCGGCCCGTGCTCGTCCACGCGGCGCCGCGCTCGAGGTCGTCGAACCAGAGGTCGCTCATGCGGGCAGCCCGTCGACGATCCGATGCCATACAGCGGGGAGCCCCGTCGCGTCCACCGAAGCACCGAGCTCGGCGTCCCAGTCTGCGCCGGTGCCGAACTCGCCGCGCCAGCCGAAGGCCGGCATCGAGAACCGGTGCAGGTCGTGCTCACGGGTCGTACCGATGGCGCCGAGGACTTGGTGCGCTGCCCTGGTCACCGGCCCCACCGCGTGGGAGCTGCAGGACTTCGCGACCGCGACGGAAGTGCGGGCAGCACGAAGGTCCTGGAATGCGTCGGCCTCCCGGATCGCCGCGGCCACCGCGGCGCTCGCGAGGGCGGTCTCGGAGGCGGCGTCGGCGAGCATCCCCTGCACGGCCTGGAAGGCGAGCAGCGGGCGCCCGAACTGCACCCGTACGGCAGCGTGCTCCACGGCGAGGTCGACGCACCGCTCGAGCGCGCCGACGATCTGGACCGACCGCAGCAGTGCACCGCGCAACCGGAGTTCGGCAACGTCATCAGGCGCGACCTGCAGCCGCTTGGCGATGCCGGGGACGTGGGTGCGTGCCCGGCGGGAGGTGGGCAGACGACCGTCGGTCGACCAGGTCAGGTCGGCACTGGCGTGGCGAGACACAGCCGCACCGTCGCCGTGGACCTCGACCAGGAGGACCGTGTCCACGTCAGCACCCCACGGTACGTCGACCGCCCCGCCGCAGCGTGCGACGCCCACACTCACCACGTCATCGCCCGCGGTCCAGCCGAGCTTGTCGGCGAGCCACCGGCCGAGCAGGTCGTGCTCCCCCACTGGGAGCGCGACCCCGTGCCGGGCCGCCGACCGGTGCAGGGTCCACATCTCCGGCCACCGCGCGCCGGAGCCGCCGCAGTCCTCCGGCGTCGTGAGCAGGGTGAGGCCAAGCTCGTCGACCTGGCGCCAGGCGTCCCTGTCGAGCCCGGCCGGCTCGCGGTCGGACCAGGTCCGAGGAGCGAGGTCGGCGAAGAGCCGGTCGAGCATCGACGAGAAGTCCGGGTCGACGTCGAGACCCGCGTTCGAGATCTCCATGGTCACGCACCCAGCCCTTTGGCGACGATGCCGCGCAGCACCTCGTTGGTCCCGCCCCGCAACGTGAAGCCGGCGCGGCGGCTCAGTCCGTCGGTCGCCAGCCGGTCGACCTCCGCGTCGAGCTCGTCGACCGCCCATTCGGCCAGGTCCTCGGCGATGTCGCCCTCGGAGCGCGTCCCGATCCCCTTGACCATGGCGGCCAGGAGCTCAGCAGGCTGATTGGCCTGGAGCCGGGTCGCGACGTCGTACGACAGGTGGTGCAGGGCCGCGAGGCGGGCCGCGTGGCGACCGACGCCAGCCGCCGACGCACGCACAGGCAGGCCGTTGGCGGTCAGTCCCGCCAGGCCGGCGAAGGTGGACAGGAAGCGCTCCGGCCCGCTCCGCTCGAACTTGAGCTCGGAGGTGACCTGACGCCAGCCCTGACCGACCTCGCCGAGCACGTCGGCGTCGCTCACCTCGACGCCGTCGAGGACGACCTCGTTGAAGTGGTGGCTGCCGTCGAACGAGTGGATCGGGTTGACCTGAACGCCCGGTGCGTCGAGCCGTACGAGGAACTGGGTCAGGCCCTCGTGCCGGTGGGCCGGGTCGAGGGACGCGGACCGGGCCAGCACGAAGAACGCGTGGGCACGGTGGGCACCCGAGGTCCACACCTTGGTCCCCGAGAGCCGCCAGCCGCCGTCGATACGAGTGGCGCGGGTGCGCACCGAGGCGAGGTCCGAGCCGGAGTCCGGCTCGCTCATCCCGATCGCCCAGTACGACGTACCGCGGGCGATGGCCGGCAGGAACTCCTCACGCTGGGCCGGCGTCCCGAACCGCAGCAGCGACGGTGCGATCTGCCGGTCGGCGATCCAGTGGGCCGCGACAGGTGCCCCGGCGCACAGCAGCTCTTCGGTGACGACGAACCGCTCCAAGTACGTCCGGCCGTGTCCGCCGTGCTCGGTGGGGATCGTCATGCCCAGCCAGCCCCGCTCGCCCAGCGTCCGACTGAACTCCTCGTCCCAGCCGGCCAGCCAGCTGTCGACAGCAGGTACGAAGGTCCCTGCCGCGCGCTGCTCCTCGAGGAAGGCGCGGACCTCGGCGCGCAACGGGGCGAAGGACGAGGGCGTCATGCCGCACCTGCCCGGCGCGGGCCTCGCTCGGCGACGGTGATCGCGACCGCGACGATCAGGATCAGGCCCGAGAAGACGTCCGGCGCCCAGGCCGGGCCGCCGGCCAGCGACAGGCCAAGCGAGCCGGTGCCGATCACGAGGACGGCGAGCACCGCACCCCACGGGTTGAACCGGCCGTGCCGGAACTGCGTCGCTCCGAGGAAGGCCGCGGAGAACGCGGGGATCAGGTAGTGCGCGCCGGCATCGGGCGCACCAGCCTGGAGCCGGGCCGCGAGGATAACGCCGGCGAAGCCGGCCAGCGCGCCGGACACCATGAAGGCCACCACCTTGACGCGGTTGACGCGCACGCCCATCAGGCGCGCCGCTTCGGTGTTGTAGCCGGTCGCGTAGAGCCGGCGGCCCGCAGCGGTCTGCTCCAGCACGAGGCCCATCGCGAACATCAGCGCGATGACGTAGAGGAAAGCGACGTTGATGCCGGCGATCTCGCCGATGGCGATCAGGTTGAAGTCCCCGGACATGCGCTCGGTCAGCACCTTGTCCCCGGACAGCGCGACCGCCATCGCGGCGACGATCGCGCCAGTCCCCAGCGTGGCGATGAGCGACTCCAGGCGGAGCCACACCACCGCCACCGCGTTCGCGAGGCCGACCAGCGCTCCGGCGAGCACTCCGCCGAGCGCACATAGGGTGGGTGGGAGCGTGGTGGTCGCGAGCAGGTGCCCGGCCACGACGCCGCCGAGGCTCATCGTCGAGCCGATCGAGAGGTCGAAGAGCCGGGCCGACAGGACGACGACGAGACTCAACGCGGCGAGCGCGGTGACGGAGTAGTCGCTCATCAGGGTCGTGACGGTCGCGCGATCGAGCCAAAGGTCGGGGATCCAGAGCGCGAACAGGCCGATCATGGCGAGCCAGACGTAGACCGCGCCGATGGTGCCGAACCCGAAGCCCCGCAGGGCGCGGGGCCGGTCCGCGCGGGTGCCGGAGTCTCCGCTACCCCCGGTGGCCGTCACCGCTGCGGTGCCGGCCGTCGTACCGCTCATGGTCTCGCTCATCGCTGTCCACCCATCTGCGCCAGGGCCGCGTCGGGCACGGACCGCCGCCGTGCCATCGCGGCAAGAAGTCCTGCCTCGGTCACTGCATCACCGACAAGCTCGTCGACGACCTGCCCGTCCACCAGCACCAGGACGCGGTCGGCCATGCCGACGAGGTCGTCCAGGTCGGCCGAGCAGACGATCGACGGTGTTCCCGTCGCCGCCAGGTCCCGGACCAGCCGGTAGATCGACTGCCTCGCCCCGATGTCGACACCACTCGTGGGGTCGTCGAGCACGAGCACCTTCGGGGCACCGATCAGGCCGCGCGCGAGGGCGACCTTTTGCTTGTTGCCACCGCTGAGCAGGCTGTAGGCCCGGTCCGGATCGCTCGGTGCGACGTCGAGGCGCTCGATCCACTCGCGCGCCACGTCGCGCTCACGGCGTCGCGAGATCCAGCCTCGTCGTACGACGGCCGCGGGGCGGGCCAGACCGATGTTCTCGGCGACGGTCTGCTCTCCGACGGCCGCTGCCGGGTGGCTGTTGGGCAGCACGAGTGCGATGCCGCGGCCGCGTGCCTGCCGCACCGACACCGCGGTTTCGCTGGGTGCGCCCGCCATCGTCAGCCTCAGCTGCGCCGGGAGCGCGCCGGCGAGGGCCGACGCGAGCTCCTCGCGCCCGGACCCCGCGATGCCGGCGATGCCGAGCACTTCTCCCTCATGAACCGACAGGTCGACGCGACGCAGCAGGTCTGTCGTCAGGTCGGCGACCGTGAGGACCGGTGATGCCGCGTCGGGGACGGGCCGCAGGTGAGCGCGCCGTCCGATCTCGGCCACTGGGCGACCGACGATGAGCTCCGCGAGCGCGGCCTCGTCCATTCCCTCCGTGTCGTACGTCCCGAAGCTGCGCCCGTCCCGGAGCACCGTGAGCCGATCGGCGATCCCGAGCACCTCACCCAGCCGGTGCGAGACGTAGATGATGCTCACGCCCCGCTCACGCAGGTCGGCGATGACCTGCATCAACCGGTCGACCTCGGCCGGGGGCAGGGCCGCAGTGGGCTCGTCCAGCACCAGAACCTTCGGTACGCCGTGTGTGTCATCCAGAGCACGCGCGATCGCGACCGCACTGCGCTCGACGGCCGCGAGGCGACCTGCGGGCCGGTCGATGTCGACCTCGACGCCGACCCGAGCCATCAGGTGGCGGACCCGTTCCCGATGAGCACGCCAGGCGATGCGACCGAGCTTGCCGGCGAAACCCGCGGTCAGTCCCACGTTCTCGGCCGCGCCGAGCTCGTCGACGAGACCTAGGTCCTGGTGGACGAAGCGCAGGCCGGCGGCGAGCGATCCGGCCGGGTTGCCCGGATCGAGGCCGACGCCGTCGACCTCGACCCGGGAGCCGGGGTCGGGGCGGTGGAATCCCGAGAGGACCTTGATGAGCGTCGACTTCCCCGACCCATTCTCACCCACCAGGGCGTGCACCTCGCCGGCACGGACCTCGAGGTCCACCCCGCTCAGCGCGCGCTGAGCGGGAAAGGTCTTGCTCACGCCGCTCAGTCGGAGTCGCACGTCGCTCATCTCCCACACCCCTGTCTTGTCTGGATGGATCAGTCCGCCGCCGGGGTGGGCGTCAGGACAGGCCCCACAGCGCGCGGTACTGCTCGCGGTAGTCCGCGACCGTCGGGTAGGTCTCGGACGCGGTAGGCTGCGACTCCTTCGTCACGATCCACTCGGGCCAGGTGGCCCGGTCGGTCGACGGCGTCGTGTCCGCCCCGTTGAACGCACGGATGAAGTAGTCGACGGCCCGCCACATCTCTTCGTCGCTCGCGGCGGTCAGCACCGCGGTGAGGAAGTCGCCATCGGCGAGGTACTGGTTGGCCGCGACGTTGTAGGCACCGAGCCCGACGACCTGTACGTCGGCCGGGCTGAGGCCGGCCGAGCGGAGTGCGGCCGGAAGGCCGACCGCCATGTCGGTGAGCCCGATGTCGACCCAGTTGACGCCGGCGTTGCGCCGCAGGTACGCCGCCACGCGGGTCGGGAGGTCCTTGCCGAGGCTGGTCGAGGGCAACTCCAGGATCTTGACGGAGCACTTCGCGCAGGCTGCCTCGACGCTGGCCTTGTAGCTCTCGGCCATGACCTCGAGGCTGGGCAGCACCTCGCCGACCGTGACTGCGACCGCGTTGAGCTGGTCTCCCGCCTTGGACAGGGTGTACTTGGCGATCGTCTCGCCGGCCGCCTCGTAGGTGTCGCGGCCGAGCAGGACACCGGTCACGCCGCCGCCGACGGGGTCGACCATGTTCATGCGCAGCACCGGGATCCCCTTCGCCTCGAGCTGCTGGAGCTCGCTGTCGAAGAACCGCCGGTCGTGGCCGAGTCCGATGACCCCGTCCGGAGCGAGCCGCACGGCCTGCGCCCACGCCGTCTTGATCTCCTCCGGCGTCGCGCCGGTCGGGATCACCTTCAGGTCCCACCCGACGGCGTCGGTGGCCTCTTCGAGCGCCTTGCCCAATGACTCGCAGGCCGGGAGGCTGCACTGCAGGTAGGCCAGCTGCTTGCCCTTCGGGACCGTGTCGACCGGGACGTCGAGCCCGATCGACGTCGGCCGCTCGAGCAGGTCTGCAACCTGTGCCGCCATCTCCTTGCCGAGCGCCTGCGCCTCGCCGGCGTTGGCTGCGCCCGACTCGTCGTCCGGGGCACTGCAGGCCGTCAGGGCCAGACCCAGGGCAAGAGCGGCGCCCGCGGCACCTCGAACCAATCCACGCATGGGAGACTCACTTTCCACTCATTACACACCGACCGGTCGGTTTGATTTGGGCAACCGTATGGCCCCGGTCACATCTCGTCAACCCCTACGTGGTCGCGTTCTCCTGAGGCTCGATGCCGCCGACCGGCAGAACCTCGTCCAGCACGGTCAGCGCCGACATGGCGCGCGGCCATCCGGCGTAGAAGGCCAGCTGCAGCACCAGCTCGGCGATCTCGTCGCGGTCGACGCCGCAGGCCGCGGCCCGTGGCCCGTGGAACCTCAGCTGCTCGACATTGCCGCCTGCGATCAACACCGACAATGTCGCCAGCGCCCGATCCCGCGGAGACAGACCAGGACGGCTGAGGACATCGCCGAAGAGTGTGGTCTCGGTCATGTCGGCCAGCCCCGGCGAGAAGCGACGGACCGCCACGAGCGCCTCTGCCAGCGCGGCGTCGGTCTCGGCTGTCACAGCCCCTCCAGGACGAGCGCGTTGGCCATCCCGCCGGCCTCGCAGATGGTCTGCAGCCCGTACCGGATGCCCTCTCGCCGCATGCGATGCACGAGGGTCGTGGTCAGGCGCGTGCCGGAACAACCCAGCGGATGGCCCAGCGCGATTGCGCCACCGTCGGGGTTGAGGAGCACCGGGTCGGCGCCGGTCTCGGCGAGCCAGGCAAGCGCGACCGATGCGAAGGCCTCGTTGACCTCGACCGAGCCGATGTCCGCGAGCCGAAGACCGGCACGAGCCAGCACCTTGGCCGTCGCCGGTATCGGGCCGTTCAGCATCATGACCGGATCGACACCCACGACCGCGCTGCTGTGCACCCGCGCCAGCGGTTCGAGGCCGAGTTCGGCCGCCTTCTCGGCGCTGGCGAGCAGGACCGCAGAGGCGCCGTCGGAGATCTGTGACGCGTTCCCCGCGGTGACGCGACCGTCGTCCGCGAACGCCGGACGCAGCTGCGCCAGGCGCTCGAGCGACCCACCTTCCCGAATGCCCTCGTCGACTGCCACGATCCCGTCCTCGGTGCGGACAGGCACGATCTCTGCTTCGAAGTTGCCAGCAGAGCGCGCGGCCGCGGCCCGAGAGTGGGACTCGAGGCTGAACTGGTCGAGCACCGTGCGCGAGAAGTCCCACGCCTGCGCGATCAGCTCCGCGGCCTGACCCTGTGAGAACTCGACGTCCGGGTAGCGCGCCGCGATCGCCGGCCCGCGCGCGGATCCGTGGCCGCTGGACCGGGTCGCCCCCATCGGCACCCGCGACATCGACTCGACGCCCCCGACGACCACCAGGTCGTAGTGCCCCGCGACGACGCCGGCGGCCCCGAACGCGAGCGCCTGCTGCGAGGAGCCGCAGGCCCGGTCGACCGTCGTACCCGGCACTGTGTCGGGCCAGCCCGCCGCGAGGGCGGTCCAGCGGCCGACATTGGAGGACTGCTCACCGATGCTCGTCACGCAGCCCCAGATGACATCCTCGACGAGACCCGGGTCGACGCCGGTGCGCTGCACCAGCGCGGAGAGCACCTGGGCACCGAGGTCCACCGGGTGGACCGAGGAGAGGCCGCCTCCCCGCTTGCCCAGCGGGGTGCGGACGGCATCGATGATCACGGCTTCAGCCATGTCGGACCTTTCGGTTTCGGGCGGCCGGTCACGCGAAGCTGCGTCCGCCGCAGGAGTAGAGGACCTGACCGGTCACGTACGACGCAGCGTCGGAGGCCAGCCACTCGACGGCTTCTGCGATGTCCAGGGGTTGGCCGGGCACCTCCAGCGGAATGGCGTCGACGACCCGTTGCCTGACCTCGGCGGGCATGGCGAGGGTCATCTCGGACTCGACGAAGCCCGGCGCCACGGCATTGACCCGCAGCCGCGGAGCGAAGGCGAGCGCGTGGGCCCGCGTGAGTCCGATGACGCCGCCCTTGGCGATCCCGTAATTGAACTGGCCGACGTTGCCGAGCTGGGCGCGCGAGCTGATGTTGACGACCGCGCCGTGGTCGACGAGCAGCGGCGCGATCACCTCGGTCAGCGCGTGGGTGCCCCCGAGGTTGACCCGGACGACGGCACGGAAGGCGGCCTCGTCCATGCTGCGCAGGAGGCTGTCGCGGGTGATGCCGGCGTTGTTGACCAGCACACGCGGGGCGCTGCCGCGCTCCTGGACGGCCGCGACGATCCGGGCCACGTCCGCAGGATCGGCGATGTCGGCGCGGACGCCCGAGCCGCCGAGCTCTGCCGCGGTGTCGTGCACCCGCTCGTCCAGGTCCACGAGCAGGAGGGCGTGCCCGGCCTCGGCGAGCCGGGCCGCGATGGCCTGCCCGATGCCGCGGGCGGCACCGGTGACGATGGCGAGGCTCACGGCAGCATCGCCCCCACGTGGGCGGAGCCGACCATCACCGTCTGCCCCCGTCCGACCCCGGTCGCCACGAGGAACTCGACCGTCGCCGCCACGCGCGACGGGGGCTCGGCGCCGTCGTACCCGATGACGCTGGCGTACTCGTCCTTGCGCAGGCCCTCGAAGGCCAGGCACCGTCCGCCGGCCACCAGTCCGACGGCGACCGCCGCGTCGAGCGGAGCCCCGCGACCGACCGCCGCCGCCGCATCCACGACGAACACGACGGGCGCGTTCTCCTGGGCCGCGGCATGAGCCAGTCGGTACGCGCGCGTCAACTCCTCCTCCGCCTCGGCCCACGTCGTCACCCGTGCCGGCCCGAAGACGACACCGTCCTCTGCGCGTCCCCCGGACGAGCCGAGCCCACCCAGAGCCGTTGCCAGGGCGGCGTCCGCCACCTCGATCCTCATTGCGCTCCTCTCCTCCACGTCGCCTGATCCGTCCTCCTCCGTCCGCTCACCAGCGGGAGACGACGAGCTTCTCCTCGGTGTAGAAGCGGAGCGGGGCGTCGCCGCACACGTGGGTCTCGCCGTAGAACGAAGCGCCGAGTCCGCCCATCACGAAGTTCGCGGGCGGCGCCGGGAAGGTGTTGATGCCGATGTTGCCGGCGCGGGAGGCCCTCTCGAAGCGTCGGGCGGCGCTGCCGGACCGGGTGAAGAGCGTCGATGCATTGCCGAACTCGGTGTCGTTCGACAGTGCGATCGCCTCGTCGAGGTCACCGACCCGGTGCATCGCGATGACCGGCCCGAAGGTCTCCTGGAACTCGGCAGGGTGGGTCGGGCGGAGGTCGGCCAGGACCGTCGGCCCGACGAAGTAGCCTTCGCTCGAGGCCGACGGCGTGCGGGGGACGACGCCGCGTCCGTCACGCACGGCGGTCGCGCCTGCGTCGACCGCCTCGCCGATCAGGCCCTCGAGCCGGGCCCGGCTGGCCGCGCTCACGACGGGGCCCATCGTGGTGCCCTCGTCCAGGCCGGCGCCGATCACCAGCTGGTCCGTCAGCATCGCGACCCGCTCGACGATCTCGTCGTACACATCGTCGAGCACGATGATGCGGGTGCCTGCGAGGCACCGCTGACCGGCCATGCCGAAGGCGGAGGTCACGATGCCCTCCGCCGCGAGGCGGAGATCGGCGTCGGAAGCCACCAGGATGGGGTTCTTCGCGCCGCCGTTGGCCTGGACCCGCTTGCCGAGGGACAACGCCCGCTCGTGGATGGCCTTCGCCGTCGGCGTCGAGGTGATGCAGGAGACCGCGGCGACGTCCGGGTGGTCGATCAGCTGCTTGCTGACCTCGGCCCGTCCGTGCACGAGGTTGAGGACACCATGGGGCAGGCCGGCCTCGGCGAAGAGGTGGAAGAGTGCGGTCGTCGCGATCGGGTCCTGCTCGGACGGCTTGACGACGAGCGTGTTGCCGGTCACCAGCGCCCAGGCCGAGAACTGGCTGGAGTTCATCACCGGGAAGTTGAACGGCGTGATCGCCACGCACACGCCGAGCGGCTCCCGGGCGTTGCGCGCCTCGATCGGTCCAGCGACGTGACCGGACCGTGAGTGCATCAGCATCGGCGCGGCGAGGGCGGTGTCGATGAACTCCGCCGCCCGCATCACCTCGCCGCGGGCCTCCTCGAGGGTCTTGCCCTGGTCGAGGCTGATCGTGCGTGCCAGCTGCTCGCCGTTGCCGACGACGTTCGCGCGCATCGTGTGCAGGTACTGCACCCGGCGCGTGATCGAGAGCTCGCTCCACTCCTCGAAGGCCGCGGATGCGGCCGCCACGGCGGCATCCACCTCGGCATCCGTGGCTGCTGCCAGCTCGGCAACACGTCGTCCGGTCGCGGGGTCGAACACGTCGATCCCGTCCGATCCGGACCCGGTGACGAACTCTCCGTCGATCCAGTGCTGGGGCTGCGTGACGTCCTGGGGGTTGTTCATCGAAGACTTCCTTCCGCTCGGGGGTCGGTTCCGGTGGGCGATGCCGCCCTCAGGCGAGGGCCGGGGTGCCGTAGGGAACGCCGAGATCCCCGCCGACGTGGTGGTCCTTCAGCGCCGGGAGCACCTCGCGCGCGATCAGGTCGAAGTTCTTGTCCGCGACATCCTCCGGCATTCCGCCGAAGGCCGGCACCAGCAGGACGCCGCCTGCGTCGAGCCGGTCGACGTACGAGAGCAGCTTCTCGACGACCTGGTCCGGCGTGCCCCAGACCTGGAGGTCCGCGAGGAACCCGGCGAAGCCCTCCACGCCGTGCTTCTCGATGTTCCGCGCCAGTCCGGCGTAGTACTCGTAGCCGTTGATCTGCGCGAATCCGACGTTGTCGAACTCGTAGTGCTCAACGGTCGAGAGCGCGTAGCGCTGCAGGTACTTGTCGCGCATCTCCTGCGCCCCGGCCTCGGTGTCGGAGACGCCGGTGAACACGCAGATGATCGGCTTGGGCGGCTCCTCGCCGTTGATCTCGAGGTAGCGCCGCCGGTAGGTCTCGAGCTCCGCCTCCACGGTCTCCCACGGCTTCTGGGCGATGACCATGAGCCCGACACCGAGCCGCGCCATGATGTCCATCGACTCGGGCGAGACGGCCGACGCGAAGCTGCGGCCACGAAAGGATGCGTAGGGGTCGGGGCGCAGGGTCACGCGAGGCTGCCGGTAGAGCTCGCCCTCGTACTCGATGACGCCGGACTCGAGGCCGGCCAGCACGGCTTCGGAGTACTCCACGAAGCGCTGGCGGGACTCGCCCATCGGCACCCGGAAGCCCTCGAACTCGACCCGGCCCAAGCCGCGCCCCATCCCGAGGATCGCCCGCCCTTCGGACAGGTGGTCCAGCATCAGGAAGCTCTCGGCTGTGCGGATCGGGTCCTGCCAGGGCAGCACGGTCACCATTGTGCCCAGGCGGAGCCGCTCGGTCTGCGCCGCGACCCAGGCCAGGAATTGCGGCACGTTGGGCGTGAGCTCGTAGTCGGTGAAGTGGTGCTCCGGGACCCACAACGAGTCGAACCCTGCCTCCTCGGCCCGCTGGGCGTACCGCACCTCGCTGCTGATCACGTCGCGGTCACTGCGTGCGCGATCGAGATTCTGGAACGTGAGAGTGATGCCTGTGTGCATGGAACCTCTACCAGCCTGTCTGAGTCATCCGGTACATACCGACCGGTCGGTTTATCTGTAGGAGAGTAGACCGCGTGTGTGCGGGACCGCAAGCCCCAGGGGGACGCGCCGCGCGCCGCTGTCAGCCGGCGTCCTGGCGCACCGCGATCACGTCGATCTGGACCCGGATGTCGGAGGCGAGACCGACGACGAAGGTGCAGCGCGCCGGGTAGGGGCCGTCGCCGAAGGCATCCTTGAATGCCGGGATGAACTCGAAGCGGTGCTCGTCGTGCCGCAGGTAGCAGGTCGTCTTGACCACGTCGCGTCGAGAGAGACCCGCCTCGCCGAGGATGTGGTCGATGTTCTCGAAGGCGATCCGCACCTCGTCGGCGATCGTCACCGCGTCCTCGCGGCGCTTCAGGGTCGTCGGGTCCATCGCGAGGCCGGTGGCGAACGCGAGCGACTCCGTCGCGGTCCCGGACGAGAGCCCGGCCCCACTGTAGTCACCGACGGCGGCGGGGTTCAGGTACTGCGTCATGACGTGCTCCTCAGCTCGAGACGATCAGGTCGAACGGGCGGTTGTAGAGGATGTCCTCGACGACCTCCCTCGGAATGGGCAGCGGCATCGCGAGATCGGCGATCGCCAGGAAGTCCCGGGCAGCCTCGCCCGGATGGAAGGACGGGAAGTCCGAGCCGAAGACCAGGCGATCGGTGACATGTCCTTCGATCGCCAGCCGCAGCCCGTTGTACATCTGCCAGGCCTTCACGGGCATCGTCGAGACATCGGCGAATACGTTGCGGTTCTTCATCATCAGCTCGACGGTCTCGTTCATCCACGGCTTGCCGAAGTGCGCGAGCAGGATGTTGGTGTCCCGGAACTCGCGGGCGACCTTGTCGAGCATGCTCGGGTAGGCGAACTCGAGGAAGCCGTCGGGCGCGAAGACGCTGGCCTGGTGGAACATCAGGAAGATGCCCTCCTCCGCGGCGACCCGGTAGACCTCGTAGGCCTCGTCGCAGTGCGGGTGGAAGCCCTGATAGGGCGGTGACAGCTTCACGCCATGGAGGCCGAACTCCCGGATGGCCTGGCGCAGCGCGGCAGCAGCCCCTGGCTGCGTCGGATCGACGCTGCCGACGGCGATGGCACGGCCTCTGTTGGCCTGGAGGTATTCCCCCAGGTAGTCATTCGGCACGAACATGCCCATCCGCGCGATCTGCAGCCCGATCAGCGCGAACCTCTCGACCCCGGCCTCCGCCATCACGCGCGAGTGCTCGGCAAGGTCGGCCTCGCCGAAGGCCGGCCGGCCGACGAGCTCGGTCCCGCGGTCGGTCCACACCGGCCCGCAGTGCTCGGGCTTGAAGATGTGGGTGTGCCAGTCGACGAACGGCCGCAACGGCACCACCTGCTCGGACATGCCGCTCATCCCGCCTGGGCGCGCGGACGCACGGCGATGGCGTCGAGCTCGACCCGGCAGCCTCCGGCGATGCCGACGGAGTAGGTCACCCGCGAGGGATACGGGCCATCCCCGAAGAACTCCTTGTAGGCCGTCCAGAACTCCGGCCGGAAGGAGTCGTCGCTGAGGTAGCAGGTCATCTTCACGATGTCGCGTCGTGTCGCACCGACAGCGTGCAGGATCTCGTCGATCTCCTCGAGGCACAGCCGGGTCTCCGCGGCCACAGTCACCGCATCGGCACGCCGAGCCATCGTCTCGAAGTCGAAGGCCATACCGCCTGCGAACACCCAGTCACGGGTCGCCGTCCCCGGGTTCATGCCGTACTCGGGATAGGGCAGGCCCGCCGGGTTGAGGTACTCCGTCATGTCGTCCTCCTCCGTTGGTGACGCGAGTCAGTGGATGGCACTGGCCGGCAGCTGTGCGCCTGCCTCGTGGAGCGCGGGCATGACGTGCTCGGCGAAGAGGCGCATCGCCTTCGAGATCGCCTCGTTGCTGTCGATGCCCGGGACACCGAACTGCAGCAGCCAGTTCTGCACCTGGTGGGACGCCGTCATCCGGAGCATCTGCTCGCGCACCGTCGCGGGCGATCCGATGAACAGGTGGTCGCGCTCGTAGAGGAAGTCGTAGGCCTCGGCGTCGGAGAAGCCCTGCCAGTCGACGCTCGACGGGTCCTCGTCGGCGTCCAGCCACACGGAGATGTCGCGCACCGCGCAGACGAAGCGGAAGAAGTCCGCGATCGACGACTCCGTGGCCGCGCGGGCCTCCTCGTCGGTGTCGGCGACGAACGCCATGCGGAGCACCGACGTGTTGACACCCAGCGGCAGGGTCTCGCCGTGCGCCTCGCGATAGGACTCCTGGTAGGCCTCGTTGAGGCCGGTGAGCACCTTGCCGGTGGGATACCAGGTGATCGCGCCGATACCCTTGTGGGCGGCGTCGCGGAAGCCACGCTCGGACTCTGTGACGGCGAACAGCGGCGGATAGGGGTCCTGGTAGCACTTCGGGTACATCGCGAACGCGACCAGGTTGCCCTCGTCATCGAGCCAGCCCTCGGGCTCGGGAGCGCCGGGTGCGTGGATGTACTTGGTGTCAGGCGTCGGCAGCGTGTAGCGCTTGCCCTGGTAGCTGAAGACTTCCTCGGTCCACAGTTTCTGCACGATGTCGTACTTCTCGTCGAAGATCTCGATGCTGCTGTCCGCGCCACCCCAGCGGTCGGCCTCCGGATTGAGGTTCTTCACCTCGATCGGGAGGATGCCGCGGCCGAAGGCCACGTCGAGGCGTCCGTCAGCGAAGTGGTCGAGCATCGCGAGGTCCTCGGCCACGCGGATCGGGTGCCACAGGGTGATCGAGACGGCGGCCATCCCGAAGCGGATGTTGGTCGTGCGCGCCGCCAGGTCCGCGGCCAGCAGGATCGGGTTGGGACTCGCGTCCGTCCCGTCGACGTCGAAGTGGTGCTCACCGAGCCACACCCGGTCGAAGCCCAGCTCGTCCGCCAGCTGGGCGTGCTGCCGCGCGGCTTGGAGCACGCCGTTCCACGACATCTCGCCCGTCCGGTTGGTCAGGGCGTAAAGCAGATCGATCTTCATCGCAACTCCCAGTCACTCGGTCACTCGTCCGCCGTTTCGCGAACGTACCAGTCGGTATCTTGTCTGGCTCAGTCCTACGCGTCAACCCACTTGCCTGGCGCAATTTCAGGTTCCGGCAGTCCAAAAGTGGACCATTGCCAGCGTGAGCCCGATCACCGTAACATACCGACCCGTCGGTTTGTAGTGCTCATCAAAGGAGATCTCGCCATGTCTACGACCATCGACAGCCACCAGTTCCGTGAAGTACTCGGTCAGTACCCGACCGGTGTGTGCGTCGTCACCGCTGCACCGGGCGAGGGGCCTGCCGCAGGGTTCGTGGTCGGTTCCTTCACCTCGGTGTCCCTCGACCCGCCGCTCGTGGCGTTCTTCCCGGACAAGAAGTCGACGAGCTGGCCGAAGATCGCCTCTGCCGGCCACTTCTGCGTGAACATCCTCAGCGCCGACCAGGAGCACCTGTGCCGGCGGTTCGCGTCGAAGGCCGAGGACAAGTTCGCCGGGGTGGACACGCGTGCCGCGTCGACGGGCGCGCCCATCCTGGACGGCGTCGTCGCCTGGATCGACTGTGAGCTCGAGTCCGTTGCGGACGCCGGCGACCACTACATCGTCCTCGGGCGCGTTCGCGAGCTCCAGATCGAGACCGGCGCGCTCCCCCTCCTGTTCTTCCAGGGCGGGTACGGACGCTTCTCCCCTCTGTCCCTGGCTGCGACGACCGTCCGAGGCACCCTCACTGACGAGCTCCGCGAGCTCGACCTGATCCGCGGCGAGATGGAGTCCCTCGCGACCGATCTCTCGTCGCGTTGCGTCGCGACGGTCGTCGACGGCGAGGACCTGATCGTGCTCGGCAACGCAGGCAGCCCGGACGCGGGCGCGCGGGCGACACTGGTCGGGGTGCACCTCCCGTTCGCCCCCAGCTACGGCTCGGCCTTCGCCGCCTGGTTCGACGACGAGCGCCTCGACGACTTCGTGGGACAGGTTCCCGCCGAGAGCCGGGACGAGGAGCGCCGCCGGATCACCCGGGTCCGGGACCGCGGCTACTCGGTGGGCCTGATCAACGGCGCCCAGCGGGAGTTCGCCTCGGCCCTGAGCCTGCTCGAGCAGGACCCGAACGCCCGCGACCAGGCCACGCTCAAGCCGCTCGTCGAGCAGCTGCACTACGACCCGGTCGTCCTCACCGACGAGGACAAGTCCGACATCCGGGTGATCGCCGCACCCGTGTTCCGCGCGGGCGGCGAGGTGGCGCTCGCGCTGACCGTCTACGGCTTCCCGAAGCCGAACGGCGCTGTGGACGAGTACGTCGCCCGGCTGCTCGTGGCGACGCAGCGAGCCTCGCGCCTGCTCGGCTTCGAGGACGACGCCTGACCTGGACCACGGCGCGGGGCGCCCAGCGCCCCGCTGCCGCCGGTCACGGGCCATCGGCCGCGCGGCCGATCAGCGCCGCGAGCTGAACCCGGTTGGCGAGGTCGAGCTTGCCGAGGATGTGGTCCACGTGCTTCTCGACGGTGCGCACCGAGATGAACAACTGCGCCGCGATGTTCCGATTCGTGAGCCCGGCGGCCACGAGACTCGCGACCTCCATCTCGCGCCTGGTCAACGGCACGTCGTACGGCTCGGGGTCCCCACTCACCTCACCCAGTGCGAAGCCGATGGCGGTGTCCATGTCCCAAGCGGCTCCCTCCGCATAGGCGGCCTCCGCCCGGCGGTCGTGCAGGCGCAACGTCTCCTGGGTCTCCTGGTGATAGGTCAGCATCGAGCGACTCGCCTCGATCGGCATGCCGACCTGGCGCAGGACGGTCTCCGCCGCACCCATCAACCGGCCGGCACGGGTCGACTCGCCGTTCGCCGCCGCGATCCACGACATCGCCTCGAGACAGACACCGACGCCGAGCCGGTCGTCCAGCGCCCGCTTGGCACGCAGACTCGCTCGTTCGAGCGACTCCGCCCCGTCGATGTCACCCTGCTTCCACTTGTCGATGCCGTACGCCCACAGCGAGAAGGAGCTCCACCAGGACTCACCGACCGTTCCGGCCAGATCCTGGCAACGCCGCTGCCAGTGCACGGCCCGCTCGATGTCGCCGGCGAAGCCGTAGGCGATGCCGAGCTCGAAGAGGGAGTGGAGCTGCCCCGTCAGGTGCCCCAGCTCGGCGAAGCCAGCGACGGCGGACTCGAGTCGGTCGATCGACGTCGCGAGGTCCCCCTGGAACATCGCCAGCAGTCCCCAGGTCTGCACGACGTACGTCGCCAGCGCCCCATCCCCGACCTCGTCCGCGATCCGGCCGGCTTCCTCCAGCATCTGGGGCACGGTCGCGTGGTCGTTCTGGAGCACGGCCAGCCAGGAGCTGAGTCGAAGGGCCCGACCGCGGTCGGTCGTCGCCGAGGCGTCCGCAGCGAGGAGGGTGTCGAGCCACAGGCGAGCCTCGCTGAGGAAGCCGCTCGCCAGCCAGAAGTTCTCGATGCTCGCCACGAGCCGCATCCCGCGCCGGGGGTCATCGGCCAGGCACGACTGCAACGCGACGCGGAGGTTCGGGTAGTCCCAGCGCAGGCGGTCCAGCCACTCGACCTGGGCGGGGCCCGACCACCCGTCGTCGGCTCGCGCGGCGAGCGCCGCGAACCACTCGCGGTGCCGCCGGTGCAGCTCGGCGAGCTCGTCGGCGTCCAGCCGTTCGGCGCCGTACTGCCGGATGGTCTCGAGCATCGCGTAACGGGGCTCGCCCGCCTGCATCACCCGCGTGATGATCGACTTGTCCACGAGGCCCGAGACGAGCTCGAGGATCGAGTCGCGCGTCGCGTCGCCGGCCACTGTCTCGGCAGCCTCCAGGCTGAAGCCGCCGGAGAAGACCGACAGCCGCGACCAGAGCTGGCGCTCCCGCGGCGAGCAGAGCTCGTAGGTTCCGTCGATGGACGCACGCAAAGACTGGTGCCGGGCGGGCGCGGTCCGGCTGCCCTGCGTGAGCAGGTGGAACCGGTCTGCAGTCCGGGTGACCAGCTCGCCCAGGGGGAGCAGCCGCAGCCGTACGGCGGCGAGCTCGATCGCCAGCGGGATCCCATCGAGAAGACGGCACAGCTCGCGGATCTGCTCCTGCTCGTCCGGGGTCACCACGAGTCCCGGGACGGCCGACGAGGCACGGTCGAGGAAGAGGCTCATCGCCTCGCTCTCGGCGGACGCACCGCCGTCGGACGCCACCGAGAGAGGCGGAACCCGGACGACGGCCTCACCGTCGAGGCCGAGCACCTGCCGGCTGGTCGTGAGCACGCTGAGGCCCGGACAGGCGCGCAACAGGCTGTCAACCAGGGACGCGACCGGCTCGACCAGGTGCTCACAGTTGTCGAGCACGAGGAGTACCCGCCGGTCACCGAGGAACTCCACGACCGTGTCCAGCTGCCAGCGGGCCGACTGCTCACGCACTCCGAGGGCGGTGTTGAGGGTGTAGCCGAGGAGGGCCGGCTCGAGCACGTCCGCGAGGCGCGCGAACCGCACCTCGTCGAAGTCGTCGCGGGCACGCGTCGCCAGCTCGAGCGCCAGCCTGGTCTTGCCGACACCGCCGAGTCCGATCAGGGTGACCAGGCGTGAGCGCTCGAGCGCTTCTCGCGCCAGGCTCTGCTCACGGCGGCGTCCGATGAACCGGGTGAGCTCAGCTGGGACGGCGCCCGGGCCGTCCGCCTCGCGGCGCGCTCCGGAGGAAGGCTGGACCACTCTCCTAGTCTGCCGCACCTCGTACCAGCCGGCCCCCGCCGTGAGCGTCATCTCGACAGGACCTCAGGCCGTGACCGGGTGCCGGTCCACCGGCGCCACGGAAGCCGGCTGCCGGTCAGCCAGGACGGCGTCGACCACCGGCCGGAGCCAGGTGACCTGGCCGTCGAACCTGGCCAGCTGTTCGCGCCGTACCCAGCGGTGGGCGACATGCTCCTTGCCGAGCTGCAGTCGCCGCTGGTCGGTCCGGGCAAGCACGGTGTGGATCCGCCGGTCACGGCCCCGGTCCTCGGCGAACCGCAGCACCGGCCCGGCGCGGAGCACGCTGAGGTCGCGCACGACGAGACCCGTCGCGGCGTGCAGGATGCGCGCCGCCGCCGCGACGGCGTCGTCGTCGGGGCCGAGCGCGTCGTGGACACAGCGCCATCGACCCGGGTCGGAGCCCGATCGTTCACCTCGCTTGAAGATGCCCACGCGGCCGCGCCACACCAGCGTGACGGCCACCAGGTCCCGGGACTCGTCGTCGTCGCTCATCGCCCCAGAACCAGGTCGGCGGCCCGCTCGGCGATCATCACCGTGGCGGCGTTGGTGTTGCTCGACACGATGGTCGGCATCACCGAGGCGTCGGCGACGCGGATCCCGGTCAGGCCGTGCACCCGCAGCTGGGGGTCCACGACGGCGTCCGGTCCGACACCCATCCGGCAAGTTCCCGACAGGTGGAAGAAGCTGCTCACCGAATCGCGCACGACGCCCTCGAGCTCACGTCGACCGAGCTGGAGCAACGAGGCCGCCTGCGACCGCCCACCCCAGGTCGCGAAGGCTCCTGTCCGCACCAGCTCGTCGACGGCCTCGATGCCGGCGACGAGCTGGTCGACGTCGTACTGCTCGCTCAGGTAGCGGGGGTCGATCAGCGGTGCGACGCCCGGATCGGCCGAGACGAGGCGCAGCTCGCCCCGGCTCCGCGGCTGCATGTGACCGACGCCGAAGGTGAAGCTGTTCTCCAGTGGCTCCTGCCAGGGCAGGTGGTAGTCGACCTGGACCTGCACGATCTGCAGCTCGGGTGCCGCCTGGCCCGGGTCGGCGCGCAGGAACAGCGTCGCCTCCGCGTACTGACCGCTGGGCGGCGGAAGCGGCCGCTCGGCCTGCACGCGGATCCCGGCCAGCATCACGTGGTCCTGGAGGTTCTGGCCGACCGGGAGGTCCAGCACCGGCGCAACGCCCACGGCGGCGAGATCCGCGGCCGGCCCGATGCCGGACGACATCAGCAGGTGGGGAGAGCCGACGGCACCGGAGCAGAGCAGCACCTCCTGGTCGGCGTACGCCTGCTCGACTGCGCCCGACGCGACGTACTCCACTCCCCGACAGCGGCCGTGCTCGATGATCAGTCTGCGGGCCCGTGCCCCCGTGCGGATCGTGAGGTTCGCACGCCCGGCTGCCGGCCGCAGGTACGCCGTCGCCGTGCTCTGGCGGCGTCCGTCGACGATGAGCAGGTCATGCGTCGCGGCGCCGGTCAGGTCGCCGTCGTTGAGGTCGTTCGCGACGACGTGACCGGCGAGGCGGGCCGCCTCGACGTGCGCGACGCTGAGCGGGTGCGGCGCGGCGACCGGCTGGGGTCGTAGCGGACCGTCGGTGCCGCGTACGCGTGGATCGCCGTGCGGGACGGACTCGGAACGCCGGAAGTACGGCAGCACGTCCTCGTACGCCCACCCCTCCGCTCCGCAGTCACGCCAGCCGTCGAAGTCCGATCGGTGGCCCCGCAGATGGGCCATCACGTTGATCGATCCCGAACCGCCGAGGATTCGCCCCCGGTGCGCGGGCACGGACCGGCCGGTCGCCGCCTGGACAGTCGTGCTGAATCCCCAATCCGCGTCGCCGCCGAGCAGCGCCGGCCAGGCACCCGGCGACTCGACGTCGTCCCGGCGTTCGTCCCCGCCTGCCTCGAGAAGCAGGACGGAGACGTCGGGGTCCTCACTCAGGCGTGCGGCCAGCACGCTGCCTGCAGAACCCCCGCCGACGATGACGATGTCATGGCTCGTCACGATCCGCCCATCAGAGGTGGACCACGACGGTCTTGAGCTCGAGGAAGTCGTCGAGGCTCTCCTTGCAGGTCTCGCGGCCCCAACCGGACTGCTTGTAACCGCCGAAGGGGAGAGCCGCGTCCACGGCCTGGTAGCAGTTGACCCACACCTGGCCGGACTCGATGGCTGCTGCCATGCGGTGCGCTCGACCCACGTCCCGGGTCCACACGCCGGCGCCGAGGCCGAAGTCGGACGCGTTCGCGAGGGCAGTGACCTCCTCCTCGGTGTCGAACGGGACCACCGACAGCACCGGGCCGAAGATCTCCTCACGCAGCACCCGCGAGTCGGGGCGCAGGTCGGCGACGACGGTGGGCTGCACGAAGTAGCCCTCCTCGCCCCACGCCTCGCCACCGGCGACGACACGACCGTCCTGCTTGCTCAGCGCGAGGTAGTCCAGCACCTTGTCGCGGTGCTCGCCGGAGATGAGCGGGCCCATCTCGCTGCTGTCGTCGAGGCCAGGGCCGAGCTTGATGCTGCTGGCCCGGGCCGCGAGGCCCGCCAGCACGTCGTCGTACACCTCGCGCTGGGCGTACAGCCGCGAGCCCGCGATGCAGCTCTCGCCCTGTCCCGCGAAGATCGCCATGCCGGCCGACACGATCGACCGCTCGAGATCGGCGTCGTCGAAGATGATGTGCGGCGACTTGCCGCCGAGCTCCAGGGACACCCGCTTGAGAGTGCCGGTCGCAGCCCGCGCGATCGCCTTCCCGGTCTCCACGGACCCGGTGAAGGTCACCTTGTTGACCCCCGGGTGGTTGACCAGGGCGACGCCCGCGGACTCACCAAGGCCGGTCACGTAGTTGACCACGCCCTCCGGGATGCCCGCCTCGAGCACCAGCTCGGCCAGTCGCGCCATCGCCAGCGGCGTCTGCTCGGCAGGCTTGATCACGATGGTGTTCCCGGTGGCCAGCGCGGGCGCGAGCTTCTTGATCGCCATCATCAGTGGGAGGTTCCACGGGATGATCGCTGCCACCACGCCGACCGGCTCCCGCCGGGTGTAGGCGTGGTACGGGCCACCGAAGTTGTGCGGGAAGGACACCGGGATCGTGTCGCCCGTGATCTTTGTCGGCCAGCCGGAGTAGTAGTGGAGGATGTCGACGGAGAACGGTACGTCGATGTAGCGGGCCTCCATGATCGGCATGCCCACGTCGAGGGACTCAAGCTGCGCCAGCTGCTCGGTGTCCCGCTCGACCAGCTCGGCGAGCTTCGCGATCATCCGTCCGCGCTGGATCGGCGTGACCTTGGCCCAGTCGCCACGCAGCGCCGTACGCGCCGCGGCGACGGCCCGGTCGACGTCGGCCGCACTGCCTGCGGCGGACTGGGCGACCACTGCGCCCGTCGACGGGTTGAAGACGTCCAGCGTCTCGCCGGTCGACGACTCGACCCAGTCCGCGCCGATCAGCATCCGCGTCGCCTTGGCGACCTGGGCCTGCAGGTCCTCGGAGAGAGAGGAGGTGATGGTCATGGCAGGTCTCCTCAGGCCTTCGCGGGAACGGTCGGCGGGGTGAAGTTCTTCATCAGCGGGAAGACCTCCCTGCCCATCCGCTTGATGTCCTCGACATAGTCGGTCAGCACGAGCATGTAGCCGGCGACATCGATCTCCGCCCACTCGTCGAGCTGCCGCGCGATGCTGGCCGGCGACCCGGTGATGAAGTCGGTCGAGAACTGCACGAAGCCCTTCGCATCGACGCCGGCGAGGATCTCCGACGTGCCGCCCGCGGCACTGTCGGTCGCGGCCTGGCCGAGCATGTACTCCATGACGCCCAGGTCGGGGTTGTCGATGTAGTTCTGGAGCTTGGCCTCCGCCTCCTCGTCGGTGTCGGCCATGACGACCCCGAGGGCGACATACGGCCGAATGGTGCGGCCGGCCTCGTCCATCTGGCCGTTGAACCGGTCGACGACCTCGCGCAACGCCTCCGGACCACCCCAGGCGAGGCGGAACGAGTAGTCGGCGTACTGCGTCGTGAACTTGATGGCGTCCTCGGAGGCCCCGGCACACACGATGTTCATGTGGTGCTCCGGCTGCGGTCCCATCCGGAGGTCCTCGTACTGGAAGTACTCGCCCTGGAAGTCCGAGACCCCCTTCTCCCAGAGCTCGCGTACGACCTGGCAGTACTCCCCGGCGTACTTCCAGCGGTACTCGTTGTACTCGTAGCCGGGCCACACCTTCATGACCTCGAGCTCCCGCGGGTGCCAGCCGCCGGGGACGATGTTGAGCGAGAAGCGGCCGTCGCTGATCTGGTCGATGGTCACCGCCATGCGAGCGGCGATCGCAGGGTGGATCGCGAGGATGTTGACCGAGCCGATCAACTTCATGAATTCTGTGTCGCGGGCCAACGCGGCCATCTGGGTCATCGACTCCAGGGCGTCGTCCCAGAAGCCGGTGGTGCCGCCGTGTCCGCGCAGCGCGGAGAGCGACAAGGCGAAGGAGAAGCCGTTGGCTTCGCCGGTCTGACAGATCTCACGCATGTGGTCGTACGTCGGCGAGTACTGCGGTGCGGTCTCCGAGATGATGTAGCCGTTGCGCGCACTCGGGATGAAGATTCCGAACTCCATGACGGGTCCTTTCGAGGGTCGGTGTTCTTGGCCGGATCGGTGGGGCCGTCAGTCGCCGTGGGCCGCGGCCGACGGTGCCGTCGCCGGGTCGCCGTAGCCGGACCAGCCGACGACGCTGCGGTCGAGGTCGCTATCGAGTCCCTGGTCAATGCGCTCCTCGCGCAGGCCGAGGACCTTCTCGACGACGAGCACGACGGCGAGCGCGCTGACCAGGCCGAGGACGACGAAGACCAGCACACCGATGGCCTGCTGGCCGATGTCGATGGAGGCGTGCTGGAAGGCGTATTTGCCCTCGAGGCCGACGTACCCGCCCTGCTTGACGCCGTTCGCGAACACGCCGGTCGCGAGGACGCCGTAGATCGCGGGGCCGAGCGTGATCGGCACGATCTTGATGTCGTCGAGCCCGGCCCGCTTCACGAGCTGGTAGCCGCCGACGACGACGAAGGGGGCGAACAGGGCGATCAGCCCGCTCTGCCAGGGGTTCACGACGTCCATCGACGCCGCCGAGGCCACCCAGCCGGCAATCGGGGCAACGAGGAAGAAGTAGACGTTCCCGGTGACCTTCCAAGCGAGCAAGCCGCCGACGCCACCGGCCATGACGGTCACCATCAGGTTGGTGAGGACGATG
Source organism: Pimelobacter simplex (assembly GCA_016803235.1). GTDB lineage: Bacteria > Actinomycetota > Actinomycetes > Propionibacteriales > Nocardioidaceae > Nocardioides > Nocardioides simplex_A. The sequence continues at coordinate 40,698 of JADCLI010000023.1, forward strand.
CCCATGCCGGACTCGTTGAGCGTGATACCGAAGAAGCCTGCGCCCTCGACCAGGAAGCCGTTGAGCAGGACGTAGCCGCACAGGCCCGCGATGAACAGCAGCAGTCCAAGGACGACGTACGCCAGGTTGTGAGGGGCCATCGCCGGGTCGCCGACGTAGGCGATCGGACGGGGCTTGGCGCGCCACACGAGGACGAGCGCCCAGGTGCCGAGCAGGATGTAGAAGAAGGCGCCGCCGAAGTCGTGCGTCCCCGCGTTGGAGAGCGGTCCGACCGGGCCGTAGACGAGGTACGCCCCGACCGGGATGACAAGGCCCGCGAACACGGCGGACACCACGACGAGGGCACCGGTCCTGACCCGCTCGATCACCGCCCCGGCGAGGAGAGCTGCGAAGAACGCCCCGAAGATGATGAAGATCGCGAAGAATGCCTGGAAGGCCTCGGCGTCCGGGACGACGGCGTGGTCGAGCTGGTGCGAGTAGGCGTTGATGTTGTCGCCGAACAGCCACCACGACTGAAAGGCGTCCTTGATCGGTGACGCCGAGCCGAAGGCCTGGGTGAACTGGACGTCCCAGATCGCGAAGCCGACCACAGCCATCGCGACACCGCCGACGCTCGCCGCGGCCAGCTTCTGGATCAGTGTGTGGAGCACGTTGCCCCGGCGGCTCAATCCGGCGTCGAACATGAAGACGCCTGCGACGGCGAGCGCGATGGCGACCAGGCCGATGACGTAGTAGGCCGTCGCGACCTGGGCATGCGTCGAGACCTGCGTCTCGTCGAAGCCATCCGCGGAGGCGAGTTGGGCGAGTAGCACGGCATTCCTTCTCTCGAGCGGGTACGGGTACCGGCAGCACACTGCTGGATACCGACTGGTTGGTGTTTCGACTCCCGAGGCATGCCACCGGAGCGCGGTGGCGTGGCGGATGTACGGCGGGCTAGGCGCTCGCAGCGAAGAACGTCCGGCGGGCGTAGGCGAGGACAGCATGCTCCTCACGGACACCACCCTCACGCACCTCACCGACCGCGATCACGTGGTCACCCGCGTCGATGAGGTCAGTGACGGCGCAGACAGCGTGCGCGGCATTGCGGTCCGCGAGGATCGGGCCACCCAGACCGGTTGCCGACCGCTCCCAGTCGCGCCCCACGAACTTGTCGAGCGACTTCGTGGCGAACTCCAGTGCGACCGCTTCGGAGCCGCGGCGCAGGTAGTTGACGGTGAACGATCGGCTCTCCCGAATGGCCGCCAGCGTGGCCGACCCCCGGTCGACACAGGCCAGAATGAGCGGCGGGTCCAGGGAGACCGAGCAGACCGCGGACATCGTGAGCCCCCGCGGGCCGCCGTCGGAGCCCATCGCCGTCACCACGGTAACCGGCCCGGCAGCACTCGCCATGATGGCCTTGAACTCCGCCTGCGAGATCGTCATGCCGCACCTCCGGACAGGGCCACGGCGCGGATCGCCGGACCGTTCGCAGTCCACCACGCCGTCACGGCGGCATCGAGGTCGTCGAGCTGCGAGTCGAGCACGTAGAGACCGCGGCCCGCGACGACGGCACCTAGCTCGACCAGGACCGGACGCAGATGCAGTTCCACGGCCAGGGCGTGCTCCGCAGAGGCACCGACCATGAGGGGCACGGCGGTGACGCCCGCGAGGCCGCGGCCGTCGTACCGGTCGAAGAAGGACTTGAGCAGACCGGTGTACGTCGCCTTGTAGGTCGGCGACGCGACGACCAGCACGTCCGCGGCAGCCACCGCGTCCCGGTCGCGGCCGACCTCGGCCGACTCCGGGGCCAAGACGGCAGCGCCGTGGAGCCCGAGCTCGACCGGCGCGACGACGTACGCGTCATCCAGTCCCCGCGCGACAGCGGCGGCAACCGCGGCGGCGATCTGCGCTGTGCGGCTCGCCGGCCGGGGGTTGCCGATCAGTGTCGCGACCGTCGTGGTGGTGGGCATGGCGCCACTATGACCGCTGTCACAGCGACGGCGACAGGAAGGAAAACACCCACTCGACTACGTATTTCGGTGCGTACGTAGTGCCGGGGATCTAGCTCGCAGCGATGGGTCCGCGCCCCGACCAGGCCTCCTCGCCCTTGCGCGCCATCGACCACATCTGGGCGCCGCGCTCGATCTCGAGCGACTGCGCCCAAGACACCGTCGCACCGAGCTCGAGCTGGAGGCTCGCCTTGATCCGGCGGACCAGGGCGGGATCCTGCGCCGCCGTAGCGACCAGCTCCCGGGCGATCCGGTCGAGATCGTCGCGCGGGGCACACTCGTGCGCCCAGCCCAGCTCGTGGATGCGCCGACCGGTCAGCGGCTGGCCAAGCAGGACCATGGCGGCCGCAGCGGGTCGCCCGACGCTGCGCCCGAGCAGACCGATGTGGCCGCCCCCAGGGTGGATCCGACGCTCGAGGAACCCGCTGTCGAAGATCGCGTCCTCGGTGGTCAGCAGCACATCGGCGGCCATAGCGAGGTTCATGCCGGCACCGACCACGCCCCCGGTCACGACCGCCACCGTGGGCACCGGCAAGCACTCGATCTGGCCGAAGACCTCGTAGACCCTCGAGATGGTCGCGACCGCCTCGGGCGCCGCCGGATTGCGGGACGCCGCTGCGAGGCTGCGCGTGTCCGCGCCACTGCAGAAGTAGTCACCCTCGCCGCGCACGATGACCGCACCGATCGAGGCGTCCTCCGTGATGGCAGCGCAGTGGTCGACGGCCTGACCCGCCATCTCCTGCGTGATCGCGTTCTTCCTGTCGGGATTGTTGAACGTCAGCGTGGCAATTCCAGCACTGACGGCAAGGTCTACGGTGGCCATGAGTTCGCTCCAAGGCGTGAGGAAAACAGTCTCACCACACTAACATACCGATTGGTATGTTAGTGGTACTCGAGACTGAGCGGCCTTCCGCCGCGCGCCGGATGAGCCGGCTCGCAGCGTCTCGGCCGGTCAGGTCGATGCCTTGCGCAATGTGGTCGATTCTCCCGCGCCTCAACCTCGCGCTCTCCGATCGGCGCTTCCATGTGCCTTCCATCGACTATTGACACTCGCGAAAACACTGCGCTCAACCGCCCGTCTGCCCCTCCTCATGATGCGGCACGCATGCTACGAAGGTCCGTCCCCGGGACGAGCCGCGCGTCATTTCCGGGTGATTGACGAGTAGTGACGGGCGGTGAACGAGGCCGTGCACGGTGGCGAGAAGTTCTACCGCGGCAGTGCGAACGCCGTTCGGACCTACGTCGAGGCCGACCGTTCCCGGGCTGACGACTACTACCGCGCCGAGGGCTCTGGCATCGCCCAGAAGTACGTCGCGACCAACTCCGCCGCCGGTGTCGCCGTCAGTGCAGCTGGCGAGCTCGACGGCGACGGGTACGAAGCGTGGGTCGCTGGCCACGACACCACCGGTGCTCCGAAGGGCCGCCTACGAACGGACGAGAAGGGTTTGCGGTTCGTCGAGGTCGTGGTCAACGGACCGAAGACCTGGTCACTGGCAACTTCACTGCACCCGGAGATCGCCGACGCCTACGACGTCGCACAAGAGCGGGCGGCGGTCGAGATCATCGGCTGGCTGGCCGAGCACTCCACGACTCGGGTCGGGCCCCGCGGCTTGCAGGTCCAGGTACCGGTCGAGAAGCTCGAGGCCGCGGTGGTGCGGCACTACACGTCCCGCGCCGGTGACCCTCACCGGCACCTGCACCTCCAGGTCAACGCCCGAGTGTTCACCCAAGGCCGGTGGCGGGGCGGCAACCAGGGTTTCCTGCCACGCATCTGCCACGCAGGAGTCCCCAATGGTCCGCTGACCTGCGAAAACTCTGCAAATCAGTAATACCAGGGGTACGGCGACCAGTCCGGCTCCCGCTTCTCCAGGAACTGGTCCCGCCCCTCCTGCGCCTCGTCGGTCATGTACGCGAGCCGGGTGGTCTCACCGGCGAACAGCTGCTGGCCTACGAGGCCGTCGTCGAGCAGGTTGAACGAGTACTTGAGCATCCGCTGGGCGGTGGGGCTCTTGCCGTTGATCAGGCGACCCCACTCGAGCGCGGTGGCCTCGAGCTCGGCATGGGGCACGGAGCGGTTGGCGGCGCCCATCCGGACGGCGTCGTCGGCGGAGTACTCCTGGCCGAGGAAGAAGATCTCGCGGGCGAACTTCTGGCCCACCTGACGGGCCAGGTACGCCGAGCCGTAGCCGCCGTCGAAGGAGCCCACGTCCGCGTCGGTCTGCTTGAAGCGGGCGTGCTCGGTCGAGGCGAGGGCGAGGTCGCAGGTGACGAAGAGGCTGTGGCCGCCGCCGGCCGCCCAGCCGGGGACCACGCAGATGACGACCTTGGGCATGAAGCGGATCAGGCGCTGGCACTCGAGGATGTGCAGACGGGCGAGCTTCGCCTTGTCGATCGGGCTGGGCTCCTCGGCGCCGGTGTCGCCGGAGCCCGCGGAGACGTCCTCGTACTGGTAGCCGGCCCGACCGCGGATCCGCTGGTCACCGCCGGTGCAGAAGGCCCACTTGCCGTTCTTGGCACTCGGCCCGTTGCCGGTGAGCAGCACGCAGCCGACGTCGGCGGACTGGCGCGCGTGCTCGAGGGTGCGGAGCAGCTCGTCGACGGTGTGCGGGCGGAAGGCGTTGAGGACGTCGGGGCGATCGAAGGCGATCCGGACCGTGCCGTGCGCCTTGGCGCGGTGGTAGGTCAGGTCGGTCAGGTCCTCGAAGCCGGGGACGACGTCCCACTGGCTCGCGTCGAACGTCTCGCTCACGCCCTCGATCGCACTCATGGCACCGAACGCTAGCCCCTCTCCCACCGCCGGCTTGACCTTGCCCCCAGGGGCAGGGTCTACCGTCGAGACGTGCTCATCAAGGACCTCGCCGAACGCGCCGGCGTGAGCGTGAAGGCCGTGCGCTACTACGAGTCGCGTGGCCTGCTCAGTCCGGAGCGAGCGGCCAACGGCTACCGCGAGTACGACGACGCGGACGTGCTCGTCGTACGCGAGATCCGCGCCCTGCTCTCCCTCGGCCTCACCGCCGACGAGACGGTGCCGTTCGTCGAGTGCCTGCGCGCGGGCAACGAGCGGGCCGACGTGTGCCCCTCGTCGCTGGACGCCTACCGGCTGCGGATCGCCGAGATCGACCGGCGGATCGAGGAGCTGAGCAAGCTGCGCGGCGATCTGTCCGGGCTGTTGAGCGACGCCGAGAACTACCAACCCGAGGAGAGATCATGACCCTGCAGGAGATCACCGACGCCGACTTCGCGACCCAGGTGCTCGCGTCCGACCAGCCGGTCCTGGTGGAGTTCTGGGCGCAGTGGTGCGGCCCGTGCCACCAGGTCGCGCCGGCGCTGGCGAAGATCGCCGACGAGCGCGAGGGCACGCTGCGGGTGGTGAAGCTGAACAGCGACGAGAACCCCGTGACGTCGGCCCGCTACCGGGTGATGGGGCTGCCCACGATGATCGTGTTCCGCGGCGGTGAGCCGGTCCACGAGCTGCGCGGCGCGCGCCCGAAGGCCGCGCTGGACCGGGAGATCGACCAGGCCCTCGCCGGCTGACCGGAATAGCCGGGCACACAGTGCCCTTGAGAAGAACATGACCCTTCACGGTGAGTACGAGCCCAGCAGCCAGAAGTGGGTCCGCGACCAGGTCGCGGCGTACGAGGCGTCCGGCGGCCGCGAGGCCAACACCCTCCAGGGCGGCAAGGACCCGATCGTGGTGATCACCTCGGTCGGCGCGAAGTCCGGCAAGCTCCGCAAGAACCCGGTGATGCGAGTCGAGAAGGACGGCGTGTACGCCGCGATCGCCTCCAAGGGCGGCGCCCCGGACAACCCGAGCTGGTACGCCAACTTCGTCGCTCACCCGCTCGTCGACCTGCAGGACGGCCCGGAGCCGAAGGCCTACACGGTGCGCATCGCCGAGGGCGAGGAGCGCCGGCAGTGGTGGGACCACGCTGTGGCCACCTGGCCGACCTACGCGTCGTACCAGGAGAAGACGGACCGCGAGATCCCGGTGTTCCTGCTGGAGCCGGTCGGCGCCTGAGCCGGTCCGACGAACGCCGGGTCGGTCAGCTGTTGGCGATCGTGACGGCCAGGCCGCAGAGGTGGCCGAGGCGCATGATCTCCGACTCGGCGAACTCCGGGCCGCCGCGACGGCCGACGACGACGATCTCGTTGCCGTCGAGGCGCGCGGCCGCGAAGAGGGTGACCTCGTCCTCCGGGGACTCCAGCCGGGTCGGGGACTCGATCTCGACGAACTCGAAGTCGTCCGGTGCCGCGCTCGTGCCGTAGACGACGCCCTTCGCGCGGTGCACCCGCGCGGCCCAGTCGACCCGGAAGGTCGGGGGCAGCAGGTCGACCAGCTTGTCGAAAGCCTCGCTCGGCGAGGCGGTGAGCTCCTCGACCGCCTCGAGGTCCAGCATCAGGTTGCCGCCGGCCGGGTAGCGGCTGACGAAGAGCACCTCGACGCCGTCGAGCGCGTTGCACGCGGAGACGACGGAGTCGGGCATCATCCCCTGCTCGAGCTCGAGCAGGACGTCGTCGACGGCGGTGCCGTCGTCGACGCGGTGCTCGACGATCTCGATCGCCTCGATGTCGCCGCCCGCCATACCGATCGCCGTCGCGACGCGACCCAGCGAACCGGGGACGTCGGGCAGCAGCACGCGCAGCAGGAATGGCATGGTCTCGACACTAACCCGCCCAGGTTTCGCGCCGGTTGCGGGCCCACCGGTTGGGCCGAGGGTCCCGTCAGGGCGCGAGCCGGTGCCGCAGGCCGGTGGCGCGTTGCGCGGTCATCGTCACCGCAGCGCGTACGGCGGCCTCGGACCCCACCACGAGAAGGCTCTCCCCCGCCCGGGTGACGGCGGTGTAGAAGAGCTCGCGGCTGAGCAGCCGCGACCCCTCCTCGGGCAGCAGGACGGCGATCCGGGTGGCCTGGCTGCCCTGGCTCTTGTGGATCGTCATCGCGTGCATGGTCTCGATCGCGTCGAGGCGGGCCGGCGCGAACGGGCGGGGCGCGCCGGCGCCGGCGATCCAGGCGCGGGCGCGGCCGGACGGCTCGGTCACGACGACCCCGGTCTCGCCGTTGTAGACGTCGAGGGCGTAGTCGTTGCTGGTGACCAGGAGCGGGCGGCCGGCGTACCAGGCGGAGCCGAGGGGCGCACCGGTCTCGGCGGCGAGCCACTGCTCGACGTGGCGGTTCCAGACGCGGACGCCGTAGGGCCCGTCGCGGTGCGCGCAGAGGAGCCGGAAGCCCTCGATCGCAGCGAGCGCGGCCTCGGGGCCGTCGTCGACGGCGGCGTCGCGGATCCGCACCGCAGCGGCGGTGCACTCGGCCTGGAGGGCGGCGACGGGGTCGGCGGTCTCGCGCCACTCGACCTCGCCGGTGCCGGCCCGCAGCACCTCGAGCACCCGATCGGCGGCGTCGGGCGAGTCGTCGCGCAGGGCCGCCGCGAGGCCCTTGATCTCCTCGGTGGAGCGGTGGTTCTCGGTCAGGGCCACCACCGGCGAGTCGGGGTGCTCGGCGAAGCCGGCGACCAGGTCGGAGAGCACGGCGCCGGCGCCGACCGAGGTGAGCTGGCGCGGGTCGCCGACCAGGACCAGCCGGCTGTCGGGCCGGACCGCCTCGAGCAGCCGGGCCATCATGGTCAGGTCGACCATCGACGCCTCGTCGACCACGACGAGGTCGTACTTGAGCCGGTTGCCGCGCGCGTGGCGGAACCGGGTGGTGTTGTCGGGCCGCCAGCCCAGCAGCCGGTGGAGGGTCATCGCCTCGGGCGGCGCGAGCTGGTGGTCGGCGTCGCCCAGCGCGCCCAGGGCGCCGAGCTCGGCGGCGACCGCCTCCTGCAGCCGCGTCGCGGCCTTGCCGGTCGGCGCGGCCAGCGCGATCGACATCCGCCGCTCGTGGGCGACCGCGAACTGGTCGGCGAGTGCCAGCACCAGGCGCGCGACCGTGGTGGTCTTGCCGGTGCCGGGGCCTCCGGTCAGCACGGTGGTGCGGTGCCGGGCCGCATGACGTACGGCGGCCGCCTGCTCCTCGCTCAGGTGCTCGCCGCTGATCCGCGCCATCGTCGCGGCGAGCACGGCCTCGTCGACCGCCGGTGGGCCGAGGGCGATCCGGCCGGTCAGGTCGTCGGCGACCTGCCGCTCGAGACGGTGGTAGCGATCGAGGTAGACCAGGTCGTGTTCGACGTGCAGGACCTCGGCGGCCACGAGCGCGGAGGACTCGATGGCCGCCACCCAGTCGGCTCGGTCCGGCCAGCGCAGACGGTCTCGAGACGGTCGCTGCGCGACCTCCTCGACCTCCGTGGACAGCTCGGGCAGGGCGTCGAGGTCGAGGCCGACCGACCCGCCGCGCACCGAGCGCACCGCCAGCGCCGCGGCGAGCAGCACCCGGTCGTCGTCCTCGCCCGCGAGGGCGGCGACCCGTTCGGCGACCCGGACGTCGGCCGCGTCGACCACACCGGCCGCGTTGAAGGAGCCCAGCAGCCCGTCGACCCGGCGTGCCAGGCGCGGGTCGTGGGGCGAGGTGGGCTCGAAGATCTCGGTCACGGGCGCCTTTCCAGTCGGTCGCTTCGCTCCCCTGGTGCTACGCATCCGTCCAGCAGGTCCGACAGGGCGATCACGAGCTCGACGGGCGGCTGCCAGGTGAAGATGCCGCACGGGTTGCCGTCGACCCGCGGGGTCTCCGGGCCGCACATGCCGCGCAGGTAGAGGTAGGCGACCCCGCCGAGGTGGCGCGCCGGGTCGTACCCGGGTTGGCGCCAGCGCAGGAAGCGGTGCAGCACCACGGCGTACAGCAGGGCCTGGAGCGGGTAGTCGGAGTGCCCCATCGCGTCGTCGAGAACGCTCGGCCGGTAGGAGCCCGCGGTCAGCGGCTCGTCGGCCGGCCCCAGCCAGTTGGTCTTGTAGTCGACGACGACGTAGCGCGGGTCGCCGCCGTCGCCGGACGGGAGCCGGAGCACGACGTCGATGGACCCGGTCAGGTAGCCGCGCAGCACCTGCTCGCCGAGCAGGGGGTTGTCGAGGGCGTCGGCGTACGCTCGGACCGGGTCGCCCTCGGGCAGGTGCTTGCGCAGCAGGGACGCGATGTCGCCGAGCAGCACCTCGTCAGCCGAGCGCGCCTGGTGGACGGGGTGGTCACCGCCGGACAGTGGCAGCTCGAAGTCGAGCTCGCAGAGCCGGTCGGCGGTGCCCACACGACGCAGGGTCGTGTCGTCCATCAGCGGCCCGAGCGGGGTGTCGAGCACCGCGACCAGGGCGTCGGCGAGCTCCTCGGTGTCGAGGGCGACCGGCCACCAGGTCAGCTGCTCCTCGATGTGGCCGAGCAGCTCGGCGCGCAGGTCGCCCACCGTCGGGTCGGTGTGCTCGAGCACCGCGTGGACCAGCGAGCCGAAGGTCGCGCCGACGGGCAGCCCCGCCATCGGCGACGGTACGGCGAGCGCGGGGTCGGGCTCCGCGACCTCGACCACCGGTGGGAGGTCCTCGTCGTCCTTCGGCTCCATCTCGGGCTCGCTGCCGACGCCGGGCACCGGCGCACCGAGGTCGACGTGGCTGAGCGCGGAGTAGGAGGTGCGCCGCCACCCGGTGTCGACGGACCGGGTGAACGCACGGGCACCCAGCTCGGCCGGGGGGTCCGCTGGCGGCGCGGGCAGCGCGGCCGTCGGCTCGGCGACCTCGGGCACGAACGCGCCCCGGTCGCGCCAGGTGGCGAACAGCCGGGTCACGGCGTCCTCGTCGGGGACCGGCGGGTCGACGGGGACCGCACTGCTGAGGCCGTCGCCGTCCGGCGCCGGGCCGCGGAGCAGCAGCCGGTGCAGCGGCGAGGCCTCGGCGTTGCGGGTCGGCGCCCACCAGGCGACGACCTGGCTCTGGGCGCGGGTGAGGGCGACGTACAGCAGCCGCAGCCACTCACCGTTCTCCTCCTCGCGCCAGCGCCGCTGGTGCTCGGCCCAGTCGGGACCCGCGTTGGCGACGTCGAGGCAGCGACGACCGGCCGCGTCGTGGAAGAGCGGCTTGTCGGGCTTGCCGACCCAGCGGTCGGCGAGCGAGGGCACGTAGACGACGGGGTACTGCAGGCCCTTGCTGGCGTGGATGGTCACCAGCTGCACGGCGTCGGCGTCGGAGTCGAGGCGGCGGGTCCGCTCGGCGCCGCGGCCGTCACGTGCCTCGAGCACCTGCTGGCGCAGCCAGGCGAGCAGCGCCACGGCGCCCATCTGGTCGCGCAGCGCCGCCTCGTGGAGCACCTCACCGATGTGGCGCAGGTCGGTCAGGGTGCGCTCGCCGCCGACCTGGCCGAGGAGCCGCTCGGGCATCCCGCCGGAGGTGGCCGCCTCGACGACCGCGGCGACGCCGCGCCGGCCGAGCGCCTCGGACCACGAGCGGAGCCGGTCGCCGAGGTCGTCGCTCAGGTCGTCACCGCCGGCGTCGAGGGTCGCGGCGTCGTACCCGAGGAAGGACGTGAGCGCCGCGGCCCGCACCCGTGGAGTGCGGTGCGGCTGCTCGAGGGCCTCGAGGAGCGAGAGCCACTCGACCGCGGCCGGGGTCGCGAACACGCTGCCACCGCCGGCGATCACCGCGGCGACACCGACCTCCTGCAGCGCGCTCCGGGCGGCAGCCAGATCGGCGTGGCGGTAGCAGATGACCGCGATGTCGTCGGGGCGCAGCTCGCGCCCGTCGAACCTCGCTCCGCTGGTGATGAGCGCGCGGATGTCGTGGGCGAGGTCGCGGGCGATGTGGGGCCGGACCTGGTTGACCGAGAGGTGGGTGCCGCCGCGCTTGCCGAAGGTCTCGCGACGCACCACCCGCATCCGGACGGGGGCGCTCCTCGGCGCCCCGACCAGCCGGGACTCCTGGTGGTGGGCCTGGACGTCGTGCACCACGATCCGCGGGTCACCGAGCTCCGCACCGCCGAGCAGCCCGGCGAACCCGGCGATCAGGCCGGCGTCGCTGCGCCGGTTGACCGCGAGCGTCTGGCGGGTGGTGGCGGTCTCCGCGGCGGTGAGGTACGTCGTCACGTCGCCCCCGCGGAAGGCGTAGATCGCCTGCTTGGGGTCGCCGATGAGCACCATCGTCGCCTCGCCGGTGAACGCCCGGTCGAACACCTTCCACTGCACCGGGTCGGTGTCCTGGAACTCGTCGACCAGCACGATCCGCCACCGCGCCCGCATCCGGGCGCGGGCCGGGGAGTCCGGCGACTCCAGCGCGTGGGCGAGCTGGTCGAGCAGGTCGTCGTAGGACAGCACGCCGAGGCGGCGCTTGCGCCGGTCGATCTCCTGGCGCACGGCGGTCGCGAACGCCACCTTGCGCCCGGCCGGGTGGTCGCGGGGCACGCCGGCGGGCTCGAGGTCGGCCTGCGGGTCGCCCACGACGCGGCGCGCGATGGCGAGCGCCTCCTGGTGCGTGAACGCCGGGGTGGTGCCGGTGGGCAGCTGCGCGAACGCGCGCAGGTAGAGGTCGTCGACCACCTCGACCAGCATGTCGTCGAGGTCCTCGACCAGCCGTGCGCGAGCGTCGGTGTCGCCCGCGACACCGAGGGACTCGAGCACCAGCGAGCAGAACTGGTGGATGGTCGCGATGGTCGCGGCGTCGAAGTCGGCGAGCGCCTGCGTGACCCGGCGGTGCCGGAGCTGCCGCTCCGCGGGCGGGCAGTCGAGCAGCTGCTCGATCACCTCGGTGGGCGGTGCGGCGAGCGTGCCGGCGAACGCCTGCTCGGCCTCGACCAGCTGGCGGCGTACCTGCTCGCGCAGCTCCTGGCTCGCCGCCCGCCCGAAGGTGACCACGAGCAGCTGCTCCAGCGGCACCCCCTCCTCGGCGACGTAGCGGGTCACCAGGGCGCCGATGGTCCAGGTCTTGCCGGTGCCGGCGCTGGCCTCGAGCAGCGTGGTGCCGGTCGGCAGCGGGCCGCGGATGTCGAAGGGCGCCATGTCCGTGCCGGTCACAGTGGGCCCACCCTCTCCGCGCCCGCGAGGAGCGGCTCCCACAGCGTCCACGCGTACGTCGGCAGCCCCGCCTCGATCAGCACGGACACCGGCGCGTCGTGGCCCCAGATCCTTCGGTGCGCGGCGTCGTCGTCCTCGCCGGCGATGCCGAGCGGGTGGAAGCGGTCGGTGGTCCACGCGCCGGCGGCCGCCGCGACCGGGTCGACGTCGATCCCGCGCAGCTCCTTGGCGCGCGCCTCCGCCCACGCGTGCGCGGTCTTGACCGGGATCGGCAGCGGCCGGACCGCGCCCTCGTCGTAGAGGCCGACGACCGCTCGCAGCCACTCGACCGCGCGGTGGTCGAGCGGTCCGGCCAGTGCCCGCTGGGGACCGCTCCTGGCGCGGGCGATCGCGTGGCTGGTCCAGCTCTCGTCGGGGTGGCTGGCGCTGAGCGCGACGACCTGCAGCCAGGAGGTGATCCGCTGCTTGGGCCCCGGCCGGGAGTAGGTGACGTCGACGAGCTGGTTGCCGTGGACCCGGGGCACGGTACCGGTCAGCCGGCGACCACCGCCGAGGTCGACGTCGACGTCGACGCTGCGCGCAGGGGTGGAGCGCAGCGCCGCGCTCTGCTGGAGCAGGGCCTGGCAGTCGGCGACGACCGCGCCGAGAGCGCCGTACCCGAGGCCGAAGGGGGGCAGCGAACCTCGCAGCTGCTCGGCGAGCATCACCGCCTCGCCGGTGGTCGCGGGGTCCTCGGAGGTCAGGACCGCCTGCAGCAGCCGGTCGCCGATGGCCCACTTCTCGAGGTTGTCGAGGTCGACCGGGATCGCGTCGGCGACCTCACCGGGCTCGAACGGGGTGGCGACGTCGAGACGGCCGCGCAGGAAGGTGCGGGCCGGGCGGAGCACGAAGTCGACGAGGTCGGCCAGCGAGACGTCCTGCTCCGGCCGGGCCGGCAGCGCGCCGGGCAGGAAGGACGGCACCGGTGTCCGCTCCCGCACCGACGCCCGCGCGCCGGCCAGCGAGGCGCGGTCGAAGCTGAACGGTCCCGTGCCGACGAGCTCGCCGGGCACGTGGTTGCGCGGGTCGAAGCCCTGCAGCGGGTGGCGGAGGACGACCTGCTCGCGCACCGGCGACGCGGCCGTGCGGTCGAGGGCGTCGAGCAGCTCGCCCAGGGGTACGGCGGGCGGCCGCTCCTGGCCGGTGTGCTCGGCCGCGCCGGTGTAGGTGATGACGAGCCGCTCCCCCGCCGCGAGGATCGCGTCGAGCAGCAGCTGGCGGTCCTCACCGCGCAGGTCGCGCTCGCCGACGCGGGGGCGGCGGCCGAGCACGTCGTCGCCGTTGACCCCGCTGGCGCGCGGGAAGACACCGTCGTCGAGGCCGACCAGGCACACCACGCGGTGCGGCACCGAGCGCATCGGCACCATCGTGCAGACCGTCAGCGTCCCGGTGCGGAAGTTCGCGCGGGTGGGTCGGCCGGCCAGCCGCGCCTGCAGCAGGGCGCGGACGTCGGCCAGGCGCAGCGGGACGCCCCTGTTGTCCTCGTCGCTCTGGCCGACGCTGCCGGCACCGACACAGGCCCGGCCCAGCTCGCGCTCGAACTGCGGCAGCTGCCACGCGTCGTCGTCCTCGACCTCGCACAGGTCGCGCACGCCCTCGGTGAGCGCGGCGAACCACTCGTCGGCAGTGGTCGCGGCGTCGAGCGCGGCCAGGCAGGCGCCGAGCCGGGCGACCGCCTCGCTCATCCGCCCGACGAGCTCGATCTCGCCGCTGGCGATGTCGTCGACGGGCAGTCCGCGCCCGACGTGGCGGTGGTCGTCGTCGCTCATCGCCACACCCAGCAGCAGCCGGTCGAGACCGGCGCGCCAGGTGTTGTGCTCGAACCCGTCCATCGCGTAGGCCGCCCGCTGGGTGGCGTCGATCCCCCACCGGACCCCGGCCTCGGCGACCCAGCGGGTCATCCGGGCGAGGTCGTCGTCGGTGAACCCGAACCGGCGCCGGCACACCGGCCGGGCCAACAGGTCGAGGACCTCGGACGCGGTCGCCCGGCCGCCGGCGAGCTCGACGAGCACGACCGCGACGGCGAGCAGCGGGTTGGTGCTGCTGGTGGCGCGGTCGGCGAGCCGCACCCGCAGCTGATGGGCGGGATGCAGCACCACGCCACCCGGGCCGCCCGCACCGGCGCTGTCGCCGATCAGCTCGCCCATGCCGAAGCCGGCGGAGATCAGCGGCGCGTAGGCCTCGACGTCGGGGCACATCACGACGATGTCGCGCGGCTCGAGCGTCGGGTCGTCCTCGAGCAGGCCGACAAGCAGCTCGCGCAGGACCTCGACCTGGCGAGCCGGGCCGTGGCAGGCGTGCACCTGGAGCGACCGGTCGTCGGGGCGCATGACCCGCGCCGCCCGCTCCTCGGCCGACAGCACCCGGTTGGCCCGCAGGTCGCCCTGCAGCCACCCGAGCAGGTCGTCCGGCGTCCCGGGATCCGGCGTCGCACCGGCGTCGGAGGCCTCGCCCGCACGCACCCGCGCGCCCAGCACGGTGGCCAGCTCACGGGAGTCGCGCCCGAGCGAGGCGAGCAGCGGGTGGTGGGCCAGCTCGGCCGACGTCGACTCGTCCCTCGGCCCGACCTCGGTGCCGGCCTCCGACACGGCCGACCACAGCGCCGCGGACGGCTGGGCCAGCCAGAGGTGGACGTCGCGGTGCGCGGCCAGCGCGACCAGGAGGTCGATCTCGGTCTCGGGCAGCCGGGTGTGGCCGAACAGCGAGAGCCGGTCGGGCAGGTCGAGCCCGTCGACCTCACCGGCGCGCAGCGCCGCACACACCCGGTCGTGGCGCACGTCCGGCGCCTCGGCATGACCCGCCTCGGCCATCCTGGCCAGCAACCGGCGCCACAGCTCGGCCTCCCAGGCGAGGTCGGGCGCGAGCTCGGCCCCGGCGCCGTCGGTGTCACGGCCCTCGCGCCAGTCACGGACCAGCGCCGGCCGCTGCACGGCGTACGACGCGAACAGCTCCGCGAGCCGTCGCGCGACCGACCACCGGCGGCTGCGGCGCAGCTCTCCCTCCTCGCCGTCGAGGCCGTGCCCCAGGTGGGTCGCGAGGGTCGTGCACCACGGCTCGTCGACGGAGTCGTCGATGGTCGCCAGCAGCGGCCAGACCAGGCGGTCGGGGTGCCACGGGTCGTCGCGGTCGCGGCCGAGGAGCATCCCGACGAGAGACGCGGGCTGCAGGAAGCGCACCCCCGCGCACACCCCGTCGCCTCCTGACGGACCCGCACCGAGCCGGTGCGAGAGCCGCTGCGTGAGCCACCGCTCGACGCCCCGAGCCGGCACCACGACCACCTCGCTGGCGAACGGGTCGGCCAGCGGCGTCGCGAGCAGCCCGCCGAGCTCGTCGGCGAGCAGGTCGGTCCGCGCGGCGCGGTGCAGGTGGAGGGTCATCGCGGCCGAGGCTACTGGCGGGGTCCGGCAGAACTCGACGGAGTCCCCAGCACCGCCCGCCCGATCCGCAGGAGGCCGTCGCGCTGCCCGACCTCGTCCAGCGGCAGCCGCAGTCGCATCGTGTTGATGACCGACTGCGTCGCGCGCACCAGTGCGTGCGCGTCGGACCGGGAGAGATCCGGCCGGCAGGCGACGAGCAGGACGACCCATTCGTCGACATAGTCCTGCTGCATCCGGCGGATCGGCGCCCGCTCGTCCTCGGGCACGTGGACCAGCTCGGTGAACAACGCAGCCAGGGCGTCGCCCTGCGCGACGTTGATCCGGACCAGCGACGCCAGCGCCCCCTCCAGCGCCTGCGCTGGGTCGCTGGTGGCCGACAGGACCCCGGCCAGGTCGAATTGCATGGCGTCGAGGCACCGGGTGATGACGTGCGCCAGCACCGCGGACTTCCGCGGGAAGTGGTGGTAGAGCGTCGGCCCCGAGATCCCCGCCGCAGCGCCGATGTCGTCCATGCCGACGGCGTGGAAGCCCCGCTCCGCGAACAGGCGCACCGCGGCGGACAGTGCGGCTTCGCGCCGCGACGCGGGCCGCAGCCCGGATCCCGACCCCGTCGGCCGGCGTACGACGGCGCCACCGGTGCCGAGGTCGCCCAGTCCCGCGACAGCGGTCGCCGCCGCCACCATCAGCTCCTGCGCACGGTCTCGGTCCACCTTGGCCCGCTCGAACGCCCGTCCGGTCGTGAGCACCGAGTGCACGGCCCACGCCGGGACCTCTCCCCCGACCGCGCGCCGCAGCGGCTCGAGCGCGGCGAGGTAGCGGGCCTCCAGGTCGGCCGCCCGGCCTTGCTCGAGGAACACCTGCCCGCGCTGCCACACGCTGCCCGTTCGATCCGGCCGCAACAGCGCCGATGCCGCCGCGTCGAGCAGTCCGGGCAGGTCGCCCGGGCCGCCGTAGGCCTGCTCCAGCAGCTCTATCTCCTGCTCCACCGCAGCGGCCAGCAGTCCCGCCTTGCCGCTGAAGTGGCGGTAGAGCGCGGACGCTGACACACCCACCTCCGCGGCGATGTCCGCGACCGAGACGTCGTGGAAGCCGGCCCGCTCGAACTGCCGCGAAGCCGCCGCGACGATCAGCTGCTTGCGGTTGCGCGGGCGGCGCTGCGCGACGGTTTCGGGCATCAGGCCGGCAGCCGGTCGAGGTAGTCGAGCATCGTCAGTCGCCCGCACTCGATCGCCTCGTCGATGGCGGACAGGTCGGCGCTGAGCCGCGACACGTCGGGCGAGCCGAGCGGCGGGCGCACCTCGACCAGGGTCGGTACGTCGGCCAGGGTGCCCGCCGCAAGGCGGAGGTCGTCGGCGGCGTACGAGCGGAACCGGGCGACGTGCGCCGCACCGGCGGCGCGCCCGTGCCGCAGGAAGTACGGAGCAAGCAGCAGTCGCTCGAACCGTGACGGGGGCACGGCGCGCTGGTCGGAGCGGCGGGTGCGCAGAACCAGCACGTGGGTGGCGCCCTGGGCGAGGGCGGTGCGGTACGGCACCCCCTCCGAGAGCCCGCCGTCGACGTACCTCCGATCGCCCAGGCGGACCGGACGCCCGGCCAGCAAGGGGATGCACGAGCTCGCGCGCAGCGCGGTCTGAGCGCCGAGCCGGTCGACGACGTACGGCGCCAGGTCGGTCTCCCTGCCCGTCGCGGCGTCGGTGGCGATCGGGTGGAAGCGGATCGGGTTGGCGACGATCGCGTCGAAGTCCATCGGCGTGATCGACTCGTAGACGTGGTGCACGAGGCGCCGCAGGTCGACGACCGGACCGCCGCGGAGGACCCGCCGCGGGTCGGTCACCCTCGCGGCCTGGACCTCGGGCCAGGCCCAGCTGCGCAGCCAGCGCTGCGCCTCGCCGGTCAGCAGCCAGGCGCCGTTGAGCGCGCCGCCGGACGTGCCGTAGACGTCGTCGAAGCAGTCGGTCAGGCCGGCCTCGTCGATGGCGAGCGCCATCCCGGCGGAGTACGCCGCCCGGCTCCCGCCGCCCTCGATGGCCAGGGCGATCCGATGACCGTCGGTGCGCTGTCCCGGCCGGCTGCCGGACGCGCGCCGCTGCGCGAGGGCGTCGAGCAGCGTGGTCATTGCGGGAGCTCTCTCACCACCCGGGCGGGGTTGCCGACCGCCAGTACGCCCGCGGGCAGGTTGCTCGTGACGACCGAGCCGGCGCCGACGACGGTGTTCGCGCCGATGGTGACACCGGGGCAGACGATCACGCCGCCGCCGAGCCACACGTTGTCGCCGATCGTGATCGGGGCGGCGTTCTCCCACTTCTCGCGTCGCAGCCCGGCCTCGAGCGGGTGCAGCGGCGTGAGCAGCTGGACGTTCGGCCCGATCTGCACGTCGTCGCCGATGGTGATGTCGACGACGTCGAGCGCGACCAGGCCGAAGTTGACGAAGACCCCCGATCCCACGCGGATCTGGGATCCGTAGTCGACCCGCAGCGGCGGGCGGATCGCGCTGTCCTCGCCGAGGGAGCCGAGCAGCTCATGCAGGATCTCGGTACGACGCGCACGCTCGTGGATCCCGGTCGCGTTGTAGGCGTCGGTGAGCTCCTGCGCGCGGACGTGGTCCGCGACCAGCTCGGGGTCGTCGGCGAGGTAGAGGTCGCCGGCGAGCATCCGCTCCTTCGGGGTGCGCGAGTCGCCCGCCGTGCTCACCACTCGTGCCCCTCGGAGTGGTGCCGGCGGTCGTCCGCCTCGCTGATCTCCCCCTCGAGCGCGGCGCGCGCCTCCGGCTTGCCGTGGAAGCGCCGGTACGAGTAGACGAGCAGACCCAGCGCGATCGCGCAGGACAGCAGGAGGGTCACGCCGGTCCACACGCCTCCGGGCAGCCACCACCTGTCGGCGATCGGCCACCAGCCCGGCACCTCCGGATCGAGCAGCCACACCAGGCCGAACGCGCCGATCCCGAGGGCGCCGATGGTCGAGGCGATGATCCGCGGCCAGGTCTCGACGCCCTCGGCCGCCGCGCGCAGGGCACGGAGCAGGACGGGGTCGAGGAGCCGCTCGGCCCAGGTGTACTGCTGCGAGAGGACGGCCAGGCCGGCTGCCATCAGCAGCAGGCCGGGGCCGGGCAGCACCATCGCGGCGATGCCGGCGAGGAGCAGGATCCACCCCAGGACCTCGAGCAGGATCCGCTTCGCGGCGCCGGTCACCGACCCGCCTCCCGTCCGCCGCCGAACTTCTCGAGCCAGGTGAGCACGTCCTCGTCGGCGTTGCCGTGTGCCGCCGCGATCCGTGCCCACTTCTGCGCCATCGCGTGGAAGCGGAGCGGGTTGTAGACGTCCTCCTCGCGGGAGAAGAGCCCGTCGCCGGCGTACGTCATGATCGTGATGTTGGGCTCGGTCAGCATCGTCCCGTCGCCCGGGTCGGGCATCGGGTTGAGGACCTCGCAGACCAGCCGGTTCTGCGCGGCGTCGACGACCTGCCAGCTGATCGGGAACTCCGGCATCAACCGCCCCGGGTACGACGTCATGGTCCGCACCGACCAGGCCCGGATCTCGTCGCGGCCGCGGAAGGTGCCCATCGCGTGCTCGACGTACTCCGCGTCGGGGGTGAACAGGTCGGCGTACCCGTCCCAGACCCCGGTCTTGGCGAAGTCCGCGACCTGCTCGTGGAAGGCGGCGTACGCCTCGGTGATCTCCGCAGGCGTGAACGAGGGGGCTGCGCTCATGGGTCGATCCAATCAGGTCCGGCCAACGGCGGCACTACGCTTCGGCCATGCCGCACGGGACCGCCTCTCGACGACGTAGCCCGTTCGGGTCGCGCGTCCTCGGTCCGCGCGACCAGGAGCCGCGCCAGCTGCGGATCCGGATCCAGGTGCTGCTGACCGTCATGCTGGTGACGACCAACCTGGTCGGCGCCCTGGTCGTGTTCGTGATCAACACCTGGGCGATCCCGTCCCCCGGCCCCAACGACGGCATGGTGCTGGCACTCGCGATCGCGATCCCGACCTACGTCGTGCTGGCCGCGATCGTGGGGGCGGTCTGGGGCACGACGTCGTCGTTGCGCGCGCTGCGATGGGCCACCCAGCCGGAGATCGACATCGACCCGGCACAGCGGGCGCGGGCGCTGCGGGTGCCGCTCACCCTCACCTTCGCCCAGTTCTACATCTGGATGGTCGGCACCGTCCTGTTCACGGTCCTGACGATCGTGCTGCAGCCCTCGCGTGCCGTGGGCACCGCGCTCACCGTCGGGATCGGCGCCGTCGTGGTCTCCGGGATCGCCTACCTGCTGACCGAGTTCACGCTGCGCCCGATCGCGGCCCGGGCGCTCGCCGACGTGAAGGTCACCCAGCGCGTCCGCGGCGTCGGCGTCGGCCCGCGGATGGCGATCTTCTGGACCCTCGGCACCGGCGCCCCCGTCGTCGGGCTGCTCATCGCCGCGATCCTCGCCCTCACGCCCGCGGGCTCCGACGCCACCCTCACCCAGCTCGCGGTGGTGACGATCATCGTGTGCGGCGCCGTCCTGGTCTTCGGCTTCCTGCTCACCGACCTCAACGCCCGCTCCGTCGTGGCACCGCTGCTCTCGGTGCGCGACGCGATGCAGGAGGTCGAGAAGGGCCGGCTCGACGCCGACGTCGTCGTGTACGACGGCACCGAGCTCGGGCAGCTGCAGTCCGGCTTCAACTCGATGGTCCACGGGCTGCGCGAGCGCGAGCAGATCCGCGACCTCTTCGGCCGCCACGTCGGCCAGGAGGTCGCGGCCGCCGCGGCCGCGCTGGGTGCCGGGGAGATCGAGCTCGGCGGCGAGACCCGGGTCTGCTCGGTGCTCTTCGTCGACCTGGTCGGCTCCACGACGTACGCCACCCAGCACGGACCGACCGAGGTGGTGGCGGTGCTCAACCGGTTCTTCGGCGTGGTCGTCGACGAGGTCGACCGGCACCACGGACTGGTCAACAAGTTCATCGGCGACGCCGTGCTGGCGATCTTCGGCGCCCCCGTCGAGCTCGCCGACCACGCGACGGCGGCGCTCTCGGCAGCCCGCGCCACCGCCGCCCGGCTCGCGGCCGAGGTGCCCGAGGTCGGCGCCGGGATCGGCGTCGCCACCGGACAGGTGGTCGCCGGCAACGTCGGCCACGAGCAGCGCTTCGAGTACACCGTGATCGGCGACGCCGTGAACTCCGCCGCCCGGCTCACCGACCTCGCCAAGGACGTCCCCGGCGGCGTCCTTGCTGCCTGGTCCTCCGTCGAGGCCGCCGGCGAGGCCGAGGCCGCCCACTGGTCGTCGTACGGCGAGACCACGCTGCGTGGCCGGACTGAGCCGACCGGGCTCGCGATCCAGCGCTTGTAACTAAGTGTTACGTCGCTCAAATGCGTGCAGCAACACCCGGGTAGTGGCCACAACGCCCGGGTAGTCGTTCGACCGCCCGATCCGGGCGTGAACCACCGCTACCACCGCACCGCGACGACGCGGACAACCGACTACCCGGGCGTTGTGGCCACTACCCGGGCGCTGTGGCACCGGTTTTCGTGCCGTAACCCTTAGTTACAAGGCTCAGGCCAGCGCGCCCAGCGCCCGACCGATCACCACCAGCAGCTTGGCCGGGTCCAGGTCGACGTCGGTCGGTACGGCGGTCAGCTGGGCGTCGCGCTGCAGGACCGCGAGCCCGTGGACGGTGGCCCAGCCGATCGTCACCAGCTCCTCGGTCGGCACCGACGCCGCCCATCCCGACGCCTGCGCCACCCCGACGAGGTCGAGCAGCAGGCCGCGGTGGGCGAGCCGGACCTCGCGCAGTGCCCGGTCGTCGGCGTGCAGCAGCTCGGGGCGGAACATCACGTCGAACATGGTCGGCTGGCGCGCCGCGAACTCGACGTACGCGACACCGGCGGCGGTGACCTGCTGACCGCCGGCGACCGGTACGTCGGCGACCGCGGCCCGGGTGCGGGACAGCAGCAGCTCGAAGCCCTCGACCGCGAGCGCGGTGAACAGCCCCGCCCGGTCCTCGAAGTGGTGGGCCGTGGCCTGGTGGGAGACGCCGACCCGGCGCGCGATCGCGCGCAGGCTGGCCTTCGCCGGGCCGCACGCCGCGATCTCCTGCTCGGCCGCGCGGATCAGCCGCTGCCGCAGGTCGACCTGCCTCATGATCATCCCCCAGCCCTCGCCGCCCGAGCCCGCTGCGGCCACCACAGCCGCTTCCCGAGCAAGGTAGCGAGTGCCGGTACGAGGAGCGAGCGGACGACGAAGGTGTCGAGCAGCAGGCCCACCGCGATCGTGAACCCGACCTGACCGATGGTCGTCACCCGGCCCGCGAGCAGCGCCATCATCGAGACCGCGAAGATCACGCCCGCCGAGGTGATCACGCCGCCGGTCGCGGCGGTGGCCCGGGCGATGCCGGTGGCCGACCCGTCCGGCGCCTCCTCGTGCATCCGCTTGGTCAGCAGCAGGTTGTAGTCGGCGCCGACGGCGACGAGGACGACGAACGCGACCGCGGCGACGGTCCAGTCGAGCTGGATGCCCAGGCCGTACTGCCACACCAGCACGGACAGGCCGATCGCGGCGACGTACGACAGCACGACCGTCGCCATCAGCGCGAACGCCGCCACCAGGCTGCGCAGCAGCAGGAGCAGCACCAAGAAGACGGCCACCAGCGCGAACCCGGCGATCACCTCGAGGTCGGACATGGAGTAGTCGCGCAGGTCGGCGTTGGTGCTCGCCATGCCGGTCGTGAGGACCTCGGCGCCGTCGAGGCGGGTGCCGTTGAGCGAGGTCTCGACGCTCGCGCGGATGTCCTCGACCCGGTCCGAGGCCGCGGGCCCGAAGGCATCGGTGGAGCCGAGGACGGCGAGGCGCGCAGTGCGGCCGTCGGGCGAGAGGTAGAGCCGCATCGCGGCGGCGAAGTCCTGGTCCTGCAGGGCGGTCGGCGGCAGGTAGAACCCGCCGCTGACCGGGTCGTCGGCCGCGGTGCGCGTCTCGCGGAGATGGCGCGCGGCCGCCGCGAGGCCGTCCTCGAGCTCGGGCAGCGAGGCGGCGACCTGCTCGGTGCCGCCGTGGAGGCGGTCGGCTCCGGCGGCCAGCTCGTCGGCGCCGGTGGACAGGTCCCCGAGGCGGTCGGCGAAGACCCGCTGCCCGTCGGCGAGCTGGCGGCTGCCGTTGCGGGCCTTCGCGAGCCCCTCCCGAAGCTGCTGGAGCCCGGACTGCAGGTCGCCGGTGCCGGTCGCCAGGGCACGAGCGCCCTTGGCGGCCTGCCGCAGGCCCGGCAGCAGCTGGTCGCGCTCGGCCTCCCAGATCTTCCTCAGCCCGGTCCGCGCCTGCCGGCACGCCGGGTCGAGGCCGCAGGTCAGGCTCTTGGTCGCCAGCGCGTCGTGCACCAGCGCGAGACCGTCGACCGCGACCTGCACCTGCTCGGCGGCCGTGTCCAGCCCGTCGGCGAGACCGCTCGCGCCGGCCCGCAGGTCGCCCGCTCCGGCGATGGCGGCGTCCGCACCGTCGAGCAGCTTGGTCATGCCCGAGGTCAACCGGCCGGTGGAGGCCGCGATCCGGTCGGCCCCGGCCACCGCCTTGTCCGCTCCGGCGGCGAGCTGTCCGGCACCCTCGTCGAGCTGACCGGCGCCGTCCGCCAGCTGCTCGGCGCCGCTGGCTCCCTCGGCGACCTTGCCCTGCGCCTTGCCGAGCTCGTCGCCGACGAGGCCGGCCTGGTGGGCGACCGACGCCTCCGTGATGGGTACGCCGAGCGGGCGGGTCACGCCGCGCACCAGCGCGACGCCGTCGTGCTGGGCGACCGCGGCCGAGGCCCGCTCCAGCACGGCGAGGTCCTTGCTGGTGCGCAGGTCGTGGTCGGCCCGGATCAGCACGTAGTCCGGAAGCACCTCGTTGACCGGGAAGTGCCGACCGAGCAGCGCATAGCCCTGGTTGCTCTCGGCATCCTCCGGGAGCGGGTCGCGGACGTCGTACGACAGGTCGGTCAGGGGGAAGACCGCCGCCAGGAGGACGAGCGGGACGAGCGAGACGGTCAGCATCCGCACGGGGTGCGCGGCGACGACCCCCGCGACCCGTTCCCACACGCCCGAGGCCTTCGACTCCCGCGGCTCGGCCCAGCCGCGGCGCCCGGCGAGGGCGAGCAGCGCCGGGGTCAGCGTGAGGCTGACCAGCAGGTTGACCGCGATGCTCACCGCGACCGCGGGTCCGGTGGTGTTGAAGAAGCCGAGGTCGGCCAGTGCCATCGCGAGGGTGGCGAGCACGACGGTGACGGCCGAGCCGGCGATCACCGAGCCGACCCGGGTCGCGGCGATCGCGGCGGCGCGCCCCGGCTCGACACCGAGGCGCCGTTGCTCGTGGTAGCGCGCGACGAGGAAGACGGCGTAGTCGGTGCCGGCACCCAGCACGATCGCGGTGAGGAAGGAGCCGCTGAAGGTCGAGACCGCGAAGAAGTCCTGCAGTCCGCACCAGGCGACCACCGCACGGCCCAGCCCCAGGCCCAGCCCGACCACGGTCAGGATGAGCGCGGGGATCGCGATCGAGCGGTAGATCAGGAACAGGATCAGCGCGATCAGGCCGATGGTGACGACGGTGATCCGCACGACGCTGTGCTCGGTCTCGGTGGCGAGGTCCACCACGGTCGCGGTCGGGCCGGTGACCTGGACGGTGAGCCCGGCCGGTGCGCTGGCGCGGGCGATGTCGCGGACCGCGGCGACCTGGCGCAGCGACGCCGGTGCCCCGGTGGCGCCGGTGATGCCGACCAGCAGGTAGCGGGCCTGCCCGTCCTCGCTGGTGAGCGCCTTGCGCAACGCGGGGTCGCGGATGTCCTGGACGAACGCGACGTCGTCCTTGTCCTCGGCGAGGCCGGTGACCAGCGACTCGGCGTACGTCCGGTCGGCCCGGGTCAGCCCGGACGTCCGCTCCATCGCGACCACGATGAAGCTCTCCGCGTCGCCGTTGCTGAACTCCTGGTTCATCAGCTCGACCGCGCGCATCGACGGCGCGGCCTTCGGCACCATCGGCGAGGAGTCGCGCCCGGCGATCTCCTCGAGCTGCGGCACCGCCACGTTCATCACGGCGGTGACCGCCAGCCAGGCGAGCACCACCCACCCGGCGCGGCGTACGGCGAAGCGGGCGTAGCGCGCGACCTGGTCGCTGTGAGGGGGCACCTCCGGAAAGTAGAACCGGTTCCTTGCCAGTGGCAAGCAAGTGTGGCGCGCGCCACGGGGCGTGGTCCGGTGTGGCAGGCTCCCTCGCGTGAGCGAGGGAGCCGAACACCGATTCCAGCCGGACGCGATCGTCGTGGGCGCCGGCCTCGCCGGGCTCGTGGCGACCTACGAGGCCACGAAGGCGGGCAAGAAGGTCCTGGTGCTCGACCAGGAGAACCGGGCCAACCTCGGGGGCCAGGCCCACTGGTCGCTCGGCGGGCTGTTCTTCGTCGACTCCCCCGAGCAGCGCCGGATGGGGATCAAGGACTCCCCCGAGCTGGCCTGGCAGGACTGGCAGGGCTCGGCGGGGTTCGACCGGATCGGCCACGGCACCGGTCCCGACCGGGGTGAGGACCACTGGGGCAGCCGCTGGGCGAAGGCGTACGTCGACTTCGCTGCCGGCGAGAAGCGGGCCTACCTGCGCGAGCTCGGGCTCAAGTCGCTCACCTTCGTCGGCTGGGCCGAGCGCGGTGACGGCTCGGCCAGCGGCCACGGCAACTCGGTGCCGCGCTTCCACCTGACCTGGGGCACCGGCCCCGAGGTGGTCCGGGTCTTCCGCGAGCCGGTCGAGGCCGCGGAGGCAGCCGGACTGGTGCGGTTCGCGTTCCGGCACCGCGTCGACGACCTGCTCGTCGAGGACGGGGCGTGCGTCGGCGTCCGCGGCTCGGTCCTCGAGCCCTCCGACGATCTGGCGCGCGGCGTGGCGTCGTCGCGCGAGGTCGTCGACTCGTTCACCTTCCGGGCGCCCGCCGTGGTGGTGACGTCGGGCGGCATCGGCCACAACTTCGAGCTGATGCGCGCCAACTGGCCCACCGACCGGGTCGGGCCCGCTCCCGAGCACATGATCGCCGGCGTACCGGCCCACGTCGACGGCCGGATGCTCGCCATCTCCGAGGCCGCCGGCGCGAGCCTGGTCAACAAGGACCGGATGTGGGCCTACGTCGAGGGCATCCACAACTGGGACCCCGTCTGGCCCGACCATGCCATCCGGATCCTCCCGGGCCCGTCGTCGATGTGGTTCGACGCCGACGGCCGGCGCCTGACCGGCATGTCGGGCGTACCGGGCGCGGACTCGATCGGCTCGATGAAGCAGGTCCTCGCCACCGGGGCCGACTACTCGTGGTTCGTGCTCACCCAGTCGATCATCGAGAAGGAGTTCGCGCTGTCCGGCTCCGAGCAGAACCCCGACTGGACCGACAAGGACGTCAGGATGATGCTCAAGGAGCGCCTCGGCAAGGGCGCCACCAGCCCGGTCGAGGCGTTCAAGCAGCACGGCGAGGACTTCGTCGTCGCCGACGACCTCGAGGACCTGGTCGCCGGGATGAACAAGATCGCCCGTGGCGGTCGCGTGCTCGACGCCGACGTGCTGCGCAGGCAGATCGAGGACCGTGACCGGCAGGTCGACAACGCCTACTGCAAGGACGCCCAGGTGATGGCGATCCACAACGGACGGCGCGATCGGACGGGCAGGATCATGCGGGTCGCGAAGCCGCACAAGATCCTCGACCCGGCCCACGGCCCGCTGATCGCCGTGCGCCTCAACATCTTGTCCCGCAAGACCCTCGGCGGCATCGAGACCGACCTCGACAGCCGGGTCGTCCGACCCGACGGCACACCGTTCCCGGGCCTGTACGCCGCGGGCGAGGTCGCCGGCTTCGGCGGCGGCGGTGTCCACGGCTACAACGCGCTCGAGGGCACCTTCCTCGGCGGCTGCATCTTCTCCGGGCGGGCGGCCGGGCGGGCGATCGCCCGCGCCTGACCGCCCGCACCGGGGACCGGCTCAGCCGCCGCTGATCGCCGAGGCGACGAGGGCCCCGCCCTCGCGGTAGCCGAGCGCGTTGGGGTGGTACGGCGCGGCCGGGCTGGTGGGGATGAGGCCCTCCACCCACTTCTGCGCGATCGGCGCGCAGACGCCGTGCTCGCGGCTCGGCGTCGCGAGGTCGACGTAGCCCGCGCCGTTGACCGCGGCCACCTGGGCCAGCTCGGCGTTGAGCCGGTCGAAGATGCTCTGCAGCCACCGGGCGTCGACCGACCAGATCGGGTCGACCGGGTAGCAGCCGGTCGTGCCCCAGTAGGTGTAGTAGCTGACCAGGTGCACCTCAGCGGACGGCGCCTTGGCGTGGATCGCCTGGACGGCGGCCGCGATCTTCGAGCCACGACGTCGATCTGGCTCGAGTAGGTGTCGGGTCGATAGCTCGAGCAGGCGACGCCGATCGGAGCGGGGAACGGCTGCATGCAGCTGGGAACCAGCACGCCCAGGTTGAGGTCGTTGGCGCCGATCGTGACCGTGACGATGTCGGTGTCGGCCCGCACCGCGTCCAGCTGGGGCGCGATGTAGCCGAAGCGCCGGCCCGTGAGGTCCGCGGTCACCGCGCCCGAGCAGGTGACGTCGGTGAGCGTCGCGCCGAGCCGGCGAGCCGCCTCGGCCGGCCAGTTGTCGTCCGAGCGCAGGCAGTCCCAGCTGTTCTGCGTCGTCACCAGCGGACCGGCCGCCTGGGAGTCTCCCAGCGCGACCATCGTGAGGCCGTCCTCGGCGTGCGCCGGCCCGGCGACGCCACCCGCCACGACCGATCCCGCCGCCATCGCGAGCGCCGCCAGCGCCCGTCCCGCCCGTGCTCCGAACCTCGTCACCCTCATCTCCTGCCCTTCGCGTCCTGGCGGGCGTCGTCGCCCGTCAGGAATGATGGGCCACAACTCACCCCGCGGGCGCTGGGCTTCTCGGCCAACCAGATCGGACCAATCCTGTGACACGTCACAACGAACCGCGGATCGGCGGCCTCGCCGTGTCCGACCTGCTGGCCCGTGACCACGAGGCACTGGTCACGCGCGTGCTCGACGAGCTCGTCGCGCACGTGCCCGTCTACGACCGGCTCCCGCGCGAGCTCGTCGACGGGGACGTGCGCCGGGTCGTGGACCACGCCCTGCGCCTGTTCCCGTCGTCACTCGCCGGGAGGCTCGAGCCCGAGGAGCTGGACTCGCTCACCGAGTCCGCGGCGATGCGCGCCGACGAGGGCGTGCCCATGGAGATGGTGCTGGCGGCGTACCACCGCGGGGCGCGGGTCGCGCTGGACCACTGCCTGGCCCAGGCGCGGGCCGACGAGATCGACGGTGCGCGGGCCGTGGCGGTGACGCTGCTCGACCACATCGAACGGCTGACGACCGCGGTGGCGGCCGGTTTCGCCCGGCACGGCCGGACGGTGCTGGCCGAACAGGCGGACGCTCGACAGCGCCTGTTGGGCGCCCTGCTCGCCGGCGAGGGCTACCGCGAGAGCGCCGGTCCGGCCGAGCTGACGCTGCCCGACACCTGGCTCGTGGTGCAGCTCGAGGTCGGTCCGCACTCCGACGAGGCGGATCCCGCCGTCGACGGGGACGTCGCCGCGCGCCGGAAGCTGCGGCGCCTGCGCACCGAGATCGACCGCCACTACGCGAGCCCCGTGCTGTGGCAACCCACGGCGACCGGGGCACTCCTGCTCGTTCCGCACGCCGATCACGGACGCCTTCGCACCGTGCTGCGCGGAGCCGGGCGGGCCGCCGGCGCACCGCTGTGGGCGGCCGTCGCCACGGCGACCTCGGCCGAGGTGGCCACCGCGGTGCCGCTGTGCCGCGAGGTGATGGGCGTCGTCCGCGCCACGGGCCGGCCCGACGGCGTCTACGGTCTCGCCGACGTGGCGCTCGACTACCAGCTGCGCATCGCCTCGGCCGCCCATCCGGTGCTGGCCGCGTTGCTGGCCCCGCTCGAGGGCCGCCCCGACCTGATGCGCACGCTCGAGGTCCACCAGCGGACCGGCATGAGCCGGCGCCGTTCGGCACTCGCCCTCGGCGTGCACCCCAACACCGTCGACAACCGGCTCCGCCGGGTCGCGGACCTGACCGGCCTGGACCCCACCGACCCCGCAGCCGTGCCGACCGTCCGGGCCGCCCTGATGGCCCGGGCAGCGGCAGCGGCCACCGACGACTAGCGCGACGGGTCGACCAGGATCTTCGCGTGCCGCTCGGGGTCGCCGAGGTCCTCGAACGCCCCGGCCACCCCGTCGAGCCCGACCACCCCGGTGACGAGGGGGCGGACGTCGACCTTGCCGGAGGCGATCCACTGCAGGGTCTGGTGGAACTCGCCGGGGTCGTAGGCGAACGCGAAGCGCAGGTCGATCTCCTTGTTGATCGCCATCGACGGGCGGAAGGAGTCCTCGCCCATGCACACCCCGACCACGACCACGCGCGAGAGCAGCGGGGCGTTGGCGATGACGTGCTCGATCATGCCGGGGATGCCGACGCACTCGAAGACGACGGGGCCGCGCGGGGTGGCACCGGCCTTCTCGGCGGCGCGCAGGACGTGCGCCCACGGCAGGAGGGGTACGGCGCGCAACCTGTCCATCGCGTCGATGCCGAGGTCGGCCAGGGCGATCGCCTCGGTCAGGTAGCGCTTCGACTCGGCGAAGGACGCCCACGGCGACTCGTCGGCCGGGTTCACCACGACGTCGGCGCCCATCCTCTCCGCGAGCGCGCGGCGGCCGGCCGAGAAGTCGCTGGCGATGACGTGGCGAACCCCGGTGGCCTTGAGCATCGCGATCACGGCGAGGCCGATCGGGCCGCAGCCGATCACGACGGCGGTGTCCTTCGCGCCCACCTCGCCCCGGCGCACGGCGTGCAGTGCGACCGCCATCGGCTCGGTGAGGGCAGCGGCGTCGGCGTCGACCTCGTCGGGCACGCGCATCGTCATCGACGGCACGGCGAGCACCTGCTCGGCGTACCCGCCCGAGGCGAGCGGGCTCAGGCCGGTCAGGTGCGTCGAGCCACCGGCCCGCAGCACCGGCAGTGCCACGACGCGGGTGCCGACCGGGTGGAGCGCGCGGGTGCGGAGACCGTAGTCGGCGACCGTGCCGACGAACTCGTGGCCCATCACCACCCGGTCACTCGAGCGCATGAAGTGGTCGTAGCCGAGCTCGGCGACGTCGGCGGCGGTCTCGTCGCAGTGCAGCCGGGCGTGCAGGTCGGAGCCGCAGATCCCGCACCGCTCGACGGAGATCAGCACCTGCCCCCGCTCGGGCGTCAGGTCGGGGAGGTCCTGGACGGTGAGCTCGGCCCGGTGGCAGACGACGGCACGCATGCGGACATCATGCCGCCCGCCGGGGCACGTACCGGTCGAGTGGTTGCTGGCCGGTCAGCTCCCCGATCGCCGCCATCAGCCGATCCGTCGCCTCGCGCACCTCCCCGTGCCGTACGTCGACCGGGGCGCCGACCACGACGGTGACCTGGCCCCGCCGCCAGCCGCGGCCGGCCGGCGGGTCGACCGCCTCGGTCCCGAGCAGCCCCACCGGCAGGACGACCGCCCCGGGCACCGCCCGCGCGACCCGGACCACGCCCGTGTGGCCGCGGTGCAGCCGGCCGTCCGGCGAACGGGTGCCTTCCGGGTAGATCGCCCACACCCCACCGGACCGCAGCAGCCGCTCGGCCGCGACGAGCGACGCCGACGCCGCGCTCCCTCCGCTGCGATCGACGGGGATCTGCCCGGTGACCGTGCACAGCCACCGCTCGACCCGGCCGCGGAGTCCGGTCCCGGCGTAGTACTCCGCCTTCGCCAGGAACCGGGGCCGGCGCGGCAGCACGAGCGAGAGGACCAGCGAGTCGATCTCGGCGCGGTGGTTGGCCGCGACCACCACCGGGCCGGCGGCGGGGAACCGGTCCAGGCCCACGACCCGCGGGCGAGTGAACCACCGCACGACCGGGCCGAGCAGCACCCGTCGCAACAACCAGAACCACATCAGGACCTCCGCGGGTAGACACTGTCTACTCGCCAGCCTGCCCGATGGCGTAGACACTGTCTACGTGAGCCCGCGCGACCGCCTCGTCACCGTCGGCACCGAGCTGCTCGAGGAGCGTGGCCTGGCCGGCATCTCGCTGCGCTCGATCGCGGGCGCCGCCGGCGTCTCCCACGGCGCCCCACGCCGCTACTTCCCCACCTACCAGGCACTGCTGGCAGCCATCGCCCGCCGCGGTCTCGAGGACCTGGACCGCCGGATCGCGCCCGCACTGGTCGTCGACGACCTGCGGGCAGCCGCCCGCGCCTACCTGGCCTTCGCGCAGGAGCGGCCCGAGATGTTCGCCCTGATCACCCGCCACGACCTGCTCGAGGGTGCCGGAGGGCACCTGCGCGAGGTCACGGGGCGCTGGTTCGCCGACCTCGGCGCGACCCTGGCGCGCGTCACCGGCCGGGCCATCGGCCCCGAGGAGGTCCTCGCACTGTGGTCCGGCGTGCACGGCCTGGCCGCGCTCACCAGCCGCCGCGCCACCGAGCCGACGGGGGTCGACCCGACGGCGGCACTCGACGTCCTGCTGGAGAGGCACACCGGAAAGCACAGCACCCCGGCTCCGAGGAACCGGGGTGCTGCGAAGAGGTGAGGCTCAGGCCTCGAGCGCCGAGGCGACCCGACGGTGCGCCTCCCAGATCTCCTCGGGGAGACCGTCGAACTGCGCGAGGTGCTTCTCACGGAAGCCCATCTCCTGCTGCCAGCGCGCGACGTCGATGGTGAGCAGGGTGTCGAGGTCGGCGAGGCACTGCTCGTCGAGGCCCTCGAGGTTGAGCTCCTCGCGCTTCGGCAGCACGCCGACGGGGGTCTGGACGCCCTCGACCTCGCCGTTGAGGAACTCCATGAGCCAGTTCAGCGGACGCAGGTTCTCGCGGTAGCCGGGCCACAGGAAGCGGCCGTCCTCGCCGCGCTGGAACCAGTTGACGTGCGCGAAGATCGGCTTGGTCGTCGCGCGGCCGATGACCTCGAGCCAGTGCGCGGCGTAGTCGGCCTCGGAGTACGACATGAACGGACGCATCGACATCGGGTCGTAGCGGAGCACGCCCTCGAGGCCGTCGGCGGCCGCGGTCGCCTCGGCGCCCAGGGTCAGGCCGTCGTAGACGCCCTCGGCGATGTCGGTGATCGCGCGGATCAGCGGCTCACGGTCGCGGGTGCGGCCACCGAAGATGATGCCGTGGATCTCGACGCCCTTGGGGTCCTCGAAGTCCTTCGCCACGTTCGGGACGTTGGCCAGCGTGGTCGTGAAGCGGCTGTTGGGGTGCGCCCACGGGTCGTCGGCGTGCTCGGGAGCCCGGTCGGCGATGACCTCGCCCTTCCAGTCCTCCCAGCCGTCGAGGTCGGTCGGCTTCTCGCCGCGCCCCTCCCACCAGACCTCCTGGGTCTTGGGGTTGTAGGCGACATTGGTGAAGATGGCGCCGGTGCCCGGGACGATCGAGTCGATCGCGGTCGGGTTGGTCTTCTCGTTGGTGTCCTTCGCGACACCGAAGACACCGTTCTCCGGGTTCATCCCGTAGAGCTTGCCGTCGTCGCCGACCCAGATCCACGCGATGTCGTCGCCGTAGAACTCGACGTAGTAGCGGTCGCCGAGGGCGTCGGGGGCCAGCGTCATCGCGAGGTTGGTCTTGCCCGAGGCCGACGGGAAGCCACCGCAGATGTTGTACTTCTTGCCGGTCTGCTTGTCGGTGATGCCGAGCAGCATGAACTGCTCCACGAGGAAGCCGTTCTTCCAACCGTCGTAGGAGCCCTGGCGCAGGCCGTGGGCGATCTTGCCGAGCAGCGCGTTGCCGCCGTACGACGAGCCGAAGTGCAGGATCGTGCGCTCGTCGGCGACGGTCACGAAGTAGCGCTTGTCGTCGGGCGTGCCCTGGCCGAGGTTCTCCAGGTCGCCGGTGACGTGCACGGCCTTGACGAACGAGTCGCCGAGGTCGTTGATGTACTCCACGCCGACCCGCGCCATGCGGATCATCTGGAGGACGACGTTGCGGTTGTCGGTCAGTTCCACACCGGCGGCGAACTTCTCGACCGGCGAGCCCTTCGGCGACATGAGGTAGGGGATGACGTACATCGTCTTGCCGGCCGAGGCACCGGTCATCAGCTCGACGAGCTTCGGCTTCATCTCGGCGGCGGGCTTCCAGTTGTTGTAGACGCCCTTGTCGGCCTCGTTCGAGGTCGCGACGATGGTGCGCTCCTCCGCGCGAGCGGTGTCCTTGTAGTAGGAGCGCGAGTAGTAGCGACCCTCGCCGGCGGGGAGCAGCTCACCCGCGTCCAGTGCCTCCTGGACCAGGCGCGCGTCGTCGGCCGCGGACACGACCTCGATGCGCTCTGCTCCGGTGATGTTGGCCCAGTGTGCGACGTACTCACGGACGTGGGGGTTGGTGAGACCCGCCTCGTCGAGCGTCCGCTCCACATCAACCATGTGCTATTCGCCAGCCTTTCGGTCCTTGACAAGGTGTGGGCACGCTACCCCACAGCCCACCCGGTTTTTTCCGGGGTTCGAATCGTGTGATCCGTGGACACCGTCGTCCGCGTGACAGTCACCATGACACCCGTTTGGCGATGACGCACATCGGCGCGGGTTGGATCGTTCAACCGGCGTTCAGCCGCCGGCCCGCCCGGCGAGGGTCTCCCGCGCCCGCCGCAGTCGTCGGAAGTACGTCGCCCGGCTGAGGTACGTCGCCCGCATCACCGACTCGTGCGTTGCGCCCGCGGTCAGGTAGCGGCGGACCACGAGGTCGTGCAGCGCGGGCTCGTCCCCGAGCAGCTCCGCGACCCGGGCCCGTACCCGGGCCCGCACGGGTTCTCCGGAGGCGGAGTAGTCCTCGATGGCGGCGACGAGGTCGATGTCGGGGCCGCCCTGCTCGGCCACCACCGCGGCATGGAGCAGGCCGGCGAGACCGCCCGGCCCGACGTCCGCGACCCAGGTCGTCACCGGGACACCGTCGACCTCGCGCCGCAGACCGGCCACCTCGGCGTAGCCGTAGGCCTCGAGGACCGCACGCTCCCCGGGCAGCTCGCCGACCAGGTTGACGTGATCGCTGCGCGGGTTGCCGATGCCGCACTGGGCGAGCCCCGCGGCGTTGCGAACCCAGACGACCTCCTGCTCGCCGGCGTCGTCGAAGGTGAGCTGGACGGCGCTCAGCACCGCGCGGTCCGACGCCGCGGCGCGACGGGCGTGCTCGACGACCGGCGCGACCAGCCGGTGCCGGGGACCGGTCATCGCCTCGGCCGCGGACATCGCGAGCGCAGACACCAGCGCGACCGGGTGACCGTCCGCGCGCCGGACGACCCGGGCGCCGGGCAGCCACGGCTCGACCACCGGCCACACACCGGGGTGGCGCGTCTCCAGCTCGCGGCGCACGACGGCTGCGTCGCCAGCGCGCCAGCGGTCGGCGTAGTGGCGGCTCAGCGCGGTCGGCCCCAGGCCCGCCCGGATCCCCGGGTCCGCGACCAGCGCCGCCAACCGCGGCAGCGCGCCGGCCTCGCCGGCGACCGCACGGGCGCGCTCGTGCTCGGCGACGCGCAGCACTGCTGCCGCTGCCCGCATCGGCTCCTCGACCCGCAGCCGGTGGGCGAGCTGACCGGCGAGCGAGGGGTGCAGCACCAGCCGGTTGCCGACCGACTCGACCACGCTCGTCTCCCGCAGTGCGGCGACCAGGTCGTCGACCCGGCCCGGGAAGAGCGCCGCCAGCATCGGTACGTCGACCCCGGCCGCCAGGACCAGCACGGCGAGCAGGTCGGGGTCGAGCCGGTCGAGCGCCGCGTCGGCGAGGTGGGCGACGAGCTCGTCGCCCGAGCTGCGCACCAGCTCCGCGAGATCGCGAGCACCGCCTTCCACCCCGTCGCCGGCGGACCAGGCCCGGGCGCCGAGGACGAGCGCCAGCGGCAGCCCGGCCGCGTGCGCGACGAGCGTCGCCCGCGCCCCGGGGTCGTCGAGGTCCCAGCGGACGAGGAGGGCGTCGGCCTCCGCCGGCGTGAGCCCGGACAAACGGACCTGCACGGCCAGGGCGGCGTATGGGTCCGGCAGCCAGCGCGGTGGCAGGGTCCGACCCGCGAGCACCACGCGCGCGTCGTCCGGCAGGGCGGCCAGCGCCGCCACCAGGGCACCGAGCGCGGGACCGAGCGCATCCACCTCGTCGACGAGCACCACCCGCCCCGGACCGTCCACGGCCTCGAGCGCCGCGAGCACGTCGTCGACGCGTGCGTCGAGGGCCATGACCCGGCGCCCGGTGCGCTCCGCACGCCGACCCGCCTCCCGCAGGCCGGCACTCTTCCCGAGACCGGCGCGGCCGGTCAGCACGAGGAGTCGGAGCGGCCCGGCCGGGTCGAGCAGCAGGTCTAGCCGGCGGTCGAGGTCGGCCGGGCACGCGTAGCGCCGCGCATCCAGCGTGGCGGCGTACGACCCGAGCGTCGGCCCCGCGGGCTGCCCCGTCCGGAGCCGGACGATCCCCATGGAGAGCAGCGTAGGAGTGCTGTTGACGAGCGGTCAACGCTCCGGCGTAGGGTCGGGCGGTGACCTCCAGCCTGCTGCGCGGCCTGCGCGCCCTCGAGCTCCTGGGCAGCGAGGCACTCGGGGTATCGGAGCTCGCCCGCCGGCTCGGGGTCGACAAGGCCGGCGTCTCCCGGATGCTGCGCCAGCTCCACACCGACGGCTGGGTGCTGCGCACCGGGTCGCGCTACGTGCTCGGCGAGCGCGCGCTGACGATGGCCACCACCGACCCGGCCGGCGTACGGCGCCGCGCCGCCCGGGTCGCCGCCGAGCTCCACGAGCGAACCGGCCTGACCGCGGTCGTGCTCCGGCTCGCCGGCGACGGCAGCCAGCCGGTCGCCGTGGCCGGCCCGACGGACTTCCTCGAGCCGGACGAGCCATTCGAGCACCTGTGGTCCACGGCCGGAGGCGTCGCACTCCTCGCGCAGCTGCCGGACGCCGACCTCGACCGCCGGTTGGCCGTCTCGCCCTGGCCCCGCCCGTCCGGCGCCGCACCTCGCGACGTCGCCGCCGTGCGACGGCTCGTGCGGTCGGTGCGGGCCGGCGCCGTCGCGGAGGAGCGGTCCTGGACGATCGCGGGGGTCGGGTGCGTCGCGCTGCCGTGGCCGCTGTTGGAGCCCGCGCCGCCGTACTCCGTGCTCGCCGTGGGCCGGGCAGAAGACCTGGACCGCGATGCCGAGGCCGTCCGGCAGGCCGTGCGCGACGCCGTCGCAGGCTGACCGGACCCGAGTCTCACCCTGGTCTCACCCTGCCCGGAACCCCTCGGCAGCGCCCCGGCGGGCGACCACGATCACCGGCGTGACCACTCGATCGCGCCTCCCCCGACTCCTCGCGGGCCTGCTCGTGGTGCCCGCTCTCGCGCTCCCTCCCCTCGGAGTCGCGCCGTCGCATGCCGACCCCGACCCGGCCGCACGCGGCCGGGTCCTCACCGTGACGCCGGCGCAGCCGATGGCCGGCGAGAGGACCCGCTTCAGCGGCCGGGCCGGCGCGAAGGCCGGGTCGGCCACCCTCGAGCGGAAGAAGGGCAAGCGCTGGATCACGGTCGCCCGCGGGAAGGTGAGGAAGGGGAAGTTCAAGATCACCGCGAAGGTGAGGAAGCCCGGGACCTACCGGGTCCGGGCCGGCGGCTCCACGTCGAAGCAGGTCAAGGTCCGGCTCGCGGCGCAGGCGGCGCAGATGAGTGTGGGGGCGCCGTTCGTCACTGGTCTGGCGCGGCAGACCGTCGCGACGGTGACACCGGTGCGCGCGGGCCGGACCGTGACCCTGCAGCGGCTGACCGGGGCGACCTGGTCGACGGTCGCGTCCGCGACCACGGACGGCGCGGGCACCGCGCGGATCCCGTACGCCGGCGGCGCGCTCGGCACCGCGTCGTACCGTGTCGTCGGGGAGTCCCACCGTGGCTCGGCAGCGGTCGCGTCCGCGTCACAGGCGGTGCGGACCGCCGCCTCGCCCGAGCTCGCGAGCCCGGGGACGGCAGCCGGCCAGGAGTCGTTCGAACCCTCGGTCTCGGCCGACGGGCGCTGGGTGGCCTTCACCTCCGACTCAGCCCTGCTACCGGCCGACGGCGACGCCTTCGAGGACGTCTACCTCTTCGACCGCACGACCGGGGCGCTGTCCCTCGCCGTCCCGCAGGCCAACCACCACGTGAACTCACCGGTGTTGTCGGGCGACGGACGCCACCTGGCATTCCAGTCCCTCGCTGCCAACCTCACCACCCCGGCCGAGGGCGGCTACGACTACGACGTCTTCGTGCTCGACCGTGCCACGGGCGGGATCGAACTCGTCTCGACAGCGGCCGGAAGCGACGCCCCCGCCGACGACGACTCCTACCTCTACGACATGAGCGACGACGGCCGCGTGGTCGCCTTCACCTCGACCGCCATCGATCTCGTGTCGACCTCGCCGCCGCCCGACCACACCGTGCGGCACGCCTACGTCCGCACACGCGGCGACATCAGCCGGGCTCTCGACCGGACCTTCCTCGGCTGGTCCGACGCCAACGTCTTCGGCCTCGACCTGAGCGCCGACGGCAGTCGCGTCGCCTTCCAGAGCAGCGACGCCGACCTCGACCCCGGTGACGTCGACGGCTCCGCGATCTTCGCCTGGGAGATCGCCCCGTCCGGCGCGATCTCCACTCGGACCAACCTCACTCCCGACGTCGACGCCGACAGCCCCTCCCTGAGCGGCAGCGGCGACGTGCTGGCCTTCACCACCGACGCCGCGCTGTCCCTGGCCGATCTGAACGGCGCACGCGACACCTACCTCCGCACGGCATCGGACAGCTTCGTCCTCGCCGGGCCGTACGGGGCCGCCGGCAATCCGGGTGGCACGCTCTCCGACGACGCCCGGTTCGTCTCGATGGGGACGAAGAACGTGCTCCCGGGCGACACCAACGCCGGCCAGGCCGACATCGTGGTGTGGGAGCGGGCCACGGGCACGAGCACCTTGCTCACTCGGGCCGGCGCCGGCGCAAGCGGGGAGGACCAGCTCTCGGGTGACGGCTCGGTCCTGGTGTTCGGGTCGTCGGCGGCGGTGACGCCCGGAGCGGCCGGCGACTACGACGTGTTCGTCATGGTGCTGCGCTGACCGCTGACCGCTGACCGCTGGCCGCGCCGCGCTCCCGGTCACCGGAACCCGCGTCCCGCGCGCCCCGGTCCAGTGTTGTGCTGGCGCCGTGCTTCGTACCCACGCCCCGGAGGTCGCCGACCTGCTCGCCCGGCTGCCCGTCGTCCCCATCGACGCCCTGGTCGCCGGCGAGCCGGAGGAGGTCGTCG
The DNA here is from genome assembly GCA_016803235.1 of Pimelobacter simplex. Lineage (GTDB taxonomy): Bacteria > Actinomycetota > Actinomycetes > Propionibacteriales > Nocardioidaceae > Nocardioides > Nocardioides simplex_A. The sequence continues at coordinate 78,238 of JADCLI010000023.1, forward strand.
GCTTCGCCGAGCAGTTCGCGGTCGACGTCTCGATGATCAGTGCCGAGCAGCGCGGGGCCCTGGTCGCCGCGCTGGGCCCGCGGACCCGCACCTTCGCCGGCCGGTTGTACGTCGCCGACTGGGCGCCCCGCGCACGTCGGGCGCTCGACCAGCTGTTCGGCGACGGCGCCGACTGGCCGGGAGCGACCGGCGAGGTCGTGGACCCGTGGCCGGTGCTCGACGAGCTGTGGCGGGCGATCGCCCGGCTCCGCGTCCTCGACCCGGTCACCACCGAGGTGCTCCGCCTGCGTCAGGCCCGCCAGCACAACTGCCGGATCTGCACGTCGCTGCGCAGCCGCTCGGCGCTCGAGGCCGGCGCCGCCGAAGCGCTCTACGACGAGATCGACGACTACGCCGACAGCAGCCTGTCCACACGGCACCGCACCGGGCTGGCGGTGGTCGACGCCCTGGTCTGGGACCCCGCCGGGCTCGGTCCCGCCCTGGTCGCGCAGGTGCGTGCCCACTACTCACCGGCCGAGCAGGTCGAGCTGGTCCTCGACCTGCTGCGCAATGCCGCCAACAAGGTCGCCGTCGCGCTCGGCACCGACGAGGCCCACGTCAGCGAGGGCACCGAGGTGTACGACGTGCTCGCGGACGGGAGTGTCGTCTTCGGGCTCGGTTGAGCGACCGCCCGACCGGGTAGGACCGCCCCCATGAGCTT